>REAZ01000026.1 GCA_004294445.1 Cytophagales bacterium
GCTCTTTTTCATCTTCGTAAAAATTTAGTGTTACAAGTTAAATATATTTTCCTAAATTTCTACTTCTAAATGGGTGCTGATAGGGAGGGGTAGGACAAATGGGCTATCGGGGGCATTTATGACAATGATTGGAATAATATTCTCAATCAAATTGTCCATGATTATGAAATATATGAGCCTAATAAAATTTTGGATTTGATGAATCCTTTATTAGAAAAGATACTTTTGCACTCCAAAGGAACAGTAAAAGATGGTATGGATATTTCTATTCTCACTTTTCAGAAAATATCGCAAATTCGCAAGATTTGAAAATTAGTTATGCAGGAGCTATGCACCTAATTTATTACGTTCATAATCAATAGCTTATAGAAATAAAAGCTGATAAAACTCTGATTGCTGGACAAAGGAAAGAAGGATTTTTGTATAAGAAACATACCATTCAATTATCCAGCAATAGCCAAATTTTATCAGATAATCCGAAACTAATAACTGATGGCTGTATGTTTTATCTCTGTTCGGACGGCTTTCAAGACCAATTTGGAGGAGAACAAAAAAATCATGGTTGGCAATCTGAAACAATTATTATTGGAAATAGCTACAAAACCGATGGAAGAACAAAAAAAGCAAATAGAAACTACTTTTGAACAATGGAAAGGAAACCAAAAACAAACAGAAGATGTGATTGTACTTGGGATTCGAGTTTAAATTTTATTCAACTTACATCCTGAATAGACATTTGTCATATTCATTTGCCATTCATTTTTGCTCAAAATTTTACGTCAGGAGGTTTTATTTTTAGAAAATCGCCAAAATTTCATTTGCCAAATCTGCCAAATTTGTCACTTGCTTTACTTTATATCTTTGGCAAGTAACATCTATGTTTCCCTTTCTCCAAAATCCGTCAGGGCAACAAACAACCATTTTCCCCGAACGGGCATACAAGCCAAATTCGAGCAAACTAATTGGGGAGAGCGTAGCGGGGCTGAAGTTCATGACTACCAAGTTAGCCATTTCCAAACCCGCCAACTCCCAATTCACTTGCTCTGCAAACATCTGATTTTCAATACTTTGTTTCCAATTAGCATCCCATTCTTTCCTGCGTGGGTTCAGCAGCACCAAATTTGGCACATCAAGCCGTTCGGCGAGCATCGCCTGCCAATCTTCCGCTACACCGTTCTCGATGCTACCCGCCAAAAAAATCGTTTTTTCTTCGCTTCCAAGTATTACCTCGTCTGGGGAATAAATCATTCGCATAATTTCTGTAGCTTAAAACTTTACCACATCTCCTTCTTTTATTTGATAGCGGTCGCAAAAACCTGCATTTACTTCCACTACATACTTAGCGGGCTTCGATGAGGGGATAGAACTTTCAGATTTTGGCTGTGCATATTTCTGGATAGTTACTATTTCCTTATTTTCATCTACAAAAAGCAAGTCTAAGGAAATAAGCGTATTTTTCATCCAAAAAGATTGAGGCTCTGAATTTGGGAAGATGAACAACATTCCTTGCCCCTCCTCCATTGCCGTCCGATACATCAGTCCTTGCTGCCGTTCTCCCTCATTATCAGCAATTTCTATTTGTATTTTTTTGATTTCCTGCTGATTTGTCTTACTTATAAAACTCAGCTCTCCTTCTTTTTTAAAACTTGGTGATGTATTAGTCGTCTGACTTTGCACATATTCTTCTGCTGCTTTCTCATTACCTTTTTCGGAGAAAAAACTCTTCAAAAAAGGTAGTAGGAATGGTAATAAAAAAACAATTATCAGAATTAAAGCTATAATTTGAACTCTTTTGCTCATATTTTTTGTCAATAAGTAAATTTATTCTTTTTCTTTAACAACTTTGGTAGAAATAATTTCTATTTTGGTCATTTTATCGCCAACCTTTAGGTCGTCCAAATATTCCAAATCGTCTTCTATGACCTTCCCAAAGCATGTATGGCTACCATTGAACATTTCGGTTTCTAAGCGTCCCAAGCAAATAAAGAACTGCGAACTGCCTGTATTTCTTCCGCAGTTTGCCATAGAAAGCACCCCTCTATCGTGGGCTTGGAGTTTGCCGCCAAGTTCGCATTTGACAAAATAGCCCGCCCCACCTGTGCCATCACCTTTTGGGCAACCTGTTTGCACGAGAGTATCGGGGATAACCCTATGAAAAATCATATTTTGATAAAAACCCTTTTCAGCCAAATTGCAAAAACTGTTTACTGTCATAGGGGCATCGTCTTCGTAAAGATCCACATTGAGCGTACCCTTTTCTGTATAAATTTTTGCAGAGCGAATGATGATGAATTCTTCCTCCTCTTCTTCTTTTTTGCCAAATAAATCGAATATATTAAACATAAAATTTACAATTTTGCCAGTCAAACGAACGGCAATTTACAAAAAAATGTTATTTCTGTCTATTGTATAAGTGTTTTTTTGCAATTTCTAACACATATTAGCCAATGAAATAAATTTTTATTCCCTACCTTTGCAACGAAAATTTAACTTTAAAAACGAAATCATTATGAAAAAGTCAGAATTATTATTTTTATTAGCAGGCGTTTCTTTAGGAGCTTTAGCAGGTATCTTATTAGCACCTGATAAAGGAGAGAAAACGAGAGAAAAAATTGCAAAGAAAGCAGGTGATGTAAAGCAAGATTTTGATGAAAAATCCTCAGAACTTAGAAAAGAATTTGCTAAAAAATCTGCTGAATTGAAAAAAGACTTAGAAGAGCAAGTAGAAATCAGCAAAAGCAAAATCCATAAATTTGCTGAGTCAGTTGCCGCCCCTATCAAAGAAAGGTTGAAAGAAAAAACCTCTACCACAGAACCTGTAAAAGAGGCTTAATATCATATAATTAAAACTTTGACAAATTGAAACGCCAAAGAAAACGTTTGTCAAAGTTTTTTTTATGCCTTTTTATTTTCCTTCCAAACTGAAAACCCTACTACGCCAATACTTAACCCGTTGCAGGTGTTAGCGTATATCCCCTTTCCTTATGAAGTAACCAATTAAAATTGGAGAAAAATTATTAATTTTCCCAACAATAAAACGGTTAAAAAAATGAAAGCATCAAAATTTAGTGAGGGCCAAATTGTGGCAATTCTCAAAAGTCAAACAGCAGACAAAACAGTAGAGCAAATTTGTCGTGAACACGGCATTGCTCTTGCTATCTTCTATGCATGGAAAAAGAAGTACAGAGGCATGGAGAGCGAAGAAATCAAGCGTATGCGGGACTTAGAAGCAGAAAATGCACGACTAAAAAAGATCTTAGCTGATAAAAGTTTAGACTATGATATACTCAAAGAGGGGTATGAACGCTTAAAAAAGGCATAGCACCAGCTACTCCCAAACGTTGGTGAGAGAAATTTCTACCCAGTTTGGCTGGTTACGATGTAAGGGAGGACATAACATAAAGATTTACCATAATAAGCACGCATAGACTTCATTAAGCAATACGTGCTTAGGCACAAAAAAGCAGAAAGAATAAAACTCTCTTTCTGCTTTTTTTATGACCAATTAAAAACTTACCTCCTGAAACCAAGCACTGCTGCTCCGCAGTAGGCTTGCGATTCTTTGAAAGTAAAATTCAGATAATAAATCCCTGTTGCTTTGCATTTGTAAGTCCAGCCCGGAAAAAATCGGTTGTTCACATAGCTTGTTGCCAATTCCTGACGATTTGAATCGTACAGAACTGCTACAATACCATTAGGACCTCCGTCTTTGCCTTCCATGCGTATCATATAACTTGTATCTTTGCTGAAAACACAAGTATATTCGATATTTTTACGCACACCGTTTTTCCCATCAATCTTGTAGCTTTTTACAAAAGTAAATCCCGGCTGCAATGCTTTGAGTGCCTTGTTGCTGAATGATTCTGAATCACATTGAGCAAAAGCATTAGAAGAAGCCACGACAGATAAAACTGCAATAAGGGATACGAAAACAATATTTTTCATATTCATTTAGGTTATGATTAGCTGTTATTATTTAACAATTTTATTCCTAATTGATTTAACTAAACTGGTAATCTTTTGAACATCGTCATCTGAAATATTTACCACTGTTTGGGTTTCTGTTTCTACGATTAGTTCCCCGTTCTTTTCTACGGTTCTCGTCTTACCCACAATGGTTTTCATCTCTACGCCGTTGTAAACTTTTTGCAGTTCTTTCAAATCATTAATAAGTGTGCTAAAGTTAGGCTTGGTTTTATAAATTTCTAAAACCATTAGTATTTGCTCTAACACTACTTTTTGCTCCCCAATTTTTTCTTTGAGTTGCTTGTTCTTAGTTTCCTGATGCACCAAAGAAGTGAGGTAAATAGCTTCTACCCAACCGCCTGTCAAAATCAAGATACTTAAGTTTTCTTGCTTCTTTTCTCTGAGATGATAGTTTATCTTCTCAAAGTTTTGCTGAGTAAGCTGCAATAAGGCATCTACATTGCCGCTATTGGAGGCTAACTGCCTGATTGTTTCATAGTCAAAGAACTGACCGATATTAAGATTATCAGCCAATTTTTTCACACAATTCAAGAAACTCAATACATCTTGGTTCTTACCATAAAGGTTCGCATATCCCAAATCAGTAGCATAGGTACCCAAATTGAGTGCTTGCTGATAACTTGTATTGTAATTACTTACCAAATCAATGCTATTCAGATTAGTAGAATTATATTTTGTTCCTACTTCTTTGATTAGAAAAGAAATTTCCAGAGGTGATGGAATAGCTTGCAAAATATCAGAGATAATATCATCTGAAACTTGGGCTGTAGTAGCTGCTGTTTCCTCAGTAACTACCTCACTCACCTCCTCAGTCGATGCGTTATTGTTTCCACAACCTAACAATAATGCTAAAATAAACATGAAATACAGTTTTTTCATAATGTTAAAAGGCAATCATTTAAGATGTTACACCGTTTAGAAATACAAATTTGTAAAAAAATGCTGACAATAATATAAGTTTAACAAAAAAGTATCAAAAAAAAAGCCAAAAAAAAAAAACTTCCCTATTCAGAGGCTTCTACTTCTCCTTTATCGGATTCTTTGTTTTTATCAACGCTCTTTTCGATATTTTTATCTGCTTTCTTTGTCTTTTTTGTTTCTGTATCTTTTTTCTTTTTAGGTAGTTTTATCTTTGCAAAAACACGTTTCAGGGCAGCAGTAATACCCAAATTAATTTTAATTTCTCCTAATTTATTCAATAATTTGGCGAGCAAATCAAAATACAAAGTGATATAGAGCAATATAGTCATACACCAAATTACAATAATATTAAAATTATAGGTATAATAATATTTACCCATAAAATGCTTTGAAGGAGCAAAGAAATGAGCGCGATAATCTATTGCACTACTTATATTGACAGGCAGATGGAAGATAGGGTCTATCTGTTGAATAATCTTATGATTAGAGATAACAGAACGATCCTTAACGTTGATATTTTTTACAAATTCCGCCAAATATTCATTAAAATATTGGTCTTGGAGTTGGTTGAGATTTATAGCATTTTTTTTATTTTCTTGCAAAGCAAATATAAGTGAGTCATTACTTTCCATAGCAATCCTCTGCATATTGCTATAATAACCTCTGATATACTCAAGAGCCGCTCGAACTTCTTCGGCAACACTTTCGTTAAAATTCTTAGAAGTTAGCAAATTTTTTGTTTTTATTTTATTGAATCGGTCTGAAAAATACTTATGACTGCTCTCGCTTGTCAATTCATTTTTCAGAAGCATCAGATTATCTTCGAGTAGTCTTTGGGAGCTATCATTTTTTTCCTTACTATAAGTGATACAGTAATTTACAGCTTTTTCCATTTGGTCATACCATGCAGAGGTTTTAAAATTAGAAACGCTTTTTGCTTTTTCTATTTCATACATGATCTTACCATAGTCATTATGCCTATACTGCTCTACGCACAACGCTTCATAAGCCCAGCGAGAAACCCAAATATCGGCGATGTAAGGTACTTTGCCTTTTTCTACTACTGCATTATTGAGTTTATCAAAACTAAAAATACCTCCACTCAATATCATCTGAGGAATCAGGAGTAATGGAATAAGTACATAAACTGTGATAGCAGAGGTAAAAGCAGAAGAAATATTGAGACCAAGCAAATTGGCAAAACAAGAAACAGAGAAAAGTACCAAAAAATAGGCAAAGTTCATGCCTTCAATATCCAATATCCAATTGCCTATTAATACGAATGAATAAGTCTGAATGGCAGACAGAGAAAATAATATCAACAGTTTAGAAATTAGGTAGCTGGATCTGCTGAGATTGAGAAAAGACTCTCGTTTGAGAATTTTTCTATCTCTAATAATTTCCTCCGCACTTACTGTAAGTCCCATGAATAAAGAAATGATGATACAAATCAATATGTAAGCAGGAACATTATCATTATATCTATACACATAATCATCAGTAGTGGTAGAGTTCTTATAACGGATAATTACAGACATCAGGAGTGCCAATGCTGGTGCTTCTAAGAGATTGACCACCATATATTGGGTATCATTGAGTTTAGAGAGCGCATCTCTTGTTGCAAAAATAAGTGTCTGAATTATTTTTGATGGAATATTCAGTGTCTTAGCGGGCTTCTCTTTAATGTCTTCGACTTTCTTTATTTCAAAGTTCTCTAAGTACATTTTATGCCATTCCACAGGCGTAATTTTTCGCTTGTTCGTATATTCTCCGTACTCGTCAACTACTTGCGCTTCTATAATATTGAACATCTGCTCGGGCGTACCCTGCTCATTTCCCATTTGGCGTACCACTTTCTTGAAATAAGTAATGCCCTCAAGCGGGTTTCCATAGTAAATAGGATAACCGCCCGTATCCAAGATAAACATTTCATCAAACATTTTGTAAATGTCCAACGAAGGTTGGTGAATAACGACAAATATGAGTTTGCCTTTTAAGGAAAGTTCTTTGAGCAAGTCTATTACGTTTTCGGAATCACGAGAAGACAAGCCAGAAGTAGGCTCATCAACAAATAGGATTGCAGGCTCGCGAATTAGCTCAAGTGCTATATTCAAACGCTTTCTCTGACCGCCACTTATTTTTTTATTTAGTGCATTACCAACTATAATATCTTTGATTCTATCTAATCCTAAGCTACTCAATACTGCATTGACCTTATTTTCAATTTCCGCATTATTAAGGTGCTTAAAACAAAGCTTAGCATTATAATACAGATTTTGGAAAACTGTCAATTCCTCTATCAGCAAGTCGTCTTGGGCTATGTAGCCAATGATGCCCTCTAAATTTTTCTTTTCTTCTTCGTCGTGTAGGTTAAATCCGTTGATAAGCACCTTTCCGTCAGAAGGAGCTGTTAAGCCCGCCAAAGAGTTGAGTAGCGTGGTTTTCCCTGCCCCGCTTGACCCCATGATACCTACTAATTTTCCCCTATTTTCTGAAAGATTCACATCTCGCAAGCCTATCACCCCGTTAGGGAACTTGAACTCTAAGCCTATTACATTAAAGGAAATTCTTTGAAGTTGGGAATCTTCGGTAAACTGATTGATGAGGTCACTATAATAGAGTGGTTTACCCTTAGGGGTTTTGAAAATGCTACCATGCGAATAAAGATAAATAGCATTCTTTTTTGCCAAAATACCATTTAAGAATATATCGTCATTGCCTGTATAGCGCGTGAAATACAAATCTACACTCTTTACCCTTATAAAGATAATTTCTCCATCAAGATCTCCCGAATCGATATATTTCTTTTTGCTATCACCGTCAGGTTTTTCGTCGTCAAAGATAAGAATATCCTCCGAATCGAGAGCCGCTGCCGAAGAATGAGACTCCACTACAAAACTCTCAATAAGTTTATATTCATTCTTAGGTACTTTGAAAAACTCTGCGACAGTACGTATAATTTCCATTTTTTGTGCTGTAAAACTTTGGTCTGATGCAACCATCTCCAAAATTTTAAAAAGCACAATTACTTTCTGCTTCTGTGTGAGCGTCTTATTTATTTTCCTACCTATGGAGAGTACCTTTACTGCTTCATTTACACGAGTAGCTTTCTGTTTTGCTTTTGTAACATCTGCTTCATTCCCGTCATCAAACACACCAAACTCCGAGTACTTATCATAAAGAGAAATATACTCAGGCACCATCTCTTTAGCAAGTTCTTGCTCATAAAAACCAATTACAAAATCTCTTTCAATAGAAGAAGTACCACTATCTTGCTTAGATATAATGGCAAAAAGTTGCGTTAAGGCTTTAAGTATCTCTTCACTCATAGAGGTTAAGTCAATAAAAACATCTGTAAGAGTTTTTGGCTTCAGATGAATATAATAAGATTATTTAATACGTATAAGTACGCGCTATTTTTGGAGTAAATATACAAGGAAAAAATTAGGCAAAAGAAAATAATCCAATATAAGCTATTAGCAAATATTGCTTTATTCTTTATCTAACCAAAAAACGATTCATGCCTCATAAGTTTATAAGGCATGAATCGTCTTAGTAAGTTTTAAAATCAAACGGTATGTCTACCAATTCAGAGAATTCTTCTCCTGCTTCTTCCATATCTTCGTCGTCTTCATGGTAATACCACGTAACCGAAGCAGCCTCGATTTCTTCCAATTTAGAAAGAATATCAAGAATGAGCTTAGAGGAAGCCGTATTGAAATACTCTAATTTAAACATAAAGTTGGTCTTCGAATTCTCTTGACCTTGATACTTATCAAGCCAATCCAATATGGGTTGATAGAACTCTGCCGCATCTTCTGGTAAGGAACGACCAGAAATCTCGAAAAGATTATTTCCCTTATCTAAAACAATTTTTGGCGTGTCCTCAGTGCCGTCGAGATAGATTGCTTCTAACATTGTATTAATTAATGTATGTTGAGTTTTAGGTTATTTCGTGTTTGTAAAGTAATTATTTGGGTAATTTTTATTATATTCTATTTGAAAGAGTTTAGACATCTTTGCTAATTTGCCTTGAAATCACAGTCTTCAGTGCAAAGAAAGTCAATTTATCATTAATTCTTTCAAAATCAAATCCTAATTTGTTGCCTGACTTGCGAGCCATATCTACAAAACCAAGCCCTGCACCTCCTTTCGGAGAAAGCCCTTCGGGTCTTTTAATGATTCCTTTGTACAACTCTTTTAATCCCTCTTTGTCAAGAGAATTAATATTTTCAAGTCTCTTTATCATGCCTTCTACATCTTCATTCAGAATAGAGTTGCCAGAGGTGATGATGTACTCGTCTTGGTGCTTTCCTATCATAAAAATAGCACTATTCTTTCCATAAGAATCTTCTTCATGGCTTACGGCATGCTTGGTAATGTTTTGCAAACACTCAACCATGATGTTGAAGACCTTGCGCTTTACGGCTCCTTCTTCGCCAAAGGAATCCATATTGCGTTCAGCCATCGCTAATACTGACTTGGTTATCTCTTGAGTAAATTCTCCTTCGTAAACCAAAATCAGATTCTGATTGAGCATAATCTTATGCAAGTCATAGATATATTTCATATAATCAATGTGTTTGCTACCGAAAAAACTGCATACAATTGTTTGATTTTACAAATATATGCAATTCGGGGGTTAATTTAGAAAACTTTTTCCGATAAAAAAAAATCTATTCATCAAAATTTAATCCCAATCAATAAAACGTCATCTGTCTGCTTGCGATTACTCCTCCATGTCTCAAAAGAATCATCTACAATTTGGTGCATTTCTGACATATTTACTCCCTGATTATCTAAAATGAGGTCTCGCAATTTTCTTGGAGAATACTTCATTAGATTATCGCTTGCGCCTCCAAACTGGTCGGGTAATCCATCAGAAAACATATATACTTGGTCTGAAGGCTTAAACTTGATTTTGGTAGTTGTAAAGTTAGTTCTTTTTTTGTGTTGCCCACCACCAATTGGGAATCTATCTCCTTTTATCTCTGTAATTTCTTCATTCTGCACAAAATAGAGTGGTCTATGCGCGCCTGAGTACTCCAACTCGCAAGTATCTAAATTTATTTTACAGAGCGCAATATCCATCCCATCTCTCGTAGAAGATTCAGAATCTTCCTGCCTCAAAGTTTTTGTAACACCTTGGTCTAATAAATTCAGCATTTCTCCTGTGCTGCAATCGTCATATTTGTTTGTAATGTCATTCAAAATAAAATAACCTATAAGAGAAATCAGTGCGCCCGGAACGCCATGCCCTGTGCAATCTACTACTGCTACATAGACATTATTATCTCGCTGGACAAACCAAGGGAAATCACCGCTTACTACATCTCTTGGTCTATAATATACAAAAGCGTCATTAAGCGCCCCCTGTAGTATTTTTGTATCGGGAATTATTGCGCTCTGGATTCTTTTTGCATAGTTAATGCTTTCAGTAATTTTCTTATTGATATTTAGTATCTCTAATTCTGCTTCCTTCCGTTCTGTAATGTCGTTAGATACTATCAGTACAGACTCTAATTCTTTTTTCTCATTATACTCTGGAATGGCATTTACCTGCATGGTACGATTCCCATAAATAGAGGGGAAATCCATTTCTATCTTTGATTTGGTCTTGCTCTCTACTATTTGTTTTATAATGGAAGTCCAATTAACAACTATTGCAGAATTTAGGTCTGTGTCATCAATTGTTTTTCCTAAAAAGACCTCAGGTAGCAAGCCCGTCAAGTTTTTAATGACAGGGTTTATATAATAAACAGTGCCTTCGGTATTAATGCGTGTAATCAAATCGGGCGAATTTTCAGACAAAGACTGCATCTGTCCACGCATACGAGATTCTCTTTCTGCCCTTCTTCGCTCGGTAATATCGCGAGAGTTAATAACAATACCGCCAATAGCGGGGTCAGAAAGTAAGTTGTTACCTGTAGCTTCTAACCAAATTGTTTCGCCGTTTTTCTTTCTATATTCATACTGAACAGTAACTTGATTTTCTGGAAATTCGAGCAGTTGGTCAAACATATTCTGATAGACTTCCACACTATTTGGATGTACGTGTATGATGTCATTTACACCTATCATTTCCTCGGAAGAATAGCCTAAAATTGGTTCTACTGAGGGGCTTATGTAGCGTGCTTTCCCATTACTTTCATATATAGTGATTACCTCAGAAGCATTTTCAAGTAATACTTGCATCGTCTTCTGTGTTCTTTTTACCTCTAATATTTGGTCTTCTAAGCGAGTATTGGTTCTTCGCAGCTCTTCTTGGGTAGCTTCCATTTCCTCTGCGTTTTGGCGGAGTACTTCTTGCTGTAGCTGTAACTCCTCGCTCATTTGCTGAGACTCTTGCAAGAGCATAACTGTACGTTCATTCACTTTTATATTAGAAATAGTACGAGCTATACTCACGCTAATTTCTTCTACGAATTTGATTTGGACGGTATTGAACCGTTCAAAGCCCGCAAACTCCAGCACCCCGTGTACAATATCATCGATAATCAGTGGAACAATGAGTAGGCATTTCGGTTTCTTATCTCCGAGCAAGCCAGAGGTGATGGTTACATAATCGTCTGGGATTTCTATACGGAGAATCGTACCTTGCTCTATTGCTGCTTGCCCAACTAAGCCTTCGGCAAAGCGAAATTTCGATTTGATGTACTTTTTCTTTTTATAAGCATAGCTGGCTCTCATTTCTATCATTGGGACTCCCTCTTGCGATTCATCTACCACATAAAACCCTCCTTGTATGGCTTTGATAGCTTCGGTAATGTAGGCAACTACAGCATCGCCAAGCTCGTCTATGTTATTATGAGAACGAAGTATCTGCCCTATTTCAGCAACTCCAGATATAATCCAATTTCTTTCATTATCTTTTTTCTCTGCCGTTTGGATACTATCACACATATTTATTAGGGCTGTACCCAAAGTATCCACCTCGCTCATAGGTTTGAAGTCTGCATCGTAATTACCTTCACCAATCCTATGGGCAAAGTTTGCAGTTCTTTTCAGTGCATTTACTAAACCTAAAGTAGCTATAGCCATCTCGCCAATTTCATCATTGCTCTCCCGATTGACTGTTTCGGGCAAAATACCTTTTGAAACTACATTGAGGGTATTCCGCAGGGAAATAAGCGGCTTAATGAGTATTTTGGAAAAGATGTAAGATACAGTAAATGAAACAATAATAATCAAGCAACCTGATAGGATAAAGGCAATGACCAAGTAATTAAGGTCTTTATTTATTTCCTCTTTATCAATTTTTACTACCAATCCCCACCCTACCGTGGGCAGGTATTTCCAATTGGAAAGCGTAACTTTATCTCTGTAGTCTTTTGTAAATCCGTACCCCGCTACTTTTTTCACTGCCTTTTGAAGTGATTCGGAGTTTTCATCATCTACTAATACGCTGTAGGTAAGCAAAGAATACGAAGAATTACGTGGCTTATTCAAAAATTCAATTTTGTTATCCACTAACTTACACAATATAATCTCGCCTGTCCTTTTTAATCCTGTGCTATCGCTGGCTATTTCGTAAATTTTATCCATATTAAACTCAGTAACTACATAGCCAATTAATTGATTTTCATTGGTATATATTGGCGCAGCTACATTCATATATGCTCTCTTGTCCTGATTTTTATACAAGTTCAAATTGCCATAGTATATACCTTTGCTTGCATTAGTACGGATTTGATCGTATTCTTCTAATAATTCTCCTTCCAATAAATCAGTTTGTTCTTTATTAGTCCTATAAATTACTCGCCCTTCTCCGTCCACTAAAAGGATATTTTTGTATTGGTATATCTCCTGAATCGGATACAAATAATTATCTAAACGCCTTGCTATAGACAGATAGGCACTATCAGCACTTGTTGTCTTGTTTGCCAACTCTATACTTTCTATCACCCTGCCGCTTTCTTGAATTAGGCTTAGATTATATTCTAATTGTTGAAAAATAGACTCTAATTGACTTGCTTTTAAGCTACTCATTACCTGCATGCTCTCCCAATAGCGTTCCTCTATCGAGTCTTTGCTAAGACGATAGGAAAGAAAACTGATGGCGAAAACAGACGATATCACTACTGCTAATAATAGCGAGGTAATTTTACTGCCTATTTTGATTTCATTGAACATAAGTAAGTAATGTGTTAATTAAATTCAAACTAACTGATATTATGATAGTTAGTAATAGTAATTAATGCTATTAGCGAGGGGAATTTGAAATATCTATTTCATTTTAGTAAAATTAGTAAGTAGTTTATTAAAATCCAATAAAGAATGAATATAAAACTTACATTTCGATTAAAAATACAATTTAGCCTATCCCTTCTACTACTTGCTTTGCAAAATTAAGCTCTTCCTCTCCTAACAAATTAAAAGAAGCTATTTCTATGACTCCCATTACGCTTTGACCTGTAATGATTGGCAAAACCATCATATACTTAGGGGTTGCTTTGCCAAGTCCCGATATTACTGTGATATAATCTTGTGGCACGTCGTTGATGCAAATAGCCTTGCCACTCTTTGCTACCTGCCCTGCCAGCCCTTCTCCAAATTCAAACCTGAGCAGTTGGCTATCAGGAAGATGGTAGGCATAGCCCGCCACAAACTCTATATATCTTTTGTCTTCTATCCTAACTGTAATGAAAGATGCACCAACTGAGGCTTCTAACTCTTTGCACAAGCCATCAAGCAATGCCTTCATTTTGTCCTTGAATGGTCTATTTAGCTGAGTAATGTGCTGTATGAGCAATGCTGCTTTTTCACCATACGAATTTTGCTCGGAAATATTTGTTTCTATGCTTTTTTCTTGCTTCTGCACATATTTCTCTACATACATAATATTCTCATTGGTATCCTTATTCTGTACTGATAGCAAAATAAAAACGAATAAACCTATGGCTAACTCCGCCCCTACAAGTAAAAGCAACTTAATACTAATAGAAGTAATTTTTTCCGTTTCTGCCGCCTCTCTAATGCCAAGCACTTCTTTAAGCTCGGCAGGCATAGAAAAAAAGATATAGTAAATGAGGAAAAAAATTCCTGCGATAAACAAAACAATGAATAATATGCTGAATGGTCTGTATAGATTTTTCATTGTATTCTCTTTAAAAAACTTTATAAGCCTTTACACACTTTATCTAATTCCAATAAGAAGCTAACTATCTCATTGACAGTTAGTATGTGGTCTATTTTTGTAGCTGCTAATGCTGCATTAGGCATAGCATTAATCATGCTATCATTGGGGTCTTGTACCACTGTTAATCCATTTCTTTCTTTTATTTTCATCATACCATAAGCACCGTCTTTGTTAGCTCCTGAAAGCAATATACCAACCAACTTCTCCCTATAAAGGTAAGAAGCACTTTCAAAAGTCAAGTCTATAGCTGGGCGAGAGTTATTTACTAATTCTTCTGTAGAAAGAGAGCAAGTATTGCCCAACTCTAAGCATAGGTGATAGTTAGCAGGTGCTAAATAAACGCCTCCCTTCTTGATACTTTCTTTATCAAAAGGCTCTACTACGGGTTTATTACTTTTGATAGATAATGCCTCTACAAAGCCATTTCTTACATGCTTCAGCCTATGCAAGCACAGAAACATAGGCAGAGGAAAATCTTTGGGAATACTCGACAAAATTTGGGTAATCCCTTGAAAACTGCCCGCAGAACCTCCTATTACTACAGCCTTGTATTTGTTGGTTAAATGGTATCTCATTGGTAATGAGTGCAGTTTTTTTAATCTTTTATTTTTTTATAAACCTTTTCTTCATTATTTACGACTATAAACTTGTTGGCTATTTCGCACCAAATCAATGATTCTTTGGAGCCAATGGCTAAATATCCGTACTTGAACAAACTTTCATGGAGCTTATTTAAAACATTGTTTTGTAATGTCTGATTGAAGTATATCATTACATTTCGACACAAAACAAGGTCAAATTTAGAAAAAATAGTTCCTTGCACTAAGTCGTGTTTGCGATAGGAAACATTTTCCAAAAGGGATTTATGGATTACTGCTTCGCTACCTACCTCTTTGTAATAATATTCCAGACTACGGCTTCCTTGGTATTTTGCGTAGTTTTTGCTATTTACTTCCATATTTTTCATAGAGTAAGTAGCATTTTTTGCCTTGCTGATAATTGCTGTATCTATGTCTGTTGCTATGATTTTAGCCTTATCTAAGGCACTCATTTCGTCTAAGACAGCACACATCGTAACTACTTCCTCGCCAGAGGAGCAGCCCGCATGCCATATTGTTATTTTATTGTGGTTTAGCAAGATATTAGGAATGATTTGCTCCTTCAATACTTTCCAAAAAGTAGGGTCGCGGAACATCTCTGTTACGTTTACCGTAATCTCAGAAACAAACTCATCAAAAAAGTCTGGATTATTTTCTAAGACATTGACTAATTTTTCTACATTTTTGAATTTGTATAAATCTAATACTCGCTTAATTCTACGCTTAAAAGAGGACATTGCGTAATCTTTAAACTCATAATCATACTTATCCTTTATCACTTGCGTAAGTCTTCGCAATTCTGTGATTTCTATATCAGGTGTGTTGTCATCCATTGTTTAATTGTTCCGAATTTTCCGATTACAAATATCGGGGCTATAGTATATCTTTGAAAGAACTATTCGTCTGTAGATAGAATGTTTTAAAAGTATAACATTCTATGCTTAATATCATGCAATATAATGATAAAAATGACAACTCGTTTTTTTTGTCTAAATTTTTTTATCATTTCTCTTCAAAAAGTTAATCTAAGCGATTCAAAACTTTAGCAACTGGGCATGGCTTGCTTGTATGCTTTTCTCGGTTTTAGGTTCAATATCTGAAACATCTGCTTGTCTACATTGTATTCAGGATTTGGTGTAGTAAGTAGCTTATCACCAGCAAAAATAGAGTTTGCCCCTGCCAAAAAGCAAAGTGCCTGCTCCTCCATGTTCATTTTTACCCTACCCGCCGAAAGTCTGACCATTGCTTTGGGCATGATGATTCGGGCTGTAGCTATCATTCTTACCATTTCCCAAACAGATACTCGTTCTTGGTCTTCGAGTGGCGTTCCTTCTACAGGCACAAGGGCATTTACAGGCACAGATTCGGGGTGTTCGGGCAAAGTAGATAGCGTATGTAACATTCCAATTCTATCATTCATGGTTTCTCCCATACCAATAATACCACCTGAACAGACGGAAATTTTTGCATTTCTCACATTTTCAAGTGTTTCTATTCTATCTCCATAACTGCGGGTAGTGATAATTTCGTCATAAAACTCCTCGCTTGTATCTAAGTTATGATTGTAGGCATACAGTCCCGCTTCTTTGAGGCGCGATGCTTGGTGCGGCGTAAGCATGCCCAAAGTACAGCATACTTCCAATCCCATCTGTGCTACTCCTTTTACCATCTCTATCACATTGTCAAAGTCCTTATTATCACGTACTTCTCTCCATGCTGCACCCATGCAAAAGCGTGTGCTTCCACCCTGCAAGGCATCTTCTGCTTTTGCCAATACTTCTTTCACAGAAAGGAGTTTGTGTGCCTTTACTTCTGTATGATAGCGTGCTGCTTGCGGGCAGTAGGCACAGTCTTCGGGACAGCCACCTGTTTTTACAGATAAAAGCGTACAGACCTGAACCTCTTGTGGGTCATTAAATTGGCGATGTACGGTTGCTGCCCTATAGATTAGGTCTAAAATTGGTGAATTGAAAATCTGGCTAATTTCTTCTCTCGTCCAGTCGTTGCGTATTTCAGCTATTGAGTCTGTATATGTGTTTTCTGTAAGTATTTGATTCATAGAAAATTATTTTAAAAATAGTTTTAAATAATTGGCTTAAATATATCTTCATCTTTCGGCGAAGAGTCATTACCTTATGATAAAATGGTCGCATAAAAGCAAAGATACTATTAGCGGCAAATGGCTTTTTTTGACCATCTTTAGGTAAAAGCGTACAAATATAATTTTTCAGAATAAAAAAATGCCGAACATCAAAAGAATGTAGGGCATTTTGTATTATTTTCTTTCAAGAATTAGCTTTATTGTACGTTTGTAGGGGAGTCGTCTACTGACTTTTCTTGCTTGCTTTTGGCAAAATCAAACAGTAATGTAAAACGCATGATGTCTGCCAAAGGGTGATTTTGGGAAGTAGGCATCATGTAGGCGAAGTCTATCCCAAATTTTTGGTATCGAATACCCATTCCCAACGTGAAGTATTTTCTATTCCCCTTAATTTTGTTTTCATTAAAATATCCACCTCGGAGGGCTATCAAATCTTTGTACCAATATTCCATGCCTACGGAATAAATTAGCTCTTGTAGTTCTTCGCTTATGCCATTAGGGGCATCATTAAAAGAGCCAAACATAGCAGAAAGAATGGTACGATTGGGGTCTTTGCCCTGAAGGATAGTGCCTTGCCCGTTTCGGATTGGCGGAGTAGGCACCATGAGTTTGCTCACGTCAAGGGCAAATATGATTTTGTTATACTCGTCTATTTCTGCCGTAATGCCCGTACCTATGCGTAGCGTAGTCGGGATAAAGTCGGCTGTTGCGGGGTTATTATAGGTCATTTTCCCACCAATATTCGTAATTGTTGCCCCAAAAGCGATGGTAGTAGGCACCGTACCAATAATTTTCTTTTTTTCATAATAAGCAGCAATATCCACGCCCACGGTATTACCAGGCTGTGCATTTACGTTTGTTCCTGCATTGCTTATGTTCCCTGCTAAGTTAGAGTAGATATAACGAGCCGTCAGTGCCATGCTGAAAGAATTGGATAGCTTGCGTGAGTAAGTACCTGCTAATGCCATTTCTCTGGGGTTAAAGTCCTGCAAGGGCTGCCCGTTTGCATTGGTGAATTGGATGCTCCCCAAGTTGAAATATCGCATGGAAACAGCTACTGCTTCCTGCTTACTTATTTTGTAGTATCCTGATAGATAGGCGATTGACATATCATTGACTAATTTTTGTAGCCATGGGCTAAAAGACACTGAAGCACCCATCGTCTTTTCCATGAAAGCAAGTTTCGCTGGATTCCAATAAGTAGCATTGGCATCTGTGGTTACAGCAACGCCTGCATCACCCATACCCGCCGCACGAGCATCAGGAGTGATGGTCAGAAAAGGTACAGCAGTAGAAATAACCCTACGAGCAGTATCTTGTCCAAGAAACTGAGCATTTGCCTCTCCTATGATAGCAAAAGCAAAAATAGTTAGAAGAAAAGAAAGAAAAGGAGTTAAACGCATAAGTTTACTTTGAGAAAACATGAAAATAATATTTACAAGTCTATTTAATGAATTTATTACTGTGAATTTGGAAAACAAAATACAATGCAAAAAAGACTTGCTCTTCGCAAATCATAATCAACCTCCAATATACTTTATTATTCACAATGCGTACAATCAATTCATGCAGTAGGTTTTATGGTTCTCTCGGAATAAGGAAGTTAGTAAATATGTGAGGTTACAAGGAAACCTCTTTTAAAAGAAATAAGTTTTTCTAATTTAGTCGATACAAATTTATGTAAATTTATTTTCATCACAAAATTTTAAAACATTTTTTTCGCACTTCATACTTGCTCAAAAAAAATGCTAAATATTCTTATTAATCATTTGTCTTATTTTTTGAATTGTACTTCAAAATTACGTAATTTGGCGCACTCATGTATCAATTATTTTAGCCATTGAACCTTAGACTTTTAAATATTGAATGTTCAATATCAGATGCTGAACTTTAAACAATAACCTTTTGTCAATATGATGACTACTGATTTAGCTTTAGATATCTCCTTTGAGCGGGTTGCCAAGTCGCGCCTTTCGGAAGTAGATTTTAATCATTTGCCTTTTGGCAAGATAATGACAGACCACATGTTTGTTGCCGATTATGACGGACAAGAGTGGAAAGATTTGCGTGTTGCCCCTTTTGCTAACATGAGTATTAGCCCTGCTAATCTAACGTTGCACTACGGACAGACAATTTTCGAGGGCATGAAAGCCTATAAAACTGCAAGTGGTGAGGTATTAGTTTTTCGCCCAGAGCAAAATGCAAGGCGTATGAATAAATCTGCGGTGAGAATGTATATGCCCGAAGTTCCAGAAGAAATATTTTTGGGAGGGCTGCAAGAATTACTTTCTACAGACAAGGCTTGGGTGCCTACTACTCAGGGTAGTTCTTTATATATCAGACCTTTGCTATTTGCTACTGATGAGTTTGTCGGTTTGCAGCCTTCGCAAACCTATCGTTTCATCATCATGTGTTGCCCTGTAGGTGCGTACTACAATAAGCCCGTAAAGGTGAAAGTAGAAACACATTTCACAAGAGCAGTAGAAGGTGGTATCGGCTATGCAAAAACGGCGGGTAACTATGCCGCATCTATGCTTCCTACGCAACTTGCTATCGAAGAAGGGTATGACCAACTTATCTGGACTGACGGCAAAGAGCATAAATATGTAGAGGAAGCTGGCTCCATGAATCTGATGTTTGTTATTAATAATAAGTTAGTGACGGCAAGCACAGGAGATAGCATCTTAGATGGAATTACTCGCAAAAGTGTTCTCCAAATGGCAAAGGACATGGGAATGCCTATAGAGGAGAGAAAATTAGCAATTAGTGAATTGATAGGGGCTATCAAAGATGGCTCTTTGCAAGAGGCGTTCGGGGCGGGTACAGCCGCAACGATTGCCCACATCAGCCAAATAGGGTACGAGGGAATACGCTACGATTTGCCTGCTATAGAAGGTCGCACTTTTTCCAATAAGATTTATCAGGAAATGGAAAACCTCAAGTATGGAAGGATAGAAGATACAAGAGGCTGGATGATGAAAATTTAATTTTATTTTACGCTGTCAAAGGTCGCCAGACCTTGACAGCGTAAAAACATATACTAATACCTATAATAATCAGGCTTGAAAGGACCTTTCTGCTCCACGCCAATGTATTCGGCTTGCTCAGTAGAAAGTTCTTCTAATTCCACACCTATTTTTGCCAAGTGCAATCTTGCGACTTTCTCATCCAAATGTTTTGGTAGCATATATACTTTATTTTCGTATTTGCCTTTGTTAAGCCAAAGTTCTATTTGCGCCAATACTTGGTTGGTAAAAGAATTTGACATAACGAAGGAAGGATGCCCCATTGCACAGCCTAAGTTTACCAATCTGCCCTCTGCCAACACGATAACGTCTTTGCCATCTATGTTGTACAAATCTACTTGTGGCTTAATTTCTTGCTTTGTATGCCCATAGTTTTTGTTAATCCAAGCCATGTCTATCTCTGTATCGAAGTGTCCGATATTACAGAAAATAGTTTTGTCTTTTGCCATGCGGAATATTTTTTCGTTTACGATGCCTAAGTTTCCTGTAGCAGTAACGATAATATCTGCATTTTTGATGGCATTTTCCATTTTCTGCACTTGGTAGCCGTCCATAGCTGCTTGCAACGCACATATAGGGTCTATTTCGGTGATAATTACCCTTGCACCTGCGCCTCTTAGCGAAGCGGCAGAGCCTTTGCCCACATCACCATAGCCCGCTACAATAGCGACTTTGCCCGCAATCATCACGTCAGTAGCCCTGCGAATAGCATCAACACAGGATTCCTTGCAACCGTATTTGTTATCAAATTTAGACTTCGTAACGGAATCATTGATATTGATGGCAGGAAGTGGCAATTTGCCTTTTTTCATTCTCTCGTACAATCGGTGAACGCCCGTAGTAGTTTCTTCGGAAATCCCACCAATACCCGCAATGAGTTCGGGGTAGCGGTCTAAGACCATGTTCGTCAAATCGCCGCCATCGTCCAATATCATATTCAAAGGCTTTTGGTCTTCGCCAAAGAATAATGTTTGCTCGATGCACCAATCAAACTCTTCTTCTGTCATGCCTTTCCACGCATACACCGCCGCACCTGTAGCGGCAATAGCTGCTGCTGCGTGGTCTTGGGTAGAAAATATATTGCAAGATGACCAAGTAACTTCCGCACCGAGTGCTATCAAAGTTTCTATCAGCACTGCAGTTTGGATAGTCATGTGCAAGCAACCCGCAATACGCGCACCTTTCAAAGGCTGAGAAGCACCGTACTCCGCGCGTAATGACATCAATCCTGGCATTTCAGCTTCTGCCAATCTCATTTCTTTTCTGCCCCACTCGGCAAGTTTTATGTCCTTAACTTTGTAAGGAATATATGTTTCTACCATTTTGAATTCTTATTTTTAAAATTTGGGTGCAAAATTAGGTAATTATTTCTAAAAATTGAAAAGTATTGGCAATCTTTCAAAATTTTGCTCACGGCTGTTCTTTCTGTTGCCTCGCTGCCAATGCTATAAATAGCCAACCTGCTATCATTCCTACGCCACCTATGGGAGTAATTGCTCCCAAAATGGCAATGTTTGTTAGGCACAGTAGATAAAGAGAAGCAGAAAAAATAATCATTCCTGCAAGCATCGCGTTCCCTGCCCAATTAAGCCACTTGCTTTGCAGATAATTTGACAAAATACCAATGATGAGCAAGCCAAAAGCATGGTAGAAATGGTATCTTACTGCCGTTTCAAATGTTTCTAATCTTCCGTTTTTCTCCAAAATAGGGCGAAGAGCATGCGCCCCAAAAGCCCCAATCATTACACCGAGCATAGCTGCTGTAGCCCCTGCTATTATCCATTTTTTTTGCATATTTATCAAAAGAAAAAGCCAAGCGAAGCATTAATGGTAATTCGGGTATTGTCTGTGATGGAGAGCGGCTCCAATCCTCGCAATCCGTATGGGCGATAGCTACTTTTAGAAGTGCGAAACATTCCCACAAGGTCTATATAATACGTTTTGGTTCGCTTGCCAATCCCGCCTGTGATAAAAGTCATTTTGCCCTCTGCTACGGGTATGTCCTCTTTCAAAGCACTGCCATACATAGCATAGCCGCCTCTGATTCGCCACTCGCCGAGCCGCCACTCTGACCCAAAACGCAAATTAGTAGCATTCCGATAATAGAGTTTTATGGCAGCATTGTCGTTATCAAAATTTACATCTGTGGCATTCGGGTTCGAAAATTTGGCAGATGAATAATCAACAAGTTCTATATCAGCACTAAGAAAGCCCGCCTTGCCCACAAAAATAGCAACTCCGCCATTGATTCGCATGGGCGTTCTCATAGTATATTGGGTTTGCAAAAGTTTAGTTCTTGCACTCTGATTTGTAAGCACAAGCGGACGCTCTTGCCCTCCAATAACTTCTACGATTGTATAATTATTATAACGCACTGCCAAGTCTGCATCATAAGTATCGTTTACGCTGTATAAAGTAGGGGTAATAATACTTCCCCCAATTCTAATGGCATCTATAGGTCTGAAAATGAAACCCAAAGAAGCATTAATGCCTACTCCATTTTGATTAAAACGGTCTCGGAGCCGCAGGGTATTAAGCGGACTATTCACCTGAGGTGTTTCAGTATATTCTTTGGTGCGTTGAAACCTGAGCAGAGGGATACCTACGCCGCCACCTATATAAAGTTTGTCTTTGTAGTTCACGCTATAGGCTAAATTCCATTGGTTTTGCGCACCCGATTCCGTAATTTCCTCTCGCTGCTCTGTGGGGCGAATAGGAATAAAAGTTACGTATTGGTCTTGTTTGCCTGTCGGGTCATTGAGGTCGGGCAGAATCAGGCGAGTAGCATAAGCCATTTCACGCACATCTACAATATCCCCCGTAGCGGCATATTCATTGAATTCGTCCCATGTATATTTGCCACCCGAATTTGCTAAAAATGAACTCACAATGCTGTTTTGGCTATTGATGCCGCTATACCCCCAGTTTCTATTCAAATCATTATTGCGGGTATAGGTAATAGCAAGGGTAGTGCCTCTGATGTCTGCATCACTACCCATGTCAGTTGCCCACACTACGCCAAGCTGATTAATATTTAAGTTCAATTTTGAGGCAGGGGTAGCATTATCAATAAACTTACTGCTTGCATTGGTCAGATTTACCCCCATACTTATCACTACTTCGGACTTTCGCATAAAAGCCAGCCCCGCAGGATTGGTAAAAGCACAGCTTGGGTCGCCGCCAAGTGCCGTAGTAGCCCCGCCAACTCCTTGGAAACGTGCCGTACCGCCAAACTGCGTATTGGTGTAGCGAAGTGCATCAAAATAATAACCAATCGCATTGCTTGGGTTTTGGGCTTTGGCAAGTAAAGTAGTGAAAATAAACAGCGTTAGGAAAAAATATCTTAGATTCATTTTATTTTAGAATAGTTTAAGTCAAATAAAATCAAAAAATAGTTTTCTATAAAACTCTCTAAGCCTATTCTAAGTTTTAAAGAATAATAAAACTTAAAATACCCTCTCCCACAAATTTCTAAATTTTTTGCAAAGAAGTAATAGAAAATAGAAATTAATTAACTTTGTACCGAAATAATACCCATAATGTTAAAAATTGCTTTTGCTCCTATTTATATTCTTCCGCTTCCTGCCGAACATCGCTTTCCCATGCTCAAATATGAGCTTATCCCCGAACAACTTCTCTACGAAGGAACAGCAACGCCCGATAATTTCTTTGAACCCAAACCCGCAGCCGATTCGTTAATCCTTGAAACACATGAGCTTGCGTATTGGGAAAAGCTGAAAAATCTTGCACTTTCACCTTCCGAAATTCGCAAAACGGGCTTTCCGCTCTCCAAATCATTAGTAGAAAGAGAAATAACTATCTTGCAAGGAAGCGTGCAAGGTGCTTTGTACGCACTCGAATACGGCATCGCAATGAACATTGCGGGCGGTACTCATCATGCCTTTGCCGATAGAGGGGAAGGATTTTGCTTACTTAATGATATAGCTGTTGCCGCCAATTATTTGCTTCAATATCAATCTATTAAAAAAATATTAGTCATTGATTTGGACGTACATCAGGGGAATGGTACTGCCAAAATTTTCCAGCACAACAAAAATGTATTTACCTTTAGTATGCACGGAAAAAATAATTACCCACTTCAAAAAGAAGTATCGGACTTGGATATAGGCTTACCTGATGGCGCAGACGATGACTTTTACCTGAAACTATTAAAAACTAACCTGCCCAGACTCATAGATGAGGTACAGCCCGAGTTTGCATTTTTTCAAGCAGGTGTAGATATTTTGGCAACAGACAAACTTGGGAAACTAAAAGTGAGTATGGCGGGCTGCAAGGAACGCGACCGCTTCGTGATGGAGGTCTGCAAAAAAAACAAGATTCCGCTCGCCGTAAGTATGGGCGGGGGCTACTCTCCCAAAATAGCGGACATAGTAGAGGCGCATGCGAATACTTACCGATTGGCACAGGAACTATTTTTTTAGTCATCGCTTTGAAACTTATCAATTTTTAAGGCAATAACTCGATATGATTGTAGAAAAAAGTGTAATTTGGCGAAAAGTAAGTAGGTGGTATTCGTTTTTTGGGCTTACTTTTTTTGTAAATAATTTATAATCAGTAATAAAAAAACTCACAACTCATAATTCATAACTACTTTACGATATGGTAATTTACGACAATCATGCCCGACCAATAAACTATCTAAGAATCTCTGTAACAGACCGTTGTAATTTGAGGTGTTTCTATTGTATGCCCGAAGAAGGAATTAATTATTTGCCTAAAAAAGAATTACTCTCTTATGAAGAAATGGAAAGAATGGTGAAGGTAATGGCAAAGCTCGGAATCAGTAAAATCAGAATTACGGGCGGTGAGCCATTTCTCAGACGCGATTTAATGCCTTTTCTACGGAAGATTAGCCAAACAGAAGGCATCAAAGAAATTCATATTACTACAAATGGTGTACTGACTGCACCGCACATTCCCGAACTAAAAGCCATAGGTATCAAATCGGTAAATTTGAGTATAGATACTTTGGACAGAGAAAATTTTAAAAAGATAACAAGGCGGGACGAACTTCCCAAAGTGCTGCACTGCTTAGATGAATTGCTCAAAAATGAGATTGCAGTCAAAATAAATGCTGTAGTGATGGAAGGCAAAAATATTGATGACCTGATTCCTCTGGCAGAGTTATCAAAAAACGCCCCGATTGATGTAAGATTCATCGAGGAAATGCCCTTTAACGGCGAAGGGAATCATTATCCTGTGCTGCTTTGGACACATAAAAAAATTGTAGCTTTGCTCATGTCGCACTATCCAGAAATGTATAAGTTAATAGATGCTGCCAACTCTACTTCCTATAACTATCAGATTCCAAACTATAAAGGTACGGTTGGCGTAATTGCAGCTTTTACGAGGTCGTTTTGTGGTACTTGCAACCGAATCAGGGTTACGGCACAAGGCGTACTGAAAACTTGCCTCTATGATGATGGCGTGCTTGACATCAAAAAACTGATGAGGCAGGGAGCAACTGACGAAGAACTCACACAAGTACTGCTCAAGGCTTTTCGGAATAGGGCAAAAGATGGCTATGAGGCAGAGCAGATGCGCACTACGCAGGGTACTTTTATGGAGTCAATGTCGACTATTGGAGGATAAAACTGATTTTAAAAACCTTATTTTTGTTTGTTTCGTACACTTTATCAGAGCTATAGCGTAACATCAAGTATAAATCTTCGTTTATTTTCAAAAGGCTTAAAAATAATATTTCAATAAAATATATGGACTCAAAATTTACTATTTTCAAATGTATAAGCATCTTTGTTTTGCTTATTTTTTGGGGTTCTCAAAATGCATATGCCCAGCACCTTAGCTGCGGAACTCCCGCCCCTACTGCCGAGCAAAAAGAACTTCTCCGCAGGCTGGGCAAGTTCAAGCCGAGCCAAAACAAGTTAGAAGCAACAGAAGGAATTGCTACTTATTTTCCTGTAGCTGTTTATATTCTTAGAAAAACAGACGGTACAGGTGGCGTAAGCGAGCTGGAAATAATGAAAGGCTTGGCTGAAACCAACAAGCAATTCAGAAGTATAGACGTGCAGTTTTATATCTGTGGTGGCTTTAACTATGTAAATAATGATACGTATGCAGATTTCGTAAGTTCTGGTGAGGATGCGCTTGTGGCTGCGGGAAACTTTCAGTCGGGCAAAATTAATATCTATTATGCTAATACGGTTACTTCGGGAGGAACATCTGTAGGTGGTTATGCTTGGCTGCCTGGCGGTCCCGAAAGGATATTTATAAAAAACTCGCAAGCAAATGACGACAAAACAGTTCCGCATGAAATGGGGCATTACTTTGGCTTGTTGCACACTTTCCAAGATAGCAACAACGGAACAGTGAGCGAAAGAGAATTAGTTACCAGAGGGGCAGGGGCAAACTGTACGACCAAAGGAGATGATATTTGCGATACGCCCGCCGACCCTTTTGAGCGTTCAGGGGGAAATTCTATCAGTTCTTGCGTTTATACAGGTGTAATCACTGATGCAAATGGAGAAGTTTACACCCCTCTGACGAGCAACATCATGGGTTATTACTTCAACTGTGGAAACTTATTTACCGCAGGTCAATACGCTCGTATGCAAGGGTTCGCAACTTCGTCAAGAAATTACACTTCCGCTACTTGTGCTGCTACACTACCAACGGCTTCCGTACTAAACCCTTTGAGTATGGTAGCTACAGGCGTAAGCCTCACTTGGACTGACGTAGCCAACGAACTCGGCTACTACATAGAACGCTCCATAGACAATGTTAATTTTACAGCTATCGGGGCAGTAGGTGCGAATACTACCACCTATATAGACGTAAGTGCAGCTTCCAATACGCTTTACTACTATAGAATAAAGCCCACAAACTCTCCCGCCCAATTTAGCAATGTAGAAAGCATTACTACAAGTTTAGTATATTGTATCCCCGCTTATAATTTCACTTGCGTAGGCGATGCCGTTATTGACGACTTTATTTTCACAGGAACTACAAATATCAACAACATAAACACCGATTGCGGTAATCCGAACTATACTTTTTATAATGCCCTCAGTGCCAATGTTGCTAAAGGAGGGACTTATAATTTTACCGCTAACTTCAATACAGGTGCTACAGGTGGCTACTTTCCTCAAAATATTGCCATTTGGGTAGATGTAAACAATGATGGTACTTTTGATACTTCAGAAAGGCTTTTCCAAAGCAATTTGGCAAGTAATCAGATTGGCATTAGTGGCTCTATTACTATTCCGCTTACTGCGCAAAGCGGTGCTATTCGTATGCGAGTGCGTTCAAGACATAGAGTTGAGGGCGTAGTAGCTGACCCATGTGCTACTTATAATCAAGGAGAAACAGAAGACTATATTTTGAATATTTCTGGCGGCAATGACAATACTTCCAGAGTAGAAGCCCCCACTACCCAAGTAGCTACTGCCAACATAAACATAGGTACGGCGGATGCAAGTGTTTTTACTTTCAAAATTGCCGATTTAGGAACTTCTGATGGCGTACCTACCAACGTTACGCAGATGAGAATTAGACAAGGCATAGGCAATACCGTTTCGAACTGGATAGGCAAAATCACCAATGCCAAACTGTTTGATGGGGCTACGCAAATCGCCGCCACGCCTACTATTAATGCGAATGACATTACTTTTGCCATCACAGGCACAAATTTATCCATTGCAGACAATAGCTCAAAAGAAATTACTTTGAAAATTACGTTGGGAACTACAGGTTTTGTGGAAAATGACAAATTGGCTTTTCAAGTGTTGGCGAGTACGCATGGCTTTACATCTGCGGCTTCGGGGAGTTCGGAATTTGCCGCTACTTTCCCTGCTGCCGTTACGGGCAACTTAATGAACATCATCATTCCGCCCGCTTTGGGGGACATTGTGATTAATGAGTTTGTTACTGCTCCTCAGCAAGACTGGAGTACCAGTAACTTCAATAGTATCATAGGAGTTGGGGCAGTAAATCAAGGCACTGACGAATGGATAGAACTTTACATCAAGCGAGCAGGACTAAACCTCACAGGCTGGACTATAGAACTTTTAGACGGTACGGATGTGATAAGCAACTTGACTGCTGGCGGGGCATTTATGACTTCCAATTATATCAGTGGTACGGGCGGCACGTTCACCAATACCAAATTAGGCGACTATATCGTATTGGGCAATGTAAACGGTGGCGAAATGGCAAATACGAACTTGACTATTAACCTCAAAGACCCAAGTGGTACAATTATAGACCAAGTAGTTGTTGGCGTAGGGGCTACGAGTGCAGGGGCAGCAGCAGGAAGTGTAAGCACAACTGCCGCAGACGAGGCAATGGCAAGAGTACCAAACGGGGCAAAAACAGGAAACGACAATACAGATTTTAAAAAGCAAACTGCTACAATAGGCAGCATAAATACACCCGATTTGGTGGTTGCAAATACACTTACTATAAGTGGAAATTTCAATAATGTAACTATCAAAAATACGGGGGTGCTGACTTTGAATGGCACTATCAACGCATCAGGTGCATTTGTGATAGAAACGGGAGGTCAGTTGCTTTCAAACTGTAACCTTGTTACAGGTACAGCAAGTTTCACTATGCAAAGCGGCACTACCTTAGAAGTATGTGATGAAAATGGCATCACTACCTCTGGAGCTACAGGTACGGTGCAAGTAACAGGCACGCGCAACTATCAGACTAATGCCACGTACATCTACAAATCCGATAAAAGCACACAGCAAACAGGCAACGGACTGCCTCCGCAAGTAACTAATCTGATAGTAGATAACAGAGAACCAGGAGTGATGAATGTAGTGGGTAGTGGCGGAAATGTTACTCTTACCAACCTAACGATAGTGAATAGATTGGTAGAACTTAGAAATGGAAATTTGGTATCCAATGGCAAACTTACCTTAGCTTCTAATGCTTCGCAAACCGCAATGGTCGTTCAGAAAGCAGACGGCATGAACCTCGTTAAAGGAGATGTAACAGTTCAGCGACACATTACGGGCGGGCAATTAGTTTACCCTGCTGCCTATTTGGGACCTGGTGGTTATCACTATTTTTCAACCCCTATTTCTACCAACACCACTGTAGGTCAGGTGGCTGATAACCTTTCCATAGTGCTAAACTCCAACTACGATTGGGTAAATGCTTATTCGGGAGCCTTTCCTAATTTCTATTTCTATGATGAAAGCCGAATACAAGCTACTGGAGCGAATAGTGTTTTCGAGAAAGGGTGGTATAGCCCCGCAAGCACAAGTGCCGCCCTACCGCCTATGAGAGGTTTTATCATCAATATAGCTACCAACAACTCTGTGGACTTTGTAGGGAATCTTAATAATGGCGACTTAGGCACGACAGCAACCCCACTCAAACTTACCAGAGGAAGTTCCCCAAATTCGGGCTGGCATCTCTTGGGCAACCCTTACCCCTCGCCTATCTCTTGGACAGCACTAAAAGCACTAAATCCTGATACAGAAATACAAGCCGAAGGACTAAGAAGCATACCCACAGGGAGATATGAAGGTACTTGGGCATATTTTATCAATGCATTAGGAACAAATGGCGGAACGGACGAAATAGCAGCAGGGCAAGGCTTCCTCGTAAGGGCGGTAAATAACAATGCAGATTTCAGAATTAATAACTCTGTAAGGTTAAATACCTATCAAAATCCGACTTTCTTCAGAACAGAACAAGCAGAAGAAGTCAAAAATGGAGCTATCAAATTAGCCGTTTCTCAGGGCAAATATACTGATGAAACCGTTATTTATTTCGAAGATGGGGCAAGTGAAAATTATGAGATTGGCTATGATGCGGAGAAAACACACTTCAACACCCTGCCTACGCCTTCTATTTTTACAGAGTCCATCGACAATAAAAAGTTGGCTATCAATGGCTTACCTACCTTCAGTGATGAGGTTACGATTCCTCTTAATATTTACAGCTACAACAAGGGTTCGCACAACATTCGCCTCAATGAGATTAATTATTTCAAAAAATATGTGCAGGTATATCTCGAAGACAAGCAGTTAGATGTTTTGCATAACCTTACCCAGAAACCTGATTATCAGTTTAATGTAAGTAATGCAGGCTATCAGAAAGACCGCTTTGTGATTCGTTTTTCCGATGCCACCACAGCCAACGGCGAATTAGATTTCCTTACCATCTTCCCAAATCCAAGCAATGGAGAGATAAAACTAAGAATGTTCAGCAACTACAAAGGAGAAGTGGCAATAAGTATTTATGACGTAACAGGAAGGGTGCATAAAATGCTGACTATCAACAAAAATATGAGTATGTTCGAAACAGCACTGAACTTGCAAGACCTCACAAGCGGCTTGTATATCGTAGAAATAGTCGATAGCAATGGCAGAAAAATAAGAAAAATAAATAAATTTTAGCCTTTTTTGTCCGAAATAAGACATTTGAGTAATTTGATTGTGAATAGCTTTGTATAAAACTTTAATAATCAAATTACTCAAATGAAAAAAATTCTGTTTGGCTTGACTTTATTTACTTTTTTAGCATTTGTTTCCAAAAAAAGTAGCAATACTCCCGAAAAACCCGAAGACATCAGCCCTCTTTTGGTTGGGGAAACGATTCCGAAAACGATACTTATGGACATCACAGGCAAACCCTTTGACCTAAATGCGTTATTGGCACAACAGCAAACCATCTTAATTTTTTATAGAGGAGGCTGGTGTCCTTTCTGTATCAAGCACTTAGCCGAAATTCAAAAAATAGAAAACCAACTTAGTCAGGCGGGTTGGCAAGTAGTGGCGGTAAGCCCTGATAGCCCCGAAAATCTTAAAAATACTGCCGAAAAACAAGGTCTTTCTCTCAAATTGCTCTCTGATGCAGATATGCAGTTTGCCAAAAATTTAGGTATTGCCTTCAAGGGAACTTACGGAAAGATGCTCGTGGAAAAGTCAGGAGGCAAAAATACAGAACAGCTATTGCCCGTTCCTGCGGTATTTATGATAGATAAAAATAGCATGATTCGCTTTGAGCATATCAATCCCGACTTCAAAGACCGTATTCCTACAACTCTCCTACTATCGGTAGCTAAGACGCTTTCTGCACAATAAGTTTTTTTAGGGCATAAGTAATTTTGTCTATCTAAATGCAAACTAAGCATTTAGATAGATTTTATATTGTAATGCCATTGAGATTTTTATTGTATTGTGCTTTTAGCATAAAATATCGTTCCTTCTTAGGCAGTTTCTCTTTTTTTTCTTAACCTTGCAAAGGTAAGCAAGGACTTTTCATCACGTATTGCTTTGATAATTAGCTGATAGATTAAAAAACAATGAAAGATAATTTTTCCACACAATCCGACAACTATGCGAAATATAGACCGACCTATCCGCCAGATTTTTTCGCATATTTAAGTGCTATTGTTCCAGAAAAACAACTTGCATGGGACTGCGGAACAGGAAATGGACAAGTTGCTTACGAATTAGCAAAATTATTCACTCAGGTTTATGCAACTGACATCAGTCAATCTCAGATAGACAATGCTTTGCAGGCAGATAATATTCATTTTTCCGTAGAACCAGCAGAAAAAACCAATTTTGGCGACCAACTTTTTAACCTCATTGTAGTAGCACAGGCTATTCATTGGTTTGACTTCGAACAGTTCTACAAAGAAGTGAGGCGAACTGCAAAAAAAGACGCGCTATTTTGTGTAGTTGGCTACGGAAGATTACACGTTTCCGAACAGATAGACTGCTTAATTACAGATTTTTATGAAAATATAATTGGCAAATATTGGGACAAAGAACGAATATACATTGATGAGAACTATCGGACAATTCCTTTTCCGTTTGATGAAATTCCAACACCAAATTTTGTAAACACCCAACATTGGACACTGGAGCATTTAATTGGATACCTTAGCACATGGTCTGCTGTAAAACACTTTGTCAAACAAAATGGATATAACCCAATAGATAAATTACAAGCAGAAATTCAGAAAATTTGGGACAAAGAAACAACCAAGCAAATCAATTTCCCATTACTTTTGAGAATAGGGCGGATAAAAAATGGAAACAAAGACGGCACAGACGAGATTGCTTTTAAAATCAGTCAATCTTAAAATTTTGACACAAGTTTCAGAAAAATAACCTGCTTTTCTATGGATTTTTATTTCCAATTTTAGACTTTTGTATGGCAAAGTATCATAAGCTCAGTAAATAATTTAATAACTCATAAAAAAACAATCAAATGAATATTCCTGCTAACCTCAAATATACCAAAGACCACGAGTGGATTCGCATAGAAGGCGATATTGCCTACATTGGCGTTACTGATTTTGCCCAAGGGGAGCTTGGGGACATTGTTTATGTAGAAGTAAACTCCGAAGGGGAGGAAGTGAAGGCGGGAGATGTTTTCGGAACGGTAGAAGCTGTAAAAACCACTTCAGACCTATTTATGCCTCTTACTGCAAAGGTTTTAGAATTTAATTCTGCTCTTAATAGCTCACCCGAACTGATAAACTCTGCTCCGTATGGCGATGGCTGGATTATCAAGGTGCAACTTAGCAATGCCGACCAGAGCGAACTCATGGACAGTGCCGCTTATGCCGCTTTGGTAGGGGCATAGGTATAAAACCGATTTCTCAAGACTTTCATGCAGTTGTCGGGCTATGTTCAGGCAACTGCTTTTGGTTTTGGGCATAGCATTTCTATTATTTTTTATCATTTTTTTATTTTATCTTTGCAAAACACCAATTTTTTATCCATTCAGATTTATGAAAAAAAAGCATCATTTTTTGGGCTTGCTTGTCTGCCTTGCTTTGCTTATCTTTGGCTGTAAATCAGGCAAAAATCAGGCAGATAATAACAGTACCGCAAAAGAATCGGTCAAAGAAAAAGCTGACGACCTGCCCGTTTATACAAAGTTATTAGACCCCGCAGAGGTAGATACTACCAACGAAACAGAGGAAAACACGCCTATTTGGGTAATGCCCAAAGGCGACTATAACCCAGAGCAAACCAAAAAATTTAACCTATTTCATACGAAGTTAGAAGTGAGTTTTGATTGGCAAAAGCAATACTTAAACGGCATAGCCACGCTTACTATCGCTCCTCATTTCTACGCCCAAGATTCTGTTACCTTAGATGCCAAAGGCTTTGCCATCGGGAAAATAGAGATGTTGCAGGGCAAAAACAGCCAAGTTTTGAGCTATACTTACGATAGCAGAAAGCTAAAAATAGCACTCGGTAGGAAGTTTGCCAAAAATGAAAAAACAGATATAAAAATTACTTATACGGCAAAGCCCAACGAACTCGAAGTGAAAGGGAGCGAAGCTATTACCGCCGATAAAGGACTTTATTTCATCAATCCCCTCAATACAGATAAGCATAAGCCACAGCAGATATGGACACAGGGAGAAACAGAGGCAAACTCTTGTTGGTTTCCGACCTTTGATGCCCCAAATATCAAGACTACCCAAGAGATGTTTATCACCATTGATAATGCGTTTGTTACCCTCTCTAACGGCAAACTCATTAGCTCCAAAGAACTTGGCAACGGCTTGCGAATCGACCATTGGTTGCAAGACAAGCCTCATGCCCCGTACCTATTTATGATGGCAATAGGCAAATACGCTATAGTCAAAGACAAGTGGCGAAACCTCGAACTTTCCTATTATGTAGAACCTCAGTATCAGCGATATGCAAAAGCTATTTTTGGGAATACGCCCGAAATGATGGAGTTTTTTTCCAATATTTTGGACTATCCATACCCTTGGGACAAATACGCACAAGTAGTAGTGAGAGATTACGTATCGGGGGCAATGGAAAATACTACGGCTTCGGTTTTTATGGAGCAACTACAGGTGGATAACCGCTATTTATTAGATGACAACTGGGACTACATCATAGCCCATGAGCTATTTCATCAGTGGTTTGGCGATTTGGTAACGGCAGAGTCATGGGCAAATCTCCCGCTTAATGAGGCATTTGCGAACTATTCGGAATACCTTTGGTATGAATACAAATACGGCAAAAGCGAAGCAGATGACAGATGGAAAGACGAACTAAGTCAGTACCTATCAGAAGCACAAAGTAAGCAAGAACCCCTCATTCGCTACCAATACTTAGACAAAGAAGATATGTTTGATAGCCATTCCTATTCAAAAGGTGGGCTTGTGCTGCATAGCTTAAGAAAAGTAGTGGGAGATGAGGCATTTTTTGCGTCTTTGCAGCTATACCTAAAAAAAAATCAGTTCCAAACAAGCGAAATTCACAAGCTAAGAATGGCGTTTGAAGAAGTAACGGGCGAAGACTTGAACTGGTTTTTTAATCAGTGGTTCTTGGCGGCAGGGCATCCCGATATTGCCGTAACGGACTCTTTTGCAAACGGAGAGGTAATTTTGAAAGTAGTTCAAAAGCAAGATGAGAGATACACACCTATTTACAAACTCCCTCTATATGTAGATATTTGGGTAGGTGGCAAATTGGAAAGGCACCACATTACCATCTCGGAAAAAGAGCAAGAATTTCGCTTTAAAGCAGCAAAAGCACCCGACTTAGTCTATTTTGATGGCGAAACGCAACTTGTTGGCGAAATAAAGCATGAAAGAAGCATCGAGGCTTACAATTTTCAGTACAAAAACTCTACAAAATATCTGGCTCGCTTAGAGGCTATCATGCGGCTGCAAGACCAAGTAAATGAAAATGAAGTGGTGAGAAATACCGTTTTCACGGCATTAAATGATGAGGCTTGGCAGATTCGGCAGGAGGCAGCGCGAGCGTTGGAGAGGTATAGTGGCGAAACTGATAAGGGCAAATATACGCAGAAACTGAAAGAAATGGCGATGAATGACTCCAAATCGCTGGTTAGGGCTGTGGCTATCAATGCGTTGGCTGCCTTAGACAAGGAAACAAATGCTACCTACCTACAGACCATGAACGACAGTTCTTATACGGTATTGGCTAATTCGCTTTATGCCTATGCAAACACAGGCGGGAGCGAAATACAGAGCAAAGTAGAAAAATTTGAAAAATTAGATAACTTCGTGATAGTAAAAACCTTAGCTGAGTTTTATAGCTACTATAATACCGAAGGGAAAATAGATTGGTTTATAGGGAAAATGGAAACTCGCTCTGGCGGCGAACTTATGTACTTATTAGATTATTTCGCTACCTACGCTGCCGAGCAGAACGCTGAGGTGCAGAAAATAGGAGCTAACTTACTGATAAACAAGGCGAAAAATGACCCAAGTGCTACAGCAAGAGTTTCGTCTTATCTTGCCCTCAAAAAGTTAGAAAAAGTAGAGGGATTGCAGGACATTCTCAAGCAAATACGCACAAACGAAAAAGACAAACAAGCATTGCAATACTATGAGATGCTGAAGGAGTAAGATTTTTTTAAATACTTATTAATTAGTCAATTATGTGCATGACAGTATGTACATAATTGACTAATTATATTTGCAAGCTAAATTATTTGACACTTAATTGCCCTCTTATTTCCCCTCCTCTTGCTTTATCGCTATGAACATTAATATACCACTTTCCCGCGAGCAAATCCGCTTCTTCGGCTGCCGTAAGTGCGCGAGTAGTAGTAGTAAATGTGCCTGAAGGGGACGTGCTGAAGCCTGAGAACCCAATCACTACACCCGCACTTTCTGTGGTGCTTGCAGGTCCGTGGAAGTGCATGCCCGTAAGGATAGTGCCATCTACTTTCCAATTTACAATGCAAGTCATAAGCTTAGTTTCTTTATCATAAGTACCTGTTAGTGTGCCAGTTCCTGTAGTAGTAACAGCAGGAACTTCATTTGCTCCAGAAAGTGTAGCGTTTACACTTAGCATACTACTTACCTCATCTTTTTTGCAAGCCGCAAATAATGAAACACAAAGGACTAACATAAAGAAATATCCAATAATTTTTGTACGAATTACCATATTTTTACAAATTAAAATGTGAGAATAACTTTCACTACCCCGTACAAGAAATCATTTCAAAGGGTTGCCTCGTGTTTCATTTATATTTTATTGAGGGTCTATTTCGCATTTTTAAATATTGCCCATTAAAATTATAGGAAAACAAGTTAAAAATTTCATTTTTTTGAAGTAAAGAAAAATATTTTGTAGAAGCTAACAGAGGCGAGCTATCTGTAAAAAGTACATAGGGCAAAGGGGATACATTTAGGATGCGAATGCCGAAAAATAAAGGGAATCCCCTATTGACAATGTGAAAAAAAGCTACAACTTGCGATTTTCCTTTTCTATACATAAAACCTATTCTACCTGATAAAATTTTTATAATAAAAAAAGAAAGTTGAAATTTGTAATAACCAAACCACAAAAACAGCTTTCTTTATGGAAAAATCCATTGAAACAAAGATAGAAAAAATATTATCCAAAGTAAATCGCAGTTGTGAACCGTTTGGTATCTAATTTAGCACGGAAAAAATGTTTAATTGGTTTTGTACTAAGTATAATAAAAATGAGAAAACTGGGTAGCCTGTGCGATACAATTGAATGAGTTAGCAACTCAATTCAATAATAAGGTTGAAGATACCTCTAATGGGTAGTTATTAAAAAAGTGTTGATGAACAATTTTGGTTATAATCCACAATGAATAGTTTAGTTACTAAATGGTGATAGCGTAAACTTCTGGAAAAGGACAGACTTTTTCTGACATATCTTGAAATTCTTGCTCTCAAAGTAGCCCAGTATCGCTCGATATGATTAGTCTTTCCACTCTCTTTGCCTACTTGCTGATGATTTCCTTTTGCTTTTAAGATGGCATAAGACTTCCAATAATCACTATAACTGACACATTTTAAGTAATTTAAAGGAATTTTTCTAATTAATCTTTTGAAAGTTTCCTCGCTTCTATCTCCTATCACATAAGCCACAATTTGCCTTGTCCTCCTACTTAAAGCTGCCCACAACCATTGCTTGTTTTTCTTATTTTGGCAAAAACCACACAGTTCATCAAATTCTATCACATCATTTACCTCTTTATTATCAACTACTTGTGTCCTAAATTTTGGTAATAAGAGAAAATATAAATCCAATTCTTTGTACACTCTGTAATAACTTATCAAAAAAATGCGTGCAACACCTCTTAAACTTAGTCTCTCTAAAAATACTCGTCTAATAGCTTCTATATCAATGGCTTTGATTTGATTATTGGGATTGCTTTTCTTATGCAAAACCCTACTTTTACTACAATTTTTACACAATACACGTTGATTTTTTGCTTTTGTAAAGCCATTTTTTACTATATTTTCACTTGAACAGCAAGGACATTTTTCTATCTTTGTAACACTAATCATAGTTTTTGTATTTTTTATGTTTGGTTACACAAATTTACAAATACACTATGATTAGTTTTTCACATCAACACTTTTCAAGAACTACCCTCTAATGAAGTATTTATTCGGTGAGTTAATTTACAATTAAATCTAAATCAGTTAATTATAAAAATATCAGATAGAGTATTTTTATCACGCAAACAAAAAGCACCATCTTCCCAAGCATAGAGAAAATAGTGCTTTTGCAAAATAGATGTTGCTAATTAATTCATTTTCAAGGCATCGTAGCTCTTAAAGATTTTTGGAGAAGCACTCTCTACGGTCTGTTGGTACTTTTTCCAATCTCCCTCAAAGAAAGCATTTACCTCCGTTACAAACTGAGTAATATCTGTTTCTGCGTGTTTCATTACTACTTGGGCAGTAGGCGTTGGCTTGCCTGCATAGCCTAAGTAGTTCATCGCCCCAAATAGCTTTGCAGAGAGAATATCGGCACTGCGGAAAATACCTTGTATGTCGTCTTTGGCAATTACCTTGTCTATGAGCTTCTGTACGCCCGCTTCGGTATCTTTGCCCATTTTCTTTGCGTCTTTTACCTTTTGCTCCTCGCTGTCGCCTAACTGCCTATTTACCATAGAGATAGTTTGCTTTGCCTCGCGGAGTCTGTCCATTGCCTCAGTAACTACACTTACCTTGGTGTACATGGTTTGGAACATAGCATCTCTTGCCTGCATATCTGCCTGCGTAATAGGCAAGCGCGGGTCAAGTTTTACGTTTACCATAGCAGAATCCATGTTTTTGCCATAAGTGATGCGAACCTTATAGGTAGCAGGGAGTACATTTGTGCCTCTTGGCTCTGGCGCTTCTTTGGTTGTTGGCTTGGGTTGCATAGGCATACGTACACCTTTTTTGTTCAAATCCCAAGTGATGCGGTTCAGCCCCGTTTTGCCTTCAGCCTTGAAAGTGCGGATTCTATTGTTGCTCGCATCAAAGATTTCTACTTTTACGGAGTCTGTTTTGGTTTCCTTTTTTTCAGGGTTCATCACGAAGGAAAGTAAGGCTCCTTGCTTTTTGTTTTCACCTGCAAAAGTGGCATCACCGGGGAACTCTATGCCTGGGTTATTTTTCATATTTACCAAATAAGCGTCAGGTATTTCAAACATTTTCAAGGGTTTGTCTAATGCTTGCACGCCTTCTTTTGCCAACACTCTCAGCGGTCTGATGTCGTCTATTACATACAAGGCACGCCCGAAAGTACCAATGACTAAGTCATGCTCTCTTGGGTGAATGACCAAATCGGCAGTGGGAACGGTTGGGTAGCCATTTTTCCATTTGGTAAATGTTTTTGAGCCATCAATGCTTACGTAAAGCCCTGTTTCTGTACCTACAAAAATCAAATTTGGCTCTACGGGGTCTTGGATAACCGACCAAACATAGCCGAATACTTTTTTGTCATCTACTATTCTTTCCCATGTTTGCCCAAAATCTTTGGTTCGATAGACGAAGGGAGTCCAGTCATTTCTGCGGTGATTGTCAAAAACAACTAATGCCTCGCCTGCGTTGTATTTGGAGGTTTGAATTTGTGGAATCCATGTATTGGCGGGTACACCTTTTACGTTTTTGATGACATTTGCCCATGTTTTTCCGCCATCTTGGGTTACTTGCAAATTGCCATCATCAGTACCTACCCAAATTACGCCTTGTTTTACCGAGCTTGGGGCTATTGCCATGATGGTAGTGTAGTTTTCGGCAAAAGTGGCATCAAAAGTCAAGCCGCCGCTTCTATCTGCATTTTGTTTGGAACTGTCGTTAGTCGTCAAATCTGGCGAAATAGTTTCCCATGAGTCGCCCTTGTCCGAGCTTTTGTGAACAAATTGGCTGCCATAATAAATGGTGCTTTTGCTGAAAGGGTCTTGTGCAATACCTGCGTTCCAGTTAAAACGTAAGGTTACATTTTTATCGGCGTGTGCGGGCTTCACAAATTTGCCTTCACCTGTCAGAATATCATAACGTACTAAATTTCCGCCTTGCGACATAGAGAAGCCGTAGCGGTTATCGTCGAGGTCGGGGATTACGTCAAAGCCATCGCCAAAGCTCAACATTTCGGTATAGATATTTTTGATGCCTTGCTCTCTCCATACTTGGCTTGGCGTTCTCCACGAGCCGTTGTCTTGCAAGCCTCCATAAATATTATAAGGAACATCATTGTCCACGTTGATGTGGTAATACTGCCCAAGCGGTAGGTTGTCGATGAATATCCACGATTTTCCTCCATCTCGGCTGATAGCAGCCCCGCCGTCATTGCCATCTATCATGTAGTTTGGGTTTTCGGGGTGAATCCAGAAAGCGTGGTGGTCGGGGTGAATTTTCTCGTAGGGAATCAAATCTTTGAAGTTTTTGCCACCATCTTCGCTTACTCTCACTACGGTTTCTACCTTAATAAGGCGGTTTTCATTTTTGGGGTCTGCATAGATTTCGCAGTAGTAAAATGGTCTGTCCATTACGTCCTTGCCCGTTTTTACGGCTGTCCATTTAAAACCGCCATCTTCAGACTTATACAAGCCGTTTTTCTTTGCTTCTACGAGGGCGTAGATAATGTTTGGCTTGTTTGCAGGGATAGCAAAGCCCATTTTACCGAGTTCGCCTTCGGGCAGTCCGTCTTCTTTGGTGCGTTGTTTCCAAGTTTTGCCGCCGTCAAAAGTGATATACATTCCAGAGCCTTTACCCCCCGATTTGAAAAACCAAGCATCTCTGTGAAATTCCCACATACCAGCAATGAGTTTATTTGGGTTTTGCGGGTCTATGACGAGTTCGCTAATGCCTGTTCTTTCGTTTACATAAAGCACTTTTTCCCATGTTTTTCCGCCGTCAGTCGTTTTGAAAACGCCACGCTCAGGGTGGTCGCCCCAAGCAGAGCCTTGCACGCCTACATACACAATATCAGGGTTTTGCGGGTGCAAAAGTACCCTATGAATGTTGCTTGTTTTCTCCAAGCCCATGAAGTCCCAAGTTTTTCCCCCGTCCATGCTTCGGTAGATTCCTTGCCCATTGTTTTGGCTATTACGAGGGTTTCCTTCGCCTGTGCCTACCCAGACGATGTCGGGATTGTTTTGGTCGATGGCTATAGCCCCAATGCCTGAAACTTTTTGCTCGTCAAAAATAGGCGTAAAACTGATGCCTCCGTTAGTAGATTTCCAAACGCCGCCAGAGGCTGCTCCCAAATAAATAATATCAGGGTATTTGTTGGGGACTGCTATTGCCGTAACCCGCCCGCTCATGCCTGCGGGACCGATGCTTCGTGCCTGCATTCCCTTGAGCTTGTCCATGTCAAGTATTTGGGCAAGCACCTGATTTTCAAATGATAACAAATGAAAAGTAGAAATAAAGAAGACTATGAAAAGTAATTTTTTCATCATGATTTTGATAATTTAAGGTTCGTTTAATAAACAAATAAAGGTAGGTAATTGGACTTTTATCTTCGTTCTTTTGCCCCTATCTAAATCTTTCCCCAGCGGGGAAAGACTTACTCCCTTCTCCTCTGGGGAAGGGTTGGGGTTGGGGCGGTTATTTTTGTTCAATTACTTAGGTCGTATGTTTCTATATTTTTGGTGTGTAAATGTAAAACAAAACAACAAAAAAATAAGAGAGAAGTAAATATTTTGTGTTTTTCTGAAATAAATATTACTTTTGGTAAGGCATAGATTTTGCCCACGCCTATTTTGTTACTTTCTGAAACATCAAATATATAAATTCATTACCTATGAAAATAATTGCTTTTTTATGCAAAATAACTTTTTGCTTTTGGGGTTTTGCCTCTGTGCTTCAGGCACAAAATTTAGCCTTCGCCCCCCAATACGATGCCAAAGTAAATGTGCAAAAAATAGAACGGCTATCACCTAAAGCGGCAACAATGAAGGTGATTTTGGTGATTTGCGATAACTACATTAGTGCGGAAAACAACGGCATTGCCCAAAGTGTGCGCGTGGATATGGGGACAATGACGCAGCTTTTTAATGTGTTGGAAAAACGGAATATTATTAAAGTGGAGAAAACGGTTTTGCAAGGTACAAAAGCTACGATTGACAACATTCGGGCGGCAATGAAAAACCTACAAGTAGGGACTGATGATGTAATTATGTTCTACTTCAGTGGGCATGGGGGTATGCAAAATGGCAAAACTTTCCTCTTTACTGCCGATGAAAAAGAACTCCAACGCAGCGAAATAGAGGCAGTCTTTAACTCAAAGCCTGCCCGACTAAAAATGATTATTACGGATGCTTGCTCCAATGATGTAGATGGGCTTTCGGCTACGCGCAGCCTAAGCAAAAGTGGGCAGCAAATAGATGCGGGCGAGTTTGATGCGATTTACAAAGAATTGTTTTTGAACCATCAGGGAATGCTGCATCTGTCGGCTTCTTCGGAAGGGGAATACGCATGGTCAAACGATAATTTTGGGGGCTTTTTTACCTATCACTTCGTAAAAGAAGGACTCATCAAGAAACCCGTAGGCGATTGGCAGACGATTTTTACAGGGGCAAAAGACAAAACTTCACAAATGTTTATGCGTATGCCCTCAGAGCAGCGCGCCCAACTTGCCAAAGAAGGCATCAAAAACCAAACAGCAAAGGCTTTTGCAATGCCAAAAGCAAAAACGGGAAATGGAAACTTGGCAAACAATACCACCAACAATTTGCCAAATAACAATACCACCAACAATTTGCCAAATAACAATACTAACAACAATAACAATAATAATAACAATCAGCAAACAAACAATAATAACCTGCCTAATAACAATACGAATACGAACAACAACAATACTAACAACAATACCAATAACGGCGGCGGCGGCGGCGGGCTAATTAATAACCTGCAAAACAAAAAGGGGACTATAGTGATAGATAACTACACTGACGAGGTGGTTAATTTTTACATAGACAATAACAAATCCAACTCTATAGTTTGGGACAAGGGCAAAGTGAAAAACATGAGTGTGGCGGCGGGCAAATCAGTAAGCATCAATCAGGGCTACGCCGTACTTGGGTTCAATAGCGATGGGGCAGAAACCTACTACGAAATAGAAGAAGGTAACTACTTTTTTGCTACAGATGAGAGTAGCGTTCTCGATTTGTTCTACAAAGAAAAGAACATAACTGCCGAAAATCATCATACGGTAGCCCAAACGGATTATGCACAGTTGCTTTTGGGAAAGTGGGAGTGGGAAGACATGGCTACCGAAGAAATAGTAGTTACTACTTTTAGGCGTGATAATACTTTCACAGACCAATATCCAAACGAGGCAAGCGGCGGCACTTGGCAAGTGCAAAGAGAAAAAGTAGATGAAAAAGACTATACCATTATCACTTTTACCCTCAAGCAAGATAACGGCTCTGATTTGGAAATAGACTATATCGTAACTATAGAGGAAGAATACCCAAATGAAGTTCAGTTAGTTTTTGTCGCTGCTTACGAAAACGGAGAAGAAATTCCCTACGAAGAAGCCGAGGAATATTTTGAAACAAATATTTTTATGACAAAGGTAAAATAAGACGAAATTCTATTTTCTCTCCGTTGTTGGCATTGCTTTGCTATCCCTCACAACGGAGAGAATAATTAAAGTATTGGACAAGATTAGCTCGCCATTCTATAATCTCCCTCGTCCATTCGCTTTCGCAAACTGATAAGTGCATACCTCATTCTGCCCAATGCCGTATTAATGCTTACCCCTGTGCTGTCTGCAATTTCCTGAAAGCTCATTTGCATATAGTGGCGCATCATCAATACTTGTTTTTGGGACTGCGGCAGGTCGTAGATAAGGAGTTTAAGTGAGGAATGGATTTCTCTTTTAATCTGATTAACTTCTATGGAGTCTTCGGTCAGTGCGAGTACGGTATTATAATTTGCCTTGTCGTCCATGCGAACTTTGGTAAATCTCTTTTGCTTTCTGAAGTGGTCTATGGCTAAATTATGTGCTATGCGGGTAATCCATGGTAAAAATTTGCCTTCTTCATTGTATTTTCCTGCCTTGATGGTATCTACAGCCTTGATAAGCACTTCTTGTAATAAATCTTCTGCCTCATCTCTGTCTTTTACTATCATTTGTATAGATGAAAGCAAGCGAGTTTTATAACGCTGCACTAAGGTCGCAAAAGCATCTTCATTGCCATTTTTATAAAGACTAACTAATTCTGTATCATTAAATCCTAATTTTTTCATGGTCATTATCATTTTAGAGCGTTTTAAATTCCTTTTGTCAGCCAAGGGGTGTTTGTATGTATCCGTTCTTTTTTCTTGTTATACTGACATTTAGACGCATGATTTTAGGAAAGTCACAAACTTTTCACAGAATATTTCATTTATTTTTTTACGCTCTAATTTCTTGGCAAAGTTCCACCAAAACGCCATTCGTTGTTTTGGGATGCAGGAAGCAAACAAGTTTATTATCTGCTCCCTTCTTAGGCACTTCATTGAGCAAGATGAAACCTTCGCCCTTCAGTCTGCTCATTTCTGCCTCAATATCAGCAACTTCATAGGCTATATGATGAATCCCCTCGCCGCGTTTTTCTATGAACTTCGCAATAGGGCTATCTGCGTGCATAGCCTCTAAGAGTTCTATTTTTGTTTGCCCAATGCTAAAAAAAGAAGTGCTTACACCCTCAGATTCAACACTTTCCTGCTTGTAGGCGGGCTGCCCAAATAGTTTGGCAAATAGGTCGTTGGACGCAGCTAAATTTTTTACGGCAATACCAATATGTTCTACTTTCAACATTTTTCTGATTTTTTTTGAGTCTATCATTTACTATTTTCGTACTGCACAAAAATAAATAGAATAAGTGAATTGCTTTGAAAGACAAATTATTTTTGAGTAAAATAAATTCAAAAAGTAATTTTATTTTAAGAAATTCGTAAATTAGTGAAATATTAGCCAATGATGGTTTTTAGAAAATTTGAGCATTAATAACCTTAACAAAATAATAGATTAAACTTATGTCATCATTAAAAGTAGGCGGCGTTCATCCCGTAGCAAAAAAAAATACAGAGGTACAGCTTAGTGTTGCCAAAGAAAACAGAGAATTTTTAGATGTTATTTTCTATAATCTTTCAAAAAGTAAAGATTATGCCAAAGCATGGGGGCAATCTGCCTTGCGTTATGGGCTTTATGTAGAAAATAACATTCCTTTCGTGCTGGTAGAGTTGGCGGCAGAAAAGAAAAGCTACAGCCTCCCCATAAACGCCTATGAGATTAGCCAAAGCGAGCGCAGCAAATGGCTTGGCGAAACGGAGGCAACCATGAATGTATTTCTGATAAATGCGACAAACAATATGATAGAGTCTGTGAGGTCTATTACTTTTAATGCTTCTATAGCGGCAGAGCTTCGCAAAACTTGCCAAGCCCAACTCACTCAGTACAAAGATGCTGCTTCGGTAAGTCAGGCAACGGCAACTATAGCAAGCCAAAAAAATGCCCCAACTATGATTACCAAAGCCAAAATGATTTCACTTTTGCAAGTCTGAAAAGACACAAATAATACAAAAAATAAAAATGACCAAGCAAAGACGTTTGTTTTCTGTCTATCTGATTTATTTTATATTTGCTTTGCTCATGCACAGCCTGCTCATTACCATAGAGCAGTCTATTTATTTGTATGCAATAGATACAAGCAAGGCATTTATCTTGTTGGTAATGAATTATATAGGTGTTTTAGTAGCACCTATTTTTTTCACGAGCGTCCTTGCAAAAATCAAGTATAAACATTTGAGCATTGCCTTGCTTGCGTTTGTAGGTATTTTCTGCGTGTTTATGCCTTTTGCCAAAGACCTCTATTTTCCCAAGTTCTTAGCAATGCTGATAGGTTTTGCCTATAGTTGCGTGCGTATCTCAAGTTATGCGTTTTTAAAAACGATTGAGCAAGAGGAGTCTTTGTACGTAAGCCTTTTGAACAAATTGGATGCTATGTTTGCTTTAGGCTTTGTAGTTACTTGGCTTATGTTGGGTGCATCAGTATCTTTGGGTATCTCATGGCTTGCGTTTTATTGGCTAACAAGTGGGCTGATTTTAATAAGTATTCTTGTTTTTATTTTCACCCAGTTCGATGAGTTAGCACAGCCTAAGACGATGCAAGTTGTTGTATATAGGTTAGCCGATTCGCTTGCCGTACTCAAAGACCCCCAAATCATTATTAATAGGAGTGTTATTTTCTTCAAAGATGTTTTGGACAGCGTCTTAGCAATACCCAAGTTTCTTTACTATTCTATGATGATTATGTTTTCACTTTGTGTAGTATTGATTTCTATTATCCAGATGCATTTTGTCAAGTACACGCCCTATTTGAGTGTTTTGTTTAACAATTTGCCGAGCATAAACGCTTATTTGCTGATTTCTACTTTTTTTGCCATCTTTCTTGGGCGAGTCTTTGTAAGTTTTATCATTCCTATTTTTTCTGCTGTACCTGTTCTTATTGCTTCTCTTTTGGCACTCATTGGCGTTACCATATTGCTATCTTTTCAGACCGACACACTCATTGAAGCAAGTAGCATTGCACAGTTCAATGACTTGCCTTCAGCATTTTGGTTAGTACCAATGATAGGCTTTGTTTGGGCTCCTGTGATGCCAACGCTTTGTGGCGTAGTTCTTTACCACATAGATACAAAGCGGATATACCATATAGCGGGCTTAGTTATTCTGATTATTTTTGGTATTGAGGCTGTTTGGGATGACATAAGTTCCGCTATTTTTGACCAATTTAACCTCAATATAGCACTCATATTAGGGGTTATTCCTATTATTTTGCTGATGATAATAAGTGTTTTATTCTTGAACGACTTAAAAAATAAGGAGCAAGGTAATACTACAGAGGCGGGGCAAATGAATACTGAAGAATTAACTATTTCTATAAAATAATGAATAAGCAAAAAAAAGCGGGTAAAAAACCCCTTATTTTAGTATCAAATGATGATGGAATTACCGCCAAGGGCATACGCACGTTGGTTGAGGTAATGCAAGAAATTGGAGATGTGTTGGTAGTTGCCCCAAACTCGCCGCAGTCGGGCATGGGACACGCTATCACGATTCACTCCCCCCTGAAAATCTATAAATCGACCATTTTTGAAGGGCTTTTCGAAAACAAATCTGACCACACAGTAGAGGCTTACGAAAGTTCGGGAACACCTGCCGACTGTGTAAAATTGGCGAAATACTACATACTGAAGGGAGTTCCGCCCGACTTGGTAGTGAGCGGGGTAAATCATGGAAGCAATACTTCTATAAGTATCTTGTACTCTGGCACGATGTCGGCGGCGATGGAAGGGGCTATAGAGGGGATGCCCGCTATAGGTTTTTCTCTTTGCGACTTTGGGAGTGAGGCAGATTTTTCGCATACAAAGCCTTACATCAAGAAAATAGCCTTGCAAGCACTCGAATCGGGCTTGCCAAAGGGAACAGCACTCAATGTAAATTTTCCTAAGAAAGAAGAGCAGGACATCAAAGGAATCAAGATTTGCAGGCAGGCACGCGCCAAATGGGAAGAAGTTTTTGACGAACGAAAAGATCCTTATGGACGTAAGTATCTTTGGCTATCAGGCAGTTTTGTGAACCATGACCACGGCGAAGACACCGACGAATGGGCTATAGCCAACAATTATATTTCTGTAGTTCCTTGCGTGTATGACCTTACCGCACACCACGCCATCAGTATTTTGAACGATGAGTGGGGGATTTTGTGAGATAGGTAGATAAATCATGGTGATGAGGTTTATGGGTCAGGACTCCCTCTGCTTCTTTCATAATGATTTCTAGGGTTTCGTGGTAGGCAGGGAAGTGTTGCAAATTATTATGCCCGCCGCCGATAATGAGGTGGAGCATGGTATTTTCGGGCTGTATCTGCACTAAGTCCTTGCTTGCCCTGTCCGAAATCAGCCTATCTCTTGTTCCATGAATAATGCGAATAGGGCATTTTACGTAGCGAAGCCAAACGTTGGTGCGAAGTCGGAAACGCAAAAGAAAGCGTGCAGGCAAAAACGGCAAAGTTCGCTGAAGAAGTCGCGACATACTATAGTAGGGCGATTCCATGATAAGCATAGCGGGATTATTCGTAGATGCTATCTTGGCAGCAAAACCCGAACCGAGCGAGCGACCATAAACAATAATTCGGTCTTCGGGATAGAGTGTAGCAAGTTTGCTATACACATACTGAAAATCTGTTTTCATATCCCTTTCTGTTCGCTTGCCCGTACTTTTGCCAAAGCCGCGATAGTCAAGCATGACTACGTCAAAACCATGCTTGGTAAAATCAGTGGAAAACTTTCCCCAACCTTTGATGCTCCGACTATTTCCATGAAAATAAATCACCAAGCCTTTTGGCGGTGCTGCGGCAAAAAAGCGTAGGGCATTGATGCTTACATCATCATCATCAACTTCAAAAAACATTTCCTCGAAAGGAAATTTGTAACTATACTGAAAATCAGCAGGTAGTTTTTCGGGTTTGAACAAAAAACGCTCTTGAATTTTGTAAAAGATGAAGTAAACTATCACATAGCCACTCAATCCAATCAGTATGTAATCAAACGCTTCCATAAGCTAAGATTCTGGATATATCCTTCTCAATGCCAACTCTTTCATAGGCGAAATAATCATGGGTACTTGCTCCACCAATACCGAGCTTGGGTCTAATCCGAACCAATCTTCGGCGGTCGAGCTTACTTTTTTGATAGTAAAATAACTTTCCATTACCAAATCGTCATACCACTTTAGCTCGCTGGCATTGGAAAGGAAACTTTCTAAGATAACGAATTTGAAGTCGCCAAGTGCTTTCTCTCCAATCATTTTTTGGTAGTCGGCGGCGTGTCCCAAATCTACTTCTTTATTTTTGATGAGGTTAGCCAATACCAAACGGAAAAAATAATCTACCCGTAGCTCTACCCTAAATCCAATATAAAACGTTACCCAAATAATATCATCTTTAACAATGCTATTGACCTTATATTCCATAGTATAAGGCTCGTCAGTAATTTCTATATGTACGAACCAATAAATATCTGCTCGTTTGGGTTTGCCTATAAAGATAGAATCGATTATTTTTTTCTCGATAAAGCGTTCGTCGCCAGAACTTGTCATGTAAACTAAGTGCGTAATGTATTTTTCATGCACGTCATCATGGCTAAGTATGCTCAATTCCGACTCGTAGGGCGTGAAGCGTGCCATCTCTTTCAATGAGCCAATGATAGTTCTCGACCGCAGCCACGTAAACATGATAAAGCCAATGAGTGAGGCTATAGCGAGAGAAAACCAACCTCCATGCGGAAATTTTTCGAGGTTAGCTACCAAAAAGCCAATCTCGATAGCCCCGTACAGAATCGCAAAAAATAAAAGAAGTGCGTAAGACCAACCTCTGACCGTTCGGAGGTAATATACCAATAAGGTGCTTGTCATCATCATGGTAAGGGTAATTGCCAAGCCATAAGCTGCCTCCATGCGAGAAGATTCTTGGAAGTAAAGCACAACAATAATGCAACCTACTGCCAAAATAAGATTCATGCTCGCCACATATAGCTGCCCACGCATATTCGTAGGGTAGGTCAGCTTTACTTTAGGCCACAGCCCAAGGTGAATAGCCTCGCTGATGAGTGTAAATGAGCCAGAAATGAGTGCCTGACTTGCAATGATAGCTGCCATAGTTGCAATGCCTATACCTATAATCAAAAACCATTCGGGCATGATTTCAAAAAATGGATTTTTACCGTTGAGTGTGCCTCCTGCCGAATTAAGCAACCATGCTCCCTGTCCAAAATAATTGATGAGCAGCGTGGTTTTTACAAAAACCCATGAAATTCTGATATTTTCACGCCCACAATGTCCCAAATCGGAGTAAAGTGCTTCTGCCCCAGTAGTACATAGGAAAACAGCACCTAATAACCAAAAACCATCAGGATAATTGACGAGCAAATCAAAAGCGTAAGTAGGGCTTAGGGCAAAGAAAACCTTGGGGTTTGAAATCATAGAAAAGCCACCTAAGATAGCAAGCATGGAAAACCAAACGAGCATCATAGGTCCGAAAGCCTTGCCTACTGCCGAAGTGCCAAAACGCTGAAAGAAAAAAAGAATAATGATAATCACAATGACAATAGGGACTGTGGGGATTTCGGGATATAAAATTCGCAAGCCTTCAATTGCTGAGGAAACCGAAATGGGAGGGGTAATCATACCATCTGCCAAGAGTGCGCTCCCTCCAATAATAGCGGGAATAGTGAGCCATTTGCCTCGCTTACGCACAAGGGCGTAAAGCGAAAAGACACCGCCCTCGCCATTGTTATCTGCTCGGAGCGTAAGCACTACATACTTAAGCGTAGTCTGAAGCGTAAGTGTCCAAAAAACACAAGAAAGCCCTCCTAAGATGAGTTGTTCGGTAATCATTTTATCGCCTACTATGGACTTCATCACATAAAGTGGCGATGTACCAATATCGCCATAAATAATACCTAAAGTAACTAAAAGACTTGCAAAAGTAATTTTTGTAGTATGTTCGGAATGAGTTTCTTGCATAGATTTGTGAATTGTTGTTTTAACAAAGCTAAGTGTTTGTTTTCAAATATAAAGCTAATTTTTTATTTTGTTTGCAATTCAATTTCAATTTTTTTACCTTCCAATTCTACAAAATCAAAGAAGTCATTGCTTTTTGTTTCTACTTTCAAACCGTTTACTTTCCAAGAGGCAAATTTACCTTTGGGAAAAGAAAGCACAATTTTCCATTCGCTTTGGCTTTGATTGATGTTTAATTTCAAAATTTCGCCTGTTTTTTCGTAATTCATGGAAAGCATATTGTTGCCTACGGTTATTTGTTCTACACTTGCCGTATTCCAATTTGTAGGCATTTGTGGCTGAATACGTACTGTTTTTTGAGGGGCATTCGGGCGAACCCCGAAAAATTGTTTGATAATCGGGACGGCAAAACTATACAAATTCCAAGCCTGCACCACCATTCCATAATCGGGAGAAACTTCATAAATAGAACCAGGAAGGACATAGCTAAAGGTTTTTGTCATTCGTTTCAGATAGTCCAAAGCTGAGTCGGGGTTGCCATAATTGTTTTCACCAATCGTCAAAACGCCTGTCGGAAGTGTCATGACTGCACCTGTATAAGAAAAAACTTTTCTATTCAAAATAGACGAACTTTCGTCATTTCCCGCACTTTCGTCCCTGTCAATTCCTGTTACAAAAACGCCAAAAGGGTTGGTAAATTTATTAGCCGTTTTTAATGCCAATTTTGCCTTTTCTGGGTCTGCTATGCCTGTTTCCATTGGCGTATTGACTACCCAATTATGGTGCATCACAAAACCTTTTTTGGTATTTTTGGGCAATTTCATCACGTTTATTTTTGCCAATTTGAGTTCTTCAACTGCCCATTTTTTTTTCAAAGTATCTGCCCTAATAATTGCGGCATCAATCAAGTGCAAAGCATCTTCTTTTGTGCCAATAAAATCGGCGTAAGATTCGCTTTCAGCAACCCAAAAATCTGTATTTATTTTATTTTTGAGTATTTCGGCATTGTTTTTATAGGTTTTTGCCAATTCCTTCTCACCCAATTCTTCTGCCATATAGCTTGCATCTGCAAATGCTTTTTGGGTATAAACCGCCACATCAATCATTTCGCTACTCATGCCATGAATTTCCATCATGCCAAAACCGTCAGGCAATAAGTTTTTGTCTTTGTCGTTTTCTGCCAATAACCAATTTAAGCCTTTTTTTACGGTAGGGAAATATTTTTGCAAAAACGCTTTTTCGCCCGTCCACTGATAAATTTCAGCAATCATAGACACAAATTGAGGCATTTCGTTCAAATTTCCTTTGTTAAAAACCGCCCCGTTGGTAGAAATTTCGTGAATAATTCTGCCATTTCCATTTTCTTTTTCAGAAACAGTATTGAGCAAGTCCACAAAATCATAAGTCGTTTTTCGGTCGCCTGTGATTACAAAACCGTTCAATGTATAGTCGCCATCTGCCCCAAACCACCAAGGATAATCGGGCAAACCTGCACTAATTCCTCTGCCAATTTCTGGCACTTCCCTGATTAACCAATCGGTGTTGTATTTTACCCAACGAAAAGCCTGTTCCAAATCTTTGTCAGGAATATGCACAGAAGCACTTTTTTCTATGTTTTCGTAGCGTTTTTTTTTGCTTTCCAAATACGAAAACGCATTTTTTTGTACGTCTTCAAAAGTATTTTTTGCCAAATCCGCAGACTGGTACGAACCTGCAATCGTGAAAGGCAAATTGAATTGTCCGTTTGCAGGAACGTTAATTTCATAGACCAAAGAGCCATGACTGCCTTTTCCCTTCGACACAAATTCGCAGGTTTTGTCTTGATGGTGGTTGAAAGTTGGCAAATTTGCCCCAAATTGCACAAACCAATTATTTTTTTTGTCCTTGGCAAGCCAACTCTGACTTGCTTCTTGCCATGTAGCTTCGTCATTGTCGTCTATCATGTTTGTGCGCTCTCCAAGCCAAACGGGACGCAAGTCGCTATGTCCTGTCCACTCAAATTGCAGTTTTATAGGCGAATTTGTTTTGTTAATAAAAGCATATTCCACTACTAAAGCCTCTTTGTTGTCGGGGACAAACTGAAATCTGTCTATTTGCAAACCCTCTATATTTTTGTAAATGTGCTTGTTTGCAAAAGGAAAATTGATGAATGCATCTGCTTTGGTCAAGCATATTTTTTGTTGATTAATTTCAACAGCCGCCGAAAAACCGTCCATCAATTTGATAGGGTGATTCCAAATTCCACCCATTTCTCCGATTACGTGCCAACCCAAATCGGGGAATTGTCCGTCTTGATGCCCAATCATGTAGAGTCTATTTCCAGCAGTAACCATAGGCGTAGGCAAATTTTGGGCTTTGCCTGCAATATTTTCTGTATTCTGAACCAATGTTTGCAAAGATGGAAGGCTATTTTCTTTGTTTGTGCAATTATTTAGCAAACAGAAAAGAGGGCTTGCAAGCAATAACATTTTGGAGATTTTTTTCATAGTATTTAGATTTTTATTTGATAAGGAACTGTACGGATTAGCAGCCCGCAAAAAAAAGTTCAGAAATGGCTACCTCTTTGAATTTTTTACCCTCGTAAACACTCAAAATGACCATTTTTATTTTTGTACCTGTGGATATTTTGTCGGGGTCTATTTTCAAGTTTTCAGGCAATTCGAAGGTTTGTGTTCCCATTTTATCTTCTAAAACTACCTCGAAAGCGGGTTTTCCTTCTATAAAAATACGCAATTTTTTCACACGAGCATAGTTTTCCCATGTTGTTTTGTCTTTCTGATGCCCGTTTAGTAGATGCCACTTTGAATATGGGAAAGCCATAAATTCTACAAATTCTCCAATATTTCCATTTTTACCCCCTATCCAAGCCGTAGTAGGGTCATCATCTGCCAAATTATCCGCTATATAGTTTTCATTAGGCTGCGAAGGGAGTGAGGAGGAAACAGCTACATTATTTACACTTTCTTTGCATCCGCTTACTAACCAAATATTATGCACTTGCTCATCTCTTTTGGGTTTAGAAATGAGCCAATTATAATATTTTTCGCTTTGCATTGCCTTCGCCTGAACTATGGGAAGTTGCTGGGCAAAAGCAAGAAATTGGTGCGATGAAAAAGCGAAACTAATGGTCAAAAACAGATATTTCATCTTTGATTCAAACCTAATTGGTATATATTTCTAACAGTCCCTCTGGCAAATTAGTTTTTATGAGCTTGCTTTCATGGATAACTTCCAAAATGATAGCCTCATTGATTGGTATCATTACCTCTACGCCTTTGTACATGAGTGCGAGCAAGTCTTGCCCTGGCAAATTATAGATGATGTTTACCGTCCCTATGAGTCCATGATTGGCATCATCTACCTGATAGCCAACTAATTCGTGCAGGTAGTATGCCCCTTCTTCGAGAGATTCCAAAGTATCCAAAGGCAGATAAAGTTTTTTACCACGCAATTTTTCTGCTTTTTCTATGATGTCAATTCCCCCAAACCGCATAGAAGTTTTATTGGTACGAATATTTACTTTTTCGACCTTGTACGGCACTAACTCTCCGTCTATCTCTATGAGTATGGAGTCCAAATCTTCGTAATCTTCCACATCATCTACATCTAACACCACGGCTACTTCGCCTTTTAGTCCTATAGTTTTGGCAATATAGCCAAGTTCATAACATTCTTCTTTGCTCATATTCTCAAATATTCGTAGTTAATTTTTGCAAATTTAATCACTCTTTTATAATATACTTCCCTTTCTTACGTATAAAATTTGTTAGCTTTGTTGTGAAAAACCGTAGAATGAAAAATATTGCTTTAATACTTGTTTTTATACCATTATCTTTACAAATCGCTTGCGCCCAAGATAACATAGAGGTACTTACCTCTGGGTTCTATACTCATTTGGTAGGCAAACTCAATAGCCAACCCGCCACAATGGACTTGATGCTACACGAAGGCGAACATATTGGCACTTACTACATCAATGGAGTAGGCAGACCTTTTCGCCTTAAAGAGATAAAAAGCAATTCGACAAAACGTGTATTGGAAGAGTTGGACTCAAACGGACATCTTACAGGAGTTTTTGAAGTCGCAATTAGCAAAAAAGGGCTTGCAGGGGTCAGGGAAACTGAGCAGGGCAAACGCAAAGTGCCTGTAGCTATGTCAGAAAATTATCTGAATGGAAGTATGCAATTTCAACAATATTATATCCACAATAGCAAAGACACTAAGGCTCCTTTTGAAACTAAAGTGCATTTTTTGTACCCAGTCTTATTTGCTGATAATCAGGTGCTTACTACTATTCGTGCAGATTTAGGAAAAGGACTTTTTAAGGTAGCACTGCCCAATAATTTAGATATTCAAACCTTTAAAAATCAAGTAATTGAAAAACTTAATGCCCATTACGATTATATGCTCGACGGGGCTACCGAAAGGGAAAATATCAATATTGATATGCTTGTTTATTTGAATGAAAAATTCATACTTTCGGTGAGAATCAACGAAGTAGTAGATGCCATCAGCGAGGAAGTAGATGAGCAAAAACTATTTACTTGGGACTTAAAAACAGGCAAAAGATTGCTTATGACAGATATTTTTAAACCAAATTATGAAGAAGATTTGCGCAAAATTATTTTGCAGTCTATCGTCAAAAAAACCTACAAAGAGGATTTGCAGAAAGCTGAAAATGCAAAATTAGACAAGTCTATGATTGATTTTGATTTTTATATGACAACAGGCGGCATGACGTTTTTCTACTTACTGCCCGAAGGTGATAGAGATTTAGAAATTTATATCCCTTTCAAAGACATGATAGGGCTTTTAAAGGAAAATAGTCCAATCAGTCAATTTTGGAAAGAGTAAAATAACTATCCCAAACTCTTTAGTATTCTGTCCAATTCTTCGGTATCGGCTATTAGCACTTTTCTTGCTTTGCTTCCCTCGAAAGCACCGACAATTCCTGCTGCTTCTAACTGATCCATGATTCGTCCTGCCCTATTATAACCAAGACTTAACTTACGCTGAATCAGAGAGGTACTGCCCTGCTGATGGCTTACTACTAAGCGTGCGGCATCGCCAAAAGAAGAATCTTTTTGGGCAAGGTCGACCGCCTTAGTTTCTGCTCCCTCGTCCTCAAATTCGGGTAGGGAGTAGGAAGTATCGAAGCCTCGCTGCTCGCCTATAAACTCACATATTCTTTCTACTTCGTGTGTATCTACAAAGCCGCACTGCAAACGAATAATATCCGAACCGTTAGAAATGAGCATATCTCCCTGCCCTACTAACTGCTCCGCTCCTTTGGAATCCAAAATAGTGCGTGAATCTATGCCCGAAGATACTCTAAATGAGAGTCTTGCAGGGAAGTTTGCCTTGATAGTACCTGTAATCACATTGACGGAGGGGCGTTGGGTAGCTACAATCAGGTGAATCCCAATCGCACGGGCGAGCTGTGCCAAGCGAGCAATCGGTGTTTCTACTTCCTTGCCCGCAGTCATCATCAAATCGGCTAACTCGTCTATTACCAGCACAATATAAGGCAAAAAGCGATGCCCTTCTTCGGGGTTTAACATTCGCTTTACAAATTTCTGATTGTACTCTTTCAGGTTTCGACAGCCCGCAGTTTTGAGTAGGTCATAGCGAACTTCCATCTCTATACAGAGAGAATTGAGTGTATGTACTACCTTGCGCGTATCTGTGATAATAGATTCCTCGGATGCGGGCAGCGTTGCCAAATAATGTCTTTCTATCTTATTATAAAGGGTCAATTCTACTTTTTTCGGGTCAATAAGCACAAATTTGAGTTCGGAAGGGTGCTTTTTGAATAGCAAGGAAGTAAGGATAACGTTTAGCCCTACCGATTTGCCTTGCCCTGTAGCCCCTGCCATAAGTAGGTGAGGCATTTTTGCCAAATCTGCTACAAATACTTCGTTAGAAATTGTTTTCCCCAACGCAATCGGCAGTTCCTTGTCTGTATCTCTGAATTTTGAGTCGTTCATGAGCATACTCATTCGCACTATTTCCCGATTTTTGTTTGGCACTTCTATCCCTATAGTGCCTCTGCCGGGAATAGGGGCAATGATACGAATGCCCAAAGCAGAAAGACTCAAGGCAATGTCATCTTCCAAGTTTTTAATCTTAGAAATTTTTACGCCCGCCTGCGGCACTATTTCGTAAAGCGTAACTGTGGGACCTATCGTAGCTTTGATGCTTTGAATACCAATTTTGAAGTGGCTCAAAGTTTCCACAATCCTATCTTTGTTAGATTCTAATTCCTCTTTCGTTACTCTCACTCTGCTATCTGTAGTAGGGTCGAGCAAATCTATTTCAGGGAAGCGGTACGAACTCAAGTCTAAGCGGGGGTCATAGTTCCCAAAACGCACATTTGCAGGCACTTTGGCATCAGGTATTTTTATTTCTACTTTGAAAGGAAAGCCCAACTGTCCATCATCTTCCTCGATAATGTCTTCCTCATCGAGCGTACCGTCATCAATGATAAAATCTACCTCTTTGTTATCTACCGTAGCTATTTCTTCTTCTTCCTCTACATAAGCACCACTTGCAAGTTCTAACTTTCCTTCCTCTCCAATAGGCGTTGTGCTGCTGTCTTTCGGAGGATTAGTGGCATTATTGAGTGCATTTTTGAGATTTTCTTTGAAAGAAAAAGAAAATTCTCGCAAGGAAAAGTGGTCTTCGAGTGGCTCTCGCTTGATTTTATCATCTGCAACGGGCTGAGTAGTTTCCTTTGTTTTGGGTTCTTTGGTATTGCTTGTAATTTTGATTTGGGGAAGGCGGTCTGTTACGGCATAAAAAGTATGCAAACCAAAAGTGTACATCAGATAGATTATCAGGGTGAAAACGAGCAAGATAGTAGTAGCCCAGCCGAGCAAACTATTGAGCAGAATAGCTATGTCGTAGCCAATCTCCCCGCACAGGAACGCCCAAGTGCTTTCATTTTCCAACGTGAGGACTATATAGCCCAAAAATGCACTTACCCAAAAAAGCAAAAATAGAGAGGACTTGATAAATCGCCACTCACGAAAAAGACTCTTGCTAAAAACCAATTTGTAACCAATATTAAAAATCCAAGGCACAAAGAGAAAAGAAGCAACGCCAAACCATTTATAGATGAATAGGTAAGAGATAACAGCCCCTAAAAAGCCCATTAAATTTTCGAGTTTTCCTCTTGGCACGCGGCTATTATGCCCCGACCACAGCGACTCTACGATGCTCTGGTCTGCCTGCCCCGTAAAAAAGTAGGAGAAAAAAGACAGAAACATAATGATAGCCATGAGCATCAGCAACAAACCGATCATTACGCCAAAACGCTTGTCTTTGTAAATAATGTCCCACAAGGAAATCTGGTGAGGGCTACTTTTTGTCTTTTTATATTGTGTACGTTTCTTCGTTGCCATAAAAAATTTAAAATAAGCAAGTCATTAGACGGCAAGCATACCTTCCAATTTTTATGTAAAGATACGCAATTATTAGAAAAGATGAAAAAAAACTTAATTTTATGCCGCCGAACTGCTTATGTATTTCACCAAAGTTCTCTTTGCTATCGGGAGCAAAGATTCATCGAGCGGGCAAGCAATGTGCGAAACTACCATAAAAGTAGCAGGATTTGGCAACTGCGTATATTTTCTGCTTAATGCTATTTTTATATTTTCATACGTCTGACCAATACTTTTTTTGATACTTTCAAGGTATTGAATATGAATACCTTTGAATTTTTCATACACATTTTCAAAAACAGTAATTTGGTACTGATATATTTTGGTTTCGCTAACTTTATGCTCATTCAAAAGCAGATACCCTTCATTGGCATAGATAGGTAAAAGCCCAACAGGTACAATTTCTATCTTGCTTTCTATGAAGTCATAAATTTCTTTGCCGCTACTCATTACTTTTTTGAAGCGAGGCATCGCAAAACTCACTATTTCTTCTATTTCTTGCATCGCACTATCATCATCTACTATCTTTTGGTAGCAAATTTCTAACTTCTCAAAATCTGCCCTGCTGATACGCTGTGGGAACTGCTCATAAATTAGCTTTTTGCTTTCTTTGATTTGAGAAAGATTTTGATAGTGAAAAATTAGGTCGCCAAGCGAAGGATAAAGTCTGTATTCATCAAACTCTATTTTGGCACTTTGAAGGTACGCAAGGACAATGTACTTCTTGTACTCAAAGTCTAAAAGACCATCAGTGAGCCAGTTTGCATTCAGTTGCTTCATAGTTTGTTGGGTTTAATTCAAAAATTACGATACAATCATGGCATAATTTACATATTTTTTAATAAAAAAAAGAATTTTTATTTTTTTTTAGCTATTCTATGCTTTCTGATTTCCTTATATCGTAAAATTACATCTTTTAATTTCCCTAACTGCTCTGAATCACTCTTGGTCCCACTTTATTAATTGGCGAAATATAGACATCACATTCTATATCTATAGCTTTTAGCTCGTTTCGCATAGCAGAAGCTATCTGCCCCGCCACAGCCAAAGAATTGCTCAAGGCAAAAATAGAAGGACCCGAACCCGAAATACTGCACCCAAAAGCCCCATTATCGAGGGCGGCTTTTTTTACTTTGTCAAAATTTGGAATCAAAAGAGAGCGCACAGGCTCGATAATTACATCTTCCAAAGAACGCTTGATGAGGCTATGGTCGCTCTGAATCAGTCCCGCTATTAGTCCCGCAATATTGCCCCACTGCTGAATGGCATCTTTGAGCAAGATAGATTTTTTCAGAATACTCCTTGCATCTTCGGTACGAATTTCGATTTGTGGGTGAATCACCGTAGCTACCAAATCTTGCGGAAAAGGGATATTTATTACATCTAAGGGGTCATAACTACGCACAAGCACGAAGCCGCCCAAAAGTGCAGGTGCTACATTGTCTGCATGAGCAGCCCCACACGCTATTCTCTCGCCTTCCATCGCAAAAGGTAATAGCTCCATACGACTAAGCGGCGCACCAAGCAGCTCGTTTACTGCAAACAAACTCGCCACAGCACTTGCCGCACTTGACCCCAAGCCACTGCCCAAAGGCATACGCTTATGTAACTGAATATCAACGCCTTGCTTACTACCAATATGCGCTAAATATTGCTTTACTACCACACCTGCCGTATTTTTGTCAGCATTTAGCGGTAGCTTGCCCTCATCTCCCGTAATTTTGCTAATGGTAACTTCCCCACTATCGTTTGTTTGTAAAATTACCTCATCACCCGGCTCGTTTAGGGCAAAACCCAACACATCAAAACCGCAAGCTACATTGGCTACGGTGGCGGGTGCGAAAACTTTTATTTGCTTATTCATGATTTTTGTTTCTATTGCTCAAAATTATTAGATTGTATAGGGCTTGGTGAAGGCGGAGTGCCGACCATCCAAAATATTAATTAGGTTATGATTTATTATTTAGAACGACTCAAATAAGTGTGTCTGGCTTGTTTTCGCCATGACTATATTGAACGACATTTATTTTTACGCTACTTTCATAATTTTCAAGAGGTTCAAATAATTGTTGAATTTGTTTCTTTTGATACTCAAATTCGTTTTTAAGTGGTACAGAAATATGAATTTTTGAAGTCAAAACAATAGGTGTATGGTCGATTTCTTCGGGATTTTTAGGTAGATAAAAATGTTCTTTTAACTCCTCCCAATCACAATCTCGCAAGGTTACTATTTTGTCCAAATAATAACTTACCCAAGCATTACCCAATTTCGAGATAGGTTTTACTTCTTCTAATTTGCTTTTTGTTATTTCGACATATTCATTATCTAACTCAAAACCAATGTATTGCCTGCCTAATCTTTTAGCGGCAATGGCAGTTGTTCCTGTTCCGTTGAAAGGGTCGAGAACAATATCATTCTCATCTGTCGACATTAAAATTATCCTTTCCAACAAATGAATAGGCAACTGACATGGGTGTTCATCTCTATATTTATTGTGTTTAATGCGATGAATATCAGTCCAAACGTCTGAAACTAAGGAGCCAAAAGGATGTAAAATTGCCTTTTTCCCGCCATAATCTTTTGATAAATATTTACTTTTTCTATCTCTTTTGTGTGGATAACGTACTTCGTAAAATTTGAGTTGTTTAATATCTTTGGCATAAAACAAAATCCCATAATGGTTGGGTTGCAAAGTTTTTCCCATTGGCATAGTAGGTGCATCCCATGAAATCCAATGTTTAAAATCAGCTACTTTATTCAAAAAACCTGCATAATAAGTAAGCCATTTTGGAATATTATGCAAATAAATAGAGCCTGTGGGCTTTGTAATTCGCACCATTTCCAAAATCCAACTTTCGCACCAATCCAAATACTCTTGCAAAGCCAAACTATCTTTATACGATTTGTAGCCTTTTTTGAGGTTAAAAGGTGGGTCTGCAAAAGTCATATCTACCGAATTATCAGGAATTTTTTTTAATAATTCCAAACAATCTCCTTGATGTATTTTATTGAGAAATGGCTCTATCATTTTAAATTTTGTTTTAGATATTCTTTAAATCTTTCTAATTCGTCTTTGTGAAATGTAAAAACTTCGTCAAAAGCTGTAACCATTCGTTTCAAATCTCCCTGCCTCACATACCAACCAATACCATCAACAAAACCTATAAATTTTATCTGAGGATAGTATTGCTGTATCAATTTTTTGATATTGCCTTCTGTTTTCGCTTTATCTCCTTGTCCAGATGAGGTAGTTACTACAAATGAACTCTCTATGATAATTTGAGGATTTTGCTTGTTAGGTATTACAAAGTCCATTTTGCGCTTTTCATCAAATCTTTGCTTAAATAGTTCACTGGGGTCACCTTGTTCAAAAGGTATTCGTAAATCTTCTAAAATGTTGCTAATAATCAGTTCTGGATTATTCTCACCTTTGCCTGCATAGCTACCCTTCTCTTTATAACGAACCAAAGTATCAATCAATGCAGGAACTTCAAATTTGAGTTTAGAAATTGATAGTTTTTTTAGTTCAAAAAGTGGCAAAGTTTGGGCTAAAAATGGAACTGTTGAGCCTTCAAAAAATAGATTTACAACTCCTTTTCTAAAAAACTCATTCTTTTTTATCATACTTTCTATTCTACTATCACCCCATTCTTTTATCGTTTCTTTTTTCTCTGTTGTTCCCCATTTTTCTTTGAGTAAAAGTTTCACAAGTTCTTTATTTTCAGCTACTCGCACAACTGTAATTAATCTTTTGAGGCTTTCGTTAGCGAAACCTGTCAAAGCCAATAAAGCACGCAAACCGTTTTCTTTTTCTGCTAAAAGATTTTCAAAAAGTTCTTTTTTAAGTCCTTGTGTATCTATTTGATTTTTAAGGACAAGCAAAGTTTCATTCAAAGAGTTGATATAACTTTCGTATTTTTCCTGAAAAACAGGATTGTAGAAGTAGAAAGTATTTTTGTCAATAACGGTTTTATATTTTTGTTCTACAGTCATATTTTTCGGGTTTATTAACCAAAACGTGAACTTGGGATTATTTTTAGGCATAATTTTCAAAATACACATTTGGTTTGTTAGGGTAAAATTGATACGCTATTAGACAAGATAAAATATGA
>REAZ01000027.1 GCA_004294445.1 Cytophagales bacterium
GAAGAATATGAGAATAAAGCAAGAGAAAATATTAAAAATGAACTAATTAGCCTGCTTTGAAATAGCATTAGGCACAAAGTCTTGATAGGCAACACAGCGATGAAGCGGGTCAGCATGAGCGATGTCGAGCATTCCATAACCTACATTGGTTACCTCGCCAAAACCAGAGTTAAAAATAAAATGATGTGCTTTTGGGTGTGCATACAGAGAAAAAGGGAAAGTATATCCTTACCAGATATAATTAATAAAGAACACATTTACAGCTACTTAACCTAAAATATAGTGGGACACTCTTTTTATTAACTGACTGTATGCCAATATTTTATGGCAAATGCGTGTCAAAGTCAAGAAGAATATAAGCTATTTTCGCAATAGCTTAATATCTCCTATTATTTTCCCGATTTCTACCTGCAAGGTAGCGTTGTAAATACCTCTTATTCTGCCTTTTTTGTATGAGTAGGGCATATTCGGTGTGTAGGAACTCCGTAGAGTCTTTGGCATAGCCTATTTCCTCTTCTGCAAAATACGACTGACGTGCCAACTGATAAATTTCTGATTTTTTCCCTGTCAATAAATGCCACTTTTCGGGAGCTATTTGGTAGCGTTGGGCATAGGCTTGCAGTTGCCTTACCGAATCTGCCCAAGGCGTTACGGAGTGCGAAAGAATCAAAACGTCTTTGTCATTTTTGAAAGTATCCTGAACAGCAAGGAGGTGCTTGGTCATGGTAGGGCAGACATTCCCGCAGGCAGTAAAGAAAAAATTAGCTACATAAATTTTCCCTGCAAGCATCTGATTTGTAATATTTTGCCCACTTTGGTCGGTGAAAGAAAAAGGGGCAATCGTGTGGGTGATTTCTTTGCTTGCTTGCTGTTCGCTGAGCCAAAGCGGTGTAAAATCTGGTGTATTATAAAAGGGAAGTGCTGCTTTTTCTTGCTCACACCCCAGCAAACTAAGTAGCAAAATTAGCAGTATCATTGCCCAGATAGGTGCAAAAATTTGCATGAAAATCTTGAAAATATAAGCTATCATAAAAATGTTTATAACTATTTAATAATGAGAATTTTAATAAATTTATAATTCATAACTAAAAATTCATAATTAATCTAAGTTGCACAAGGCGGTCTGCACCGCAGGTCAGACCTACGGTGCAGACCAAAATAATGGCAAACGCAACTTACGTTAATTACTTATTTTCTACCACTGACGTACAGTTTTTTACGCCCAAAAGTCCGTACCTACGTCCCTCTCTTATTTCATAGTTTGCTTTTATTTTTCCGTCTTCTTTCCATGCTTTTTGCATCCCTATTTCTTGCCCTTTTTGGTAGTTAAAATCTTTGAAAAGCTGCCCGTTGGCATACCATTCCTTTACATTCCCTTCGAGAAGGTCGTCTTTGAAGTGATAGACAAAACGCAATTTTCCATCTTCCCACCAGCCCTTATGTTCGTCTTCTTTCCACCCTTTTCTGAAAAACCTTTCTTCTTTTAGCTTGCCATCGGGGTATTTTTGGAACGCCCTGCCGTACTCTTTTCCCTGCCAATAAGCGGCAAAAGAAGCGGTATCTTGCTCATTATAAAGAGAAATCACTTTCCCACTAAACCGACTGCCTTCGTAGAGCAGGTAGCCATTTTGCCTTTGTAGGTTTTTGTCTGACTCCCAAATATAGATATTGGGAATAGGGGGAGTGTGCTTTACTCCCCCACAATTCCATAATACTATAGCTATCAAAAGAAAAAATTTACTGCGAAACTGTGCCTGCTGTGCCATAGAATCCACTTCCATTGATGTAAGGGTCTGTACTTGTGATGTGGTAGTGATAGATGCCGTTAGGATAGTCGGTAGTAGCGTGTGTATGCCCATGGTAAGCGTCCAAATCGCTATTAGTAACCGCTTTTCCATTTTCTATGGGACCATAAACAGGAAAACCATCTAACAAAAAGCCAAGCAATACATCTTTTCCTTTTTGGGCAGTGAGCCACAAAGGTTCGATATGGTAGTGGTAAGCACCTTGCTGTTGCGGGTGTCCATAGTATTGGTCAAATGAATTTATTTCACTTGTAAGAGCTTGATTATTAGGTCCTGCATATTGGTTATAAAAAGGAACTCCGTTCAAAGAAACGCCGATAGCTCCAAGCGGCGTAGCACTTTTGGTAGCTGCCGAAGTTGGATTTTTAGGAATTTTGAAAGTATAAGAAAAGGCTGCTATTTTGTTTGGATTTTGCGACCATGCCGTATTTGTACCATTGTAAGCCTCATAGAGCGTAGCTGCCCAAGCTGTACCTGTGTAGTAAGGGCTTTTATGGTCTGGTCTGCCATTGGTCTTGATGACGATAAAATTGCCTTCTTCATAAATTTCAGATGCTCCATAGATTTTCTTATAGACTGCTAATGCATCTGTTACCACTGCCAAACTTCCAGTTCCAGAAACAGCTATTGTTGTTGTTCCTGCCGTCTGATTGGCATTTACGGTAATATTTCCAGTGTAATTTGTTGCTTGGGTAGGTGCAAAGGTAATAGAAACATTTTGCGTAGCCCCAGCCTGCAACGTACCGCTAAATGTACCGCTAAAGCCCGTTGGCAAGGTCAAACTGCTGATAGTAAGTGCCGAATTTCCTGTATTTGCAATGGTAAAGGTTTTGATAGAGGTTTTACCAACTTCGATATTTCCAAAACTTAAGTCGCCACTCAAAGCAATAATTCTGGTAGGCACTGCACTTGCTGTCCCCGTTACCGCCAAAGTTGTCATACCGCTATTTGCATTGGCACTAATCGTAATTGTACCATTAAAAGTCCCTGTAGCTGTCGGGGAAAAAGTTACTATTACATCTACACTTGCATCTGCCGCAATAGTACCGCCGTTATAATTGGCTGTATATCCGTTAGGTAGCGTTAGCCCGCTTACGGTCATGGCTGCATTTCCTGTATTTTTGATGGTAAAAGTTTTCTGTGAAGTCTTGTTTACTTCCAAACTTCCAAAGTCTAAACTACTTGGATTCAAGCTGATAATGCGTGTGGGTGCTTGAGTGCCTATGCCTGCTATGGCAATGGTATTAGTACCAGATGCTTGGTCGCCATTTACTGTTACCGTTCCGCTATAAGTAATTGCTTGGGTAGGGGTAAAAGTAAGCATCACTATTTGGGAAGCACCTACGGCAATAGTGCCGCTAAAAGTACCCGTAAAGCCTGCGGGCAGAGTAAGCCCTGTGATTGTTAGCAGGGCAGTTCCTGTGTTGTTGATTGTTAAGAGTTTTTGCGAAGTTTCTCCGATAGTTACTGTTCCGAAGTTCAAATCTCCCGCCAGACTGATGGCTTTGACGAGTGGCTGAGTTGCTGCTCCCGAAACACTTATTGTATTTGTGCCACTTGTTTGATTTGCATTGACTACGATGCTACCATTGAAAGTACCTGCAATATCTGGGGCAAACGTAACGCTCACATTTTGAGAGCTTCCCGCCACAATAGTGCCACTAAAAGTGCCTGTAAACTTGGCGGGCAGGGTAAGGTTAGTTACCGCCAAAGGCAGGTTTCCCGAATTATTAATGGTAAACGTTTTGGTAAGTGTCTTGCCGACTTCTATGCTACCAAAACTCAAATCTCCACTTAGGCTAATAATGCGAGTTTGCGGGACTTCTTCTTTTTTACTGCAAAAAGAAACTGTAAATGTGATACTTAGTACGAATAGCAACGAGAAAATCTTATTCCAATTTGTCATAAATAATGAGTTAGATATAAATGATAAACATGTTATTTAAAATGTTAGATGTTTTTTTGAAAAGAAACTTGCGAGGAATTGCTTTTTTTTCCGTACTTTTTTCATTTGAGCTATTATATTTGATTTGCGAATTTTTATCTTTACGCACCGATTAAATTTACAGTTGCAAAAATGGAAAAAATACTCTTATTCAACGGGCAGCTCTTAGACATCACTATTACTCGACTTTGTCAGCAACTGATAGAGAATCACGACAATTTTGCTGATTCTGTACTGATAGGTATGCAGCCAAGAGGTCGCTTTTTTGCAGATAGAATCAAGAGGAAATTAGATGAAATTACGCAACTAAAAATCCCTATTGGCTATTTGGATACTACATTCTATAGAGATGATTTTCGCAGGCGGGAGCAGCCTCTGATGCCGAGCGAAAATAGGATTCCTTTTTTGGTAGAGAAAAAAAATGTTATACTTATAGACGACGTACTTTTTACGGGCAGAACAGTGCGAGCAGCTCTTTCCGCCCTCAACGAGTTTGGGAGGGCAAAACAAATAGAATTGCTCGTGCTAATAGATAGAAAATATAGCCGAGATTTGCCCATTCAGCCCGATTACGTAGGGAGAGCAGTAAATACGATTCAGTCGCAGCGCGTCCACGTAGAATGGAGCGAGCAAGGCTCTGCCGAAGATAATATCTGGCTCATTACGGAAAATAACTAACTAACATAAGTTGCGTTTGCCATTATTTTGGTCTGCACCGTAGGTCTGGGGCGACCCCGTCTGACCTGCATTTTAAGTCGTTTTAAACGGTCAGACCTGCGGTGCAGACCGTCTTGTGCAACTTAGGTTAACTACTTACTTCACTTCAAACACCAACACGCCAAAACTTTGGTCGTCAGCCATTATTTCATTGATATATTCGTATTGCGAAGGCTTTTCTGCAAAGTAGTTATACATCAGACTTTCGGGACGCATTTTTGGGCGGTACGAATAGTGTGAGTCCCATATCACAAGGCTTCCTTTTGGGGCATCTTTCAAGAATTTTTCTTCTATGGCTTTGGGTTTTGCCTTAAAGTCGTAGGGGGTTCGCCCCAAAAAATAATAAAACATTTCATGATGCACAAAAAGTTGTGGCGGTTCTCCTTTTGTTTCTTCATATTTTTCGTACCAGCGTGCCAGCGATTTGCAGGTTTTGTCTTCTTCGGACAGTTTGATAGGGCGAACAGTAACTAAGACCACAAATAGGGCTATAGCACTCAGACCTATAAAATCTTGGCGAAGTTGCAAAGGTAAAATCATCAGGAAAATGCTTGCTATTACCCCAAGCAAGGGCATCCAATCTCTTTCTTTTTCGTCAAAAATTACAAAATTGTGTGGGTGCGTCATAAAAATAGCGACTAAGAGTGCAAAAACACTCAACAAAATCAAGATTTGTGGTTTGTAGCTGCTCAATTTAAATTTTTCCACTTGCAAAGCTCCCAAAATAGCTATCAAAGGCGAAACAATGAGTAAATAACGCAAATTACCCCCTGTAGCAGGACCTAATTTCAATGTTTGGGAGTTGAAAATACAGTTCATCAGAAAGTAAAGCACACTCACTACCAAAATCAGATTCGCCTTGTCGCTTATGGCTTCACCAAACTTCATTTTATTTTTCAAATTACTTATTCTTTCAAAAAGCCAAGTCCATATATACGCCACCCAAAGCGTAACGCCGACACTGCCAAAAATAGTAATGGACATTTTGAAATAATGCAAAAAACCCTTGCGAGGGTACTGCCCCGAAATCTGCTCGCTTGTGCCAAAAATTTGATTCCAAAGGTAAAAGGTATCACCCGTAAGCACCATGCCCCAAATCTGCTGAATAAGTGGGAAGACACTTAGCAAAACTGCAGCAAGAAACTGCCGATTGAGAGCCAAATAAATAAAATAAATACCCAAAATTGGATAAAATTCTTGGCGAATAAAAGCAATATAACTTGCTACCAAAGATGCAACGATGAATCTATTTTTGAGGTGAAAATAAATGGCTATGGTAAGCAAAAGTGCGGTAATCAGTTCGGAATAGTTCCGAAACGCCAAGTTAATCCAAAGGGGCTGCGTAGCGGCAAGCACAAATGCCAGAATAGCAATTTTGCTATCTAATATTTTGGCAATTTTATAAGCAAAAAAGCAAGCAAAAGCCGAAACTAAGCAGTTAATAAGCATCACAAAATCGCTTCCCAGCAAAGAGGGCAAGGCATATAAAATCTTATACCCCGGTTTTGCCCAGTTACTCAGGATAGAGTTAGGATTATGCCAAAAACCTTTCATTGATACGAAGTGTGCTGCCTCGTCCTGCTGATAAAAGCCATCGGCACTGCGCGAATATAGAAAATAAAGCCCCGCTACAGCCAGCGTAATTCCTATCATCACTTTGTCTGTGAGCAAGTTATCAAATACATTATTTGTAGGGGTGGGATTAGCATTTTCGCTAACAGTTATCTGTTTTTTCTTTGTCATAAAGCACTTCCCTGATTTTAAATCTTAAGTTTTTTGATTTCGTATTTAGTAAATCTAAGCCTATGTTTACTCCCCGCCAACGGCACAAATATGCTCAGGACAAGACTTAGGCATTTTGAAGTCGTAAAAATACTACTTAAATTTACCAAGTAATCCATTTGAGCAGGATAATTTTCGAATAGGGTAAGCGTTCGCACATTGAAAAGCACACAAATCATCAAATATTTTTTTTTATCATAAGTTTTCTGTTAAAAATATAGAAATTTATACTTTCCTTTGTATTTTGCTTCGGCTAATAAAGAGGTCTTTGGTGCATATTATAGAGGAGTCGAAATATTCGCCTTAGTTTTTAACTTCTTTACCATTCTCAACCGATAGCAAAGTGTTTTTTTGATAGAAAAATTACCGTTAAACGTACAAAAACTAATCATAAAAACGAAATTTACTGTTTTATTTACACAATAAACAATCGAAGTAAAATATGAAAAAACTAATTACAAGCCTTTTTTTACTCACATTTTTGTGTGTGGTAAGTCTTTTGAAAGTGTATGCACAAGAGCCTACTGTTGTTTCTGGAACAATTACGGATACCGAAACAAAAGAGCCTTTGATAGGGGTAAACATCATTATTAAAGGAACTGTGCAGGGAACAGTTACAGATGTAAACGGCAAGTTTTCCTTAAAGATTACTCGTGCTTTGCCTGTAACCTTAGGTGTTTCCATTATTGGTTATCAAAGCAAAGAAATCGAAATTACAAGTGCTAATGCTAACATGGCGGTTACGCTTGATGCGCAAGTGATGCTTGGGCAAGAAGTAGTAGTTTCTGCCTCTCGTGTAGAGGAAAGTGTCCTTCAGTCGCCCGTTTCTGTAGAAAAAATGGACATCAGAGCCATTCGTGAAACACCTCAAGCAAGTTTTTATGATGCCTTGCAAAACATGAAAGGGATTGACATGAATACGCAAAGTATGACTTTCCGCTCTGTAAATATGCGTGGTTTTAATGCCAACGGTAACGTAAGAACTGTGCAGCTCATAGACGGCATGGACAACCAAGCACCAGGGCTTAACTTCCCTGTTGGTAATATAGTGGGTATGTCAGAACTTGACTTAGAAAGCGTGGAGGTGTTACCTGGTGCTTCTTCCGCACTCTACGGACCCAATGCCATCAATGGTATTATCTTAATGAACAGTAAAAACCCATTCCAATACCAAGGATTGAGTGCAAGCGTACGCACAGGGGTAATGAATGAAAAATCTCGCAGTACGCCAAGCACAGGTTTTATTGATGCGTCTTTCCGCTATGCCAAATCTTTCAATGATAAGGTTGCTTTTAAACTAAATGCTTCTTATTTGCAGGCAAATGATTGGCAAGCAAGCGATACCCGCGACCAAAGTTTGCTCAATGGCAATAACCTATCTACGGGGTCAAGATTGAATAATTTGGGGTATAATGGTGTGAACATATACGGTGATGAAACCAATGTGAACTTGCTAAACAGCCTTCGTGCTTCTTTGGTAGCCAATCCGAGTGTTATTGGGATTGGGCGTGCTTCAGGAAGAACTCCTGAGCAGATAGTAGCAGACGTTATTCCTAACGTAAATATTTCAAGAGAGGGCTACGCAGAGAGATTTTTGGCGGACTACACCACCAAAAGTTTGAAGCTAAATGCGGCAGTACACGCACGTATTAGCGACAAAGTAGAGTTAATCGTACAAGGTAATTATGGAAATGGTACTTCTGTCTATACAGGTGCTGACCGCTACTCTTTGCGTAACTTCTATTTGTATCAAGGAAAAGTAGAGTTAAAAGGCTCAAACTTCTTCCTCAGAGCCTACACTACTGGTGAAAATTCTGGCGAATCGTATGCGGCAGGCACGCTCGGTTCTGGCATTAACGAAGGCTGGAAGCCAAGCCAAGTATGGTTCCCTCAATACTTCGGCACTTACGCAGGTGCAGCTTTGGGGACTTTTGGTTTAGGTTTCCAAACAGCCTTAGCGGGTGGGCAAAATCCAGCACAAGCCTACCAAACTGCATTAGCAGCAGTGCAAAGTGGTGTGGCAGGTTTTCACAGTGCAGCAAGAGCAGCCGCAGACCAAGGTAGAGCATTGCCGGGTACGGCAGAGTTTGACAGAATAGCCAATGAGGTAAAGTCAAGAGCTATTCCAGGTGATTTGACTACTCCGGGGAGAGTGGGTGCAAAATTCTTGGACAAAACCGCTTTGTATCACTTCGAGGGTATGTACAACTTCAGCAACCAAGTAAAATTTGCCGAAATTATTGTCGGCGGTAGCTATAGAGTTTATACCTTAAATTCAGAAGGTACTTTGTTTGCCAGAGATGATAACAAAAAAGAGTTCAACATCAATGAATTTGGTTTTTACGGTCAGATTGCCAAAAAATTTGCAGGTGATAAATTGAAAATCACTGCCTCTACTCGCTACGACAAAAATCAAAACTTCGAAGGTCAAATTACGCCACGTTTGTCTGCGGTATTTACGGCTGCAAAAACGCATAACTTCAGAGCTTCGGTACAGACAGGTTTCCGTATCCCTACTACCCAAGACCAATACATCGACTTGGCAACGCCTAACGCACGCCTGATTGGTGGCTTGCCTTTCCTCAGAGACAGATACAAGCTAAATGAGGCTGATGTATTTACACTAAGTTCTCTTTTGGCAGGCAGACCAGAGCGTTATCAGCCAAAGGAGTTCAGACCTGAAAGAGTTATTTCTTACGAAGTTGGTTACAAAGGGTTGATAAGCAATAAGTTAATGATAGATGCTTATTATTACTACAATACTTATAAAAACTTTAATGCGGGTAGAGTAGTAGTAAAAAATCCATCTCAGGGCATTAGCGGCGCAAATGTGTTTTCCATGCCTGAATATTCAGATGTAGATGTAAATGCACAAGGAGCAGCTTTAGGGCTTGATTATGCTTTCAGCAAAGGCTGGACAGCAGGTGTGAATACAGCTTACAACGAACTTCTTAGCGAACAAGCACTCAAAGATGTAGGTGTACAACCACAGTTTAACACGCCAAAATGGAGATATAACATTACAGTTGCCAACAGAAGCATCGTTAAAAATCTTGGTTTTGGACTTACTTATCGTTGGCAAGATGCCTTTGTATGGCAGTCTTCTTTTGTAGCACAAGGGCTATCTACTTTGCAGCAAAGTGTTATTCCTTCTTATGCTACCTTAGATGCACAGCTTACCTACAAAGTGTCTTCGCTCAAAACAATGGTAAAAGTAGGCGGAACAAACATACTTAATAAGGCATATACAACTGCTTGGGGTAACCCAACCGTAGGAGCAATGTACTACGTCTCTCTTACTTTTGACCAAATAATGAACTAAACTGACATTTTTAGATAATTAAAATCCGTTTCATTATTAACTCAAAGATGACATCTTTTCCCAAAAAGATGTCATCTTTTTAGCTATATTTGCCAGCAAATAAAGATAAATATGATTCGACTAAGCGTGGTCATCATTACCAAAAATGAAGAGCTAAATATTGGTAGGTGCTTGGATGCAGTTAAAAATATTGCTGACGAGGTAATCGTAGTAGATTCATTTTCAACAGACAATACAGAGCAAATTTGTAAGGAAAAAGGTGCAATTTTTATGCAACACCCTTTCGAAGGGCATATCGAGCAAAAAAGATTTGCTACCGAACAAGCACATTTTCAGTATATTCTCTCGCTCGATGCAGACGAGGCATTAGATGAAACATTAGAAAAAGAAATTATTGAAATTAAAAAAAATTGGCAGTATGATGGTTATACTTCTAACAGAATGACTAACTACTGCGGTACTTGGATACGGCACGGAGATTGGTATCCCGATGTGCAACTTCGTCTTTGGGACAAAACCAAAGGCAAATGGGGCGGCACTAACCCACACGATAGATTTGAAATGAATGAAAATACTCAGGTCAAACACCTCAAAGGCAATATTTTACATTACAGTTATTACACCATCGAAGGACACATCAAACAAATGAATTTTTTTACTTCTATTTTAGCACGAGAGTACGTAAAAAAAGGAAAAAAAGCACATTGGTTTAAAATTTTTATAAGTCCTTTATTCACATTTATAAGGGGTTATATTTTCAAATTAGGCTTCTTAGACGGTTATCACGGCTTTGTAGTCAATATGGTTTCAGCACACGCCACCTTTATCAAGTACATCAAAGTCAGAGAGTTAGAAAGTAAAAATTGATAATGAAGATTCTTCACGTATTTTCGGCGAACATATTAGCGGGGTCGGTTTTTTATGCACTTAGCTTGGCAGAAAAACATTCGGCAGAGGGGCATGATGTTTTTTTGGTATCTGATGCCGAAAATCTCCCTACCAGCGTACCGTTTTTTGCCTTGCCTATTGCCAATCGCAGCTATGTCCAAAGATTTAAAAATATTTCTTTCCTCAAAAATTTTATCAAACAGCATGGTATTCAAGTGCTACACTCCCACTCGAGGGCAGCAAGTTGGGTAAGTTACTTTGCACTTCGCGGCACAAAAATTCCACTTATTTCTACTATTCATGGCAGGCAGCACATACATACCTCCGTCCAACTATTTGATATTTACGGAGATAGGGTAATTGCCATTTGTGAAAACCTAAAAAAACATTTGGTAGATGAGGTAAAAATGAAAGTTGAAAAAATTGCCTTGCTGGGAAATAGTTTTGATTTTGAGAAGATAGACAATACGTTAAAAGACATACACGAGGTAGGAAAACAATTATCTACGGAAAATAATATCAATAAGGGGAAAGTAATTTCTGTGATAGGGCGGCTCAACGGTGGGAAAGGTGAAATAGTAAGTCATTTGTTGGAAAAAGTGTTTCCAGTCTTATTAGAAAAAGATAAAAACCTAATTATCAATTTGATAGGAGGAAGTTTGGAGGAAATACCAAGCGAAGGGCAGGCATATTTTCACCTTGCTAATGAGCAGTACGGGAATAGGATAAAGTTGATAGGTTTTGTAAATAATGTACTACAATGGATTCATGATGCTGATTTGGTCATTGGGGCGGGGCGCGTAGCCATAGAAGCCTTGTATGTAGGAACGTCTGTACTTGCCCTTGGCGAGGCTACCTGCTACGGCGTAGTAAGCGAGGAAAATATAGCCTTATGCCTTGCCTCTAACTTTGGCGACATTCTCCCAACAAAAGATGCCCACAGCCACGATTATAACTTGATAAGCAGCCAATTAGCTGAATTTTTACAAGAAACGAAGGAGAATCAGACTGTTGTAAGCAAGCAAAATAATATTTCAAATCACATAAAACAGCGTTTTGACATTAACCATATTGCCGAAGAATTATTGGAAATTTATAAATCGGAGATGATGAAAAAGGTACATTCCAGTTTCATTCCTATTCTGATGTACCACAAAATTCCTACTGAACCTATTGAATCTGCCAACAAAATTTTTGTAACAAAGAAAAACTTTGAAAAGCACCTTAAGTTCTTCAAATTTAGAGGTTTAACGCCCATTACTTTCAAAGATTACATCGATTTTAGGGAGGGCAAAAAGTCGCTCAAAAACTTTCCTAAAAAGCCTATCATACTCACTTTTGATGATGGCTATACTGATAATTATTTTAATTTATTGCCTCTGATGGAAAAGTATGGTTATAAAGGAGTTATCTACTTATTGGGTGATTTTGATGTAAGTTATAATTTTTGGGATGCCGACCAAGGCGACCATCGGGACGAGATTATGAGCAGGGAACAGAAAAAAACTTTTGTAGAAAAAGGATGGGAAATAGGCTCTCATACACTTACGCACCGCCACCTTTCCCAACTTTCTGAGAGTGAGGCGTTTGAAGAAATAACAGAGGCAAAAAGTACGCTTGAGCAGGTATTGGGGACGGAAATTATTTCCTTTGCCTATCCGTATGGAGATTTGAATGAAACAGTGAAAGCACAAATTAAAAAATCAGGGCATATTTTAGGCGTTGCCACAGACTCAGGCGGCATGACCATCGAGGAGGACTTCCTGCAAGTATTCCGCATTAACATTTTCCCAGAGGAGAGCCTTTTCCAACTATATAAAAAAACATCTCCTTGGTATAGAAGTTATTACAAGAAAAAAAGAGGAAAGTAAAAGGCAGTTATTTGTTTTTCTTAGCTAATTATATCTGTCAGAAGGCTTTCGCTCCTTACGTAAATAAGCCATGTTATATCAAAAATGATGAACGGGGCAGAAATAGGCAATAAAAATGAAAAACAGCTCATTCCTAAGCTGTTTTCTTTTTTATATTTCTGTAAATTTGATAGTACAGACGGGTTTTGTTTCCGTTATTTTAATCAGATAAGGTTGCTCTATCAATATATTTTCAGAAGGTTTATAAGCAAAATCAAACTCTTGAATGTAGCCTCTCGGAAAATCATTTCCTTCCAATAATTCAGAAAATTGTTTCCTAAATTGATTTTTAACGGCTTCTTTCAGGCTATACCAATGCTTAGAAGTATCGCTTCTGCTCAACTGCCTTCCTGCCCCGTGCGAACAGCTATATAGAGCAGTTTCTAACGATGGATTCCAAATATTCGCCTTCACGATAAGGCTACCTCTTGTCATAGACAGTGGAATAACAATCGGGCTGTCTTTGACAAGCTGTGTAGAACCCTTGCGGTGAATCACTCCAGAAGAAGTAAATTCTAACAAATTGTGGTGAGAATCGGCTATTTCAAAATTTGCCTTGTCTTTTACGTATTTGTTTTTGACAAGAAAATCAAAACTCTTGCTCACAAATTGTATCCTTCTTTCTTTGGCATAGTGCAGAATTCTGTTATAATCCATGATGTATTCCTCTGTTGCTACCTCTATCGGCAGGAACTCCGATTGATAGTGCTGCGTGAGGGCGAAATTTTTTTGATATTGGTAAATACCCAAATTCCTCGAACCTGTATGCACTATAATATACAGATGCGTGCTATCTTCTTCGATAGACAAAAAGTGATTTCCACCGCCCAAACCTTCATCGGTCATTAGCAAATGCTCTCTTTGGAAGGCTTTGTAATGTTTTTCTTTATCGAACGGCTTCAAATAATCTTTTTTATCAATTTTGAGATAGCAAACCCCACAACCCATGTCTTTGCCCGTTATAAGAGGGTAAAAAACATCAGTTGTTTTAAAAGCAACCCCAACAGGCAGGGCTTTTTCGGAGCAATAATGAATGTCAGGGAATACAGCAATATCAGCTATATTTTGTTGATTTTTATAAGATGCTAATGCCTGAACTGCATTATCTTCTATCAAATCAGAATTAGTGAAATAATTAATCATGAAGTTGTCTAAACTCTTCTTTGTTTATTTTTCTTTAAAATGGTATTATAAATGTGATAAAATATAATCTAAAATAGTGCCACTTACAAAATCAAACTTTTGGGGAACATTTTTTTGGAAATAAAGCTTGATACAACCTAAAAAAGAGGATATCCTAAAAGGTTAGCCTCTTTATTTAAAAGAACTGTATCAAATAATTATTGCCAAGAATAAATATAATCTAACTAACTATTGTTTCTTAATTGCTTTAGAAGTGCGGCAATATCTTTGGGATAGGGAGCAGTAGCCGTAATTACTTCGTCATTCAAATCTCTGAACGATAGCGTATGGGCGTGTAGGGCAACTCTTTGGATAAGAGGTAGCTCTTCCGTATGCCTTTTAAGGCGAAAACCTCGTTTTATTTCTGACAAAAAAAGCATTTTACCGCCGTACTGCGTATCGGAAACTATGGGCGCACTTAGGCAGGAAAGATGTATCCGTATTTGGTGCATTCTTCCTGTGAGTGGCATACATTCTACCAATGTATTTTGTTTGAAAACTTCTTTGGTAGTGAAGATAGTAGTAGCTTCTTTTCCGCCGCTTCTGTCAATTTTCACCGCACCCGTTGGCAGTGCTAGAATAGGCAAGTCCACCATTACTCCCTGAAAATCGTGTATGCCTACGGTAACAGCATGGTATATTTTTTCTACTTGGCGTTTCTCAAACTGAATAGCCAAATGGCGATAGGCTTCGGGATTCTTAGCGATGGCAAGCACGCCTGAAGTTTCCTTGTCTAAGCGGTGTGCTACTTGGGCATCATCATATATTTTTTTTGCCATGCGCAAAATACTGGCACCTTTGGCATCGGGCGTGCGCTCGTCTAAGGTCGCAATATGCGGCGGCTTATTGATTAGCACATAGTTATCGTTTTCAAAAACGATTAAATCCTTAAAATCAAAAAATTTCATGCCGCAAAGGTAATTTATTTATTTTTATTTTTCAAATCGTGCCTATAAAGCCCTGATATTGTTTGCAGGTAAGTTAAAAACGATGCTTTAATTTCCTGTAAATATATTTATCCAAACTTTGCAGGTACTCCCGTCCGAGGAAGTAATTAGGTAATAGTACATTCCTGAAATACCTTCCCCTTTCCAATCGTTTTGGTAATTATCATTTTGATAAACTATTTTCCCCCACCTGTTAAAAACCTCTAATTTGAGTGTTGCTCCATTTACGCCTTTGAAAGGGCTATTAAATATAAGTGTTTCATTTTTTCCATCTCCATTTGGCGTAATTACGTTGGGGAAAACTACTTTTTCTACGGCTATGTTTTGGGATACCTGATTAGTACAGTTCCCTGCTTGGCTCTGCAAAGATACCTGATAGTTACCTTCCTGCGTATATTTAAATGGTGGCGGCTCTTGCCCCCTAAAAATCTGCCCGTTTCCTAAGTTCCATACAAAGTTGGCAGGTTCGGGGCTTGTATTCACTAATTTGATAGTAGGGAAGGGGTCGCAAAAATCTTGGTAACTATAGGAAAAAGCAACTGTAGTAGCACTTGCAACACGCACCAGCGTAGAAGTATCTTTGCTGCAACCCTCCCTGTTGGTGATGGTTACGGTATAGCGTGTGGTTTGTGAGGGAGTAGCCAAAGGGTTCGGTACGGTAGTGCTACTCAAGCCTGTAGCAGGACTCCACCTATAGGTAGTCCCTCCCGAAGCAGTGAGTTGTAAACTTTCTCCTTTACAAATTATGCTATCTCTATTAATTCTCGGTGTGATATTGGGTAAAACTGTGATAGTATCATAGGCAAATGCAGTGGTACAAGTGATTTTGCTGCTTACTTTGAGTCGAATGAGGTACTTGCCCGATTGCGTAAAAGTGTAGGTAGGCTCTGCGGCTTGAGTAGTCTGCAAGCCCGCAATGTCCCACTCATAGTCTTGCCCATTGATACTTTGATTCTGAAAACGGATACGCAAGGGCGCGCAACCTCTGCGAGTTTCTATATTTGTAGGATTTTCCAAAGGTCGGAAGGCAGCCCGCAAATTGCCAATGTCTATTTTGAAAGCCGCATTATTGCAACCGCCTGCCTCTGTAAAATTGGGGGCAGAATTATTTACATTCGACCACACGCCTGCGGTAGTAAAAAAGCGATTGGAGCGGCATACACAAGCCCCATGATAGATGATACCTTTCTTATCAAAACGGCAAGTCCCACCATCTACGTGGTCGCCATCGCCACCTGTTCCTCCAAAAAAAGTGCCATAAAGCAACGATTTGGCATCCTTTTCTAATAGCATCAGGTGGAAATCTTGCCCATCTGTAGTGCCACGAATGGCATCAGAAGTAACGGGCATTCCAGCCGTAGTGCTGTTGGCAGGATAGCCCGCTTGCAAGTTGCCGCCCCAGCCCGCTACATAGATATTGCCACATTCATTTACCAAAAAGGCGGTCAGCGAAATATCTGGTCTGCCGCGCCGCGCCCCTACTACGGTCGACCAAACGGAGGTAGAGAGCGAAGGATTCATTTTCTGGATAAACTGTCCACTGTTTGCATTACTGTAAACACTTGGGCTGACGGGGTATTGACCTTCGGAGTTGCCCAAAATATAGACATTATCGGCGGTATCCAATTCTACTAAAAATGCTTGGTCATAAAAGGAAGTACCTAAAAAAGAAGCATTTAAAAAACGACCTTCATTAGAAAAGCGAGCCACGTAGCCATCGGTAGAGCCTTGGTAAGTAGCATGAAAAGCATCGGGGGAGCTACGCATATTGGGGCTGGTCGTACTGCCGCAAACATAAATTTCATTTTTTTTATTGAGTTTGATGGAGTAGCCTACATCTAAAAAATTACCTCCCCAATAGGTACTCCACTGAATAGCAGAAAGTTGCGGATTCATTTTTATAAAAACAGCATCTTGCAAACCTGTCAAAGCATTCTGAGTAGGGTTTTGAAGTGGGAAGTTTGCAGAACGAGTAGTAGAGGCTATATAGACATTATTATTGTTGTCTATGATTACTTCGCCCCTTAGCTCGTCCCCATAATTATAGACAAATTGAGAGCCAAATAAGTTAATGCCGTCATTATCCTGCCCACCCAAATAGGTAGAAGCTAATAACAAATTGCCGTTTTCGCTTATGCTGCTCACAAAAATATCACTGCCATTATTGTAAGGAATTCCGCTAATAGCCTGCAAGTCATTTCGCCCATTCCCACCATTATAAGTACGGTCAAAAGCTCCAAAAGTAGTTGGAAAATTGGTAGAAGTTGTCGTTCCCATGACGACCAACTGATTTCGGTGATTTACTACGGTGCTATGCGGTACTTCGGCAAATAAGCCCCCCAAAAAAGTAGTATATAGCTGTCTTGTGCCTGTCGGATTGTATTTGGAGATACCTACATCAATCAATCCGCCCAAAAATGGCTGAAAAGCACCTACTGTTATTGGGAAATTAGTGCCAAAAACTGTACCTGCGGTGTATAGGTTGCCCAAAGAGTCGTAGGTAGCTGAATTCCCCCAATTATCTGCCGCCGAGCCTGAAAAGGTAGAAAAGACCAACTGTGGGTCTATAACTAAAGGTAAATTTTTATCGTAAGTTGCTAATTCAAAGCTAACTATATTGTTTTTTAGTGCGAATTTAGAAGAAATTTCTACTTTTTTACCGTTTACTACTTGGTAGCAATAGGGCTTTTTTTCTCCGAAAGTATGCACAGAAGTTTCTATTTCCAGATTGCCATTTTCTGCAATTTTGATTTTGTCAGCCCCTTCATACTTGAGTTGGATTAGTTCGGGGTTCCCGCCTGCTGCTACCAAAAATTCATATTTTAACCTATCTTTTTGGGTGAAAAATCGCAAATCAATTGCTTGATAGAGAGATAGATAATTTACTTCCTTGAAAGAGCGTGCATTAGTTCCCCATTTTTGCATATCTTCCCCTATAAAATAATTGCGTATGCCTTCGTTTTCGTCCTGCCCACTTACCAAAGGTTGTTCATTGGCATTGAGAAAAGTTACTGAAACACCATGTGCTTTGATGTTGTATTTATTTTGCGTATCTGATTCTGTGCGTGCTGTGTTGTTTGTTGCCGCCTCATCACTTACTTTTTTGCGAGGGTGTCGCAGTTCTCGCACCGCCTCTGCATCGTAGAAACCATAATGTAGTCCATTGTTTTTGAGGAACAAAAATCCCGCAGGCACATCTGCTCGGAACAGTACCTCGCTGTCCCATTGTTTTTTATTTTCTACAAATTGAAATATTGAATTTCCTTCGGTTTTAGGGCTTTTAATGCCAATCTTTTCTTGGGCAAACGCATGAAAAGAGAGAAAAAGGGTGAAAATTAATACTATTCGCATGGTCTTTTTAATGTTAGCAAAGCAAATATAAAAAAATTAATTCGAAAATATGATTCCGCCAATGATTCCCAAAAAGATGAGAATAGGCGGCGGTATTTTGGTAAACATGAGTGCCAGAAATGTAGATAAAATGGTGATTATATTCATTAGTCCCATCTCTATAGGCTCCGACATTACAAACGCCGCCGCCACTACCATGCCCGCGCTTACGGCATTGATTCCCTCCAAAGAGGCGCGAACAGGGCGATAAAGTTTGAGCTGTTCCCAGAACTTTAGCACAAAAAACAAAATAAATGCTCCAGGCAGATAAATGCCTATAGAAGCTACAAAACTCCCCAGAATAATGCCACCATCGCCAAAATGACGCATAGACAGCCCACCTATGTACCCACTAAAGGCAAAGACGGGACCTGGAACAGCCTGCACTAAGGCATAACCCGACAGGAACTCCTCAGAACTTAGGTATTTTTTAAACTCAACAAATTCGTTGTAAAGGGCAGGCACAAGCACCTGACCACCCCCAAAAACCAAACTGCCGTTCCTATAAAAATTTTCGAACAAACGGATAGGCAAGGAAATTTCAGAAGATTTGGTGAGCAAACCAATAGACGCTACGCCAATAAATACGGTTGCGTAAACAATGAAATAACGCCAACTTACCACAAATTTTTGCTTTTCTAATTTTTCATGCTTTTTGTACTTAAGGGCAGAGATAAGCCCGCCTACTATTATCACGATTGGGAATGTCCATGGGCTTCTGAGGAGAAAAGTAGCAACCGCCGCAGCTATCATCAGCAAGACCCCCGTCTTGGTATTGACTAATTTTTGAATGATTTTTATCGCAGCATAGCCAACAAAGCCTACTGCCATTGGTTGGATAAAATGTGTAAAATTGAGGATATTGCGAATATTTAGGGCATTCTCTAAGCGTACCATCAGCAGTGCTATGCAGGTGATAATCAGAAAGGCAGGGAGCATCCAAATGAGCAAAGTGAGCATCGCCAACTTAAAACCACGTCTCTTGTAGGCTATAGCCAATAGCGTTTGGGTCGAGGAGGGTCCAGGCAGCATTTGGCAAAGAGCTATCAGTTCTGTGAGTTCACTTTCGCTTAAGTATTTTCGTTTTTCTACCAAGTACCTAAAGAACAAGGCAAGGTGTGCTTGAGGTCCTCCAAAAGCATTAATTGTGATAATAAAAATATCTTTTAAAAAAAGTTTATCAGCTTTGTCCACTCAGATTTGAATTTTTATAAAAAATAACGCAAATTCGTGAATAAAAAACATTTATCTAAATTTGAAACTCAAATAATAGATTTCAGTTTTAAAATTAGTGAATAAAAACAGCAAACGTCAAACATCAAAGTGTAAACTTTGAATATTAAATTTTTATGCCATCATCTTATCTTAATTTCAGATTTCGCTACCTTGACGAAAAGGGCAAACCGACCTCTTTTTTCTACCATCAGGCACTGCTCGATGATAGCACAGGCATTCGCTTGGATAACGAGGTAATTGCCATTGCAGACATCTATGACGTATTGCGTTATGGCGATAAAATAGTTTTGACACTACGCCCCTATCTCGCCTTGCCGAAGGAAGTTGCCGAAAATATTATTCCTAATACATCAAGCATCATCATAGAAATAGGAGATAAGTTAGCGGTGGATACCAAAAGTGCTATCGACCAGCATAGGACTACTTATGCTGCTTTTCTTAAGAAAAAAGCAATGGCAGAAGAAGGCAAGGCTCATTTGTTCAAAATGATGCAATGTCCTGATTGTGAGGCTGTGATAGACCTTACAGGTAAGAAGGAAACACCTCATATTTATTGTAAATATTGCGAATTGCTTTTTAACAGATACGGAGAGCTAATGCCAAAATCGGAAAGTTATAAAGTATGCCCAGAGTGTAATTATTACAATCGCGTGCAATACTATCCAGAGTTTCACTTCTACGCACTCCCCAAAAACAGGAAAATTGCCTACCAAGAGCATTACTGTTGTGATACTTGCGCACAGCGTTATCATGAGCAAACAGCCATAAAAAATAGCTTTTTCCTCATAGGCATTCCCTTCAATATTATGCTCAAAAACAAAATGTCTAAAGGCGTAAGTGAACTATATGAGGGACTTACACGCGCAAACCGATTGGCACAAGACGGGCATATCAAAGAGGCTGACATTATCTACAGTATATTACTGCTAAGGAATGAAACACATCCAGGGTTGCTTTTTAATATTGGACAGGCATACTATAAAGCCGAAATGCTTGACAAAGCCTACAAGTATTTCGAGAAATCATTGGACATGTGCAGCAACTATCAGCCAACTATAGACTTTTTGGCACTCCATAAAACAGTGAGTTGGAAGGTAAAAATAAATTAACAAAGAACTCTTTGCAGAGTCCATAACAAAAAAATATATGAATTTTATAGACCCGCACATACATTGCGTATCGCGAACTACAGATGACTATGAAGCACTTAGGCGTGCAGGTGTAGTTGCTGTCATAGAGCCAGCTTTTTGGCTTGGGCAGCCACGCACCGAAGTTGGTAGTTTCAAAGACTATTTTAGCACGTTGGTAGGCTGGGAACGTTTCCGAGCAAGTCAGTTTGGCATCAAGCACTACTGTACTATTGGCTTAAATTCCAAAGAAGCAAACAACGAAGCACTTGCCGAACAGGTCATGGAACTGTTGCCACTTTTTATTTACAAAGAAGGCGTAGTAGGCGTGGGCGAAATAGGTTATGACGACCAAACTCCTTTGGAAGAAAAATATTTCCGCTTACAGCTGGACTTGGCGAGAGAGGCAAACCTGCCTGTGCAGATTCACACACCGCATCGCAACAAAAAAGTAGGCACAAGCCGTAGCATGGACGTTTGCATAGAGCATGGCATTGCCCCGAACATGGTCATCATCGACCACAATAACGAAGAAACAGTCAAAGAAACCTTAGACAGAGGTTTTTGGGCAGCATTTTCCATCTACCCAAGTACAAAAATGGGCAATGAGAGAATGGTAGAAATTGCAAAAAAATATGGCGCAGAACGTATTTTTATCAATAGTGCAGCCGATTGGGGCATCAGCGACCCGCTTGCTGTGCCAAAAACCGCCGCACTTATGGCAGAGAGAGGAATTGCCGAAAAAGACATTCACCTTATTTGCTATCAGAACGCCTTTGATGCCTTTGCCCAAAGCGGACAGATGCACGAAAGCGATTTTATCAGCGAAATAGACCAAACAGAACGTTTCAACGGTAACTCCGTCTTGCGCGGCGGGCGGGATGCCAAAATTGAAAAAATAGAAAGCAACATCATCAAATAACTCAATAAAGAGGTTTTATATTTATAAAGATAGCATATTTTAAAAAAAACAGCATCTTTATGATTTTTTTAATTGGAATAAAATAAAGTTTTATTCACAATAAATTGCATAAAAAGGAATCATCACTTACTTTTGTGGAAATTTTTTTAAGAAATAATACTTTCGTTTCATCTGGCGATAATAACGCCCAATAGAAATAAATGAATATATGGCAAATGTTGGTAAAGTAACGCAGGTAATTGGTCCGGTAGTCGATGTTAGCTTTGAAGCTCTTGGCTCGCACTTACCTAAAATCTTGGACGCATTAGTAGTAAAAAAAGACAACGGGCAAGAGGTAGTGCTGGAATGCCAGCAACACTTAGGCGAAAACCGTGTGCGCACTATTGCGATGGAAGGCACAGAAGGCTTAACAAGGGGAATGGAAGTAGTGGACTTGGGGCAGCCTATTGCCGTTCCTATTGGTGATGAAATCAGAGGTCGTTTGTTCAACGTAGTAGGTACGCCCATTGACGGACTTCCAAAACCAAATGTAAGTGCAAGCTATCCTATTCATAGGGCAGCGCCGAGATTTGAAGACCTTTCTACAAATTCGGAAGTGCTTTTTACAGGTATCAAAGTAATTGACCTGATAGAACCATACCTCAAAGGCGGTAAAATTGGTCTTTTTGGTGGTGCAGGGGTAGGCAAAACCGTATTGATTCAAGAGCTTATCAACAACATTGCAAAGGCTTATGCGGGTGTATCAGTATTTGCAGGCGTAGGAGAGCGTACGCGTGAAGGAAATGACTTGATGCGTGAAATGATTGAAGCGGGCATCATTAAGTATGGTGAAAAATTCAAACATTCTATGGAAGAAGGTCGCTGGGACTTGGATGCTGTGAATCTGGAAGAACTCAAAGACTCCAACTTGACGATGGTGTTCGGGCAGATGAATGAGCCTCCGGGTGCAAGAGCAAGGGTAGCCCTGACAGGTCTGACCGTAGCCGAGTATTTCAGAGATGGCGAGGGTGAGGGAAAAGGAAAAGACATTCTATTCTTTATTGATAATATATTTCGATTTACACAAGCAGGTTCAGAAGTATCTGCACTTCTTGGTCGTATGCCTTCTGCGGTAGGTTATCAGCCAACATTGGCAACGGAAATGGGAGCTATGCAAGAGCGTATTACCTCTACAAAAAGAGGCTCAATCACCTCAGTACAGGCAATTTACGTACCTGCCGATGACTTGACTGATCCAGCACCCGCAACTACATTTGCACACTTGGATGCTACTACCGTATTGTCAAGAAAAATTGCCGAATTAGGTATTTATCCTGCGGTAGATCCTTTGGACTCTACTTCTCGTATCCTTACGGCAGAGATTGTAGGCGATGCGCACTATAACACCGCACAAAGAGTAAAAGAAACGCTACAAAGATATAAGGAATTGCAAGACATCATTGCTATTTTGGGTATGGACGAGCTTTCCGAGGAAGATAAATTGGTAGTTTACAGAGCAAGACGTGTACAGCGTTTCCTCTCTCAGCCATTCCACGTTGCCGAGCAGTTCACAGGCTTAAAAGGAGAGTTGGTGGACATCAAAGACACTATCAGAGGTTTCAATATGATTATGGACGGTGAACTTGACCACTTGCCAGAGTCTGCATTCAACTTGGTAGGTACTATCGAGCAAGCGATTGCCAAAGGTGAAAAATTAATGGCGGAAGCAAATAAATAATAATTTAAAAAGTTATGAATTATGGATGATGAATTATAACTTTTGTCATTCATAATTTATAATTCATAACTCATAATTAAGAAAAACTATGTTTTTAGAAATTATTACTCCAGATGCCAAAGTATTCGAGGGTGAGGTAGATGCTGTAAAAGTACCCGGCTCAAAAGGCGAGTTCGAAGTGCTGAATAATCACGTAGCCATTGTAAGTGCTTTGCAAAAAGGAATTGTCAGAGCAACGGACAAGCAAGGAAAGCATACTTTCAAAATAGACTCAGGTGTGATAGAAGTATTAAAAAATAAAGTAGTGATTTTGGTGGAATCAGCGTCAGCTCAGTAATATATTTCACTAATAAACACAAAAAAGGGGTTCAAATAATAGTTTGAATCCCTTTTTTGTGTTTGTAAACCCGAAAATTATTCTGTCCCAATAGGCAGTCAATAAAGCAAGATTTTGTACAAAAGAAAAAGGTCAGAGGAGAAAATATCCAATGACCGAAATATTTTTAATACAGAAAAAAGAAAGCCTAAGCTAACGCTGACACAAACTTAGCCAATTTAGACTTTTTGTGAGCAGCATTGTTCTTATGAATGATATTTTTTCTTGCCAACTTGTCAATCATAGAGTGAACTAATTTCAACAAAATTTGTGCTTCTGCTTTATCTTCTGTTTCACGTAGCTTTCTGATGTAAGTACGAGCAGTTTTTGCCTGATACCTATTTCTTAAACGCTTACGCTCATTTGCTCTGATTCTCTTGATTGCCGACTTATGATTTGCCATTGCCTTTTATATGATATATTTTACAATTTTTTTTAACTTTTCTTTGTTTTGGAGTGCAAAGGTAAAAAGTAAATCTTATTTTCCCATTATAATTTATATTTTTTTTATGGCTTTGCCTCATTTTTATTTCTTTCTACTACTTTTAACTGCTTAAAAATGCCATTTGCTTCTATCTGATAACAACTTTCCCGAAAATATTGGGTAGCCTTATCGCCTGCGGCAGTAAGTAAGAAAGAAGCATCATTGTTAGCTGCATTACTCTGCAAAGTATTATCGTAATTTACATCTACAAAATAGAGTTGGTTTTTAGGTAAAAAACTTACATACCTATATTCGCTTTGAGCAATTTCTTGTAGGGTTTCTTCTGATAGATAGCTATGCCGATAAGAAAGCAAAATACCATCAATGTAACTGCCTTCTTTTGTATAATTGAGTAGGTAGTAAGCCCATTTGTGTGTAGGGTCGCCTTCAGAGTTAGCCGAAACAAGTAAGGAGTAAAAATGAGTATCAAGAGAAAGTTGTCCGACAACTCTGTATGTAATTTCTTGGTTATCAGTAGTGTTTTGATTAAACTGTAGCTTTTCAGATAATTGGTTCAGATAAGTCTTACCCTGTAGAAAATTTTGAAAATAAATTGCTTCTATTTCAGGACTTTCCTTAAATTCTTCTCCATTGTCTGCATTAATTTCCTTAATACCAGAGAATTGAGGGAATAATGCTATAAAATCTTCAAAGCTAATGTCTGCCATTGCTTCATTATCTTGAGTTTTATCTGTACCGCAGCCTAATACTAAGATGAGTAGGGTAACGAGTAGTTGTAGGGTAAATTGACGCATTGCTATTAAGGTTTAAGCTAAATTTTTTAGTTATGTTTCGTAAAGAATATTACGTAAAAAAAGGAAAAATGGCTACATAAAATAGCTTTTATTTCCAATAATTTCTCCTAACTAATTATCTTTACTTGCGCTCAAAATTATAGCCTCTACCATCTTAGAAAATGTATCTCCTTTTTTCCCTAACCAATTCATTTCCATCGTTTCGTAATGTACTTGGTGATAGTATTTATCGGGGGTAACGTAGCCCATATATGCACCATTGAAACTTGTGATAATGAGTTTAGTATCTTGTTTTTCAGCAAGTTGGGTGAGGTGTGGCATAAATTCTCCCGAAAAGTCGCAGGGCATTCCCAGCCAAAGGATATTGCCAATTTTTAAGATAGAAATATAAATTTCTGTGCAGGGATATAGGCTTTGAAATGCCCAATTTCTTAGCTTAATATTGGGCGTGATGCGTAGGTTTGTTTCTCCTACAGGTATTTTCAACTGCCTGATAAATAGCGTATTACTTTTGCTATATTTATTTGTATCTCCACTAATTTCAATTTTTTTTGCAATTCCCTGCCCTATGTGCCTTGTCCATTCGTAGTTGTGCAAGCCAAAATCTTTGGGCGTGTGGCTCGCTACCGTACCTGCGCTAAACATCGCAAAATCAAAGACTTGCTTTTGGGCTGTACGCTCTTTTTCCAAATAATCTACAGCTTCTCCCGCATAATCTCTCCCAAATTCTTCTAACAAACCATCTGTGCAGGTAGCATGGGCAGAGTATGAAAATAAACACGCTTTTTTCCCTTCTTTCTGCCTGATAATCAAGTATCTCACCTTTGTATCTAACAAACTATTGTCCTCATGCAAGCGACTACTGACGTATTCGGGCGCATCTGCTTGTCCAAAATGAACAGTAGATTTTTGCAGATTTTTTTGTGCCTCTTTTATAGCTTTAAAAGTCTGATTTACAATGTTTTCTGTGATTTTTCCCTCATATCCTCCCGCTATAAAAATGCCTACCAAGCCGTCCGCCCAACCGCCAATTCCATGATGAGTATGCGTAGCGGTAAAAAATAAATTTTCTCTTTTTAGCCCAAGTTCAGGGAGTTTTTCCGATAATTTTTTGATGACTAAAGGTGGCGCAAGCATCAAATCAAAGGCTATAACAACAGCTTTTTCCTTTCCATTCTCAAAAGCTACAGCTCTCACAAATAGCGAATCATGTAGCTTTGCAGACCTACTTCGGGCGAGTCCATAACCCGCAAAAGGCGATTTTTCCGTAGGACTGATATTTCTTTTTGCCCAGCCAATTTTAAGTATTTTATTTGTATCTCTTTGATAATCAAAGTTTAATTCTTTAAGATTAGTCATTGTTTCCTGAAAAATGACTGCTCTCTCCTCCTCACTTTCTTCTGTAGGAATGGTAAATAAACTGACAAACAGCAGCAATAAAAAGGCAAGAAAGAACGTAAAAAATCGCAGTATTTTTTTTAGCATGGGTTTTATCTGATTTGAAAACCACCTTTTTGCAAATCTTCCCAAAATCTTGGGTAAGATTTTTCTACCACTTCGGGTTTCTCTATTTCTACCTCAAAAAGTAAAGCCAAAGGTGCAAAAGCCATCGCCATGCGGTGGTCTTTGTAGGTTTTTACCATTTCAGTAGGTGCTTGCATTTGCCCTGCGGGAATGTGTAGCTCCGCATCATTGATGTCCGTAGCTTTGATGCCAAACTTTGCGAGTTCATCTCTGACCGCTACGAGTCGGTCTGTTTCCTTTATTTTCAAACTTTCCAAGCCTGTCATTTTCATTTCTACGCCCTTTGCAGCCCCTATGACGGCTATAGTTTGCGCCAAATCGGGGCAGTGCGTAAAGTCCCACTCAAAAGTTTTTTCTGTAGGCATTTTTCTCAATAGTACGCCATCATTCTCAAAAACGGTGCTTACGCCTAACTTTTCCATGATTTGCACTATTTCCGAGTCGCCCTGTAGGGAGTCTTTTTTTAAGCCTAATAGTTTTATTTCGGCGTTATTTGCCAAACTTACGATGCTGTACCAGTAGCTCGAAGCTGACCAATCGGACTCCACAGCGTAAGAGCCAACATGATATTTTTGTGGGGCAATGTGGATTTCGTTTTCTTTCCATTCGTGCTTTACCCCAAATTTTTCCATGAGGTTCAAGGTCATTTGGATATAAGGTAGTGAGCCTATCTTTCCTAACAATGCTAATTCCAAACCTTTGGGTAGATAAGGTGCTACCATAAGTAGGGCAGAAATATACTGACTGCTTATATCTCCCCGAATGTGAAGTTTGTTTTTTGTAGGTTTAAAATCTTTGATATGAATAGGCGGGTAGCCTTCTTTATTGATATAATCTATCGTTGCGCCAAGCTCTCGCAGCGCCTCTACCAAAAGCCCTATTGGTCTTTCGCACATACGCTCCGAGCCTGTCAGGATAGTTTCCCTATTTTTTACGGTGCAGTAGGCGGTAAGAAAGCGCATAGTCGTTCCTGCGTCTATCACATTGAGCATGAGGTCGGTGGAGGCAAGCAGCTTGAGCATAGTTTGCGTATCTCTTGCTTCCGAAATATTGCTAAGTTCGCACGGTTGTTCGCACAGTGCATTGATTATCAATACTCTATTGCTTTCACTTTTGGAAGAAGGCAAAGAAATAGCGGTATTAATATTTTTGGTAGGGTGAAATAATTTTACTGTATGTGCGTGAAGTATGTTGTTTGTCATTGTCGTTTTTGTTTACTATAGATGAAAAAGGTTTTTTAGTAGTTCTTCAAAGTATGGCTTTAACTTCCTTTTTACTAAGTTACTTTGCGAAATACAGTTTACTAAATGTTGATATTCTTCATCTGAAAGTGTCGCTAAATGTTGTATATTTCCTTTGTATTTGAGAAAGTTTAGCAAAGGTTCTTTTGATATATTTGTTTGAAAGAATATAAATGTATTTTTTTCAAACCCAAAACTCTCATTATTAGGTTTTAGTCCTATGGGTTTATTTTTTTCAAAAATATAAAAAGATAGTCTTTCTAAATCTAAGTTAGTACATCCATGTTTTATCAAATTATCGGGAACAGTTTTATCCTGAGATGTGGTAATTGCTTGTAAAACAAAAAGTTCGTTATCTATTATTCCTAAGATTATCAACAATTTAGGCTTCTTTGTTCCGTCTTCAAATTCATAATCTTTGATGTATAAGATATTTTTAGGAACGAAGAAATTAGTCATTTGCTAATTGTGTTTGAAATTCTAAGGCATTTACTGCTGATTTGTAGGCAATAAGCTTCATATCGTTGTCGGCAATTAAATCTGCTAACTCAATAACAACATTTGAACGTCTATTATAGAGGCTGAATGCAAATTTCAACTCATTTTTAATTACGTTTTTGTGCCACAAAGTATCTTCTTTATGCAAAATATCAATTAAATTTTTGGCGGGCATATTGCCATACTTTTCAATAATACGATCTATTAACTCGACCTCATAGTCATTAAATTCGCTGTCATCAAAACTTTTCAAGGGCTTAATGATAGTTGTTTCATAATCAAAAGATTTCTTTCTTTCAACACTTATAAATGATGATAAAGTTGAGTGTTTTAAATGCTGTACCTCATTATAAATATCTACCGCAACGGGTCCCATTTCCCATACTTTATACTCTAACCAAGTTACAGGAGTGCCAACTTCTTTTACAGATGTTTCGTCTATAAGATAGAAGAGTTTAAGGGTTTTGGTAATTCCCAAATCCTTAATCTTACTTGCTAAGTAAATAAGCAAGTTCCCTATCTTTTCATTTTGCAAATCTCTAAACATATTGTAAAGTTAGTCAAAGTTTTAGAATTTAACAAATTATTTTTACTTCGTTTTCCCTTCTTTTTTGATGAAGTTCAGTACCATTTTATCCATAAAACTTGGGAAAAGTTTATTGAGCAGTACGGTGAGTTTGCCCATAAAAGCAAGCACCAATATTTTTTTGCGTTTTACCGTAGCGTTGTAAATCTGCCTTGCACATTCTTCGGCACTCATCATGCTTTTCTCATCTCTTGGCGAGTCATTCTGTAGGCTACCATCTTTGGTAAGTGAGCGAAAACGAATGTTGGAAGTAGTATAATAAGGACAAGCCGTAAGAACGTGAACACCTTTATCTATCATTTCGCTTCGCAAAGATTCCAAAAAGCCTTGCAGGGCAAACTTAGACGCAGAATAACCTACACGAGCAGGCAAACCGCGATAGCCCGCAATAGAAGAAATGCCAATGACCGAGCCTTTTTGTGCTATGATAGACGGTAGGCAGCTTTTGGTAGCATAGATAGCTCCAAAAAAATTGATGTCCATTACTTGCTTAATCACTTCTACATCAACCTCTTCAAAAAAAGCACGCATAGAAATTCCCGCATTATTTATCAAGATGTCTATTTTGCCAAAATGCTTCAGTGCTTCGGCTGTCATACGTTGGTTATCAGCAATTTGAGTAACGTCTGCTTGGATAGAAAGCACCTCTATATTTTGTGCTTTTAGCTCATTTTCAGTTGTTTGGAGAGCCTCTAAGTTTCTCCCTGTAATGACAATTTTTGATCCTTTCGAGCCGAACTCAAAAGCCAATGCTTTACCAATCCCCGAATTGCCCCCTGTGATAATGACTACCTTATCTTTCATAAAATTTATAATTCATAGTTTTTTAATCGCTTTTCGTCCCATTTTTTCAGTGCAGGATAAACCAATACTGCCAACAAAATAATTAGAGTGCCAAAATAAAACCCATTAGTCATCGTGTTATGCTCATCAAAAAATACAACGGCGAGCAAAATTCCATAGACAGGCTCCAAATTTACAGTGAGGTTGATGGCAAAAGCTGAAATCCTTTTCATCAGTTCTACCGCAATAGAATAGGCATAAACAGTACAGACCAATCCCAAAATAATAATATACACCCAATCGTGAGTAGTTGGCAACGAATGAAATCCAAAATCTTTGGTAACTCTATAGTTATAAACAGGAATGAGTATGGCGGTTGCAAAAAAAGCACCGACCATTTCATAAAAAGTAATCGTAAAGTGATTGTATTTTTTTACAAATTTGGCGTTGGTAATGCTAAAAATAGAAGCTAACATGGCAGAGAATATCGCCATCATCAAGCCCGCTAAGTATTTGAACTCAAAATGAAAAACGACATACAATCCTAAAATGACGACTATGCCCAATACTACTTCGTACCATTTTGTTTTTTTGCCCGAAGCTATCGGTTCCAAAATTGAAGTCCAAAGTGAGCTTGTAGCCATGCCCGCCAAGCAAACAGAAACATTAGATACACGCGTAGATTCAAAAAATAAAATCCAATGAAAAGAAATAAGCACGCCCGTAAATAAGATTTGCCACACACCACTATTATCAATCAGGATATTTTCTTTCTTGAATTTTAAAAAAATAAATAAGCCAAGTGCAGCCACTAATGTTCTATAAAAAACCAATTCAGTAGAAGGAACTCCTATTAATTTTCCCAAAATGGCTGTAAAACCCCAAAGTAATACAATAAAATGCAGTTGAAAGTAGTCCCGTAACATGAATTGGTATAATATAAAATGCTGAAAATTAAGCTATTAATGCGTTAGTAAGTGATTATTATTCTTAGCAAATGTTTTCTACTCTAAAGTCATTAGCTTATTGATAGATAGAATCGAAACCCAAAGTTAGAACAAAATATATACACACCATTTGTTTAATTGAAAAAAATATACTTATTTTGCACAAGTTTAAAACAAAGGAGGCAAGAAAATGGAGGAAGTGATTCCTCTTTTTTTATCTATTTACGTGATGGAGAAAGACTTACAACAAATAATTTCCGATTTAATCGACGAGCAGTTGCGCTTGGCAGATTTATTCATAGTCGACCTTAAAGTGATTGACAAAGGAGGGAGAACCAAATTAGTTCTTACTTTGGATGGCGATAAGGGAGTTACCCTTGAGCAGTGTGCTTTTGTAAGTCGTACGATAGGTGAAGGCATCGAGAGTCAAAACCTGATAGAGCAAGCCTATAACTTAGAAGTAGGCTCTTCGGGGATAGATGAGCCTTTGAAAATGAAAAGACAGTATTATAGCAGAGTAGGTCGAAAACTGAAAGTATTACTCGCAGACGGGACTGAAAAAGAGGGGAAATTGGAAACAGTAACAGAAGAAAAAATTACCTTGTTGCCCGATATAAAAAATAAGAAAAAGGCAAAAGAAGCTGATTTGGAAGCCATAGAAATTGCTTTTGCAAATATCAAACAAACATACGTTTTAGTAAGTTTTAACTAATTGATTTTTAGGATTATGGATGCAGGAATATTGATAGAATCCTTTACGGAGTTTGCCAAACAAAAGAATATCGATCGCCCAACGATGATACGAATTTTGGAAGACGTATTTAGGACAATGATAAAGAAAAAGTACAACTCCGATGAAAATTTTGATGTCATTATCAACACAGACAAGGGAGATTTGGAGATTCTTCGTTATAGGCATATTGTAGAAAATGATGCGGAAGATGTAGATCCTAATACCCAAATTAGGTTGAAAGAGGCACATAAAATAGATGCGGACTTTTCTGTGGGTGAGGAAGTAGCTGAAAATGTGAGCATTGATGACGATTTCGGCAGAAGGCTTGTGCAGACAGCAAGACAGACGCTTATTCAGAAAATTAAAGACTTGGAAAAGGAATTACTTTTTCAAAAATACAAGGACAGAGTAGGCGAGGTTATTTCTGGAGAAGTGTATCAGGTCTTGCCAAATAAGGAAATCTTGTTATTAGACGCGGACAAAAAAGAGCTGATTCTACCCAAAAATGAGCAAATTTTCAAAGACCGTTTCCGCAAAGGAGATAGCGTAAAAGCCATTATTCACAGAGTAGAAATGATGAATGGCACTCCTAAGATTATCCTATCGCGCACGGCACCATTATTTTTAGAAAAACTGTTCGAGGCTGAAGTGCCAGAAGTGTTCGAAGGGGTGATTATGATTCGCAAGGTAGTGAGAGAGCCAGGCGAGAGAGCCAAAGTAGCTGTAGAATCTTATGATGATAGAATAGACCCAGTAGGGGCGTGTGTTGGTATGAAAGGTTCACGTATTCATAGCATTGTAAGGGAGTTAGACAATGAAAACATAGATGTCATCAACTATACTGACAACGTGGAATTATTCATCGCCAGAGCATTAAGCCCCGCCAAAATCACTTCTATCAAAATAGATGAAGACAAGGGCAGAGCGTCTGTTTTCCTAAAGCGCGACCAAGTATCATTGGCTATAGGCAAGGGAGGACAGAATATCAAATTAGCAGGCAAATTAGTTGGCTTAGAGATAGATGTATTCAGAGAGCAAAATGAAGAAGAAGAGGAGGAAGATGTTGATTTGGAGGAGTTTGCTGATGTAATAGAGCCATGGATTATAGAAGAGTTACACCGCATAGGCTTGGACACCGCAAGAGATGTACTCAATGTGAGCAGGGACTACCTCATCAAGCGCACCGAACTCGAGGAAGAAACAGTAGATTTCGTCTTAGATGTTTTGAAAAAAGAATTTGATTAATCTGTAAATTAAAATAGGTAAGTAGCCAAACTTTAAGGCTTCGCTACTTACTTCTTTTGTTCTTTTGGAACTTTAAATCAATAATATTTGTCGTATTAACAAATTATCGTTAATTTTGTGTTTTAGTTAGTGAATTATATAAACAAATCAGAAACGTAGTGGAAGAAAAGGTCAAGAGACTAAGCCAAGCGGCAAAAGAACTGAATGTATCAGTAAGTACCATTGTGGAACATCTCTCCAATAAGTATCATCAGAAACTGGAGAACAATCCTAATGGCAAACTTACTATAGAGCAGTTCAACCTATTATCTAAGGACTTCGAGTCATCTATGATGACTAAGAAAGAAGCCCGCAACCTTAATATTGGCAAATCTCAAGGCGAAAACATAGTCATTAAATCCACTCCACACCAAGAGAAGCGGAAAGAAGAAGAGGAACAAGAAATATTTATCAAGAATAACTTCATTGTTGAAAATAAAGAGAAAAATCCGTTTTCCAACCAAAATAAAAACGACCAAGAAAAGCCCAAAAAAGAAGTGGAAGTAATCAAAGCTAAACTTCCGGGACTTACGGTAGTAGATAAGATAGACTTGTCTGCAAAGCAGCAACCAAAAACTGACTACAAGCAGCAAAATTATCAGAGCTATAATAAAAATAATAACAATAATAACTTCAATTCTAAGTCGAAAGACAATCCTATAAAGCCGATAGAGCAGCCTATAAAAAAGGTAGAGGAGCAGCAAGTAAAGAATGCGGAAGTGAAGCTAACTCCAAAAGAGGAGTTGAAGCACCCTATAATTGAGAAAACAGTGATAGTGCCTGTAGAGCTAAATACTCAGGAGGTAATAGTACCAACCATAACAGAAAAAACACCGCCCAAAGAGGAAGTAAAAACGCAAAATGATAAGCCAATAAACCCGCCAATTATTGATAAGGACGAACAAGTCGTTGTAAGCGAAGTGCCTCACAAGGAAACTACCCACTTGCAAAATAAGAGTGAGAACAAAGATATCGAGCCAATGGAAAAAAATCTCATGATTGAGAATGATTCATTAGAAGTCAGAAAGACAACTACTGTTTCAGATATTTTGAAAACTGCCAAGTTTAACAGAGATAAGAACATCGAATCTTCCCCCGAAGAAATCTTAAATCTAAACAAAGAGGTAATAGAAGCTAAAGCGGATGCTTTGCCCGGACTCAAAATAGTAGGTAAAATAGAGTTGCCAGACCCAAGAGCAAAGAAAAAACCAAAACCAATTGCTTCTTCTGATGATAATGCAGGTAAGGAAAAACGCAAACGTAAGCGCAAGCGCATCAGAGATAAGGAAAAAGAAGTGAGGCTAAATACGCCTAATACTCCTCAAGACCCAAATAAAAAAGTGGAAGTCCAAAAAGTTAATAATGTATTTACTCAGAATAAAAACCAGAGTAATAACACTAATAACAACAATAATCGCAGTAATACCACTACTAACAATAATAGTAGTAACAACAACAACAATAGAAATAACACTACTACCAATAACAACAGTAATCGCAGTAATACCACTACTAACAATAGTAGTAATAATAACAACAACAGAAATAACACTACCACCAACAATAACAATCGCAGTAATACCACTAACAATAATAGTAGTAATAATAATAACAACAGAAATAACACTACCACCAACAATAACAATAATCCTAATAATAGGGTAGATTTTAAACGTGATAAACCTGTAAGAGAGGAGATTTCGGAGAAAGAGATTCAGGAAAAAATCAAAAATACGCTTGCTATTCTGCATACTTCGAGCAAAGGACCTAAACAGACCTTTGGTAAGAAGCAGAAGAAAGAAAAGCTAAGGAATGCTGTAGCACGTAACCAAGAGCTAATCCAGCAAGAGAAAGATAAAAAACTACTCAAAGTTACTGAATTTATCTCTGCAAATGATTTGGCTACTTTGTTGCATATTTCTGTAAATGAGATTATCGCTAAATGCTTGTCATTCGGTATGTTCGTAGCTATTAATCAGCGTTTGGATGCAGAGGCTATTACCTTTATTGCTGATGAGTTTGGCTATGATGTGGAGTTTATATCTGCCGAGCAGGAGATTGCTGTAACGTTTGTTCAGCAAGACAGACCTGAAGACTTGATTTCTCGCGCACCTATAGTTACTATTATGGGACACGTAGATCATGGAAAGACCTCTCTGCTTGATTTTATTCGTCAGACCAATGTAACACAAGGCGAAGCTGGTGGTATCACGCAACATATTGGGGCTTATGATGTAATGACAAGTAGTGGGAAGAGAATTACTTTCTTAGATACACCGGGGCATGAGGCTTTTACTGCCATGCGTGCAAGAGGTGCAAAAGTTACAGACGTAGCAGTAATAGTAGTAGCAGCAGATGATAGCGTAATGCCTCAAACCATAGAAGCTATTAATCATGCCCAAGTTGCAGGTGTGCCTATGATATTTGCAATCAATAAAATAGATAAACCGGGTGCTAACCCAAGTAAAATTAAAGAAGCATTATCTGCCATGAATTACTTGGTAGAGGATTGGGGAGGTAAATATCAATGTCAAGAAATTTCGGCAAAGAAAGGCTTAGGTATTGAAGACCTTTTGGAAAAAATATTAATAGAGGCAGAAATGCTCGAACTAAAAGCAAACCCAAATAAGGGAGCTGTAGGAACGGTTATAGAAGCTTCTTTGGACAAAGGCAAGGGCTATGTAGCTACGGTATTGGTTGAGTCTGGGACTTTGAAAATAGGAGATATGCTATTAGCAGGCTCTCACTATGGTAAAGTAAAAGCAATGCTCGACTATAAAGGAAATAAACTGACGCACGCAGGTCCTTCTACACCAGTTCAAGTGCTTGGTTTGAATGGCGCACCGCAAGCAGGCGATAAATTGAATGTTACAAATGAGAGAGAAGCTAAAGAAATAGCAACAAGACGTGAACAAATTTTGCGCGAACAGAGTATCAGAGCTATCAAGCGAACTACCTTAAATGATTTAGGTCGCCGTATCGCTTTGGGATTCAAGCAGTTGAACGTAATAGTGAAAGCAGACGTAGATGGTTCGGTAGAAGCTCTTTCCGATGCCCTATTGAAACTTTCAAGAGAAACTGTAGAAGTGCAGATTCTTCACAAAGGCGTTGGGCAAATTTCTGAATCAGACGTTACACTTGCTACTACTTCGGATGCGATTATCATTGGTTTCCAAGTTCGCCCTTCAGTAAACGCTCGCAAATTAGCAGACAAAGAGGGAGTAGAGATTCGTATGTACTCTATTATCTATGACGCTATCAATGAGGTCAAAGATGCCTTAGAAGGTATGCTTGCGCCTACTTTCGAAGAGGTAATTTTAGGAAATGCAGAGGTCAGAGAAGTATTCAAGATTACAAAAATTGGTACGGTAGCAGGTTGCTATATCACCGAAGGCTCTATCAAGAGAAACGGCAGAGTACGTATTATTAGAGATGGCATTGTAGTCTATGGCGGTGGTGAAAATGGCAGTGGAGAGATTAGTGCATTAAAACGTTTCAAAGATGATGTAAGTGAGGTAAAAACAAACTATGAGTGTGGTATAAGTGTGAAAAACTTTAATGACATTCAGATAGGAGATATTATAGAGGCTTATGAGCAAAAAGAGGTAAAGCGAAAATTAACTTAGAAGTCCCTTCAAACAATACTTTAAAAAAATCATTTCTTAAATAAGGAAATGATTTTTTTATTCACTCTGTGTAACATCTTGAAATATATTTTCCAGAGATATTTCTTCCTTGCTCATGCCTACAATCAGCCAACCTTTTTCTAAGGCTAACTTAGAAATCTCAGAACGAATATCTTGTGAGGAACTTACAATGATTTTGCTATCACTAATTTGATGAATATGAATGACCGAAGGAAGGCTTTTAAGCATATCTGTCTCTATCTTTTCGGCAAATTCAATCATAATTTTGATTTCTTTTTCGTTACCCTGTAGCTCATCAAGAGGGCTATCTTTTACTATCTTACCCAAATTAATAATCACTACTCTATCGCATAAAGCCTTGACTTCTTGTAAGATATGGGAGGAAAACAAAACGGTTCTTTCTCTGCTAATTTGTTTGATTACATTTCGCACCTCTACTATTTGGTTAGGGTCTAAGGCACTCGTTGGCTCATCGAGAATTAATACGGGTGGCTCGTGAATGAGTGCCTGTGCCAAGCCGACACGCTGACGATAGCCTTTGGAAAGCGCACCTATTTTTTTGCGTTGCTCTCGTTCTAACCCGCAAAGTTCTACTACTTCCTTTACTCGTTTCTCATTCTGCGTACCTTTGAGTAGATGCAGAGAGCCTATAAAATGCAGATATTCATGCACATACATATCTAAGTATAGCGGATTATGCTCAGGTAAATAGCCCACATTTTTGCGAACCTCCAAAGGAGAGGCAAGTACATCATAGCCACATACTTCTACTGTACCGCTTGTAGGTGTTAGGTAGCAAGTTGCTATTTTCATTGTCGTAGATTTGCCCGCCCCGTTCGGACCTAAAAAGCCTACTATTTGCCCCTTCTTTGCCTCAAAAGAGATATGATTTACGGCAAGTTGCTCTCCGTATTGCTTAGTTAAATCTTTGACAATTAATGACATGACTTTATTTTTATTCTTTTTAATATCGTAAAAAATTTACAACCGTCCTTTTATCCGTTTTCTTCTCGCTACTTCTTTGGTAATGAGTTTGAGTTCTCGACTGCTTTGCCCTGCTACAGAAGTGTTTTCTGCCGCACGGCGAAAAAGATAGGGCATAACGGATTTGATGGGCCCGTAAGGCACATATTTGGCAACATTATAGCTCACTTTTGCCAAATTAAAAGAAATATGGTCGCTCATGCCAAAAAGTTGAGCAAACCAAACCCCCTTGTTTCCTCTCTCAATGCCATGCTGTTCCATCAGGCTCGCCAAATATAGGCAACTTTGTTCGTTATGAGTACCTGCACATATATCTACGTCGTTTTTGTGGGTAACACAAAACAGCAATGCGTCATTAAATGCTTTATCAGTGGCAGTTTTGCTGGGCTGAATAGGGTCGGGATAGCCTAATTCTTTGGCTCGTTTTCTTTCTTTTTCCATATAAGCCCCTCGCACTATCTTTGCCCCTATTTTATACCCCTTACTAATGCCATTGGTAGTCGCTATTTTAAGTTTGTTGAGAGCTGCTGTCGTATAAAGTTGGTAAGTATTATAAACAATCACTTGCTCCCGATTGTACTTCTCCATCATTTCGTATGCAATGCTGTCTATGGCATCTTGTATCCAAGTTTCTTCCGCATCTATAAATACGCGTATTTTTTGCTCAAAAGCAGTACGACAAATATTGTCTATGCGTTTTTTGAGTTTTTCTATGGCTATTTTTTCAGCATCGAGCAACAGAATTGATGAGTTATTGAGGTGCATGGCATATTTTTCAAGCAGTTCGTAAGATGCCATGCCTGTGGTCTTAAAAACGGAAAAGGGAATATCCGCGGATTTTGCTGCCTTATGAATAGTAGCGATAGTTTCAGTTTCGGTTTCGTCGAATGCTGCCTCTGTTTTTTCGCCTTCTACGGAATAATCTAATATTGTCCCTATGTGGCATTTGGCAAGCACTTGGACGGTTTTTTCACAATCTTCTATGTTTTCTCCACCGCAAAACTGTTTGAATAGCGTGGTTTTAAGTAGTGTTTCTATGGGCAAGCCCGACTTCAGGGCAAACCGAATGAGCTTAGTGCCGCTACTTACCAACCAGTTTTTATTAATAGAGGAAAAAAGAACATAGCTTTTCCACAAATCTGGATTTGTTTTATAGGAAAAAGCGACTTGAGTATCTTCGAAAGAAATATCTTTGAGCCTATTTTTATTCGTATCTGAGGGCGTTTCCATGAAAATTTTATTTAATTAACGCTATCACTGATTGATTGATGCTGTTTTTTCTGATAGTACAAATTTATCGTTTTTTTTCTGACTTGGCAAAGTAGAATGAGTGTATAGAAAAATAAATTTACTAAATTTGTTTACTTGCTCAATACAAAACAAAAAAATAGTGAGAACCAACGTATTTTTCAGTATTCTATTCATCATACTTCCTTTTTCTGCTTTTGCCCAACTTGGTGGCAAGCAGTCGTTCAGCTTTCTAAATATAGCACCTAATGCACGTATTTTGGGCTTAGGCGGCGTGAATCTCACTGCTGATAGCAAAGATATAGGTATGTTTTTTTCTAATCCTGCTTTAGTAGATTCTACGGATGGCACAAATGCACAACTTAATTTTTTTACCTTAAATGCGGGTTCTACCTATTCTACTTTTGCATTTCAAAAACGGATTTCGGCTAATCGTTTCTTACGTGCTGGTATTCAATATCTTGGCTATGGAAGTTTTAATGGGTTTGATTTGGTAGGCAACAGTACGGGTAGCTTTTCTGCTCAGGATTATGCACTTACAGTTTCTTATGCACAGCGTATTTCCCCTTTTACTTTAGGTATCAATCTGAAATTGGTTGGCTCGTCTATTGCCAATTATTCTTCTTTCGGAATCCTCTTAGATGTAGCAAGTGCATTTATTCACCCCAAAAAAGATTTGAAAATAAGTTTAGCCATCAAAAACTTAGGCTTTGCTTTCAGTAACTATACAGATGCATCTCAGTTTTCTATGCCGTTTGATGCCCAAGTAGGTATTTCGTTCCGCCCAGAAAAAATGCCCATCAGATTCTCTTTTACGGCGCATCAGCTTGCTCCGTCAGCCGACATCGTCTATAATGACCCGAACAAAAAAGGCATTATCGATGCCAATGGGAATGAAATAAAGCCCACTGTTTCCACTTTTGACAAGCTAAGTAGGCGAATGGTATTTGGGGCAGAAGTAATTGTAAGTAAAAATTTTAATATACGTTTCGGTTATAATTTTCTGAGGAGAAAGGAGCTAAGTGAGGAAGTAAGGAGGGCGTTGGTAGGTTTTTCTTTTGGGTTTATGTTCAGAGTAAAAGAAATGGAATTTAGTTATGCCCGCAGTATTCAGCATCTTTCTGGTGGGCTTAATTGCTTTTCTATTGCCCTGAATACCAACAGTTTGATAAAAAAGAAAAAGATAGTAGAATAAAAAAACGCACAACCAACTTTGGCAAACATTCAACTTCGGAGTTTAAACGTTTGCCAAACTTAGATACAGAGGTATTAATTTTCTGTTTGAAACTGCATTTCCTCGATGGTCGTATTGCCTAATTTATCTACAGCCCTAATTTTCAAAATATGTAATTTCCCCGCAGGAAAGCCCGAAATAGGGGCTGTATAAAGTTGCTCTGGGTTATTATTGAGTTTATAATAAATTCTATCATAGCCTACTTGCTCGTCAGTTGCTGCCAAAAAGACTGAAATGTGTTTTGGGTAAACACTTATTTCTCCGTTGCTCGATACGCTGGGGTTCGGCGAAGGAGAGGTGGCACTCAAAAATCGCTTTTCAGTAGGCTTTGCACTAAAATGTGCAAAAATTTGGGGACCTATCTTATCTACTTTGAAAAAAAACTCTTGGCGGTTACGATTATTTACATTGTCGTAGCCAAAAAACATTACTTTATGCACCCCTTCTTCTCCGATACTAAAAGGAGAGCCTACATAGTCAGTTTCGTTGCCATCATCTCGTCCTTTCAGGTTATAGGTAATCTGCTGCACGCCCGATTCCGCATCAGTGGCTAAAAGGCTGATTTGTGTGCGGTCATTTACATAGACCGTATCTCTCATTCTGAAAACATTTCCCGCAAAGCTAAAACCCAACTTAGGTCCTGTTAAATCCATATACATTGCTTTTACATCTCGCTCATACCTACCGCTTCCTCTATTTCCTACCTTGTCAATAGCATAATAATTAACAAAGTGATTTCCTGCGCGCGTAGGCAGGTAAAAAGCATCTTCATAGCGTTGAGGTTTTACGCCGTCTATGGAGTAAAAAATGTCTTGCACGCCCGATTTATTGTCTAAGGCTTGCAATTTGAGCTTGGTTCTTCCCGAAAAATACGTCCTTCCGCCTACTACAAAGCGGTCGCCTAATATTTCAGAACTTACGATAGGGGCATCTTTATCCAAATAAATTGGGAGCGTTTTTTCTGGTTCTACATTCCCTACATGGTCGATGGCTCTGTACCTGACTACGTGGTCATTATCAGACAAGTCGCTCAAATCAAATGCACCTGTATAAGTTTTGAAGTTCGGGTCTTCGTCTATCCTATATTCTATTTTTTTTACGCCCGCCCCGCCGTCTTCGGCAGAAAGGGCAATTTTGGTACGTGGCGAAACAATGTCTTCGAGCAAGTCAAACTGGAGCGTAGGTGTAGAAGTTGGCGGGGTAATATCAACGGTAAAAGTGCGTATTCTGGGTACTTCTACATTGCCTACCTTATCGGCTGCATAAAATTTATAAGTATATGTTTTTTCCTGTTCAAAATTAATAATTGACGTATAATCTTGGTAATCAGCGTTGTCTATTGAAAAATATGTTTTTGATACCCCCGACATTTCGTCAGTAGAACTAAGGGCGGCGGTGAGTCCTGTACCAAAAAATTGCATTTGTTTTTTTGCATTAAAATAAGCAAGAGCCGTTTGGAACTTAACAGAGGAAATAGGTGCAATGCCGTCAGCATAGACAGGAAAGCGTATTTCTCCTTGCTTGCCCTGCGTCATGACGTGGCGTATGTAGTGCGTACCATGCCCATCAAGCATAAAGCCGCCTGCATGAGGATTGGCAGTGGTTTTTTCCAATCGTAGTTTCTCATCACCATCGGGAGAGGCACTTAAGAACAAATAGACAGGCAAAGAAACGTGCTGATAATAGCGTCCTTGTTCATCTATGAATCTTGTTTTTTCGTGTTTTTTCTGCTCCTGAGCAAGCAGGGGCAGCGAAAGAATACCTAAAATAAAAATAGTAACAGTAATCTTGATGGTTTTCATGCTAAATAAAATAAGGGAGTAAAACAGTATTATTCTTTTTTAACAAACCTAATAAAAAGTCATTAGATACGCAAATATCAAGCGTTAATTTCCTATCCTTAGTGTGCATTGATGTTCGGCACAATAGCAGGCGCATTTTGTACGATTGTTTTGCTTCGCGATAAAAAGCGAACAGTAAGCAAAATAGCTGCTGCCGTAAGAGCAAGAAACAGACTAAGCCAAATGCCTACAGCACCCATTCCAAACGTAAAACCAAGCATATAGCCCAAAGGAATCCCTATTCCCCAATAGGCAAAAAGCGTAATTAATGTGGGCATTCTCACGTCTGTAATGCCGCGCAACGCCCCCATACAGGCTACTTGCAAGCCGTCAGAAAGTTGGAAAAGTGCCGCTACGATGAGCAAGGTGCTTGCTATTTTTTGTACCTCTACTTCATTGACATAAAGGGCGGGCAAACTTTGGTAAAAAATGGTAATAATGAGCATACAAAAAGCCATAAACATCAGATTGATAATCATACCCGCTTTGCCCGCCATTCGCAATTCTTGGGTATTCTTCAGTCCTAATTGGTTGGCTGTGCGTACTGCGGTTGCGGCACTTATGCCTTGGGCTACCAAAAAAGTAACAGAAGCTATATTCAAGGCTATCTGATGGGCAGCAAGTGTATTGGCATCTATCCAGCCCATCATGACGTTGGACATGGCGAAAGCACTCATCTCAAAAAGCATTGAAAGACCAATAGGCACGCCTAACTTGAGTAAATACATAAATTCGCTCTTTGAAAATACATTCCATTCCATACCTTGCAGATAAGTGGCAAACTTAGCGGAACTAAGAAAAACAATGACAAGGGCAATGCAGCCCGCCATGCGGGAAAGCAAGGTAGCAATACCCGCCCCAAGCAAGCCCATTTCTGGGAAGCCCCAATTTCCGAAGATAAGTAGATAATTTAGAAAAACATTTAAAATAGCCTCGCCAAATTCGATGAACATAGGCTCTTTGGTGTGGGAAAGCCCGTGCATAAACTGCTTTATCGACTGAAAAATTAGGACAAAAAAAGCAGAACCGCCTATCACCTGTAAATAGGGACGCGCTAAACTTACTACTTCGGGCTGCTGTCCCATGTCTTCCAAAAAGAAGGAACTTGCATAAATAATGGCAAAAATTAACAAGCCTACCGTACTATAAAGAACAATACCATGCTTAAAATAGCGTTTGCAAGCCTTCATATCTCCCGCAGCAAAAGAAGATGCTACGGGCGGAGTAAGCCCAATAGTGATACCAATGCCAACAATAAAAACGGTGAAAAATAGGGCATTTGCCAGAGAGGAAGCAGCCAAAGACTGACTTTCGTAATGACCAACCATCGTCGTATCTGCCAAGCTAATCAGGATTTGTGATAGCTGACCCGCAATAATGGGCAGGGCAAGTGTGATAGTTTGTTTGTAGTGCGACAAATAAGTTTTACTAAACATTTGCAAAACGGGGCTTAAAGTTAATGGGCAAAGATAATAAAAAAAGCAACCTATAAAGGTTGCTTTCAAAATCTTTTCAAATAAGACAAAAATATCTACGAAGTATATCGCTTAGTATCTGTTGTTCCTCTTTGAATCATAACCTCCACGTCTATCACCGCCTCTGTCAGAGCCGTAACGGTTTCCACCGCCACCGCTACCGCCGCTGCTATAGCCGCCGCCGCCAGTTCCTTCTTTCTTAGGCAATGCTTTTTTAACTTGTAGCTCTCTACCGCCTAATTCTGCACCGTTTAATTGGTCGATGGCATTGGAAGCTTCGTTGTCATTGTCCATTTCTACAAAACCGAAACCCTTAGATTTTCCTGTAAACTTATCTGTGATAATTTTAACAGATGAAACCTCGCCAAATTCTGCAAAGGCTTCTTGCAAATCTCCTTCTGTTAATGAGAAAGAGATATTTGATACATAAATGTTCATTAAAAAATAAATTAAAGTTTAACATGACAAAGGTAATTAATTATTTTGACATTATTTGTATAATTTTAAAAATTAATCTGAAAATTCTAAATAATAATTTTTCAAAATAATTGATTCGCAATGACACAAAATAATCCTATTCATGTAGCTCTTACTTCCTACGGAATGTCGGGGAGGGTATTTCACGCACCTTTGCTTTTTGCAGATAAAAGATTCATTATAAGTAAAATAGTAGAAAGAAATAGCGAAAAATCTAAAGAAAAATACCCTCATATTACGGTAGTAAAACAATTTGAGGATGTAATAGCTGACGATGACATAGCGCTTGTGGTGGTGAATACGCCGAATAGCCTGCATTTTGAGCAAGGAAAAGCTGTCTTGGAGGCGGGCAAGCACCTCGTCTTGGAAAAACCTGCGACTACCTTTGCATGGGAAATGGAAAAACTCATAGAAATAGCGGAAAGAAAAGGGCTGATTCTGTCTGTATTTCAGAATAGACGATGGGACGGCGATTTCAAAACGGTAAAAAAAGTAGTAGAAAATGGCTTATTGGGCAATTTGGTGAGCTATGAATCTCATTTCGACAGATTCAGAAACTACATAACCCCCAATACGTGGAAAGAGGAAACGGGAGTAGGTTCGGGCATTGTCTATAATTTGGCAGCACACCTAATAGACCAAGCGTTAGTGCTGTTTGGCGTGCCGCAAGGCGTAACGGCTACGATTGGTACGCAGCGGAAAGAGGGAAAAATAGATGATTTTTACGATATTGTGCTGGACTATGGGGCAAGGGAGAAGGGCTTGCAGGTGCTATTAAAATCGAGCTATTTGGTGAGGGAGCCTTCGCCAAGATTTGCCTTGCATGGCGATAGGGGTTCGTTTGTGAAATATGGACTTGACCCGCAAGAGGAAGCTCTTAACAAAGGTTTTTTGCCAAATACGCCTCTGTGGGGTACGGAAGAACGGGCTTGTTGGGGAAAACTAAATACGGAAATTGACGGGCTACACTGCGAAGGGCAGTTGGAAACATTGGCGGGGTCATACGCTGACTATTACGACAATATCTATCGGGCAATTAGGGAAGGGTACGCCCTAGAAGTAAAGCCAATGCAGGCGTACCATACCATTAAGATTATAGAACTTGCTTACCAAAGTAATAGGGAACACAAAACGCTTCCCTACCTTCTCAAAGGTGAACTTTCGTAATATTTCATGGCTTCGGGAATGAGGGCTTGCAAGTCTTTGATGCGGGTTTCGTGCGAAGGGTGCGTAGAAAGAAACACAGGAGGGGCTTGTCCGCCGCTTCCTGCTGCCATTCTTTGCCAAAATCTCGGTGCTTCGCGCGGGTCGTAGCCCGCCATAGAGGAGAAAATAAGCCCAATTTTGTCTGCCTCCGATTCGTGGCTACGTGAGAAACTCAACATACCTAAGTTGGTAACTACACCTGCTGCCTGTAGCAAGAGTTGATTGGTCATACTTGGGTTTTTTGCCTGTAGCACCGCACCGCCTACGGTCAGCAAGCCATTGGCAAGCAATGTTTGGCTCATGCGTTCGTTCCCATGCTCGGCTATTGCGTGGGCTATTTCATGCCCCATCACTACTGCCAAGCCTGTAGCATCTTGGCAGATAGGCATGATACCCGTATAGACTACGACCTTGCCCCCTGGCATACAAAAGGCATTTACCTGCTTGTCATCTACCAGATTGAACTCCCAGCGGAAATCTTTGATGCGGCTCGCCATATTGTTGTCTGCCATGTACTTTTCTACGGCTTGCTGTATCCGCACGCCCACCTCCCTAACTACCCCAATTTGGGCTTGATTATTAGAAAGTTGGTGCTTAGAAAGAAAATCGTTGTATTGGGTGAAACTCATTGTGAGTAGCTCAGAGTCGGGCATGAACTTGAGTTGCGTTCTGCCCGTGAGCGGAACTGTAGTGCAGTAGCTAAAAATCAATGCACTAAAAATGAATAATATAGACCTTCTAATGACTATTTTCATACTTATAAAATTGTTAGATTAAACTCAGACTTTGTGATAAGCATAGGCTGAAGCCTATACTATAGATAAAAGACAATAAAAAAAATAAAAAGACTACGAAATTGGCTCTGTAGCAAATATAAAAAATTATTAGGCTATAATTACTGTTGTTTCTCTTTTTCTTTCTTTTTTAACTTCCTAAACTGATAAGCCAATGCCAAATGATGCGAGGGCTGTAGCTGCGGGTGAGTATTGAGCGAATAGACTACCTCAAAGGCATAAAAAGCAAAGGAAAAACCATAACTACTCACGAAGGGCTTGGTAGAAATCCCCGTTCTTAGTGCCAAAGAGGTCAATATTTTGTATTCCAAACCCGCTTTGAAGGTTTGTGGGAAAGCAATGTCTTTTTCAGTTTCTAAGTTGAAAATTAGCTTTTCAGTCGGGCGGTACGAAAGCCCTGCTTTCATCACTACGGGCAGGCGTTCATCTTGGAAGTCTGCTATTTTTGCCTGATTAAAATTGTAGATATGCGCACCGAGCCATACAGTTTCAGTGAGTTTCATCACGCCGCCAAACTCAAAAGTCATCATGCGGCGCGTCCCTAAACCCTCTATCGCCAACTGAAAGTAGTTAGCCCGCAAACCAATGCTTACGTTGCTTATTTTGTGGCTGATGCCAATGGAAAGATTCGTTTCGCGGTAGGCATCGCCGCCAAACTGCGAGATACTAAGCCCGCCCGCCATGCCAAATTTGGTAGGAGTAACTACCCCCGCCGTAACAGTGCTGAAGCCCGTCATCCCATAGCGATTGTCAAAAGAGGTAAAAGCGGAAGGTTTTTCTATCCATGCCAAGCCCCCGATGTTGTTGAAAACTGACCACTCATCATGCAGGGTTACGGCGGCATTGCCCATGCCCGAAGCCCTGCCAATGCCAAAGGTGCGTATTTGGGCGTGAATATGCCCACAAAGGAACAGAAAAGTAGAAATGAGAACGAAGAAAAATCTCATGGGTTTTTACGGTTTTTATTTTCCCCAAAAATAAATTTCTTTTTCTGAATAAACAATTTTTCAAAAGTTTTTATAGGTTAATCGCATTTAAAAACGCAGATTTTGTAGGATATTAAGGAGATATTGGTCATTCCATCCTGCTATTTTCCTTCTGCTTTTGATACTTTGTTTGTCTTGCACTTGTTTCAAAGCTTGTAAAGCTATTTTTCGCAGCGTTGCCATATTTTCAGGGGCATTATCTTTGCGAATGCGACTTTGGTCTTCGTGAAAACAAACATCTAACTGCCAGTGTAAGTGGTTTTCAATACGCCAATGGTTACGTACTAAATGGTTAAAAGTTTCAGCACTTTCCAGCCGACTACTCAGATAATAACGTTTTTCTTGCTGTATTTGCCCATTTTTTTCCCTACTTGACTCCACCAATACCAAAGTTTTAGCTCCCGCCCAATCTGAAAGAGCATCTATCAAACCTATCTGTGAATACACATAACACACTCTTTTTTCTATTCTGCCACTACCAAAACTGTCCCAATGATGTTGCTCAAAACTTGACTGATGTTTGCTAAATAAATCCTCTACTTGTTCAAATGCTGTCTTTTGGTTCTTCTTAAGAGCTAAAATATAATCGGCTTCTTTGGCTATCAATTGAGCCGCTACCTCAGCAGTGGTGGCAATAGCATCTATGCTCACGATGGCATCTTTCAAATCCAAACTCGCTATCAAGGCAGGAATTGCCGTCTTTTCATTACTCTTCTCATCTGCTTTGACTTGTCCCAAACTCAAACCTTGTTCGCTCGCCCAAGCACTCACCAAGCATAAACCGCCCTTCTTTTTGCCCGAAGGGTTGGTTCCCCGCAAAACTTTGCCATCTATATTGACCTGATAATAGTCCATAAAATCTAAGATTTCACCAGACCAAACAGTCAAACTTTCCGAAAACTTGGCAGTATCCAAATACCGAAAAACCCTATTTATCGTGTCGTGGGACGGAATACCATAAGGCAATGCTAAAAAAGTACGTAAAAACACTTCTTTCTCTTTGCCGTAGTTTTCTATATCCTTGATGGCAAGCCCCGTCATAATCTTCGGCACCACTTAGCACCGCACATAAACTTAACATCAAAATATCTGATAATTGATGTAGCTTGCCCCGTTCTATTCTGAAATCAGGGACTTCCGAAAAAAAAAATGCCATTCCATAACCAAAACTAACTATTTTTCCCAAAATCCCCTAAATTTGGTGCGTTTAACCTAACCTTAAATAAACAATTTGACAGCTATGAGGAATTTTACTTTTACCCGCCCCAAGACCAACTTACCATGCTACGGCAAGCCCTGCAATGCTCAAAGATTGACAACCCGCATTTTGCAAGGGCAGCCCACAAGCCTCCAGAGTTGCTCCCGTAGTGATTACATCATCAATGAGTAAAATGTTTTTGCCTTTCACCTTTTCGGGCTTTGTAATATAAAAAATATTTGCTACATTTTCCCAACGCTCTACCCTGTCTTTGCGAGTCTGCGATACATTTGCTTTTTGCCTGACCAAAATACCGCTATCCCATGCCACAGAAAGCCCTTCTGCCATTCCTCTTGCAATGCTATCGCACTGATTGTACCCTCTTTTCTCTAACTTGCTTGGGTGCAACGGCACAGGCAATATCAAGTCAAATTGAGTGGCAAGTTGGCTTTTTTTCAAGTCATTTCCGTACCACCTGCCGAGCATCTCTCCTATCTCTTGCTTGCCGTAATACTTCAGGTGGTGCAGCAATACTTGGACTTTGCCCGTTTTGACGAATCGCAAGTAAGCAAAGGCGTGCTTGAGGGGAATACGCCCCCAAAACTTGCGAGCCAATTCATTATCTTCTTCTAAGTGAAAATTAGTTTTAGGCAGTGCATACCTACACTGCACACAGATAATTTCCTCATTTTTTTCTAACAAGCTGCTGCAAGTCAGGCAGCTACGAGGGAACAGCATATCTACAAAATCACTGAGCATAGATTCTTTGGTCGTTAAATAGTAAGCAGTGCAAATGTCCTGAAAAATCTACAAAAATAGCATTACCTTTGCAAAGGGTACGACAAGTTACTTTAAATTTTTTGAAAAAGATTGCTTTTTGAAAAATACACAATCTTTTAAGGCAATAAAAATTATCATCAGAAACCACAATTATTCATGTCTTTTTCTATCAAACTCCCTTTGTTCGAAGGCCCTTTTGACCTACTCCTCTTCTTCATCGAGAGAGATGAATTGGATATTTATGATATTCCCATTGCCCAGATTACCAATGAGTTTCTCGACTATATTCGGCAGTTGGAGCAGCTAAATATGGAAGTAGCAAGCGAATTTATCTTGGTTGCGGCTACACTCATGCGTATAAAAGCAAAAATGCTACTGCCACGCCCCCAAAAAGACGAAGCAGGAAACGAGATAGACCCAAGAGAAGAACTGATAAAATACCTATTAGAGTATAAAAAATATAAGTCTGTAGTAGGGATACTTAGCATGATGGAGGAAAAACGCCTTGCGATGGAGATGCGAGGGAATGTGGGCGAGGAAGTAAAAAAAATAGCAGAAATAGCGGGCGCAGAGGCAGAACTTGACGATTTGGATTTGTACAAATTAGTCCGAGCCTACCAAAAAGTATTAGACAGATTGGAGGAAACTAAAAATCGCCCCATACATTCCGTAGAGCCTTATCCTTATACGATAGAAGGGCAAAAAGACAAGCTAAAAATATTACTTAGTCAGCAAAATTTCCTCTCTTTTGAAGATATTATTGCGGAAAATAAGAGCAAAATAAGCCTTGTTTTTACTTTTTTAGCCATTTTGGAAATGCTACAGTTAGCCCAAATCAAATTGGTTTATTTAGATAATGAAGCCCTGTATAATAATTTCGTCATAGCAACTATCCATAGCAATTTTTAGAACTAAAAAATCAGCCGTAGCCCTATCGAGTTTCTGATACCAAATAGGACTACAGCTAAAAGTTAGGCATTATACATGAGTTGGTAATATTCGTCAGCCATTCTCCCCGAATCGAAATAAGGGGTTACTTCTCCCATACTTCTTTTCATCAGTTCCAGCCACTTGTCATGGTGGTCATAATAGAGCGGCAGTATTTCATTTTCGAGAATATCAAACATATTTTGGCAGTCCAGATGGTCTTGCTGGTCAAGTGGCAAATTAGTATCTACGGGTGGAATGACAAAAGCGTTCTCTCCATGTCTGCCAAATTCGGCGACCCAGCCATCATTAATAGAAAAATTAATAGAGCCATTCATAGCCGCAGTCATGCCGCTTGTCCCCGATGCCTCTTGCGGTCTGCGTGGCGTATTGAGCCAAACATCAGAGCCACATTTGAGCAGGCGAGAGAGCGTAAGCTCATAACCTGTGAGTACAGCACAGTTTGACATCTTTTGCGTGTAACGCACCAAGTGGTTAAAAGTGCTAATGCCGTTCTGGTCGAGTGGGTACGGTTTGCCCGCCCAAATAATCTGCACGGGTCTATCAGTGCGCGAAATTAATGCCATAAAACGCTCATAGTCAGCTATAAGCAAATCTGGACGTTTGTACCCCGCAAAGCGTCTTGCCCAGACAATAGTAAGCACGTCGGGGTCAAAAAGTTCTCCTGTTTGGTCGCCTACAACTTCAAAAAGTCGTTTTTTCAAATGCCTTTTGCGTTTGAGCAGTGCGTCATCATCATGCACAGCCAATGCTTTTACCAAATCCGTATCTGCCCAATAGCGTTTGTTTTGAGCGTTGGTAATAGAGATTATTGGGCAAATACCCGAATTGCCCGACCACATTTTTCTGGAAACATCTCCATGAATTTTGGAAACACCATTGGCTATTTTTGCCATTCGCAGGGCGGTAAGCGTATAGTCCAAAGTATCTCCTTCTATTTGGGCTATTTTCCGAATTTCGGGTAATGGTACGAAATTGAAAAAGCTCATTTTATCCAAAAGCCAAAGTTCGTGAACGTCATTTCCCGCTTTTTCGGGCGTATGTGTAGTAAATACAAAACGCTTCCTCACTTCCTCCAAATCTCGGTATTTCGAATACAGATAAAAAGCTACGGGCAAGGCGTGCCCTTCGTTGATGTGGTAAATATCCGCACCGCCAATAGCCTCTATTACCTTTGCTCCGCCTATGCCAAGTACGATGCTTTGAGCAATGCGTGTCGCTAAGTCGCCGTCATAGAGTTTGTGCGTAATAGTATGCGAGAGGTAGTCATTTTCGGGAATATCAGTAGTGAGAAAGTACATAGGCACTGTATTAAAAATTTCAGGACGCAAATAAAGTGCTTTCACATAAACCTGATGCCTATCCACATAAACAGGGACAATAATGCCCGTATCTTCGAGGAAATTATAATTTTTTGCTTGCCATTGCACAGTCATCTGCCGCGATTCATCACTTGTTTGGTTGAAATAACCGTACTTCCAAAGTAGCCCAACACCAATGAAGTTTTGCTTAAGTTCGTAGGCACTCCTCATGTGCGAGCCTGCAAGGTAGCCTAATCCCCCTGAATATATTTTGAATGGCTGATGAATGGCAAATTCCATACAAAAGTAGGCTACACGCTTTCCGTACTTCGGATTAGGTGTGTACGGATGCTGCCAAGTATCGTGTTTTTTATTAGACATAGGATTAATTTTTGAGTATTAAAGTCCCTAAATTAGTAAATTTTACAAATTAGCATTATTTTTTTAATCTCTTTCCATATAAATATGTAAAATATCGTCTTCTACATATATATCGCTGATTTGTTTGAAGCCCAAACTTTCGTAAAAACGTTTTAAGTAAAACTGCGCCCCAATTTTTATTTTCTGTTTCCCAAACAATTCATCGCAATATTTAATAGATATTTCCATGAGCTGTTTTCCCAAGCCAAACTTACGCATTTTTTGAGCTACTACTACCCTTCCTATGCTTGCTTGGTCATAGACAATGTTTTTATCGAATAGGCGTGTATAAGCAACTAACTCATTATCAAGCCATCCCATGCAGTGATAGGCTTGTTGGTCTTTGCCATCCATGTCTTGGAAGACACAGTTTTGCTCCACTACAAAAATTGCGGTTCTTAATTGCAAAATTGCATAAAGTTCGTGAATAGTTAGCTCGCTAAAGGGTTTGGTATTCCAAGAGATACTTATATTATTTTCCATAGAGTTTTATTAATCGATATTCCCCGCAATATAAAAATTTCCTTTGTTTTTTAATTTAATATGAACTAAATTTGCGTTCCTTTTGTGCTAAAGACTCGCTGTAAATATTTTTGGGGCTGACTGGTTTTGACAGCGTGAGTAGGTACATGTAAGCACGTCGGGTGTTGGGAGTATTACCCGTAAATAAAACTTTCAAAACACAAACGGCGAAAATTCATTCGCACTCGCTGCTTAGTTTAGGATAAACTAAATAGCTTGCCTTCTGCACAGTAGCTCGTTCTGTCTATTGGGCGTATAGGAGGTCAAACTACAGAACCGCTCAGGGTAAGTGTTGTGATGCCCTGCTAAGACTACTGCAACTAAGGAGAGATTTTGGTTTGTTCTTAACCTAATCTTTCCCGAAAATTAATAAGAAATAAGCGTGTAGAAAGCATGATGTTTACCGTGTTTGGACGAGGGTTCGACTCCCTCCAGCTCCACAAAGGAAAGTAGTTGCAAAAGAGAGGTTACATATTTTTGTGTGTAGCCTCTTTTTTTTTAACTTTCAGTTCTAATTAATGGTTAACCTCTTTTTGGCGCATAACCGAACTTGCAATACAATTTTTAAAACACCTAATATTTGATGAAAGTAAGAAGTTTTTGGCAGGGTTAAATTACGTTTTCTCACTTCAGAAGACGTGAAAAAAGGGAAAAAATGAATCAATCAGTTTTTTATGTGTTATTGATGTAAAACCAAATAAAAATAAGAGAATGATACAAAATCCACTATTTGATGAAGTATTGCTTTTTGGGAAACCATACCAAAAGGGAGATTGGATTAAAATAGCAATACATAACGAGAAGGAAATCAAGGGCTTTTTTGGCGATTATACTTGGCTGTCCAACTTTCATCTCTGTACTGTCTATCATAATTCGCGTATTTTTAAGAGTTCCGAACACGCTTATATGTTTGCCAAATTAGATTTAAACCACTACTCTGAGGCAGAGGTTGAGGATTTGTACACACAGGTAAAAAATATGTCTTGCAAGGAAGTAAAAAAGTGGGGGCAAAGTATCGTCTTACGTAAGGATTGGGAAACAGTGAAATATGAAATAATGGCTTCCGCTATTTTTGATAAGTTTTACAGAAACAAGGACTTGCGAGAAAAACTCTTGCAAACCGAGAATAGATATTTGGAAGAAACAAACTGGTGGCACGACCAATATTGGGGGGTAGATTACCAAAAGGGAGGACAAAACAACTTGGGCAAAATACTAATGAAAGTGAGAGGTTTTTGGCAGGGTTAATATTTCTCACGTCTTAATGACATGATTAACTAACGCTGGAACATAAAAAATCCTAAACAAATAACTATGAAAGACTATTATTACATCTTGGGCGTGCAGCCGACTGCCTCTACCGAAGAAATCAAAAAGGCGTATAGGAAACTTTCTTTGAAGTTTCACCCTGATAAGAATGAGGGGGATAAGTTTTTTGAAGATAGATTTAAAGAAATACAAGAGGCGTATGAGGTACTTGTAGATGAAGCAAGGCGAAAATTGTATGATAACAAGAGAAAAAGCAATAATACTCAAAAAGACAGTAATATAGACATGAAAAGTCTTTTTCCTATCATTGAGTCTTTTAGCGTTTCGCCAAAAGCAATATATGGTGGTGAAATGGTAGAAATTAGCTGGAAAACTTTTAATGCAGACAAAATTACTATCTCTATGATAGGAGATACAACTTCGCAAGGTGCTAAAAGTGTGAGAGTTAATAACCTAAATGCAAGTGAATACGTTACCATTAAAATTACCGCACTCAATACACACAATGGCAAATCTTTGGAAAGAACTGAACAGATTTTGAATAAGGCGTATGAGGAAATTAGGCAGAAAGTGAATCAGAAAGCAAATGAGGAAGCTACAAAAGAAAAGGTGAATCATGATGTAAAGAATGGAAATAATTCTGCTAATGAAAATGGGGTACAAGAAAATTCAGCCAATAGTAATAATATTCTTATTGTCGTAGGTGTTTTATGTTTCTTTATATTATTTTTTTTATTTATTTATTTCGAAAGAAATCGCTCTAAAATGAATGAAACCACAACTCAAAATCAACCTATTATAGCAAAACCTAAGACCTCATCTTTTGATTTAGAACCCTTTTCACAAAATGGTAAATATGGTTATAGAAACAAATACAACAAAGAAATAATAATACAACCAATGTATCAAGATGCTTGGGCTTTTTCAGAGGATTTAGCGTGTGTGCAATGGCATGGGAGCTATGGTTTTATTAATAAGGATGGAAATTTTACAATCCCTGCAAAATATAGTGGAGCATATGGATTTTCTGGTGGTATGGTAAGAGTTAAATTAAATAAGGTATGGTTTTATATTAATAAAAATGATGAGTGTGTAAAAGATTGCCCTAATGATTCATCATTACTACCTTATGGGACCAAAAAAGCTAAATAATAAGGTATGAGAGTTGCCTTTACCGTCCAAGATTTGTAACTATTGTGAACCTTGCTGGTCAAGATTTGCAATTCGGACCAACAGAATAAAATAGTTTTTCACGTCAAAAGACGTGAAAAAGGGATAGAATAATGAGTCTATTTATCGTGTGTTGAACCCGCAGTGGAACTGGTGACAAACTTATGTGTGGTGGTAGTTAGTTTCTCATGTGAAAATACATGAGAAATAGAATAGAAAATAGAAAGAAAAAAACAAGGCAATTTTGCATGGTCTTTTGACCTGCAAAACTAATGTTGAGGTGGTAGTAGTTTTTCATGTGAAAACACATGAAAAAGGGAACGTAAAATGGAAAAATAAGTCAATTTATCACGTGTTGAACCCGCAGTGGAACTGGTGATAAACAATATATAAGCAAAGTAAAAAACGACTCACAGGGACTGTGTCCACTGTGAGCGTTTTCTCATTCATAACTATAATTAAAAAACGTGAAAAAAGACATCAGAGAACTTTTAAAACATAGAATCCTCATTTTGGACGGGGCGATGGGAACAATGATTCAGCGATACAAACTCACCGAAGCAGATTTTCGGGCAGAGAGATTCAAAGACCACCCTTGCGATTTGCAGGGGAATAACGATTTGCTGTCTATCACCCAGCCGCAGATAATTAAGGAGATACACCGCCAATATTTGGAGGCAGGGGCAGACATCATCGAAACCAATACCTTTAGCGGCACTACGATTGCGATGGCGGACTACCAAATGGAGCATTTGGCTTACGAGCTTAACTTTCAGTCCGCCAAGATAGCCAAAGAAGTAGCCGATGAAATTACCGCCCAAAACCCCGACAAGCCTCGTTATGTAGCGGGTGCGCTCGGACCTACGAACCGCACCGCTTCCATTTCCCCTGACGTAAATGACCCTTCTTATCGGGCTATTACCTTTGATGAGTTGGTTACAGCTTATTATGAGCAGGTGAGTGGCTTGGTCGAGGGTGGTGCAGATTTGCTTTTGGTCGAAACTATTTTTGATACTTTGAATGCAAAAGCAGCACTTTTTGCCATTGATAAGTATTTTTCAGAGCCGCATAAGCCTCACCCCCGCCCCCTCTCCAAAGGAGAGGGGAGTAACTCCCTCTCCTCTGGGGAGGGCAGGGGTGGGGCAAAAAAGCATTTGCCCATCATGGTTTCGGGTACGATTACAGACGCAAGCGGCAGAACTTTGACAGGGCAAGTTACAGAGGCTTTTTATAACTCTGTTTCTCACGCACATCTGTTAAGCGTAGGGCTAAACTGTGCTTTGGGCGCAGACTTGTTGCGACCTTACCAAGAGGAATTGGCGAGAGTTTCTACTTCCTATGTGAGCTGTTACCCGAATGCAGGCTTGCCAAATGCCTTTGGGCAGTACGACGAAACGCCTGAATACATGGCAAAACAGTTAGAAGATTTTGCAAAAAGTGGCTTTTTTAATATTGTAGGGGGCTGCTGCGGCACTACGCCCGCCCACATCAAGGCAATAGCGGAAACGGTGAGTAAGTTTCCTCCCCGCAAACTACCTGAACCTGATACTTTTATGCACTTATCGGGGCTGGAGCCTGTAAAGATTACGCCCGAATCTCGTTTTGTGAATATTGGGGAACGCACCAACGTATCAGGAAGCCGCAAATTTGCCAAACTCATCAAAGAAGAAAAGTATGACGAAGCCTTAGAAATAGCCAAAAGTCAAGTAGATGGCGGGGCGCAAATCATAGATATAAACATGGACGAGGGAATGCTCGACTCCGAAGCGGCAATGGTGAAGTTTCTGAACTTGATAGCTGCCGAGCCTGACATCGCCAAAGTGCCAATCATGATTGACTCCTCCAAATGGTCGGTCATCGAGGCTGGTCTGAAGTGCGTGCAGGGCAAGGGCATTGTCAATTCTATTTCTTTGAAGGAAGGTGAGGAAAAATTTATCCATCAGGCGAGGCTTATTCGTCGCTATGGTGCGGCTGTAGTGGTGATGGCTTTTGATGAAAATGGGCAAGCCGATACTTACGAAAAACGAATTGCCATTTGTGAACGTTGCTATAAAATTCTCACAGAGCAAGTCGGTTTTCCGCCCCAAGACATCATTTTTGACCCTAATATTTTGACGGTGGCAACGGGCATGGAGGAACATAACAACTATGCAGTTGATTTTATTGAGGCTACTCGCTGGATTAAGGAAAACCTACCTCATGCCAAAGTAAGCGGCGGCGTGAGTAACATATCTTTCTCATTCAGAGGCAATGACGTAGTGCGTGAGGCAATGCACACCGCCTTTCTTTACCACGCTATCAAGGCAGGTTTGGACATGGGCATTGTCAATGCGGGCATGATAGAAGTCTATGAGGAGATTCCAAAAGAAATGCTCGAACGCATTGAGGACGTGCTACTTAACCGCAGACCAGACTCTACAGAACGCTTAGTAGAGTTTGCAGAAACGGTGAAAAATAAAGGCAAAGTTGTAGAAAAAGATGAAGAATGGCGAAAAACCGATGCAAAAGAACGCCTCAAACACGCACTTATCAAAGGAATTACGGACTATATAGACGTAGATACTGAAGAAGCAAGGCAATTTTTTGATAAGCCTTTGCAGGTCATCGAGGGTCCTCTCATGGACGGAATGAACGTAGTAGGCGATTTGTTTGGAGAGGGAAAAATGTTTTTACCGCAAGTAGTAAAATCGGCAAGGGTAATGAAAAAAGCAGTTGCCTATTTAATCCCCTATATTGAGGAAGAAAAATTGAAAAACCCGCTGGGAAATCAGGCAAAAAACAATGGAAAAATCCTCATGGCTACAGTCAAAGGGGACGTACATGACATTGGAAAAAATATAGTAGGTGTAGTGTTGGCTTGTAATAACTTTGAAATCATAGACTTAGGCGTAATGGTTTCCAAAGAAAAAATCTTAGATACTGCCATCAAAGAAAATGTGGATATTATCGGATTGAGTGGCTTGATAACACCTTCACTTGACGAAATGGTGTATGTTGCCCAAGAAATGGAACGCCGAGGCATGAAAATACCTTTGCTCATAGGCGGCGCAACGACTTCACGCTTGCATACGGCAGTAAAAATAGCTCCAAATTACAGCGGAACGGTGATTCACGTCATTGATGCCTCCAAAAGTGTGCCTGTAGCTTCTAATTTACTCACTGATAACCAAGAAGTTAAAGGAGAATTTTTGACAAATATTTTGACTGACTATGCCAAAATGCGTGATGACCACGCCAAAAAGCAAGACAGCAAAAACTACTTGACTTTGGAAGCAGCAAGACAAAATAAGGTACAAATCGATTGGGAAAACGAACATATTGCAAAACCTACTTTTTTAGGGACAAAGGTTTTTGATGATTATTCTATAGAAGAATTGACAAATTATATAGATTGGACTCCTTTTTTCCAATCTTGGGAACTCTACGGCAAGTATCCGCAAATTCTCACAGATGACGTAGTTGGTGCGGAAGCTACTCGCCTTTTTGCTGATGCCCAAAAGCTATTGAAAGAAATAGTAGATAAAAAGTTGCTCAAAGCAAAGGCTGTGATTGGCTTCTTTCCTGCAAATGCTATTGGAGATGATTTGGAACTCTATGATTTTGAGGAGTTTGAAGTAGAAACTGCCTGTGATAAACACGGAAGTCATACGCAAAAAGTATATGAGGTAAAGAAAGAAGCGGGTTCTGTCAAGTTTTCGAAACCTGACAGAACTAATACAGTTCTCCACAACCTCCGCCAGCAAAATCAAAAGGCGAAAAACTTGCCGAATTTCTGCCTTTCGGACTTTATTGCCCCTGTGGAAAGTGGCAAACAAGACTATATAGGCGCATTTGTCGTTACTGCGGGCATTGGCACCGAAGAGCTTGCCAAGCAGTACGAAGCCGACCACGACGACTACAACAGTATCATGGTAAAAGCCCTTTCTGACCGCTTGGCGGAGGCTTTTGCCGAACGTATGCACGAGAGAGTCCGCAAGGAGTTTTGGGGATATGCTCCCTTCGAGAAGTTAGCAAATGACGAACTCATCAAGGAGAAATATCAAGGCATACGCCCTGCTCCGGGCTATCCTGCCTGCCCCGACCACTTGGAAAAAGGCACTTTGTTTGAACTTCTGAACGCCACTGAAAATATAGGCGTAGAACTTACAGAAAGCTATGCCATGTTCCCAACTGCCTCAGTAAGTGGCTGGTACTATGCAAGTCCACACGCCAAATACTACGGTTTGGGAAAAATCAGCAAAGACCAAGTAGAGGACTACGCAAAGCGCAGAGGCATGAGTGTAGAAGAAATAGAAAGATGGCTGGGGAGTGTGCTGGGGTATTAGGGAGTAGTTGTGTTTTTTTGTGCTACGAGACATTGGCTCGGAAGCCGAGAAAATGAAATTTGCCAATCAGGTGAATGACTTGATAGTGAGGTTCATCAGATTAGACGAACTCAATGCAGAGGCAGAAATGCTGGTCATGGAGCGAGTTTACCCTATGGATTTTCGGGCGTATGAATACGAAAAGCGTGAACTTTGGATAGATGTTTTGGAGGACGACCTTCGGGCTATGCACAAGGCGGGCTTTGTGCATAGAGATTTGCGCTGCCCCTCCGACATGGTTGGGCAACCTTTTGACAATATATTGCTCACTGCCAAAGGTTTCCGATTGATAGATGTAGGTATTTCAGCCCTTAGAAGTCAGGTAGGCGAAAGGCTTTTTGATAGATTTGTAGCCCAAGAACTTAAAGAATTAGCAGAATTTAGCATCTTTGTATTATCAAGGTGAAAGAAAAAATATTCAGCAAACTCAACATCACAGAAAAGATGTGGTATTTTAAGTATATTGAGTATTATTGTTGATAACCTATACACATAGAATGTCATTTTTCCAAAAACCTCATTCATAACTATCCAAAAGGTCAGGTCTGCGTTCCCTTGTTCGCTTTAGGGCTTCTTCGGTTCTCCATTCTTCTATTTTTGCCTCGTGTCCCGAAAGTAAAACTTCAGGCACTTTCATTCCCTCGTAGTCCGCAGGGCGAGTATAAATAGGCGGCGCAAGCAGATTATCTTGGAAGGAATCAGTCAGGGCAGAGGTTTCGTCAGAAAGTACGTTAGGAATAAGCCTTACCACCGCATCCACTATTATAGCCGCCGCAAGTTCGCCACCCGAAAGTACATAATCTCCCACACTTAGCTCTAAAGTAATAAATTTCTCTCTTACCCTCTCATCTACACCTTTATAATGTCCACAAAGGATAATGACATTGCCCAGCAAAGACAAACGATTGGCAGTTTTTTGCTCAAATTGCTTTCCGTCAGGAGTCATATAAATTATTTCATCATACTTCCTTTCACTTTGCAACTTATTGATACACTTTGCTATAGGCTCTATCATTAGCACCATGCCTGCGCCACCGCCAAAAGCATAGTCATCTACTTGCTTATGGTTATTGATGGCATAATCTCTGAGGTCATGCACAACGATTTCTACTATCCCTTTCGTCTGCGCCCTTAGCAAAATAGAATGGTTAAAAGGGCTTTCTAACAATTTTGGAACACAAGTAATGATGTCTATACGCATATAGCAAAATATTTTTACAAATCCGAAGGCAACAAAAATACAAGATAATTCCCATTTTTTCTTGCGAAAAGGGGTAAAAAAGCTGTACGACACAAAAAACTTGCGTTTATTTAGATTTTTAGAAGGGATAGAAGCAATAAAAATAGGAGGTTGTATGCTATACAAGTAAAAATAGCGCAAATCTTTAAACTTTTTAAAAGAAATATTATCTTTGGAATGAAACTAAGCTACTTCGGGAACATAAAGCAAGAATAAACGCAAGTCAGTAAAAAATATAAAACAAACTTGCGTTTATTTCGATTTTTGGAGTGATAAACGCAAGCTTTTAGAAAATGGGGTAGTTTTTTTGAAAGCGGTTATTTTCAAAACCTTTTCTTATTTTAGCCCCAAGTTCCTTCGCAAATGCGGGGCATTGACGCAATAACTTGGAGCGGGGAGACTAAACTAAGAAAAGTCTTCCGCTAATTGCTATGGTAAGGGCTTACGCCCGACCACAGCAGTTAGCTTCGACATTGTCATCAATTTTAAAAAGTAAAACAACAAAAATGGCTAATATCACAGAACTCGTAGATTTCTTATCTACTTTGGAACTAAACCCTTCATTGGCTAAAATAAAAACAGTTGAAGTTGATTTAAAAGGAAGTCTAAACCCTACTTTATGGTTAAATAATACCTTCTTTGAACAAAATTATTGGTTAAGTTTCAATGACTTTTATGAATACTACTTGGCACAAAATGAAGTCGAGTTAAGGCAAAAATTCTCAAATGTTTCTTGGGAAGACTTGAAAAAAGGATTAGAGGCTCGACTTTATAGAACTCAATTTGGAATGCTTACAGAATATCACGCCTACTTTCTATGTAAAGATTTCTTTGGCGAAAGTAATGTGATAAGAAATTCGGATTTAGATAGAATTGGGGTTGATTTTCAGTTGTTTTTTAACAATGAATGCTATAATATTCATATTTTTGTGGATACAGATAGGGCTTGGGAATATCGAAAGTTTAAAGTTCAATACAAGCAAAGTAATTCTGTAAAGGGATTACATATAAACTTGCCTTATTCTCTTGCTCGTAATAGATTTAATTCTCTTGAATACCTATCTAATGGGTTTGGAATTTATAGTAATAGATACTTGGAGTACCTAAAAAATGAAATTTTGTCAGGAAATATTAAGAATGACAATATCATTGGTACAAATCAAAACGGATTTATTTATAAAACGTAAAAAAATATGGGTATTTTTGAAAAAGGAAACTATAAAACAGTACCAACAGAATTTCGGACTTTTGGAATAGCCTCTTTAGAGGAACTTTCAAAATTTCAAGAAAAGTTTGAAATGTATGATACAGATACGACCATAAATGCTATTCGTGATGCTATCATTGCTAATTATTTAGGTTTTGATTTACTTAATTTTGATAAGCACGGTTTTGATGCCAAAAAAAGTAATGTAGAACATTATTTGGAGGTAAAACAGTGTTCTGTATCAAGTGAAAGTTGGGGTGGAACTTGGAACGATACTAACGAAGAAAAAGCACTTGCTTTTAGTGATGATAGGCTTTTTACAGTAGTTGCAATTTGGAAAGGTGCAAGTGATTTGCAATTTGGTAGTGTAAATATAAGAGTGTTTTTTGTATATTTGCAAAAAACCAAATTCTATGATAAAAATTTCTCTTTCTTGTAAAAAATGTGCCAGCACA
>REAZ01000028.1 GCA_004294445.1 Cytophagales bacterium
TCGTTTCTGCCAGGGACTCGGCATAAACATTTGTTTTGTGAATTTGTGATGGGGCTTTGCCCAGATTTTTGAAAATACTTTGTAACTTTGCCATCGATTAAAATTTTTGAACTGTTTTAGTTATTTGCCTTACTTGTTTTCTCCTAAGATTAGAGTAAGGCATTTTTTAAATTTTGCTACCTACCTTTTGAGGGTAGTACCTACTGAAAAGTAGTAATTTTGGTAGTAAAATAATCCAAAATATACATAAATGTATATATAAGTTTCGCAACTGATTGATTATTAATCGTAAACATGAATTTCAAAGATACCTTGCTTCAAAATCCTGTTTTTGCATTATTGGCACAAACGGCACAAGAGATGAAAGTCCCTGCTTATGTGGTAGGTGGCTTTGTGAGAGATTTGATTTTGAAAAGACCTTCCAAAGACATTGACGTAGTCTGTGTGGGAAGTGGGATAGAATTGGCTGAAAATGTAGCTAAAAACTACCATAAAAAAGACATAGAAGTTGCTACTTTCAAAAATTTTGGGACGGCGATGATTCGCATAGATGAGTGGGAAGTCGAGTTTGTTGGGGCGCGGAAAGAATCTTACCAACGAGATTCTCGCAAGCCAATAGTAGAAGATGGAACGCTGGAAGACGACCAAAACCGACGAGATTTTACCATTAATGCACTTGCTATTAGCTTGAATGTGAGTGATTTTGGGGAGCTAATAGACCCTTTTAATGGGGTTGCTGACATGAAAAGAAAAATCATTCGCACGCCGCTAAGTCCTGATATTACTTTTTCTGATGACCCGTTGCGTATGATGCGCGCTATCCGCTTTGCCACCCAACTTTCTTTTGATATTGAGCCTGATACATTTGATGCCATCATTCGCAATAAGGAGAGAATCCATATCATCTCAAGAGAACGAATTTCAGACGAACTCAATAAGATTATCCTTGCTCAAAAGCCTTCTTATGGCTTTAATTTGCTGTTTGCGAGTGGCTTACTCAAACTGTTTTTTCCAGAAATGGTCGATTTGCAAGGTGCGGAAGAGCTGGACGGGAAAACGCATAAGGACAATTTTTATCATACTTTAAAGGTATTAGACAATATTTGTGCCTTCACTGACGACCTATGGCTGCGTTGGGCTGCTATCCTGCACGACATAGCAAAGCCCGCTACAAAGCGTTTTGACAAAAAAGTAGGCTGGACTTTTCATGGGCATGAGGAGAAAGGTGCGCGCATGGTGCCTGATATATTCCGCAAACTGAAACTGCCAATGAACGAAAAAATGAAATTTGTTCAAAAGTTAGTTCGCTTGCACCTTCGCCCCATAGCACTCGTAAAAGAAGGCGTAACAGATTCGGCAGTAAGGCGTTTACTTTTTGAAGCAGGAGATAATGCTGACGACCTAATGAAACTTTGCCGCGCCGATATTACCTCCAAAGACCACACAAGAGTAAAAAAATATTTGGATAATTTTGCCCGTGTAGAAAAGCGAATGATAGAAGTAGAGGAGGAAGACAAAATGCGTGATTTTCAACCCGTAATTACAGGAGAGATTATCATGGAAGTCTTTAACCTCAAGCCAAGCAAAGAAGTAGGCTTTATAAAAATACAGGTCAGAGAAGCTATTTTAGATGGGGCAATCAAAAATGTCTTAGAGGAAGCCTATCCCTACATGATAGAACAAGCAAAGGCATTAGGATTAAAACCTGTCAAAGAAATGTAATATGCGGTTCAGGGATAGTGTATTCTTTTTTTTATCAATACTGCTTATTTTTTTCGAAGGCATCTGGCTGGCTCAAATCTTAGCCCGTATTAATGCAGTCCTAAATGTCTATTTCTATCACAGTTCTTATGCTTGGATAAGTAATATTTTTTCATTTTTCTCTTTAAAAATACCTGTTATTGCAGAAAATCTTGCACAGTTTATCCTTGCCTTTGCTCACCTTTTTGTTTCGTTAATTGCCTTAAAATTGTACTTTAAATGGAGCAAAAAGCAGTTTTTTTACGGCTTCATTGGTGCTTATATAGCTTTTATTTTTACATCAGTAACTCTTATACTTTTATATGCCATACAAGTAAGATTTTTTAGCGTATGGCAAGATTTTATCAATTTATTTTTTTCTCCATTTCTGATAATTTTTATATTTTTGGTGATAAAATTGGTAAAGAAATAAGTATATTTGTTTGAGGTTTCAATTTAAGGAATTACACTTTTTATACCAATACGATTATGAAACATATTTTCCAAGCGATAGCAGGAATGCTAAGTATCGTCTGCTTGACTTCTTTGGCTCTGCCGAAAGTTCATAGGCAAGACTCAAAAGTAAAGATTGTGAATAAATCTGACTTGAATATCGACCATATTTACTTTTCCTCTCCCGACAAAAACACTTGGGACGAAGATGACGTACTCGGAGATGATGAAGTGCTACTGCCAAATGAATCTATTGTGGTACTTGTGGAATGTGGTACTTGGGACGTAAAACTTGTACTCGAAGACGGCGGCACTTGCTTGGGTTATGATGAGCATATTTGCAATAATGAAGTGTGGGAAATTACAAATGCTGACTGCAACGGAGATGGCAAAGAAGATGATGGCAAAAAATAGCGTGGCATAACATTTGTTATTTGTTCACTCAGATAGAAATACATACACATTAATTTTCCTTATCTATCATTAATTTTAAAACGAAAAAAATGAGAAAAAACATAAAAAGTATTGCTTATGCTGTAGTTGCTTTGGTGCTTATTGGTGGTCTTGCCTCGATGACAATGAAGAAAACATCAGTAAACGCATCAAAAATTAAAATTACTAACGGTAGTAGCTGGGATATTGATAACATCTACTTTTCACCTGTGGACAAATCCTCTTGGGGTGCGGATATTTTGGGCAGCGATGAGATATTAGAACCCGGAGAATCTATCACTGTATTAGTTGATTGTGCTACTTGGGACGTGAAGTTTGTGGCAGAAGACGATGCCGAGTGTATCGTAGAAGATTTAGATATTTGTGAGGAAGAAGGTACTTGGACGATAGACGACCTCGGTTGCGATTAGCCAAATGGAACATAAAATAATAGAAAGACTTTATACTCAAAAGTATAAGGTCTTTTTTTGTGCAAAAACATTGTTATTTTCATTGTTGTTATTAATTTTACATTCCGAAGGCTATTATTGAGCTATCGTGCAGGTCAGACTTTGGGTATAGACCAAAATAACCAATAACCCAATAATTAGTAACTCAATAACTTAATACTATAAATATAATATGAGAGAGATACAATTCAGAGAAGCACTTCGCGAAGCTATGTCAGAGGAAATGCGATTAGATAAAAACGTATTTTTGATGGGAGAGGAAGTAGCTGAATACAACGGGGCATACAAAGTGAGCCAAGGAATGTTGGAAGAGTTTGGAGCTGACAGAGTGATAGATACGCCGATTGCAGAGTTAGGCTTTGCGGGCATTGGCGTTGGGGCAGCTATGAATGGCTTACGACCCATCATCGAGTTTATGACTTTCAATTTTTCCTTAGTAGCAATAGACCAAGTAATTAACTCTGCGGCAAAAATATTGTCTATGTCAGCAGGGCAGTACCATGCACCTATAGTGTTCCGAGGTCCTACGGGCAATGCTGGAATGCTTGGAGCGCAGCACTCCCAAAACTTTGAAAATTGGTATGCTAACACGCCTGGGCTAAAAGTAGTAGTTCCCTCTAATCCGTATGATGCCAAAGGTTTGCTCAAAACGGCTATCAGAGATAACGATCCTGTTATTTTTATGGAATCAGAAGTGATGTACGGTGATAAAGGACAAGTTCCTGAAGGTGAGTACCTTATCCCTATAGGCGTAGCAGATGTAAAGAGGGAAGGTACAGATGTAACTTTGGTTTCTTTCGGCAAAATGATGAAAATAGCGTTGCAGGCAGCTACTGAGCTTGCCAAAGAAGGCATATCAGTTGAAGTAATAGATTTGCGTTCGGTACGCCCTATCGACTATGCCGCTATCGTCAAATCAGTGCAAAAAACTAACCGCTTAGTGATTTTGGAGGAGGCTTGGCCTCTGTCTTCTATCGCTACCGATATTACTTTTAATGTACAGCGTCAAGCTTTTGATTATTTGGATGCTCCTATTTTGCGGGTGAACTCTATGGACGTGCCTCTGCCGTATGCGCCAACACTCATAGATGCTATTTTGCCAAATCTGAAACGCACAGTAGATGCTATTCATAAAGTTTTGTATAGAAAATAGTTAGTAATCAGGCTACTAAAATATATTTAGGAAAACGGTGTCAGTAAAATGATGCCGTTTTTGTATTTTTGTACAAGTAATGATTGATAGTCTAAATCATAATAAATAGTGAGCAATACAACTAACCGCAATTTCTACCTCATTCCTCTGGCAGTGGCAGTGATGATTTATCTTCTTTTCCAAGGGCTAAGTTCGCTGTGGAGCAAGGCAAAAACCGATGATGTTTGGGCTTTGATTCCTGAAAATGCAATACTTGCGCTTGAGGTTGGTAATGCTTCTTATCTATGGCAAAAAGCAGATTCTTTTTCTATCTGGAAAAGCCTCAATGAAACTGCTTATTTCCAAAAAATGAAACAGAGAACGGCCTTATTAGACTCTTTGCTCAGGCAAGGCTTAGACGTAGAGCAATATCTTAGAGAAAAAGAAGTAGTTATTAGTATGCACATTGTTTCAAAAGGCGATTTAGATTACTTATTTTTTGTCCCTATTGCAGATGGAGATAATAATTTTGCTAATCAAGTAATTAAGGCGTTAGACGAACGCAAGCATTTTATTTTTGATAAGCATGAGTATCAAGGTATTACTATCTATGAGGTGATTCAAGGCAAAGATACATTTTCTTATATTTTTCATAAAAATTACTTCGTTGGGAGCTTTACGCCTTTTTTGGTAGAAGATGCCATTCGCAATGTAAGCGGGGCAAATAAAAATAATTTCCTAAAAGTCAATGAATCTGCTTTCGAATTCGAGAAAACAAAGACGAATCTTGCAGAAGAAAATAGGGGCAGTGTTTATGTAAATGTTAATCTATTTTCCAAACTTATAGAGATGTTTTCCAATGTTTTGCCCACCCAACAGCAAAACAATTTGCTTTCTATTTTTTCCCCTGCCATAGTAGCAAATTGGCAGCTACAGGGCGAAAAAATGACCTTAGAGGGCGTAGCGGCAGCAGAAGACCTCAAAGATTACAAGCATTATCTTTCCATATTTCAAGGGCAAAAACCTACCGAGTTGAACAATTTGCTCAATTTTATACCCAAACGTACCGCTATTTTTTATAGGTTAAGTTTTGACCAAAACGAAAAATTTTATGAATCTATCAGAAATTATTGGGCAAAAAATGACACATTGCTCTATATTTCTTCAGATAGCCTCGAAAATCAGCACGATTTCAATAGCAAGGATTTTTATGAAGATTTGCGAGGCGAAGTTGCCATCAGCACTTTGGAATCGTTGGATAACAGCGAAGTGGATAAATTGGTTTTTGCCAAAATCAGAAACCCAACGGATATGCTCAAGCGAATGAACCGCCTCGCAATGAATGGCATTTCGGGCAAGCAAGACAGTATTGTTTATGAAAACTATGGTAAGCTCAAAATAGTACAACTCAGTGTCCCCGAACTCCCCGAAAAGCTATTTGGGAGGCTATATTCAGGATTTTTTCATAGTTATTTCACCATCATCAACGATTATTTGGTCATCGGCAATAGCTTCAAAGCCATTCGCAACTTGCTCAATGACGTGGGTAATGAACAGGTGTGGGCAAAATTGGACAAGCAAAAAAAGATGCTCGGCGTACTTAGCAAAGAGGCAAATTTTACCTTGATAGTCAATAATTTGCGATGCTGGAATATCCTGAAAGCAAACCTTAGCAATGATTGGCAGGAGGTAGCAGAACGGCACAAACGGCACTTATTGCGTTTTGAGTTCTGTACTTATCAGGCAAATTTGAGAAATAATACCTATATAAGCGTTTTTAACTTACTTCACCGAAAATTGAATTTTAATAAGAAAGGAGGCTTACACAGCCCCGTCTTGCTTGCCAAAACTACTATAGACGAAAAAATCATTACAAAGCCATTTATCGTCAAAAATCATACAGATAAAAGCAGAGAAGTATTGGTGCAAGATGCTAAGAATGTGCTACATCTGATAGGGTCGCAGGGTAAGAAACTTTGGAGTCTGCCTATGGGCGGGAAACTGCTACCCGAAATATATCAAATAGATATGTTGGCAAACGAAAAACTGCAATACTTGGTGAGTATTAGCAAAAAAACTTATGTAATAGACCGCTTAGGACGCATACTCTCCAATTTCCCCATCGAGTATAATTTCGAGCAGCCCTTGGAGCATTTGGGTTTTATAGATTATGACAAAACAAAGGCATATCGCTTTAGCGTTTCGGATATGCAAGGAAATATATATTTGTTTTCCAAAGAAGGAAAAATACTAAGTGGCTGGAATCCAAGACGTTTGATGTATCCTTTGGCAATACCACCTATTCATGTACGAATAGGTACTCAAGATTGCATCATTGCTGTTCAGGGGAACGGCGTTGTCAATCTGTTCAAACGCAATGGAGAAATGTATAGCGGTTTTCCTATGAGTTTTGATAATACCAACATTTTCAGCCATGTATATATCCAATATGGTACGCTGCTCTCCAACACACTCATCATTTTGCTCTCTTCGAAAGGCGACCTGATAAAAGTAAATTTGCTTGGGCAGGTCATCAGCAGGGAAAACTTTGCAAGGGACGAAACCGAAACCTACTACAGCTTGGGCATAGACGAAATAGATGGGCAAGACTGGGTAATAGCTCGGCAAAGCAATAACTTAGTGAGCATTTTGGCAAAAGATGGCAAAGTGCTTTTTGAAAAGGAATTTGCTAACCCGTCAGACAAAATAGTGCAGTATTTTAACTTTGGAACTAATTTGGAGATTTTTGCCATTACAGACAAACAAGCCCACAAAACTTACCTTTACCACATCAACGGAGATAGCATTACAGAAAATCCATTGGACAGCGACCAAGCCGTAAGCCTTTTCTATTCAGAACTTTATGAGAAAATTATTATCTATAAATGTTTCCAAAACGAAGTACAGCAGTTGAGTATTCTAAGGAATTGAAAGAGTAGGCTATTATTTTTTTCATCTCCTCTAATCTATCATTAATTTGGTGAGTAGAATCTCTTTGAATTTTCGTAGGATAGCTATTATTTGCAGCAAATCTTCGGCATTAGTACATTCGTAAGCCTTTGAAATACAATAATCTTTGCCCTCCATAATTACAAATTTCCAATTCGCCCCCATAATATCTATTCCATATAGAGGCTTTCCATTTTTATTTTTGACTTGGGCTATCATAAAAGCCTCTAAGAGCTGTGCCATCGAATCTCCCTAAGGATTTTTATATGGTTTGTACTCCTGAAAATGAAAATAAGGTGTGGTAAATACATCTAATATACCTTTAGCTATCATGAAATCGGACTTTACAGTGAGTTTTATGCCCTCTACTGTTGCCGAAATCGTTTTGTCAAAAAATGTAACAATATTATTTTCTGAAACTAAATACCCTAATTCTAAAATATATGTAATAAATTTCATTTTCAAATCTTCTTCGCTCCATCCCGCTATTTGCGTTTGGGATTCTAAGAGTTTTCTATCGAATAGAGTTTGCTCAAAAGCATCAAAAGTAGCATTTTCCACATTTAGCCATTCTTCCATCAGCGGCGTATTGTAGGTAACTATTCTGTTGAGTTTGAACAATAGAATCAAATCGCCCTCCTTATATTGCTTGCCTTTTGGTATTTCTTCGTCCAAATTATATTTTTTTCTTGCCATAATTCTGTGTATTTTTTCCAAATATACTAAGTTTTTTGCAAAAATAAAACATACCTTGCAAAATAGATATAGGTTTTGTTTTCCTAAATTATTTTTTTATTCCATGAAATACAATTATCTCACTCCTGAACTCATTAATCAATTCATTGACAATGCCTTACAAGAAGATGTGGGCGAAGGCGACCATTCTTCTCTTTCGGCTGTCCCTGTCGAATCGGTTCGCAAGGCTCGCCTTTTGGTCAAAGATGACTGCATATTGGCGGGTGTTGAGTTAGCCACGCACATTTTTGGGCGTGTAAATCCCGATTTGCAGCTTACCATAGCCATTGGCGATGGGCAGGAGGTACGCAAGGGAGATATTGCCTTTGTAGTAGAGGGCAAGGCACAATCCATACTTACAGCAGAAAGATTGGTGCTGAACTGTATGCAACGCATGAGTGCGATAGCTACCCAAACTCGCAAAGCCGCCAAAGCCTTAGAAGGAACAAAAACAAAGGTTTTGGATACCCGAAAGACTACGCCAAACTTTCGCCTCATGGAAAAATGGGCAGTAAAAATTGGAGGCGGTGAGAATCATAGATTTGGTTTATTTGACATGATAATGCTCAAAGACAACCACATAGACTATGCAGGAGGCGTAAGGAAAGCAATAGAAGCTGCAGTAAGCTACCGCAACAAATTAGGCAAGGACATAGGCATAGAAGTAGAAACTCGCAATCTGGCGGAGGTCAAAGAAGCCATAGAAGTAGGCAATGACGATATTCAAGTCATCATGCTTGATAATATGTCCTTAGCCATGATGACCGAAGCCGTAAGGCTCATCAATGGCAAATACCTAACAGAGGCATCGGGCGGCTTGACCATCGATGACCTGCCCGCCGTAGCTGCTTGCGGCGTGGATTTCGTTTCTATGGGTGCGCTTACGCACTCGGCAAAAGCCGTAGATTTGAGTTTGAAAGCGTTTTGATTATTCTGTATTTCAAATAAATATAAAATTGAAAACACAAGAGGATATTTGTAGTTTTAGGAATGAGATAACTTCAAAAAAGTAAAAACATTGATAAGCAATCATTAAATTAAATTGTAAATACGAAAATGGATAGATTAAAAGACAAAGTAGCCATCATCACAGGTGGTGCGTTCGGTATTGGTTTGGCTACGGTCAAACTTTTTCTGGAGGAAGGGGCAAAAGTAGTATTGGTAGATTACAGCCAAAGCGGTATCGACAAAGTGAAAAATGCCATCAGTAGTGCCAATATTACCTATTTCCTCGCCGATGTAACTGACAGCAAGCAGGTGCAAGATTTCACCAATCATGCCATTGATGTTTTTGGTAAAATAGATGTGGTTTTTTGTAATGCAGGCGTAGGCGGTCATCAGATAAATTTTTGGGAATACCCTGATGATTTTTTTGACCAAGTAATGGACGTAAACGTAAAAGGTGTGTTCTATACCATGAAATATGCGACCCCGCACCTCATCAAAAATGGCAAAGGGAGTATCATCATTACCTCCTCCGTAGCTGGCTTGCTTGGTATGCCTAAGGGAATAGCCTATTCTGCAAGCAAGCACGCTTGCATTGGCTTGGCGAAAAGTGCAGCCTTAGCCCTTGCAAAGCAGAAAATTAGGGTAAATACCATTCACCCATGCTGGATAGATACAGCAATGGTAAGTGGCTTAGAAAAAATAATTAGCCCAAATGATACAGCAGCAGCAAGAGAGAAATTGGAAAATAGCGTACCCATGAAACGCTACGGAACTGCCGAAGAAGTGGCTAATTTAGCACTCTTCTTAGCAAGCGATGAAAGCTCGTTCATCACAGGCAGTGAGCACAAAATAGACGGCGGCATGACGGCAACCTAACCTCTTAGCAAAATAGCCCTGCCAACCAGCAAAATTGGTGGGCAGTGGCTATTTCAAAATATACTTTAATTCGCTACCAGCCCCATGCGCCATTTTTCTATAGCTTCATACCAAATAGCCGCATAATCTGTTTTTCGTATTAGTTCGTAGTGCTTCTCGCTAAATTGGTTTTTCTTCTGCACAAAAGCAAAAGTAACTTTTATGTTTCCTGCATTGAGGTAGTACGTCCATAGCTGCTGATTTCCCTGCGTACTAATTTGGGGCGCACCAAATGCGATATAGACCATGCCCATATCAGTTTTCCACCCCTCTTTGTAGGTAGTATAGACCCTATTTGCATACTCTACTCGCTGGTAGTACAACCTAATAATTCTTCTTGCATTCTCCTCATTACCAGCCAATTTGAGCCAATAGGCATCAAGGGCATTTTTTTTATTTGCAGACCCGCTTATCTGATTTTGCTCCTCTGGCGTAGAAATATATATCAGAGCCTCTATCAAATTTTCCACTTTTGTAAATTTCGGATACATATTTTCCATGACACTAAAACCAATTCCTTTGCTACTGGAAGTATCCGATTGTGCAAAATATAAGCCCTTTGTTTTCAACACAAAATTCGTGTTGGCGGGTAGGCTAAAAAAAGAATCCACCCCAACATTCTGATTTACACTTAGGTTATTAAGTTGCATGGGCGGAAGTGCAGGAAAAAAATTCTGCTTAATCCGATAAACATACGCAGGTACGTCTGCTCCCTCAAAGCGAAGTGTATCTTGCTTGCTCACAAAGTTATCATACACCTGCCCCTGCGTTTTGCTCAGCACAAAGGGCATAGCAGCCTCCGCCTTAGATAAGCTTATTTCTTTGAAAATAAGCTGTTTAGTTTGCGTGTCCTCTATTTTTAGCACCATTATCGCAGGCATCGTCTGAGGCTTGAGCAAGCCAAAATTAAGATAAAAGCTATTGCCACTTTTTTGCAAACGATTAGCATTCAATGCGATAGAGTCGGCACTAATAACTTGCGAACTTTCAAAAGTAGGTTTTATCTGATACGACAATTTGATTCCTTGCAGCGTAGCAGCAGCATAAAGCCTTTCCACATCTAATTCTAAGAAAATGTCCAATAAAGCGCCTTTATTGACTACTTTTGCATTGCAGTTTATTCCCATTTGCCCTTGCGAACTAAGCGTAGATGGCTTAGAGGAAAAACAGCCGCAAAGAGCAACTAATAAAGATAGATAAATTAAATTTTTCACGTATTTCGAAATATTAAATTTTGCCAAAGATAAAAAATAGTAATTCTATAAGCATTAGTTATTGTATATTTTAGCTATTGACTTGCTAAATTTTAGCTTTTTATGCTGTTTTTTTTACCTGTCTATTTTTTTTTAATAAATATGTAGCAAAGGATTTGATAATGAGAAAATAGTTCCTACCTTTGCGAACTAATTTTCAAACGGGCGTAGCTCAATTGGTAGAGTGGCGGTCTCCAAAACCGTAGGCTGTAGGTTCGACCCCTACCGCCCGTGCAAATTAAATTTTCTAAAACGTTATAAACGTTTATATTGATGAACAAAGTATTTCAATTCGTGAAAGAGTCCAAAGATGAAATGGTAGAGCATGTAACTTGGACAAAGTATAAAGAATTACAATCTCATACAGTGCTTGTATTGGTTGCTTCCCTAATATTTGCATTGCTAATAGGTTTGATAGACTTTATCTTTGATAAGGGACTAAATGCGTTCTATAATTCATTCTAAGGCTGTATTCCGTTCATTTTAACACTTATAATCTATACAAATACGAAATGAGCGATATTAAATGGTATGTGTTGAGAGTGGTAAGCGGGCAAGAAAAGAAAGTGAAAACTTATCTTGAGAAAGAAGTTTCCATTCAAAAACTTGAGGAATACATCGCTCAAGTGCTTACGCCTACAGAAAAAGTATATCAGATTAGGAAGATGAAAGACGGCAAAAGTAAAAAAGTTGCTGTTGAAAAAAATATCTTACCTGGTTATGTGATGCTTAACGCAAATTTAGGAAATGGTGAAGTGTTACACACTATTTTGAGCGTTCCGGGAGTACTCGGTTTCTTGGAGTATAACAAAAATATTCCGGGTGAGTTGCCAAAGCCTATGCGTGAATCTGATGTGAGCAGAATACTCGGCAAGGTAGAAGAAACAGATGAGCATGAAGTAAAGCATGATGTTTCATTCCACATAGGCGAAACAGTAAAAGTGATGAACGGACCTTTTAATGGTTTTTCAGGTGTGGTCGAAGAAGTTTTTGATGAGAAGAAAAAACTCAAAGTAATGGTCAAAATCTTTGGTAGAAACGCACCCGTAGAACTAAACTATATTGAAGTTTCAAAGGAAGAATAATTTACGTAAGAAGAATTATACAAAATGGCAAAAGAAATCACAGGTTACGTAAAATTACAAGTGAAAGGTGCTGCAGCTAACCCTGCACCTCCTATTGGTCCTGCGCTTGGTAGCAAAGGCTTGAATATCATGGAGTTTTGCAAGCAGTTCAATGCTCGTACGCAAGACAAAGCTGGTCAAGTAGTACCCGTTGTAATTACAGTTTATTCGGACAAAACTTTTGAGTTTGTCCTTAAAACGCCTCCTGCAGCAGTATTGATTTTGGAAGCGGCTAAAGTAAAATCTGGCTCGGCTTCTCCAAATCGTAACAAAGTAGGCTCTCTTACTTGGGAACAAGTACAGAAAATAGCAGAAACAAAAATGCCCGATTTAAACTGCTTCACTATGGAATCTGCCATGAAAATGGTAGCAGGTAGTGCAAGAAGTATGGGTGTAACCGTAACAGGTAAAGCTCCTTGGGAAAATTAATGTAAAGATTTTTATCACCTATTATATTAAATCTGAAATTGTTACTATCAGAAACGCGAATGCTTCCAAAATTCGAAATTAGTCTAATAAAGTGATAATTTTTAAAGCGAGTAACATGGGAAAATTAACGAAAAATCAAAAAGAAGTACTCGGAAAGTACGACCCACAAAAAGAATACTCGTTAAGCGAGGCTACAGCTTTAGTGAAAGAACTAAACTATGCTAAGTTTGATGCTTCTGTGGATATAGATATACGCTTGGGTGTAGATCCTCGCAAGTCTGACCAAATGGTTAGAGGTGTGGCGGCTTTGCCTCATGGTACAGGTAAAAAGGTGAAAGTATTGGTGCTTTGTAGCCCCGATAAAGAAGCTGAAGCAACCGAAGCAGGTGCTGATTACGTGGGTCTTGACGATTATATAGACAAAATCTCTGGCGGTTGGACGGATATTGATGTTATCATCACTATGCCAACTGTGATGGCGAAAGTCGGTAAGTTAGGTCGTGTACTCGGTCCAAGAGGTCTTATGCCTAACCCTAAATCTGGAACAGTAACAATGGAAGTAGGGAAGGCTGTGAAAGAAGTGAAGCAAGGTAAAATCGATTTCAAAGTCGATAAAACAGGTATTATACATACCCGTATTGCCATGATTTCATTCTCTCCTGAAATGATAGCGGACAATGCACGCGAAATTATCAATGTAATCGCAAAGCTAAAACCTGCGGCAGCAAAAGGGACTTATATTAAAAGTGTCTTTATGTCAAGCACGATGAGTCCGGGTATCAGAATCGATAAGACAAGCATACCAGGATTATAAAATTATTTGAACTATGACGAGAGACGAAAAAATCCAAATAGCTCAAGATTTGAGTGAAAAATTAACAGAGGGAGTAAATTTCTATTTTACTGATGCCTCTGGTATGTCGGTAGCGCAAACCAATGCGTTTCGTAGAATGTGTTTTGAGAAAAACATTGAGTATGTGGTGGTAAAAAATTCTTTAATCAAGAAAGCCTTATTGCCCGTTGGTGATTTCAAAGCATTAGACGCTAAGGTCTTGAAAGGTTTCTCAGGAATTATGATAAGCCCTGATTCAGCGAACGCTCCTGCGAAACTTTTGAAAGAATTTAGAACTAAAAATCCTCGCAAAGATAAAACTGTAAAGCCTTTATTGAAAGGTGCTTCTATTAATAAAGACATCTTTATTGGCGAAGACCAGCTCGAAGTGTTGGCTACATTGAAATCTAAGACAGAATTACTTGGCGAGTTGATTGGCTTGTTACAATCTCCTATGAGAAATATTATCGGTGCTTTGCAAAATAATAGCAACAAGGCGGCTGACGATACTCTACAGACTCCTTCGGAGACACAAGAAGGCTAACTTCAACGCTTTGCTTATCCGTTTATATGGAAAGCAGAGATTTTTAAAAATTGTTTTTATTTATAACTCATTGTCGAACAAGATTAAATTTTCAATAAAATGGCAAACTTGACAGAAATTGCTGAACAGTTGGTAAACTTGACTGTAAAGGAAGTAAACGAATTAGCTAAGATTTTAAAAGATACTTACGGTATTGAGCCTGCTGTTGCTGCTACTGTAATGGTAGCTGCTACTGCTGCGGCAGAGGTAGTGGAAGAAAAAACTACTTTTGACGTTATCTTAAAGGCAGCTGGTCCTAATAAATTGGCTGTGGTAAAGTTGGTAAAAGACCTTACAGGCTTGGGCTTGAAAGAAGCTAAAGACTTAGTAGATAGCGCTCCAAAACCTGTAAAAGAAGGTATCGACAAAGCATCATCTGATGATTTGGCTAAGAGACTACAAGAAGCAGGTGCTGAGATTGAGATAAAGTAATATACTCTGCTTTCAGATATATCAAAAAAACCTCGTCAATAGACGAGGTTTTTTTGTCTGTAAATAAACATGGGAATTGTTAGTTTGATAATATATCTATTATCTACCAAATTATTGCAAGGAAACAGTTCTTCCGCAAAGCGAAAAAACTGTTCTGACCGATACACACTGCTATTAGCGTCTTGTGCCGCCTCTTTCTCTTGGAGTTTCTATTTTTAGCACTTGTTTTTCGTTGCTATCTCCCGTAGTAATCTCTACGGTGTATTCGCCCGCTTGCAAATAATAACTGCCATTTTGTGCCTTTTTTACCTTTATTTCCTTCTTCGCTTTGTCAGAAAGTTCTTTCTGATAGTTTTCCAATGCCTTTTCGTCAAAAGTAAGGTCGTATTTGGCAAAATTCAAGCCTTTTTCGCTTTCATCTTTCATTTCTTTTAGTACCAAACCGCTTGCCGTCAATACTTTAATAGTAGTAGCTACATTCTTATTGACGTGAAAAGCAATTTCCGTTTCAGGTTTGAATGCTTCTGAAAACTCTCCTCTTGATGCTCCCCACCTGTCGCTAAAAGGCGCATTTTTTAGGGCAAAAAGATGTATATTTTTAGCCAAAATTTGAGGGGTAAGTTGCTGCAAATGAGCAACATTTCCTATGTAAAAAGAACGTCCGTGCGTACCTAATACAATCTCTTTGTCCCTTGGGTGAATGACGAGGTCATGCACCGAAACCGCAGGCAAATCTTTGGTAAAAGCATGAAAATTTTGCCCTCTATCTATAGAAATATATACTCCATTGTCCGTTCCTACATAGATAATATTCTGATTTTCAGGGTCTTCTTTTACCACGTTTACGGGTTCGAGTGGTAGATTGGTACTGATTTTCTGCCACGTATCGCCGTAGTTTTCCGAAACATAAATGTATGCCTCAAAATGGTCGTTGCGATAGCCATTAAGCGAAGCATAAACTCTTGATTCTGAATGATGTGAGGCATAAACTTGCGTTATCCATAAATTTTGCGGAAGGTTATCTGAAATGCGTTTCCAAGTATAGCCACCGTCTTTGCTAACGTGGATATAGCCATCGTCAGAGCCTGTGTAAAGCAAGCCAAATTTCTTCGGCGATTCGTGAATAACGGTAAGTGAGCCAAAAGGAACATTGCCTTCTTTGCCACCTTTGGTAAGGTCGTCGGATAAGGTTTCAAAACTTTCTCCCTTATTCATAGAGCGGTGGAAGCGGTGAGAACCCATGTAAATAATGTCTTGGTTGTGCTTAGAAATCAGAATAGGTGTTTCCCAGTTCCAGCGATAAGGCGTTTCTCCTAATTTATGCTTGGGCGTGATTAACTTTCTATCTTGGGTGTTCTTATTGATTCTGAAATAGTTGCCAAACTGAAAACCTGTGTACATTGTGGCATTGTCCCTTGTGTCTATTTCTATTTGCATACCGTCCCCACCCATAAGCATTTGAAAAGGGTAGCGACCTGAATCTTGCCAATCTTTACTTGGTTTATTTTGGCTGCTGCCCCCCCAAACGCCATTGTCTTGCAAACCGCCATAGACATTGTAAGGTGTTGCCATATCGACATTGACCGAGTAAAACTGACCTACAGGCACATTATTCATCTTGAACCACGATTCGCCATTGTCATAAGAAACGTTTATTCCGCCATCATTGCCCAAAATTAGGTGTCCTTTGCGGTTCGGGTTTATCCAAAGTGCGTGGTGGTCAGAGTGTGCATTGGCATCGTCCAAAGCCTTCCAAGTTTTGCCTGCGTCATTAGAGCGAACTACAGGTACGCCCATAGTAAAAATTTCTTTGTCATCATTCGGATTTACACGTACTTGGCTGAAATAATAGCCGTAAGTATAGACTACGCCTTCCAAGTATTTTTCGTGTGTGCGTTTCCATGTTTTTCCCGCATCATCAGAGCGATAAACCTCTAATCCTTTGACAGTTATCTCAAACAAATCGTCATTGGCATTTACATAATCAGCCAATGCTTTCGGAGTGTATTTCGCATTTTTGATGTCCTCTTTCACCGATTTGGCAGAATAGTCATTTGGGATGCCGTATCTATCCAAATACGCCGTAATGTCCTCATCTGCTTGCTTTGAAAAGTCTTCTGCACTCATTGTTTTTAGCATTGAAGGCTTGATTTTCAAGGCGTTGGTATTGTCTTCGGTTTTCTTCTCCTGCGCGTCTTGGTTGTCCATGACTGCATAAATGATGTTCGGATTTTTTGGGTAAATATCCAAACCAATACGCCCTACGCCCGCAGTAGCAGGAAAGCCGCTTCCTTCATTGGTAATTCTTGCCCAAGTAGTGCCGCCGTCTGTGCTTTTGTAGATGCCTGAACCTTTGCCATTGCCGACAAAATTCCATGCTTGGCGGCTGCGTTCCCACGTTGCAGCGTACAAAATCTGCGGATTAGTAGGGTCAATGATTAGCTCTATAGCACCCGTATTGTCATTGACAAACAAGGTCTTAGACCAAGTTTTGCCGCCATCTGTGGTTTTGAAAACTCCTCTTTCGGGATTCGGGGAGTACAGATGCCCTAAGGCAGAAATCCAAACTGTATTTGGGTCAGTTGGGTGAACTATGATTCTACCAATGTGATGCGTTTCCTCCAAGCCCAAGTGCTGCCAAGTTTTGCCACCGTCAGCACTTTTGTAAATGCCTGTACCCGAATAAGAGGAACGACTGGAATTGTTTTCGCCAGAGCCAAGCCAAATATTGCCTACGCTATTGTCTTTTTTCCATTCTACCGCAATATCGCCAATGGTCATTACTGCTTCATTGTCAAAAAGGGGCGTAAAAGTGCTGCCATTGTTTTCAGTTTTCCAAAGCCCGCCAGAGGCATACGCAACAAAGAAAATGCTGGGGTCATAAGGGTTGATGTCTATATCGACCACGCGCCCACTCATGATGGTTGGACCGACATTGCGAAAACCGACATTGCTCACGATTGAGTTCTTAATCAACTCTTTGCGTTTTTCAAAGCCCTTCATGCGTTCTGCGGCAGAAGTTGGTTTTATTGATGTCGTTTCGCTTGCTTTTGGGTTTTTCTTTTGTGCAAAAGACTGGAAGTACAGCCCGTTGAAAATAAACAAGAAGGATAAAATTAGTAATAGATTTTTTTTCATAAATATAAAGAGATGATGTTTGTAAAAAAAAGCTACGCACTACCTATTTGGCGGTTGCGTATTGGCGTGTGCTGATATGTGTGGTAAAATTGATTATTTTTTTGAGAATTAGCAAAAAAATTATTGTGCTTCGTGCAACTCTTGCTTTTCTGTTGGTGTCATTGGAAAAAAACGTAAATATAAAAAAAAATTATGGAAAAGGGAATGGAAAAATTAGTGCGTATCTTTTTGATTGTTTTAATGTTAGGCACATTTTTTTGTGCTGCTACTTTTGCTCAAAAAACAGAAGATAGAAACTTAAGTTCTTTCAGTGCTGTGAAAGTAAGCGGTGGCTTTAACGTTGTGATTCAGCAAGGGAACAGCGAGCATATAGAAATTACGGCTTCGGGTATAGATTTGCAAGATATTATCACAGAAGTAGAAGGCGGCACGTTGAAAATTCGTACAAAAAATGATAGTTGGAATTGGAAAAACAAATATGAAGTGAGTATAGTACTTACCTACAAGACCTTAGAAAGTGTTACTTCGAGTGGCTCCTCTCATATCAAGACCAAATCTGCCATCAAAAACAATCAGTTTGAACTTGTCTTGTCGGGTTCTGGTAAGTTTCGGGGGGAAGTAGATACGCAGAAATTGGCGATTGTTATTAGCGGTTCTGGAGATGTAGAGCTATCGGGTAGTGCTAAAGAGCAAAGTATTGAGGTGAGCGGTTCTGGAGATGTAGAAGCCTTAGCCCTCCAGTCGTCTATTGCCAAAATACGTATTACGGGTTCTGGAAATGCAAAAGTATCGGTAAGTGAGCAATTAGACGGGCGAGTAAGTGGCTCTGGCGATATTCGCTTTGCGGGAAATCCAGAGAAGCAAATTTTCAAGACTACAGGCTCTGGCTCTATAAAAAAGATAAATTAGGCAAAAAAATAACGTAGGACAAAATGCCCTACGTTATTGCATTTTAGGCATTACCAACTTCGTTTTGGTTGCCGATTTGTATGTATGAAAAACAAAAATAATACTCACTTCCTTTCGTGCATTCTGCAAGTGCCATGTTTTTTAATGGCAAAACCGCCTAATCCGCACCTCATATTTACCTCTTTTGTCCAGTTTGCATAGTAGCCTTCTTCTATTTTTTCTTCACTTTTGTAATGCTTACAATTTGCGCATCTTGGGAATACAGGCTTTGCATCATATTGCTGTTTTACCTTCGAATTTGCTTTCTTGTTCATAGTTTATACATTTTTTGTTTAAATTACACGATTCATTATGGATTTGAATTTGTCAATTTTTTTTGTAAATCTTCTAAGGAAACGCCTTTGGTTTCGGGCATGATACGCCAGACGTATAGCAATTGAAAGAACATCATAAACCCAAAAAAGCTAAAAACCATTCCACCGCCCAATTCATCGGCAAAAAATGGGAAAAAATTAGCTATCAGTGCTGCAAATATCCAATGTATGAGGCTGCCCCAAGCCATGCCAGAGGCACGTACCGAAGTAGGGAAAATTTCGGAGATAAATACCCAAATCACCGAGCCTTGCCCTATGGCGTGGGCGGCAATAAAGGCAAATACGTAAAGGGGTACGTAGGTAAAAGATTCGCTAAAAAAAGAAACAGCAATAAGCGAAAGAGAAATCAGATAACCCACAGAGCCAATATACATGAGCAAGCGGCGACCGTAGCGGTCTATGAGCCACCAGCCTATTATGGTGAAAATCAGATTAGTAATGCCGATTCCCGCACTGGAGAGTAAGGCACTCTCTTTGCCTAAGCCCGTCATCTCGAATATTCGTGGAGAATAGTAAATAATAGCATTAATCCCCGATACCTGATTAAAAAATGAAAATAAAAAGGCAAGTAGGAGAGGAAAAAAATATTTTTTGGAGAAAAGTTTTTCTGCCGCCGCCTCACTTGGGCTTTGTGCGGTTACTTTTATTTCGTTTATGGCATTTTCTACATTGTCTTCTGTGATAGTTAATACTTTGCGAGCCGCCGCCTCATCTCCTTTTTTGAGCAATAACCACCTTGGCGTTTCGGGTGTAAATAACATCAATACTGAAAAAAGTAAAGATGGAATAGCGACAATACCGAGCATCAGCCGCCAAGAGTCGTTGCCGCCTTGCAACAGATAGTTGGAAATATAGGCTATCAGAATTCCAAAAACGATATTTAGTTGGAAGGAAATGCCCATTCTGCCTCTGTACTTGGGCGGAGCTATTTCAGAAATATAAACAGGAGCTACCACAGACGATGCCCCAATACTTAAGCCTCCTAATAAGCGAAATATCATAAACGTAATTACATCATTTGCTAAGGCAGAACCAATCGCAGATACTAAAAATATGATACCAATCCATAGCAAAGTAGGTTTTCTTCCGTACTTATCGGCAGGGATACCACCAAAAGCAGCTCCTAAGACAGTACCATACAAGGCAATCGCTACTGCTATGCCATGAGTCCAGCTATCCAAATTCCAAAGTTTCTGGATTTCCTGCTCTGCCCCCGAAATAACGGCGGTATCCATACCAAAAAGGAAACCGCCTAAACTGACAGTGATAGACCACAGTATTAGTTTATTATTCATATTTACATAAAGTACAATTCTGTATTTTTACTTAGACAAACAAAAATACTCATAAGGTATCGTATTTTTCTATCTCTTTTATACTATATTTGTTCCAAGTAGTCTTCGTTTATTGGAACGCTTTTGTAACAAAATAAAACAAATGGATATTAGTAAAAATTTGTGTGAAAAACTCTATGCAGAGGTCAAAGAGAAGCTACAAAAAGAGTTTGTAAGGCGAGGAATGACTTACAGAGGTTCTGAAACTTCGATATGGAAACTCACAGACCCGCACCAAGACAAGACGTATTTTCAACTCATCGCAGAGGAAATTACACAAACATCTTTTTCTACAACGTTTAACAATATGTATTTGTGGCGGAAAATGAATGAAAGCAAAAAAAGAGCAAACATTCTTTTCCAGGAAGACTATCTGTTTTTTTTTATTCGCTTTTTGGGCTACAAACACCCCCAAGCATATATTAGCGAGTCGGTACAGTCTTTAGACAATTTTTTTGGCATCAAGCCTAAGGGGAAAGTATTAGTAATTCAGCCGATATTTGATGCCAAATCCAACAAGATACTCCCCTTATTTCTGAAAGGAAAGCACCCAAGAGAAGGTGAGCAAACCGTAGATGCCAAAGATACTGAAAGTTTACTCGAAATTATTAATTTATTTCGTGACTCTAAGCACGCATCGCTTCAAAGGGTGTATGACCAAGAAATAATAAAAATAGAAAACGACATTCATTACCTCAATGACCAATATGACCACCTTAGCAATGTTGATTGTGTATTTTGCATTGGTTTTTATTCTAACTATTTCTTTGAGTGGGCTTTGCATAGCCAAATTAACCATTTAATAACATTTGAAGAAAGCCCTATTCGTTACCGCATAAGGTACTATAACGAATGTCTTTGCCGAGATACATGGACAGACTATTATGAAAGCAACAACAATTTTGATAGTGGCTTCTTAGCCCGATTACCTATCAAGTTAGGACAGCAAATTGTTAATTGCTATTTTATATGCGGTATCGAAAACAAGGCAACCAGAGCAATGACGAGCTACCTCTGCCAGCATTGGGAATCTATACCGCAGAAACGAGATACAGAGAAGGATATGCTCATTGAAAATAAGCCATTTATTATGGTATTCAAAGTTAATAAATTGGATTTGGAAGAAATTTATATTGAAAAAATAGCCTGTCCTTAGGAAAACGAAACATAAAAAAATAAATATGAAACAAGAAATAGCACAGATGGCATTAGTAGTCGCAGATTATGACGAAGCTATTCGCTTTTATACTGAAAAACTAAACTTTGTACTTATAGAAGACACCGTACTAAGTCCGACAAAACGATGGGTAATTATAGCTCCGCAAGGAAGTAATGGCTGCCGCTTATTGCTTGCCAAAGCAGCAAATGAGGAGCAGAAAAGTAGAATTGGCAACCAAACAGGCGGGCGGGTTTTCCTGTTTTTGCACACAGATAATTTTTGGAGAGATTACGAGCAGATGGTCAAACATCAAGTTCGTTTTGTAAGGGAACCTTCTCAGGAAGAGTACGGCACTGTTGCTGTTTTTGAAGATTTGTATGGGAATCTATGGGATATTATAGGTACAACCGACAAGCCGCAAGGAGTCTGAAAAATATTCTTCCCAGACTCCTCATTTTTACGAACCTTTGGTATTAATGCCCACATTGAGCAATTTCGCTATTTGTTCTATAGCCACAGTCTGCGTATCCAAAGCCCTGATAGCCTGCTGTATGCGCGTATTTCCTTCGGGATTATCACCACTAATTTCTCTATCAAAAGGGGGCTGAAAGGTGCTAACTGCTGCCAAAGTAGCGGCTAAGTTATTTTTCATTTGCTCATTAACAGTTTTGTCGATACGTTCTATTAAGTCTGCCAAGCCTTTTCCTTGCACACTTTTGTACTTTCCATGATAAATATTTATCATTCCTTGCACGTTTGCAAGTATGTCGTTGTGCGTATTGTCGCTAAAGCAAGAAGTTTCGTCTTCTTGGTCATGGTTTACGAGTGCCACCCTCATTCGCTCTCCGCCAAGTTCTGCCCTGCTCAGACTTCCCATGCCCGTCAGAATATTTGCCAACGATTCATCTGGATTTTTCATAAAGTTAGCGCGGTAGTTTGCGTCTTTGGAAGCGTCCCATTCGCCCACTATCTTTTGCAAATCTTCTACTAATAATTCGGTGCAAAGCAACAAATACTGCCCTCTGCGGTCTGCATTAGTCGCTTTTGTATAATCGGTATAGCTTCGCTTTCCTGCATTTTCTTTGCTCAAATCTTGTCCCCAAAGCAAAAACTCAATGGCATGATAGCCAATACTTACATTTTCCTCTACGCCATCTTGCTCGTTTTTCTTTCTCAAAGTTTCCTTATCAATAACTATAGACAAATCATTGATAATGCCGCTTTTAGGGTTGCCTTCCACATAGTCTATATAGCTTTCATCGAGAGGCCATGCGTTAATTTGGGGCTCCAAATTCGCTTTTGGGTCATCAATAGGGCTGCCGTAAAATCTGAATACTTCGGTCTGCCCGTACACCGAGCGTGCCAATAGCCATGCTTTTTTTGTATTCTCATAACTCGAATCAGAAGGATTTGCTAAAAAATTGCTTATTTCCCTTTGTAAGACTTGTGCTTGCAGGTAGGCATCTTGGTAATTCTGATACGCGATTTGGCTGTAATTGTTCAAAACTTCAACCTTTAACAAGCTGATTTCTTGCGTTTTATCATCACAAGAAACTAATAATAAGAGAAAAATAAAAAAGATAATTTTTTGCATACGTTGTTTAGATTAAATCTAAATAAAAACAAAATTAATAGTTTTAACCATACATTTCAGCTTAATGTTCTAAATAATTTTTTGTCTGACCATTTTTAGCAATTATTTACTTTTTGTATCTAAGTATCAAGACGGAATAAATGTATATTTGTCTTTAAACGGCGAACTGTTTTAAATTTTTCTAACTATTTAAACAGCACAATTTTATAATGATAAAGGCAAAAAATATAAATTTTACTACCTTTGATAAATAAAAAAGAGAAATAAAAAAACAATACTATGTTTTCAGCACTGCATCGGAAAGATTTTATAGCACAACTCAAAACAACTGAATATGACACCTTAGTCATTGGCGGCGGCATCACAGGGGCGGGTATTGCCCTTGACTGTGCATCGCGGGGCTTAAAAGTAGCCCTGATAGACAAACAAGATTTTGGGGCAGGAACAAGCAGCCGCTCTACCAAACTCATTCACGGTGGCTTGCGTTACCTGAAACAGTTGGAAGTAGGCTTGGTGATGGAAGTAGGGCGAGAAAGAGAAACCCTACACCGCAACTGCCCACACTTAGTTGTTCCCGAAAAAATGCTGCTTCCGCTCATCAAAAACGGTACTTATGGCACACTTGCAACATCTTTTGGGCTTTGGGTCTATGACAAATTGGCGGGGGTCAAAAATGAGGAGCAAAGAGTCATGCTCTCTAAAGAAGAAACTGCTGCACAGGAGCCTCTTTTGCGACAAGACATCTTAGAAGGCGGCGGGCTGTACATAGAATACCGCACTGACGATGCCCGACTGACTGCCGAAGTAATCAAAACTGCCGTTCGCTACAAGGCCAACTGCCTAAACTATGTATCTGCCGTTGAATTTGTGTATAACGAGAGGGGCAGAATAAGTGCCACCAAGGTAAAAGATGAAATCACAGGCGAAATATTGACCGTCAAGGCTAAGACTACCGTAAACGCAGCAGGCCCTTGGGTAGATGAAATTCGCGATTTTGATACCTCTAACCACAAGACAAACAAATACTTACAGCTTACCAAGGGCGTACATTTGGTAGTCCCTTATCACAGGTTGCCGCTCCAGCAATCCATCTATTTTGATGTGCCAAACGGCAGAATGATGTTTGCCATTCCAAGGGGAGAAATCACTTATGTAGGCACCACAGATACTACTTACAAAGACGAAATAAATGAGCCAAAAACTACTGCCGAAGATGTTTCTTATATACTTGCTTCTGCAAACTCGATGTTTCCGTCCGTAAATCTTAGCGAAAACGATATTATCTCGAGCTGGGCGGGATTGCGACCACTTATCCACGAAGATGGAAAATCTCCTTCTGAAATTTCACGCAAAGACGAAATTTTTGTTTCCGAAGCATGGCTCATTTCTATCGCAGGGGGCAAACTCACAGGCTTTCGCAAGATGGCAGAAAGAGTAACCGATAAGGTTTTCCAACGCCTCAAAAAGAAGTACCAGTACGAAAGCAAAGACTGCTTTACAGATAAAATTACGCTTTCAGGCGGAGATTTCAAGAGCTATGATGCCGTAGAGGAGTATGTCGCTATCCTTGCCGAAGAACTTGCCGTATCGGGTTTGGGGCAAAAAGATGCTAACTATCTGGTATTCAACTATGGGAAAAATGCAAAAATGATTGTTGATAAAATTGCAGATATTCGCAACAAAGACTATCACCCCGAAGTAAATATGCAAATAGTGATGGCAAAAGCAGAACTTTGGTATTGCTTTCACTATGAATTTGTGAATAATTTGTCAGACTTTTTTATTCGCCGTACAGGACGACTGTACTTTAACCGCCCAAGCATCGACTATTTGTTGGAGCCAATAGCAGAAGAATTAAGCAACTATTTGGAAGCCGCTAAAAGTAAAGAAATGCTTATGGCAGATTTCAATGGCGAATATCAATTAGTAGTTACTTTTGAAAGCGAAAATTCATAAAATATTTTAAATAAATATTGATTTATAACTTTAAATTGATTTACTTTGCAGCGAAGTAAAAAGGGATATGCCTAATAGAAGTCATTTTCCAATTAGGTACTAAAAATTCGGGAAGACAGTTTATTAGAAGGATAAGTGTCTGCTATTGAATATATTAGATGTTGCTGTCTGGTATTCAGAAATATTGAAGTTTCTACGTCTTGCTAAGACTTAGAAACTTTTTTTTATCTTTGCCAAACATTCAAAACTAAGTAATATGGCTGAATCACTTTTGATAGATAGCACACTCTCCAAAGAGGAAAAATATCAGGCATTGCTCCCCCAAATCAAGGCATTGACCACGGGCGAACCTGATTTGATAGCAAATCTTGCGAACATTACCTCCGCCCTCAAGTACGGCATGAATTTTTTTTGGATTGGCTTTTATATTGTCAAAGACAATCAACTTGTCCTAAGTACCTTCCAAGGTACTATAGCCTGTGCCCGTATCGATTTTGACAAGGGAGTATGTGGGGCGTGCTATAGGTCGCAAAAAACATTGATAGTTCCTGACGTAGAGGCATTTGAGGGGCATATAGCGTGTAGCTCTCTTTCTCGTTCGGAAATCGTAGTACCTATCCTCAAAGATGGGAAAGTGGTCATGGTTTTGGACGTAGATAGCACAGAACTAAACGATTATGATGAAGTTGATAAAAAATATCTGGAAGAAGTAGCAGATTGGATAAGTTCAAAACTTCTTTAATTTTATATCATTTGTGCGGTGCAGACCTTCGGTCAGACCGTTGTTTTAAATAAATAAAATAACATAATTCAATGAAAATCATACTGATAGGCTACGGAAAAATGGGAAAAACTATCGAACAAGTAGCTCTGCAAAGAGGTCATCAAATTTCCCGTATTATTGACGTAAATAACGGAAACAGCTTGGCACAAATCCGAAAAGGAGATACGGACGTAGCGATAGAATTTACTCAGCCAGAGTCTGCTTTCGAAAATGTAAAATACTGCACTGAAAATCAAATTCCTATCGTTTGTGGGACTACGGGTTGGTTAGAAAAAAGACCAATCATTGAGCAGATTTGCCAAGAAAAAAACAGTGCTTTTTTTTACGCCTCCAATTATAGTATTGGCGTAAATATCTTCTTCAAAATCAATCAGATATTGGCAAAAATGATGAATAATTATCCACAATATGAGGTAAGCATAGAGGAAATTCATCACACAGAAAAGAAAGATGCACCAAGTGGCACAGCAATTACTTTGGCAGAGGGAATCATTAATGAACTTCACAGAAAAGAAGGTTGGAAATTAGAGGAAGTCATTGATAACCAAATCAATATTACAGCACTTCGCCAGCCAAATGTGGCGGGTACGCACACCACTTTTTACCAATCCGAGATAGATACTATAGAAATAAAACATACAGCACATTCTCGGCAAGGCTTTGCATTAGGTGCCGTATTAGCTGCAGAATGGCTCAAAGACAAGCAGGGCGTTTTTGGCATGAATGATTTATTGGGTTTTTGATTTTTTTAATCTCTTACTTTTTGTCTTTTAAAAAATTCCCAAATCATATCCGTTGCGCTAAAATCCTTACACACATTGCCTATTATAAACTTTGGTAGGTATTGGATTCCGTCTGCCCATGTGTGTCCACCGTTATCTATTCTCACCAGAATCACCTCTGTAGCATTTTTGCCATTGGCATAGATAAATTTAGTTGCCTTGCAGTTATCTTTTTTGTTCGAATCTGCTATTTCTTCGATGATAGGATTTTCTGCACAAGCATTATTTTTGATATAAGTTTGCACCATTCTTTCTGTTGGAATTACCTCACCACGCTTGCCCGAAAGCACCTCACCACCATCATATTTTACTAATTTGTCAGTTGTTCCGTTCATAATAAGCACAGAACAAGGCTGTTGTATTTTAAAATCACTTTCCAGATTAACGGGAATACTCGCACACACAGGCGCAATAGCCAATATTTTTTCAGAAAGGTTCAATGACAAGTAAATAGACAAATGACCTCCATTAGAAATTCCCGTTGCAAAAACTCGTTTTTTGTCCACAGAAAAATCAGCAACTAATCTGTCAATGAGCATAGAAATAAACTTCACATCATCAATATTTGCCGTATATGCCTTATTTTTTTCGCCAATTCTACCATCATTCCAGTTGTTATTGTAGCCATCAGGATAAACAACCATGAAATTTTCTTTTTCTGCTAACTCGTGGAACTTGGAAAGTTTTGACATTCCCTTTCCATTTCCACCGCCACCGTGCAGTGCAATAACAAGTGGAAGTGCTTGATTTTCTGCTTTTTCTGTAGGCAGGAAATACCAATAGGTTCTCACTAATCCATTTACTTCGATGCTTGCTTTTTTTAATTGTGCAAAAGTTTGTGTGAAACTTCCCAAGGCAAGCAATATAAACCAATATTTTTTCATGTAGTTTTGTGTTTTATTTTACTTAGACATAACTGAGCCGAAAATGTTTAAATTCGAAGAAGGAGAAGTTTTATTGGTAGATAAGCCGCTTACATGGACTTCTTTTGATGTAGTCAAAAAAATCAAAATTGCAGGGAAAATCTCTAAAGTAGGTCATGCGGGTACGCTTGACCCGCTCGCTACGGGATTGCTTATCCTCTGTACAGGCAAAAAAACAAAGGAAATCGATAACTATCAGGCACTTACCAAAGAATATACAGGAAAAATACTTCTGGGAAAAACTACGCCTACCTTAGATTTAGAAATGCCTTTCGATAGCGAAAAAGACACAAGCCACCTCACAGAAAGCATGGTTTTGAGTACTGTTGATGCCTTCAAAGGCAAAATATCACAGATTCCTCCCATATTTTCTGCCATCAAAGTAGATGGGAAAAGGCTTTACAAGAAGGCAAGAAAAGGCAAGGAAATAGATGTGGAGATAAAGCCCAGAGAAATAGAGGTTTATGAGTTTGAAATTACCGAGTTTTCTCTTCCCGAAATTAGTTTTCGTATTGTTTGCTCCAAAGGCACGTATATTCGCAGCTTGGCGAGAGATTTGGGGGCAAAATTAGGCGTAGGAGGCTGTTTGTCAGCATTGAGGCGTACAAAAATTGGAGAATTTTCAGTAGATAACGCTTGGCAGCTGGAAGAGATAGTAGGGCGGGCAAAAGAAGAAAGAGAAAAGGAATTAGGACTGTCATGAGGCGACAGTCCTAATTTTTGGAATTGCTTTATTTTTCAGTACCTTCTATTTTGAAAGTATAAGCATATTTGCAAGGTCTTTTTGCCTCTGCTTGTAACTCTTTTGGTATTTCGATGGTCAGCCCTTTTTTGTCGTCATAGCTCCATTTCAAAGGTGTGTCTATGCCGAGCATTTTTATCTCCGAGCCTTCTTTGGGCGTAATATTTTTGAGATTTAGTGCTTTCCCTTCCCATTTCAGGCTTATTGCATAAATATATTTGCCATCTGCACTTTGGGTATAGCGGATATTTTCTCCTTCTTTATAGTTTTTCAGGCTTTGGGTAGTATAAATAGCTTCCCCGTTTACTTTGAGCCATTTCCCCATTTCTGCAAGGCGTTCTACGCTTGGCGTAGGAATTTCTCCATCGGCTTTGGGTCCAATATTGAGGAGGTAGTTGCCTCCTTTGGCAGAGATGTCTGCAAGGTTATGGACGAGTTTTTCTGCGGATTTCCAGTTATTATCATTTGTTTTGAAGCCCCAAGTATCGTTCATGGTCATACACGACTCCCAAGGCAGCCCGTCCGATTTGCCCTCTAAGATTTCCTGCTCTGGCGTGCCAAAATCTCCTGCGGCATCTTGCGTTTCATTCATTCCCTGCATTCCTTTTCTTCCTTTGCCTACCCTATTATTGATGATGAGCGAGGGTTTCATATTTCTTAGGTAGTTATACAGTTCTTTGCCTTGTGGCTCCGTCCATTCTGGAATCCACTCTCCGTCAAACCAAAGCACCGCAGGGTCATAGTTTTTGACCAATTCCTCAAGCTGGGGCTTCATATAGTTAGTTACATATTTGTCGAAGTTTGGATTTTGCTTTTTATCTGTGTTATAGTCGGGGTAGTGCGGTGCTTGTGCGTCGGGGTGATGCCAATCCATGATGGAGTGATAAAAGCATAAAGTTATTCCCTGTGCCTTACATTCGTCTGCTAATGCCTTCAAAATGTCCTTTTTATACGGAGAAAAATCCATGATGTCGTAATTTGAAACTTTGGAATCCCACAAAGAGAAGCCATCATGATGCTTAGAAGTGATGACAATATATTTCATGCCTGCATCTTTGGCAATACGCACCCATTCTTTGGCATCAAACTTCGTGGGGTTAAACTGCTTTGCATACGCCTCGTAGTCGGTAATTGGAATGTTAAAAGAGTTCATTATCCACTCTCCTGTTCGGTCTTGTTTTAGGGTAGAATCCTTGTGTATGCCCGCAGGAACGGCATACGCCCCCCAGTGAATAAACATACCAAATCGGGCATCTTTCCACCACTGCATACGTGAGTTGCGTTCTTCTTTAGTTTCGTCTTTGATGTAGTCTTTCATAGCTTGGGGAGTAACCGCAGTGCTATCTTGCGTTTGCTCGGCTTGTTGTGAGCCTCCGCAAGAAGCAAGCAATAGCGAAAAAGCCATTGCCAAAATAAGATTTTGATTTACTAAGTTTTTCATTTTCATAATTTAAAGATGTTTGGTAATGAATGATAAATATGTCCGTTTGTCTATTGGTTGTACTTAAAAAAGAAGCTATACATCTGCAAAATATAGGCTGGCACTGCCGTACCATGATTGCCATCTACCAATGCTAATTCCACATTTGTTGCCCCTCTTTTTCGCATAGCATCATAAGCAGATTGGGAGTTTAGTGGAATAACAAAGTCGTCAGCCCTGCCATGCACTAATAGCGTAGGCACTTGCGGTTTCCAGTCAAATATATCGTTGTCTTTGAGGGCGTTCATGATTGGGACATCAGTAGAATTGATAACGCCATCTCTGAATGTGGGGATGAACAAATCTTTCGGATTAAGGGCTACGGTAGCAAAAGGTCCCTGTTGCTGAATTTTTGTGGCATTTGGCTCCGTAAAAAAGGCAGACATTGGGCGGTTAAGTCCGTAAATGGTATTATAGGTTTGCAGCACCCAAATATAGCTATTGATGAAAGTGAGATTTGTATTCTGCCCAATAACGAATTGGGAAAAGGCTGTTGTATTGTATGCACCCGCCCCCATAGCACTTGCTGTAATCTTAAACTCGCTACTAAACTGTTCTTCTATCATCTTTTGCATTGCCATAGTAGCAAAGCCGCCGAGCGAATAGCCCGTAAGAAAAAGTCTTTCCGTTAGTCCAACGTTTTGGCTTTGGCAAAATTCTCTTGTTGCCCTTAGCATATCTATAGATGCGGTTGCCAAAGAGTTGCGGTGCTGGTAGGGGTGCGGAATCTGTTTGGAAGCACCAAAACCCAAGAAATCGGGGGCAGAAATCACGTAGCCAATAGAGGCATAAAGCGGAGCTAAGGAACCAACTTCACCTTCTCCCGAAAAATTGGAGGGGGCATCGCTGTCTTTGGTGATAGTGCCGTGCTGATAGGAAACAAGGGACACTTTATCGGTAGTGGTGGGGACAAAAACTGCCCCAGATGCCTGTATTTCGTTGCCTGCCAAATCTTTAGTTTTGTAAACTATCTTATAAACTTTGACTGAAAACTTGCTAAGAGCGGTCGTAATCGGGTTATTCAAGCGGGCATCAATGCTTGCTTTGGTAACTTCGGTGATTTGGGTGGCACTAACCAAATATTTCGGTTCAACAGCCTGCTCGCTATTTTTGGAGCAGGAAGTAATGAAAATAGCAGCCACAAAAAACAAAACGGGCAGCCTGAAAAGTCGAGAAAAATTTTGTTTTTGCATAATTTTTTTAAAATCAAATTTGAAAATTACTTTGAAAACTATTGATAAATAATGTAATTATAACTCAAATATTAGTTTTTTGTTCGTTTTTAAGCTTGCTCATAGGTCTTTACCTTTTACAATAAGTACAGACGGCAGCTTTTCTGCCCAATCTACTTCTTCTTCATCTATTTTTTGCCAATAATTAATACTCATAATAGCTAAATCGATGTCTTCCAAAACAGAGGTATGAAAATTTTCCTTTTGTATCATAGCTATAGATTTGTTAGGTAGTGTTGGGTTGGTTAAAAATTTGGCAACTTCTGCATAAAGTTCTCCCTCATAGACAATGCGTATCAGGTAAGTAACATTATCTAAAAAGCTACGCACCAGCTGTAGCAGTTCTATATCGGATTGCGTTTCTAAGAAAAGTACAATTTGATTAGCAATATGAAAATCCTTATCAATAAATACAGCTACCGCACATTTGGTATTACTTACTATGTTTCGTACCGTTCCTCCTAACTTATCTTTTGAAAATAGCGATTTGGCACTGCCTACTACGAGCATATCATAAGTTCCTCTGTTAGCGGTCAGGGCTACTTCCTTGCCTACATCTTCGCTTACTTTGTATTTAGTTTCTATTTTTAAGCCCATAAGCAAGGCAGTTTCTCTGATAGGGATAAAGGCTTCTTCCTCGAAAGTAAGTGCGTCTATTTGACTAAGCTGGGTACTTGGGGTGAGGTGCAAGGCGGTGATATCCACTTTCTTACTTACTTTGTAGGTAAACTGAGAAACCAATTCCAAAAGTTTGCTACCCATCTGAGGAAGTCCGAAAGATATAAGTATAGCATGGTCATTCTTTTTGTTCTGGATGAGTGATATATGGTGATATTTATCAAAAAAATAGTTGATGAAATCTAAACAAGGGCTTGTCATAAAGGTAGTTGCGAGTGCCATAAGCACCATCATAGAAAAAATTTCTGTACTAAGTACACCCAAATCATAGCCAATATTGAGAATAATTAGCTCCATTAGCCCGCGCGTATTCATAAAAACGCCAATAGTGAGGCTATCTCGCCAGCTCAATCCTACTAACTTAGCGGTAAGCGCAGCCCCCGCTAATTTTCCTATGATAGCTGTTATAATAATTGCTCCGCAAGTTAATAATAATGAAAAATCCTGTAAAAGTCCTATTTGTGTGCGTAATCCAGTAAACACAAAAAATAAGGGAAGAAGCAATACTAAACTTACATCTTCTATTTTTCCCGTCAAAATTTCTTTGAATCGGAGGTCATTAGGAATGACAGCTCCCGCCAAAAAAGCCCCAAAAAGTGCATGAATACCTATCAGTTCGGCAATGTAGGCAGAGGATAACAAGACAATGAAAAAGAAAGCAACGACATTTTTGTTAAGTGTTTCTTTGGAAGCATATACTTTGCTCACCCTTAGCAGAAACGGGCGAAGTACATAAAGCATAATGACGACATAAACTATTGAAAATAAAATAGTAAAAAGTGCGCTCGTAGCATTACCCGCCTTTACGATAGCGACCACTACCGCCAACAAGCACCAAGCTGTAACATCATCGATAGCGGCACAAGTGATCACTATAGACCCAAGACGCGTTTTGGTCAAACCTCTTTCTTGGATAATGCGTGCCAACACAGGGAATGCGGTAATACTCATGGCTATACCCATAAATAAGCTAAACGACAGGAAGGCAACATGGGGGGGGGCATAAGTGGTATAAATGAAATAAGACAAAATGACACCGAGAGCAAAAGGAATGACGATGCTTGCATGGCTAATCACAACGGCTTCTTGCATTTTTTGCCGTAATACATTTACGTCCAGCTCCATACCTATAATAAACATAAACAAAATTAGCCCAATTTGGCTCAGGAACTGCAAGGCGGGTAAAGATTCCGCAGGGAATAAGAAATTGGAAAATTCGGGAAAAAAAGTACCTAAGACCGATTTGCCTATGACTATTCCCGCTATAATTTCTCCAATAACTGTTGGCTGTCCTATTTTTCCCATCAGCAACGAAAATATACGAGCTACGACAATGATAGAAATAATCTGCAAAATAAGTGTAGCCAAAGGATGATGACTATTTTGGTGAAATGATTCCGAGAAAATTTGTACTAAATCTACAGAAGTATTGTATGTATCAGTATTAGTGAGGGTTACTTTCTTTGTAGGGTTATCGTTTTCCAATAATTGACCCTCTCTGATGAAAAACAATAGGACTCCGAAGAAGAAAACAACTACAATTGAATAGAAAACTATGCTTTTTTTCATTTACTAAAAGGGTATATTAATTTAAAAAAACTAAGTGTATGTAGTGGCAAAACACAAAATTTTTATGCGGAAGAAAAACAATATAATCATATTTCTGTGCAGCCTACTTATTTAAGGCATAAATTTAGCTAAATTTAAGGTGAAAAAGTTTATCTTTCAGATGTATTTGTGTATTTTTACCAAATCAAACTTTATAAACAACCATGGGTATAATTATTCCAATTTTAGGTATTATGACAGGTATGATTGCTATCATAGCTAATGCCTACATCAAAGTGCAGAAAATGAAGATAGAAAGGCTCGATACGGGTGATGCAAAATTGCTCATCGATAGAGTAAATCTTTTGGAAAGAGAAAACGCACAACTCAAAGAGCGAGTGGAGAATATGGAAACTATAGTAGGAGATATAGACATTGACTTGCTAAAAATTGGGAGCGGCACCTCCTCGGTACGTAAGTAATAAGTACGCTTCTAATAGCAAACTTCTACCTCTTTTTTGCAGAGGGAGAAACTTTTTAGTAAGGTAAGAATTTGATGTATTACCGCTTAATAATTTCAATAAATTCATTTTCGATATCCCAATCACGCGCAAAAGTAATCATAGCAATTGCTTCCATTTCGCTAATGTAGCCCTTTTGATTATTGGCATCGCAGACCGATTCCAAGAAAAATATGCGTACTTTTTTGTCCAATCCGTTCATCACGCTATTCAAGTAATTCCTTGCTCGGTCAAAAGCGTCATAGTAGTCTTCAGAGATGAACTCGTCAGCCCACTTAGACTCCTTAGCAGCGTCTAATTCGGCTACTGTTTCATCAAGAATCTGCTGCTCGTCCTCATCAAGACCATGATATTGGAATATAACTTTTTTAAGCAACAGAAAAGCCTTTTTTTCTTCGCTACTCATCGATTGATTGTATGGTTAATGATTCGCAAAATTAAGATATATTTATTCTTTACAAAAATAATTAAAATAATTGATAAAAATTATAGTCTGAAAAAAAAATCATCATGCAAGAAATATTATATTTTTGCAGTGTTTATTTATTCGGGCATTATTCACTCTTTAACACATTCGCTAATGTATAATTATTTGCGTTATTTTTTCGTCTTAATAGCTATAGTTGCCATACTTTCTATCGGAAGTTGCAAAAAAGAAGATACCTTGCCTCCACTTACCCTCACAACGGGTTTAGCGGATAGTAGTATTGTCAATATAGATACTGCAATCCAGTTAGCAGTAAATATTCCTGTGATTTGGAAACTCACTCAGGCAAATAGTGGTACACTTACTCCTTCTGCCGCAGATGCAAAAACAGCTATTTTCCGCACTCCCAAGACGGCAGGGGTTTATACTTTACGAATTTTGAACCAAGCAGATACAACCGAAAAAATTATTCGTACTATAGTGGTAACGCCTTTGTCGGGCTTGTTCAATAATCTAAGAGGTGGCGGTTATGTGCTTTCTTTTCGGCATGGATTAGCCAGCACAGGGGCAGACCAACTCAATTCATCTGTCCCAAATTGGTGGAAAAGTTGCGAATCTACTATAGCCCGACAACTTGACAGCCCCGCAGGAAGAACACAATCAGAAAAAACGGGAAAAGCACTAAAATTATTGAAAATACCAATAGGAAAGGCTATCAGTAGCGAGTTTTGCCGATGCCTACAGACCTTGCAACTCATGAACTTGGGCGTGAATATAGAAACTTCTAAATTTCTTACATATTATGTATATGATGAAGCAAATAGGTATGCTAATACTTTTAATTTGGTGAAAGAGCAAGTTATCAGCAAGCAAAATACCGTCTTTTCCACACACGTTGGTTTTTCGATAGTGCCACTTAACCTAAATAGAATTTTGGCAAATTTGAACATGGGAGACGCGGCGATTTTCAAACTAAACCCTAACGGAGCAGAACCTACAGTAGTGCAGATATTAGCAAGTGCTGACCTAACGGGCTTGATAAACTAAGAGAAATTTTTAGATAGAAAAAACCCTGTCGAGCCGACAGGGTTAAGTAGTTTCATTAGATACGGGTTACATTCACAGCGTTTAAGCCTTTTTTACCACGCTTAATCTCGAAAGAAACAGCATCTCCTTCATTCAAAGAAGTGCCACCTTGAAGCTCGCTTACGTGAACAAAAATCTCTTTCTGATCTCCGTCATCAATGATGAAACCATACCCTTTGGCTCCATTAAAAAACTTTACTTTACCTGTTTTCATTAAAATTTGTACTAAATTAAATTATAATTAAATGAGCAACAGGAAGCACTGTACAAGTTAGATAAGTAAGAAGGAAAAAGATTGGCACTTGAATTAACTCTTAAAATGAATAAAAAAACTAATTGAAATACACAATATCGCCGATATACAAACCTAAGCGTAGGAGTGAAAACCTATGCTGTTACCACAAAATTAGAAACTTTTTAGACAAAAACGAATTATATAATTTTTTTATTGAAAAAAGAATAAAATGAAAGACGTATCAAAACACCAGAATTTTTTTGCAGATGTGTATGAGGTGGTCAAACTCATTCCCAAAGGGAGAATCACTACGTATGGAGCTATTGCTACTTATTTAGGACTAAAAAGCAGTGCCAGAATGGTAGGGTGGGCAATGAACGCCGCTCATACCCTGCCTGATGTTCCCGCACATAGGGTGCTTAACCGCAACGGACTCCTTACGGGTAGGCATCATTTTGCTACGCCTACGCGCATGCAAGAACTGCTCGAAAGCGAAGGCATCAAAGTCTTGGAGGATAAAGTACAAGATTTTGATGCCCTCTTTTGGAATCCACTGTTAGCGTTGGAATAATCTATTTTTTGATAAAGAGGAGTTCGCTTGCTTTTGTTTTTTCTATTTCTTCCTTGTTCATCATCATTTTGCGAAATTTCCCTTCGTTGTAAAGCGGTGCTTGGTCGGCATAGTGCTTGCTCATGAAATTGCCCGACTGCCCTGTAGGGAGTACACTGACCGCATTTTCCACATCAGCAAAGTCAATAATTATCCTTTTGGAAGGTCCCGCCGCTACTTGCTGAGTAGCATCTTTGGTAAGCAAGGCTTTTACATTATTGATGACTTCCGCACCTCCGTTCATGCCAAACGTACCTACATTGAAAAAATAATTGAGTGGTTTTTGAACGCCCAAGGGATGCTTATGCTCCAATAAATGCACTTTACCCCATGTCCATTTATCCGTATCACCACCTAATTGGCTTTCCAAATTTTCTATAGTCTTATTAAATGCTTGCGTTAATATCTCCTTTCGAGTTTCTATCTTATCGTCAGTTTGCCTATTGTCCCACCAAATAGCATCTTTATTTGCAAAAAGTTTGGGCATAGTGGCGAGTAAAAGATGTGTTTTGTGCAATGTTGTGAAGTCTTTTTCTCCCAATTCATCTAAGAAAAGACCTTCGGTAATGAAATATAAAAATTTGTGATAGATAGTAGGGGCAATATCAGTTACTTGATGATTTCCGTCCCATTTTTTCAATATTTCTATGGCGGGGTGTTGGTAAAGTTTGAGGGTATCGCTTTTTGCCGATTTTTCTTCTATAATGCTGAAAATTAACTTAATATGGTTTTGAACTGTGGCAGAAGTCGCATCAGTTATCATTACTTTCATGTCCTCTGCTCCCCATTTTTCCTTTTTATCTTCCAACAACTGCACGATGCGTTTTGCTCTGTCGTCAGTGAGGTAGTAGCCCGAATGAAGTACACCATTTACGCTATCAGGCTGATTATTAGCAGAGTATAAGTACCCTTTTTCAGGATTAATATTTTGAGGGTTTTCTGTAAAGTTATAATATCCGTTTGGCTCGTCCTTGCCGCTTGCCCCGTCCAAGATGAGCATAGAATTGACGTGCGAAGGTCTATTCGGGATTTTGGCAGCCGCCCACCACGCTATATCGCCTTTTTGGTTGGCATACATAACGTTCACCCCCGGTGCATCTATGGTACTTACTGCTTCCTGTGCCTCGCTAAGTGTTCGAGAATGTCCTAATTTGTAAATCGCTTGCATGATTGCATTAGGCTGCTGTGTCATTGTCCACCAAACAGCTACAGGTGCAGTATTAATTTCATTTACATCTTTGAGAACGTCATTAATGATGGCTCCATGTTTGGAATTTCTGACTTCAAATGTTACTTCTTTGTCATTTTTTACCTTAATGACTTCCTTTCTTACCGTCAAATTTACCCATTTTTCATTCTCCCATACTTGATTTGGGTTTTCTGGATTTACTTTTTCTTGAAAAAAATCTGCATCATCATTTTCAAACATGGTAATTCCCCAGCCCGAAACGTCATTATGCCCGATAACGGCAAAAGGTATGCCCGCCAAATGATTGCCATAAATGCGTTGGTTTGGATATTCCAAATGTGCCTCGTACCATACGGCGGGCTGCGAATAGCCTATGTGCGCATCATTGGAAAGCAATGGCTTGCCCGATTTTGATTTTGCCCCGCTAATTATCCAGCCGTTGCTGCCATGAAAAAGAGGAACGGGTAACATTTCCGTTATTCTTGTGGTCAGTGCTGCTATGTGTGTCATTTGCTCATTATGGGCGGGGTGAAAGGCTTGCAAATTCGGTTGTTCGCCTGCCGTAGGTTTTGCTGCGTGCTGCTGCATCACAGGGATTTTCAACACGCTGCTGTCCGAATGAACAAGTAGGTCATTGTAATAATCCTTGCCTAATTTTTGGTAAATTTTGGTGATAAGAGGGTCAGTACGAAAGGCTTGAGCAAAGCCAAATGCCATATACGCACTTACCAAATAGCAATCTTTTGGTGTAAATTTGGCTTTGGGAATGTCTAAAATCGTAAACTCAATAGGCGTTTTATTGGAGGCTATAAACTGGTTGATGCCATCTAAGTAGGCATTTGCAGCTTGCTGATAGGGCAATGAATTGGTGCTAAAGAATGTTTGTGCTGATTTTTCGGCAATTTGCTCCATGCCGAGCGTGCGAAAAAGTTTGTCTGTTTCTATAAAATCTTTCCCCAAAATTTCGGATAGCCTCCCCGAAGCTACCCTGCGAATCATCTCCATCTGAAAAAGCCGTTCTTGGGCGTGCAGGTAGCCAAGCGAGCGATAGGCATCCGTTTCGCTTTGTGCGTAGATGTGCGGAATGCCATATTCATCGAAAAGAACTTTGACAGGGTTTGCCAAATTATCGATGGCGAGTTCCCCTTCCATTTGTGGTTTTAGGCTCACTAAGTAGCCATACATAAATACTCCTGCGGTAAAAAGAATCAGTAGGAGCATTCCAAAGATTTTTGCGATTGTACTTTTCATTATTTTGGGAGTGCTATCATTTTGTTTCCCAAAAATAAATGAAATTTTTATATTTTTTAGCAAAAGACGGCATCTTTATAACTTTGTCAAAGTTAGCCATATAATACTTACTTCATCGCTGCCAAATCTACTACTATGCCATCATAGCCATTTTTTGCCTTCAAAACTTCGTTGTAGGTCATGGCAGACCGCCTCGATTGGAAGGGTCCTAAAATAATTTCATAAACAGATTTGCCCTCTTTTTCGTCTAAGTGAACAATGATATTGCGGTGGAAATAACCTTGTAGTTCTTTTATTTTTTCTACGGCTTTCTCGTAGTTCTCATATATTCCCATTCTTACGCCATAGCCCTCCGATTTCTGCGGGTCTAAATGAATTTTGTAAAGTCCTTTGCCCTTGGGCTGCACAAAAGCCGCGCGCGGAGGGTCATCATTTTTATAGAGATAAGCCCCTGTAGGTTCGCCGCGAATAGTAACATTTCTTTGAAGCAGTGCTATCATTTGCTTGGCATCCAAAAAGCCATCTATCCTTTCGGAAACCATGCCTTCTGGGGTAAAAACAATCATCATAGGAAAAAAAGCAACGTCATATTTTTCTGCTATTTTTTTCCCTTCTGTGATAGTAGCCTCTGCATCAGCCGCATAGCCATAATAGTTCGCTCCTGCATACTTGCCCAAGGCGGCATCATTAAAGATGGTTTCATTCATTTTTTTGCAGGGCATACACCAATTTGTATAAAAATAAACAAAATAGGATTTATTTTCTTTCCTTGCTTTTGCCTGCATTTCGGCAAATTTACCATTGTAGAAAGTAAGTCCTTGTGCTTTTGCCAAGCATGGTAAGCCCAAGAGGAGCAGCATTAAAAAAAGTTTTACGTGCATATATAATATTTATTTTTTGACCAATTTGTTTTTTACCAAAGATGCAATAAGCATAAAACACGCCAAAAACGCCATAATTCTACCAATATAATCGCCCATTTGTGCGTAAAAAGTCATTTCAGTATTTGCCTTGATGCTGTTTCGCATAGCCAGCATTTCATCATAGTTGGAGAGTGCTATAAAATCTCCACGCTGATTGATGAAACCCGAAATACCAGTATTGGCGGCTCTTGCTACACTTCGGCGTGTTTCTATGGCTCGTAGGCTTGCGTGGGCAAGGTGCTGAACGTGTCCTGCCGTATTGCCCCACCAGCCATCGTTGGTGATAATACATATCAGATTTGCCCCTTTTTTGATGTAATCAGTAACAAATTCGCCATAAATAGACTCGTAACATATCACAGGGGCAAAACCTATCTTGTCCTTGTTAAAGAACACAGAACGCTCTTTTTGTACGCCCAAATCGCCTGCTATGCCCCCCAGATTTATCATAAATGCCCTGCCAAAAAGTTTGAAAACTTCCCGTAGTGGATTGGTTTCTACGCCTACCACTAATTTTGATTTGTGATAAATTTCTATTTTTCTGTTGTTTCCCACAAACAATCCTGCATTAAAATAATCGTAAAAATAGCCATCAGAAACCCTTGCTGTGGGGGTTGAGTCAGCCTTGTCGTAAAGCACGTAGGTATCAGCCCCAGCCAAAAACGACAGATTAGGGTATTTGCTTTGCAAGAATTGCATACGCTGCACAGCCTCTACCATCATGACATCTTTTTCCACAAAAGCCTCATGCAGAGAAGTTTCGGGGAAAGCAACCAAAGCGGTTTTGTCTGTAATTTGGGCTTCTGAAAGTGTAAAATAACGGTTTACTTGCTCATTATAAGGGATATAAGTCGGGTTGCTGCCGCCTGTATGGGCATTGTACGTAAATTTTTCCTCAAAGCAGTCAAAGTTGGGCTGTACTACCACTATTTCCACTTCTTTGCCTTTTTCCTCGTGGGTGAAATACAAATAATAAGAAAAAACAATAGGCAAAAGCACAAGTAGCAAACTTAGCTTGTATGCTTTTTGGTGAAATAACACCTGAAAAATGGAGATATTTATCCACAAAGCCCATAGAGAGCCGCCAAAAAAACCCGTATATTCATACCATTGCACCCATTTCGGAGTAAAAGCGAAGGCGTTGCCAATGAGTAGCCATGTCCAAGAAAGCGACCAATGCAGATGTACGTACTCAAAAGTGAGCCAGCAAGCAATGAAAGCCAAGTAGCCAAATTTATTTTTCGAGTGCTTTTTTATCCAATGGAAAAACAAAACGGGCAAAGTCATCAGGGCGGAGTTAGCAAGGAAAGCGGCGATGCTTCCCCCAATAGTAGAATTCCAAATCCACCAAGTAGAAATAACGTTCCAAGTAACGATGGCTATATAGGAATGTAGCCAAAGTTTGAGCATAGGGCGTTTGTATTTTGTGCTATTTTCTGTGATATATTTTTCTATTGCCAAAAGAGGCACAAAAGCAAAAAAAACAAGAAAAGTAGTGTATTGATACCAAGAAAGTCCCGCTAAAAGTCCACTTAGCACAGACAAAAAAAGCAAGTAATAAGGCTTTTGGGACAGATTTTCAATTTTTTCTTGAAGGGAGTTTTTCATCTGATTTGTTTGCGATTCTTTTTTGTCCAAAGGTAAGCAAAACGTCCAAATTAGCAAAACTTCTATGCGTTTCGTCTTATTTTTCTAAAATTTTGAACTCTACTCGTCTATTTTGCTTGCGTGTTTCTTCGCTTGCATTATTCGCTATTGGCTTTGCGCCTCCGTAGCCTACCGTTTTTATTCTATCCTCTCTGATTCCATTTTCCACCAAATACTCTTTCACTTTTTTTGCCCTTTCTTGCGAAAGCACCAAGTTTTTTTTGGGAATGCCTACGTTGTCTGTATGTCCTGCAATCTCAATCACCATGCTCGGATAGGTTTTCATCATATCGAGCAACTGATTTAGCTCATCATTGGAAGTTGGTAATAGAATCGCTTTGCTCTGCACAAAAAAAAGATTGTTGAGTTGGATAGACGTGCCTGCCTCTATAGGTACTAAGTAAATATTTTTTTCTATCTCTGTGTAAGTCTTTAGCCCTGTGAGGTCTATATTTTCTTTGATGGAAAAAAAGCCTTCTTTTTCTGCAAAGTAGCTATAACTCTTGTCTTTGGGAAGATATATTTTATAGCTACCATCTTTGGGGTCAGCACTTGCCGTGCCTACGTTTTTATTGGTTTTGAGGTCTGTATAGCTGATTGCGGTATTGATAGGCTCATTTGTTTTTCGGTTCAGTACCTTTCCAAAGACCATGCCTACGGGTTCGGGGCGCGCGGCATCTTGAATTTCTACTTTGAAAACATCTGCATTTTCGCCATAATTTTGCCCGCCAGACGAAAAATAAGCTACATTTCCTTTGGCAGTCATGGTAAATTCACAGTCCCAATTCGGGGTATTTACTTTTGAGCCTAAGTTGAGCGGCTCCGACCATTTTTGCCAAGAATCATCTAAGCGTTTGCAGACGAAAACGTCCAAATTTCCGTATCCTTTCCTGCCATCTGTCGAAAAATACAAGGTTACATTGTCTGCTGCCAAGAACGGCGAACCGTCAATACCCGCCGTATTGATGCCGCTTCCCAGATTTAACGGCTCACTGAATAGCCCATCTGCACCTAAAAACGACACATAAATATCTTGCTTGCCAAAAGTAGTGCTGTTATTGGCATACGAGATGAGCAAAATTCGCTTATCTACCGAAATACTCATCCATGCTACGTCCGTTTTCCAGCTAAAACCTTTTATTCTGATGCTTTTTGGGCTGCTCCAGCCCGCAATAGTTCGCTCCGAAGTCGCTATGTTGGTAACACCTTCTGTAAAATTTATGTTGTATTGGTCGTACAGAAAAAGCGTATTCCCATCGCCAGAGATACCCAAAATAGCATTATTTGAGCCTGTATTGAGGGGGCTGCCGATGTTTTGCATTTCGCTGAAAGAGCCATCGGCTTGCAAAGTAGCTATCCAAATATCTTCATCTCTTGCGTTAGAGGGAGTTATGCCTACATTTTTTGGGTGAGCTACCCTATACACAAACAAATATTTGCCATCTGCCGATACTACAGGCTGCCCTTCGTAATAAACAGAGTTTACCTGCGTGCCTAACTTAGTTTTTGCATATACAGATTCGGCATTTGCAACAGTCTTTATATCAGTGCGTTGGGCTAAAATTGAGTGACTAAAAATAAGTATAAAACAGAGAAAAAATAGGTATTTTTGCATAATAATGGAATTTTGATTGTTTATAAAAAGATGGCAGATGTGCGAGCTTTGTTCAAGACAAATATAGAATAAAAGTGTTCATATTTTGTCAAAATAAGTTATTTTAATAGGAGTTACATGAAGTTTACTCACTGATATAGGTGCGATTATTAGTTTTTTAGCTTAAATTTGCGGCTCATAAAAGACAAGTAATTGAAAAAATTTAAAGCGGTTCGTTGCTTCGAACAGACAATAGATTTCAAATAAATATAATTCTCATGTACTTAAACAAAAAAGTAGTTATCGTCATGCCCGCCTATAATGCCTCAAAAACAGTGGGGCAAACCTATGAGGAAATTCCCTTCGATATCGTAGATGAGGTCATTTTGGTAGATGACGCAAGCAAAGACGACACAAGCGAAGTAGCTAAATCTTTGGGTATCAATTATATAATAAAACATGAAAAAAACAAAGGCTACGGCGGCAATCAGAAAACTTGCTATAACAAAGCCTTAGAAATAGGAGCAGATATTGTGGTCATGCTGCACCCCGACTACCAATATACGCCCAAACTTATCACAGCAATTGTTTCTATTATTGGGCAGGGGCTGTATCCTGTCGTTTTTGCTTCTCGTATCTTAGGCAAGGGCGCACTCAAAGGGGGAATGCCTATGTATAAATATATTGCCAATCGATTTCTGACGCTGTTTCAGAATATACTGATGGGGCAGAAACTCTCCGAATACCATACGGGCTACCGAGCCTACAGCAAAGAGGTGCTGGAAAAGATTCATTATGCAAAAAACTCTGACGACTTTGTTTTTGACAATCAGATGATTGCACAAATATTTTTTCACGATTTTGAGATAGGAGAGGTTACTTGCCCTACCAAATATTTTGACGAGGCTTCCTCTATCAATTTTAGCCGAAGCGTAAAGTACGGCATGGGCGTATTAGGCGTTTCATGCAGGTATTTTTTTGCAAAATCTGGTATTTGGTCTTGGGAAATTTTGAAATAGCTTCCTTTGTTATTGAATTGTTAATAATCTCAAAATACGCAACTTATGAATGATGTTTGATGTATAACCAATGTAACGCAACAGTCAGTTATTAGCCTAATATATTAATCTTATGAAAAATAGCATTTTAGCATTTACACTCTTTTTTTTGATGTCTTCTTTCATCATTATTTCTGATGACAAGAATTACAGAACCGTAAAACATAACGGATTTACGAGAGGCGAAAAATTAACCTACTTGGTACATTACGGTTTCATCAATGCGGGGGAGGCTACCGTAGAAATGAACAAGGAACTACATACCCTCAACGACCGCCCCTGCTACAGAGTAGAAATAAAAGGAAAAACTATAGGCTTGATTACCACTACTTTTGATGTAGATGATAGTTGGATTTCTTACATAGATACGCTTGCAGTCATTCCACACCAGTTTGCCCGCAAAATCAAAGAAAACAATTACCGCAAAGAGGAAGTTACTTTTTTTGACCATATCAGGAAAAAAGCAACCGTAAAATCGGTTACAGGCACTGACCCCGAAGTGAAAAAAGATTTCAGCGTACCTGCTAACGTGCAGGACATGGTAAGCGGTTATTATTTCCTTCGAACACTTGACTTCGACAAATACAAGGCAAAAGATACTATAGTGATTGATGGATTTTTTGAGGAAAAAGTATATAGCCTCAAAGTGGTTTACAAAGGGAAGGAAAAACTACAGACCAAATTTGGCAGAATACAAACAGCGGTGCTTTCTCCTATTATGCCCGAAAATGCCCTTTTTGATGGCAGAGATGCTATCCGTTTCTATGTTTCGGACGACCCAAACAGAGTCCCTATCAAGATAGAAGCCCGAATGTTTGTAGGAGCTATTGAGCTTGACCTCATCGACCACAAGGGCTTGGTGAGCAAGTTTAGAAAAAAATAATCGCTAATTTGCAGTATGAATCAATACGACTACATCATCATAGGAGGAGGATGTGCGGGACTTAGCTTGGCTTACCATCTCAATAGCAGCACATTAAGCAATAAAAAAGTCCTTATCATAGACAAAGAGCAAAAAAATAAAAATGATAGAACTTGGTGCTTCTGGACTGACCAAAGTACCAAGTTTGACCATATCGTTTATAAATCTTGGAAAAACATTGAGTTTTTGAGTGAAAATTTTGTCCTAAACGCCCCTTTGCACAATTTTACTTACAAAATGATTCGAGGGGCTGATTTTTATAAAGAAACGCTACAGACTATCGGACAAAATCCGAACTTTCATATCACTCACGAGGCAGTAATTAGTACAGAGGAAGTTGATAATAAGGTACTTATCAAAACATCTTCTCAAGAATACCTCGCTCATTGGGTATTTGATTCCCGATTTGATAGTACAAATTTTTGTACAGAAATGCCTGAAAATCATTATCTTATGCAGCACTTCAAAGGCTGGGTAATAGAAACTGAAGAAAAAGTCTTTGATACCAGCAAGATTCGTATGTTTGACTTTCGCACCGAGCAGGGCAAGGAAGTTCGTTTTTTCTACATTTTGCCATTTTCCCCAACCGAAGCCTTAGTAGAATATACTTTGTTTTCCAAATACCTGATAGCAGAAGAAGAATATGATGAAAAATTGAAAAATTACATTCATCACCAGCTCCAAATCGATAAATATCAAATCAAAGACACCGAATTTGGCATTATTCCCATGACAGACTACAAGTTTGGGCGCAAAAAAGGCAGGAAAATAATGAAGATTGGCATTGGTGGCGGCAGAGCAAAACCTTCGACAGGCTATGCTTTTTATCGGATTCAGCAAGATTCTGCGCAAATAGTAAAGTCATTGGAAGCAAGCGAGCAGCCGTTTTACAGACAAAAAAATGACAAGCAATACCAAATTTATGATGCCTTGATTCTCAATATTATGAATAGAAAAGGGGAAAGTATCAAGGAGATTTTCACCGAACTATTTAAAAATAATCCGATAGAACGAGTCTTATCTTTTTTGAACGAAAGCACCAATATTTATACAGATTTCTTGCTCATGTCCTCCGTACCGCCTATGCCATTTTTAAAATCCATCAAAAATGTTTTTTTGAGTAGGAAATTAGTAAAATAAAGTGTGTTTTTGGCAAAAGTTAAAGTTCTGATTTGTTCAATTTTACAAGGGTTTTGAAAAACATATCTATATACAATTTGCCGCATTTTTTGCCGTTCTTATTCAGTTTGTTTAAAACTAAAATATAGCTATCGGGCAAAACAGTACAAAGTTCGGTTTGATTTGCACCCTCAAAAGTGAAAGCATCAGTACAATTATTTTCTTTTAGCTCATTAGGCAAAGACCAACTATAAAAAACGGCTGTTCGCAAAGGCAGCGTATTTTGCTGAACAACTATACAAGAATTTTTTGCCAACAAAAATGTAATTTCACAACCGTCTTCGTCAATATTTTTTGATGTTCTTTCGCTTTCTTGAAGTTTTGTAAATGCCTTATCTGTTTTTCTTTTCCTTCTTTGTCTTGCTTTCTCTTGTTCAATTAGTATCAATTCTTCAGATTTTTTGCAAATTTCCTCCCTGCTTGCCTTTTCTGCTACTAATTTGTAACGCAAAGCAAGCAATTTCTTCTCTATGGTTTTGCTGTATCGAGGCTGCCACATAGGATAAGGTTGTAGAACGGACTTTAGTCCGTTGCTGTTAATAAAAACGGACTAAAGTCCGTTCTACGGTTAAAAATCTTGTTTCAATTCTCTCAAAACTACTTCATAGAGTTTTGGTAAAATGTCGTTAATATTATTGCAGTATGCTACTGCAAAAAAACTATCTTTGCAAAAAACTATGAACAAAAAAGACGAAGTTTTAACTGCACTTTTTAAAAGTTGCGAACAGAAAAATGATTATATCTTTCACAATGATTTGGTAAAAGATATAGCAAGAAAGGTAGGATTTGGTAATCCATTTGATGCTACAAAAATAGACAATAAAAACAAATTGCCCAAAATATTGCTTAAAAATGATTATGCAGTTATTCATTTAGGCAACGGAAATCACCAATTTATCAAAGGAATTGAGAAAGTTTACCACGATTTTGAGCCAATTGAAAGCACTTTGCAATGGAATTATAAGAAAAGTATTTTGAATGAATACAACAGTAGTGAAAGTAACATTTTGTCTGTGGCAAATAATCAACGAATTTTACACCATTTTTTATTTGGAAAAGATACAGAATTTGATGATATTGATATTTCCAAAAGACCAAAAACGTATTTTCCACACCGCACAAAAACAAGTTTTTCTTATAATTTTGGCTCAGATTTATACCTTGAATTAGAAAATATACAGATAGAAATTGATTTGACTATTGAATTTCAGGGAACTATTGGCGTTTTTGAAGGTAAAAATGGAAAACCTGATAGTTTTGCTATTTATCAGATTTATCACCCTTTTTTATACTATCATAAGGCAAACCAACTTTCAGACATACAAGGTAAAATCAAAGAAATTTTTGGCGTTTATGTGGTCAAAACTATTGAAAACGGCATTACAAATTTGAAAATTTGGGCTTATACTTTTGAAAATCCTTTGGATATTACGAGCATAAAGTTTGTAAAATCCGTTTGTTATCAGTTAAATGTTTAGTATCTTTACATAAAAAAATGACAATGCTTGACAATTTCAGAAACAAAATATTTAACCAAGACATTATAGAAACCTTAAAACAACTTCCTGATGCTTGTTTGGATATGGTTTATGGCGACCCTGATTACAATGTAGGCATTAACTATGCGGGCAAAAATTATACGCAAAAGTGGAATGATTACATTGATTGGTACATAGAACTTACAAAAGAAAGTATGCGGGTTTTAAAGCCAACAGGCAGTCTTTTTATGATGAATTATCCAAAACAAAATGCTTATTTACGTGTAAAATACCTTGACGAAAATGCTTTTGACGTACAAGACTATGTTTGGGTTTATAATACCAATGTAGGACATAGCCATAGGCGTTTTACAACAGCACACCGTTCTATTTTGCACGCCACAAAGTCAGTAGAAAATCATTTTTACAAAGACAATGTAGCCGTTCCTTACCAAAATCCGACAGACAAACGTATCAAACAACGTATGGCAGAGGGGCATTTAGGTCGTATGCCTTATTCTTGGTTTTATTTTGATTTGGTAAAAAACGTAAGTAAAGATAAAACTTTTCATTCTTGCCAAATACCATTAAATTTGGTTGAAATGCTTATTAAATCTTGTACGCAAGAAAATGATGATGTGTTTATTTTATTTGGTGGAAGTGGTTCTGAAATTATGCTTTGCAAAAATTTGAAAAGAAATTTCATAAGTTGCGAATTGCACCCTGAATATTACGAAATGATACAAGACAGACTAAAAAATAATGGTAAAATATCAGATGAATATCGTTTGGAATTTGTACAAGGAAAGAAGAAAATAGAACAAAGTCCGAAACTATTTGATTTTGAAACGACAAAAGAACAACAGCGCACGACATTGTATTTATAAAAAATTGGCTTTCGTGGTAAAATTAGCTTTTTGCAAATATATAGAAAAAGTCAAAAAAAAACTTGCAGGTCTTTGAGAGGCTTCATCTTGCCGATTATTTTTCCAATATCTTACTTAGTACCTCCATGCTTATCCTTCGCTGTCTATGGAAGTTAGCTACGGTAATGGTGTAGTTAAATACGCCAAAAAATAGGGCAAGCAGGGCATAAAAATAACCACTTGTAAAGAATAAATTGAGAATAAAAATGCACAAGGGCATAACAGACCACAGCACGAGCAGGACTTTGGTAGTATAAAACATTTCGCACCTGATAAATAAGATGCTGCTTCCCGTTCTTGTCCCTTCTATATTGCCCGTAATGAGTGGCAAAAAGGCATTGGGCTGGCTAATGATGCGAGAGATAAGGAAAGAATTTTCCCCAACTGTTCCATTAAACTCGTGCCTACTCAAAGCACTTTCACGATAACTAATGCCTTCTTTGGTAAATTCCCTTATTTTTTCCAAAATTTCCTCTTGGCTATGGGAAGATACAAAAGTTTGTCGGTAGTAAGGAAAAATATTAAGTTCTGAGAGAGTCATATTACAAATTTAGCAAACATTGACTTATTTCTCTGCTAATTACTCATTAACTCCTTAATTTTAAATACCTTTTTCTCTGATACGTGATAGACATGGCAATTTTCAATGGCTTTCAAGCGTTCCTGCCCTTTCAAAAAAGTAAGTTCCCCCTGCTCATTTCTGGACTCTCTGAACTTAGAATCTGTGAAACCTTCTTCCATACTAAGCGGACTAAGGTAGCCTATTTTGTCCTTTCTAATGAAATAGGCGTTATTTCCTGCATCATTTGTCCCTACAAAATAGTAGCCTTTTTCTTCTGCCAGATAATAGAGCGCACCCAAAGAAGTTCCCCAATAGAGGTTGGAAAAATGTGCTTTTGTCCGTACAAAATCTTCTTGGTAGGGAATTGTAATTGGCAAAGTCCCAAAAACACTATTGTACTCTACAACTACTACAATAGGATTTACCACGTCTATTTTTTCCCATACCCAATAGTCATTGCCATCAATATCGATACTTAGTAGCCCTACTTCGCCCGTAAAACCATTTTTTGAAAATAATTCATTGATATTTTCTTTGGTAATGAAAGAACAGACTGCCGTTAGGTCATACCGCCAATGAATACTGTCTTCTTTGATATAGTCGATATTTTCCTTATCGCCATCTATCACCAAACCGCGCCAGTTGTTGTTCATGAGCAAAAAGCGGGTATTTGACTCGGTATATTTTTCCACGCCAAATTCTATAAAGACTTGGTTATCAATAGGTATTTGCTGGATAAGGTACTGAATAATGCCATCGTCTCCGAACTGAGAAAATACCTGAAATTCTGCATCTTTGAGCCGAGTAAGGGTTTTATTTTTGAGCTGCTGGGAGCAAAGCTGACCGAGCAGGAAACGATTTGCCTGAATTTCATATTGAATTTTCTTGGCTTCCTTATTAAACTCTGCCTTTGTGAGAAAATATTTTTTCAAAATTTTTTTTAACGTATTGAGCATAGTAGTAAGCTGAATAATGGCTAATTTTCTATTCCATATTTGCTACAAATCGGACATTGTTCTTTTTTATGTCCTCTTGCGGGGCAGTAACTCCTCCCGAAGAAAATAATTTGTAGATGCAGTTTGTTCCACTTTTCTTCTGGGAAAAGGGTTTTGAGGTCTTTTTCCGTTACCTCTACATTTTTGCCAGAGGTAAGCCCCCAGCGTGTTGCCAATCTATGAATATGCGTATCTACGGGGAAGGCAGGCACGCCATACCACTGACTCATGACCACCGAAGCCGTTTTATGCCCCACTCCAGGAAGACTTTCCAATGCCTCAAAGTTGTCTGGTACTTTCCCTGCGTACTTATCTATCAGAATATTGGAAAGTCCAAAAATTGCCTGCGATTTGCGCGGGGAAAGCCCACAAGGTCTGATAATTTCTCTGATTTCATCTACACTCAACTTTACCATGTCAAAGGGATTATCTGCTCTGCCAAACAGCATAGGTGTAATTTTGTTTACTCTTTCGTCTGTGCATTGGGCTGAAAGTAGCACAGAAATTAGCAAAGTATAAGCATCTTTATGGTGCAAAGGAATGGGCGTTTCTGGAAAAAGACTTTCCAGCATTTGGGCGATGTCTATTGCTTTTTGCTTTGTTGTCATAGTTTTGGAGGGAGATAAAAATTAGATTTTTCTAATTCTTTGGCGTATCGTGCATAGCTGCGCCTATTTGTGGGCTTCCACACACGATACATTGGCAAAGTCAATTTCTTATATGTTATCACATGAAAAACAAAACACCATCTTACATTTTCTTTGCGTCAGCCAAAAACTTCTCTAATCCCAAATCTGTGAGCGGATGCTTAAGCAAGCCCGTAATTACATTAAGTGGGCAAGTTACCACATGCGCACCAAGTTCAGCACATTGGATAAGATGAGTTACGTGGCGAACAGAAGCAGCTAATATTTCAGTTTCAAACTCATAGTTGTTATAGATAATCACGAGTTGTTCTATCAAATCCATGCCGTCAGCCCCCATGTCGTCTATCCTACCTATAAACGGCGATACGTAGGTAGCTCCCGCTTTTGCTGCCAAGATAGCCTGCCCCGCCGAGAATACAAGGGTGCAGTTTGTTTTAATCCCTTTGTCGGTAAAATACTTAATAGCCTTTATACCATCTTTTATCATAGGAATCTTCACCACTATCTTGCTATCAATTTCCGCCAACTCTTCTCCCTCTCGCACCATGCCTTGAAAATCAGTAGCAATTACTTCCGCACTTACGTCTCCGTCTATCCCTACAATGTCGCAAATAGCTTTGTAATGCGAAAAAACATTGTCTTTGCCCTTTATTCCTTCTTTAGCCATCAGCGATGGGTTAGTAGTTACGCCGTCTAATATACCTAAATCATAAGCCTCCCTAATTTCATTTAGGTTTGCAGTATCTATAAAAAATTTCATATCAGAAAATTATTTGATGAGTAAAAAAAGAAATATAAATGAAATGAGAAAAATTCTGGAATCTCTATAGCACGAGGAAAAAATACAAGCACCTGTCGCACCGCTCAACCACTTACCGTTGCTGCCTTCCGACCCTGGCGGAGTTCGCAGGAGCTGGTCGCAGGTACTTGCGGGGGCAAAGGTAAGAAAAAAATGAATTGTGCAAACAGATAGCCCATTTTTTTTCTATTATTTTATTTCCTACACGTAGCCACCCTGCACGTCTTCCAGACTTACGGGGCTAAGTGGTTTCTGAATAAAATCACGTATATACTTATAATGCTCCGATTTTCTCATATCCTCCCTATTTACGGAGGAAGAAAGCATATAAAGATGACAACTCTCTTTGAAATCAGCTGGAAGTTTGTCGTACTCCTCCAAAAATTCCCATCCGTCCATTTCGGGCATATTTACATCGAGAAAAAGAACTTGCGGTATTTTTTCGGGCTGACTTTCTATAGCATTGCGTAAGTATTCCAAAGCATCTTTCGCTCTAACAAAAGAATGTACTACCTCCGAAAAGCGGAGTGTATGAATTAATGTTTTACAAATGACATTATTGATTGGGTCGTCATCTATGACCAAGACCGTCTGTATCTTTTTCATTTTGGCAAGTACACTTTAAAAACACTACCTTGTTCTGGCTGACTTTCTACTTCTATCCAACCACCCAAAGCTTCTGTTTGTAACTTAACTAAATATAATCCGATTCCTCGCCCACCTACGTGAGAGTGAAATCTTCTGTGAAAACCAAAGATCTTTTTTGCATTTTTTTGCAAATCGATTCCTAAGCCATTGTCTTTGATAGTCAGACAAATAAAATCGTCTAATATTTCATTGCTTAGACTTATTATCGGATTTCTGTTCGGATGCTTGTATTTTAGGGCATTGGATAACAAATGTAATAAAATACTATTCAAATATTTGCGAATTGTAAATATATGCGAAACTTTTGTAAAATCGAATTCTAATTGTGCCTGAGTAACATAAATTTGTCTTTCCAAACTATTCAGAATCTCTCGCATTTCTTCCTCTAAATAAATATTTTCTTTGATTTCTGCAATCAAATGCTGTTTTATTTCTACAATTTCGTTCAAATCTCTCACTATGCTATCTAATTGATAGCTTACTATCTTGATATTCTCCATTGACATCTTATTTACCTCATGCATAGGCTCTTGCGGTCTGTAAAGAGAAACTAAGCCTAATAAGTTGGCAATAGGTGCGCGAAGATTATGAGAAACTATATAAGTAAACTGCTGTAAATCATTATTTTGTCTTACTAATTCGTGATTTATACGATGCTGATTTTCCAACGTCAGTGTGAGTTCTTTGGCTGAATAATGCCTATCAAAAGCATGGGAAATAAGATTAGAAACCACTTTAAGAAAGTGTAAATCAATATTATCCCAAATAATATGCTGCTGATGATTATCAAGACCCAAAAAACCAATCGCTTTTTCTCTGATACAAATAGGTAAAATTAACATCGATTTTATGCCCTGCCTCTCTACTAATTGACTGATGTCCTCTGGAAGAGCTTGAGTGCTTTGTGCGGTGATATTGCCTTGCTCGGAAAGCAATACTTTCCATGATTGAATGGCTTTATAAGAAATATTCGTAAAATAATCATGCACATAGACCTGATTACTACGCCACTCACAAACCAAGTTCCCTACTTCTCCCGAATCCTCAAAAATATAAACACGGTCGGCTGCTAAACCATCACCAACAACGGAGAGAACCTCCGAAAGTTGATGGATAAAATCATCTATGGTATTAAATAAAGTAGAAACCCTCAGCAAAATGTCTTGCTGTTTGGCATATTTATTTAATTCATCTTCTTTTTTTCTATGTTCAGCCACTGTTAGGAAGTCCGAATTTAGTTAGGTACAAAACACAACAATACTATTTTTTGGGGTAAAAAACAGTAAAAATACAAAAAAATATTAAAATAGTTATAATAAATCGCTGCAAATATATAAAATAGTATTCATAATATCAAAAATAAAGTAAAATAAGTCCCTATTTGCAAATCAGATTAGATGATAGCGAGCCAGCATTTATGCTAAAAATACTGACATACTATTTTTTTAAGGCAAATTTTTTAACTTTACTATCGAGAAATTATTGAATCCCGCCTCAATTTTTCCCTTCTTCAGAAAAAGAACAAAAAATATTAACAAATTAGCAATGGAAGATTTCCGCATAGAACTCAAAGAAGAATTTAAAAATTTTGTACTCAAAAAAAGCCATTTGGTATTAGAACGCATACGGTTTAGGTATGAAGGCTATGGGAAAATACCTTATACAGTTGTGGAAGAATATGATTTCCAAGATTTTATAGAAGTAACGCTTCGCAAGGAAAGTATTAATTTCCCTCATAAGTCAGACCAACTTTTCTTGTATTCTCTCCACATTCAAGCAAGAAAAGCCAGCAAAAAGAAACAGAAATTTATTTTTAGAAACCTACAAGCGGAGAACCAACAAAATAAAGAAAATACGTATGTAATTGAATATGATTACTTTAAATTGTTTGTAGAGGCACTATTAGAAAGATTGGAATGTTATCCAAATGTGAGAGTATATGTCTATGAAACCATAAAAATACAGATGCTTAAAAAGTTAGATGGCTTTTTTCCCACTATGTATGTAGGTAGTGCGGTGATTGGCGGGGCTTTTCTGCTCAAACTACTTAGTATTTTCTTCAAAATTAGCCTAAAATTTTCCTTCCTATATTTCTTAGATAGCTTCATCACCAATATTGGGGCTATTTTTATGTTGCTTGGGACAGGTAGTGCCTATTTCATCAATCGCCACCTCAAAGCCAAAGCACAAATCAAGGCAGGCGAACCAATTCCCCCTCAATTTTTCCCTTCCCTTCTTCAGAAAAAGAACTAATTTAGTTTTTCACGTACTTCGTACCGAGAGATAGCACGCGAAAAATTGCCTTTTCAGTAATTCATGTGTTCTCCCGCAGTGGAACTGATGAATTGCTATGCACTAAATATACGGAAGAATCAAATTTTTACTTAAATTTTCTATTTTTGTTGTCAATAATTGGTTAAAAAAACAGCAAAGCCTTTTTAAATTAAAACTCATGGAAACACATTTTGTAGATGCCTATACAACTTACACTCTCAAAAATAGCGCACTCAACATCAGAGAGAATGATGTTGCTTTCATTCCTCACGAGTATATCCTCAAAAATCCAAATGAGGACATTCCCTACCAAGCAATAAAAGCAGTGTATTTGAGGAAAGAGGCAGGAGAAAGCCAGCACGGAAAATATGAGAAAGGCGACTATATTTTTTCATATACCTGCACCATCGATTTTCGCCACCGTAAAAGTATCAAAATAAAAAACTACATCATCAGAAATAACTTCAGTGTGGACAAAAATGAAAGCTACGAGTATTTTGTAAAGGAATTTATAGAAAAGCTGAAGCAATTTCCAGATATAAAAATCTATGCCTATGAGGGAGCTAAAGTCAAAGTAATCAATAGAGTAGATAAAATATTTCCAAGCCTGCGAATAGGAAGCTATGTAGTTACTGGCATGAGTCTTTTAAAAGTGGTGGGAAAACTGTTCCTAAAGTTAACCCCTTTATTGGGCTTTGATGGAGGTGACTTAGTAATGATTGGAATAGGGCTTACGGTGCTGATAGCAATGCAAATTAGTAATTTTTACCTCAAGCGTAATGCCCAAATCCTCAATGATGCTCCTATTCCTCCCCAATTTTTCCCTTCTTCAGAAAAAAATGAAAAATTCCTAATGAATTAGTTGTAAAACTAAAAAATTAGTATTAAATTTGGATTATGAATGATAAATGATGAATTATAAATATGCTAATGATTTGATTATTAATTTATTGCAATTAGATTGTATTCATTCATAACTCATAATTTATAACTCATAACTAAAGAAAATGCAACTTAGAAAAGCGGAAGAACAAATCATGCAAGTCTTGTGGGACTTAGAAAAGGGTTTTGTCAAAGACATTATCGAGAAATTTCCCGAACCAAAGCCTGCCTACAATACGGTAGCTACTTTCATGAAAATATTGGAAGAGAAAGGCTTTTTTGTGTCGAATATAATCTACCATTCAAATAATATGTAGTTAATTCTTCAGTCGGTAGCAGCAAGCCCTGAATATTTTTATAACCTTTAAAATATTGA
>REAZ01000029.1 GCA_004294445.1 Cytophagales bacterium
CATATTTTATCTTGTCTAATAGCGTATCAATTTTACCCTAACAAACCAAATGTGTATTTTGAAAATTATGCCTAAAAATAATCCCAAGTTCACGTTAAGTAATAAAACAAAAATAACCGCCCCAACCCCAGCCCTTCCCCAGAGGGGAAGGGAGCAAGTCTTTCCCCTCTGGGGCGACCGTCGCTACGGAAAGATTTAGATAGGGGCAAAAGTGCGTTTTAATTTGTTCAATTACTATTTCAATTTGGAAAAATCAATGAGGGGCTGCTTCCCTATTGCATTTCTTGTAAATTTTTTATCAATTACGGTAAAATCATTGTAAAATCCACAATTTTTCAAGTAAAAAGTATTCCCACTTGTGCCTCCGCTATAGTCTTTGCGAAAATTTTTCCTTGCCGTATCATCTGCTGTAAAAGTAATTGCTTTTAGCTCTGTCCATTTCCCTTGCTTATCCACTGCCCATTGATTTCCATAATACGCCATTCTCTCTGTATTTCCTGTTTCAGGTATAAAATTTTCCAAAAATGAGTACAAATTAGTAAGGTAAGTAGAGGTTTTTGGGCGTTTGAAACTTGCAATTAGCTGCCAGTTGTTTTCCTCTGGAATAAAAAAATAAGCTGTATAAATGGTATAATTGCCCTTTGCAGGCGCGCCTTTCAGCAGAAACTTGTAGGTATTTCCAGCTTTCCAGTTGTATTTGAGGTAGCTTTGCCCGCCCGAACCTTCGTTCCCAAACTCGCCCGTATAAACATTTTTGCCTTTTTGCAATAAGATGATCTTTTCGTCTTCGGGAATCTTATTCGGGTCATCTGTTTGGTAGGAACTCCATACAGAAAAAATCACCCTCCTTTCTTCTTCGCTATTGACCTGCATCCCAAAATAGCCTTCTCCGAATCCGTTTGCCATGAAGTAAGAACCAATGACATCATTATTTTTGGGTACATTTATTTCGCTATAAAACCATTCTATTTCTCCAAGCTCTTCCGTATCAAAATTAAGATGCACAGAGGGTCCTCGCCGCCCCCAATAAAAAAAATCACCTATATCATTTTTCACATAAGACATATTGTCGGAAACTGCCGAACCGCTTACCTTCAAACTCTTCAATACACCAAAGCTATCTCCTGACTTTTCTATGCCTTGAATTGAAATAGCAACATAGCCTGCCGCCCCAACCGTCCATTCGCCTGCATAATACTCCTTTTCTCCCTTCCCTTTGCTTACTATTTCTTTGCTTTTACCCAAAACAGTAATACTGATTTCATTGCCCTGATTGTCTGCATTCCAAAAAACGGATAGCTTGAGCGTGCCAGCTTGGGCAAGCCTCAGATAGGCAGTACAAATAGAAATGGGGTCAGTCCAGTTTGAAAGTCCCTCTTTTTCTATAGTTGCCCCGTTGTCTGCCCATGCATTCCCACCAATAGGAACATTTTGAGCATTGGCACTGTGCATATTTGCCTGTGCGAAAAGAGCCGAGCTTTTGCTATCCATCATACTGTTTAGAAAGACTAAAATGGTAGATAATATGGCTAATTTTTTCATTGTTTTTATCTGTTTATGTAAAGTATTTCACTATGACTGTATGTCAAATATAAAATAAAATTCTCTATTTTTATCGTCTATGGCAAATGATTAAATAAGAATGTATAGACATTGCATTATATTTCTATCATGTTAGTTAGTTGCACTTTAATTTAGTTTGCTCATCACTTGCTTTATTGATAAAAGAAAGCTAATTTTCTTTCCGAAAATAATTATTCCCAAAACTATAAATACGATTACCATGCAACTTAATGGAAGCCACACGCTCAATGCCCCTAAAGAACAAGTATGGGCGATGCTATTAGACCCTGAAACATTGACCAAGATAATACCGAGTTTGAAATCGTTAGAAGCAACCGAGTCGGGTATTTTCAAAGCTATTTGCGAAGTAAAAATGGGACCTGTTAGCGGTACTTTCGAGGGAACGATGGAAACTACCAAACTCGTTCCAACCGAAAGTTTTACGCTGATAATGAAGCAAAACAGCAAAATAGGCAATGTGGCAGCAGAGGGCAACATACACCTGAAGGCTATCAGCGAAACAGAAACAGAGATGCTTTTTGACGGAGAGGCAAATCTGTCGGGCTTGCTCGCTCGCACAGGGCAGCGTGTTCTTAGCGGTGTTGCCAATACTTTAGTAGGAATGTTTTTCAAAGCATTGGAAAAGGAAATTGAGAACCATGCTACAAGAGAAATGAATGAAAACTCACCGATAGAAGAAAGTGAGAAAAAAAAGAGTTTTTGGTCAAAAATAGTGGGTTAAATAGTAAAAAACACGATTTAGTCGTATAGATTGCTCACCCTTTCCAAGCCCGAAAGGTTCAATACTTTGATGTGTCGCTTGTCTATCTCTATAAATTGTTCGCTTTTCAGTTCGGAAAGCACTCGGATAACCGTTTCTTTGACCGTACCAACAAAACTTGCTAAATCTTCCCTTGTGAGGTTTATTACGCCTTGGGGTGTAGCCATTTGCCCTAAAAGAATAAGTGCTTCGGCTACTCTGCCTCTTACAGGCTTGTAGGCTATTTCCGCCATTTTGTTTTGAGAACGTTCTATGTCTTCGCAGAGTAGCTTCATCAGGGCTTCATAGAATCTATGATTGTTCGACGAAAGTTTGTTAAATTCATCTTTTGGAATAAGGCAAACTTTGCTATCTTCCATAGCAAACGCACTGCTCGAATAACGCTGCTGCATGATGAGCGATTTGTAGCCAATGACATCTCCTGCTTGGGCTATTCTTACGATTTGCTCTTTGCCTCCGCTTGCTTCTTTTACTACTTTTACCGACCCAGCATTAACGCAAAAAATTCCCAATGGCAATGCCCCTTCATGGAATAAAGAATCACCTCTTTTGTAGCTAATGCAAGTCTTGGTAGCATTAATTTCATGAACTTCTTCCGCAGTACAAAATTTAATCAAAGACTGATTGGAATTTTGACATTTGTTACAAAAAATATTATCAATATGCTTTTTCATAATTTTGAGTAATTGTTTAAGTAATACAGTATTGTATTTGTCCTTAAAACCTTTAGCATATATACTTTCTTAGTAATAATTTAAAGACGTATATAGTAAGCAAATTTACTAAAAAGATGACAAAAATCATCTTTATTGCTGATAAATATCATCTTTATTTTGTTTTTCCTTGCCGTATTTTGTGAAAAGAAAAAAACACTACATTATGGAAGTTATTTATGTTCTTTTAGCCATTAGTTTGTCCGTTTCTCTGCTCTTTTTGGGGGTCTTCATTTATAACCTCAAGCATGGTCAGTTTGACGACGACTATACGCCCTCTGTTCGGATATTGTTCGAAGAAAAGGGCAAAAAGCAATAATTGGTAACAAATAATCTTGATAAAAATATATTCTCATTTTAAAACAATATGGAGCAAATGAAACCACTCATGACAGAAGCAGACACTGTCGAAAAAAGCGTAGAACGCTTCGAATATGATAATACAATAGTCCGCAATTTTGGTTTGGCGACCCTCGTTTTTGGCTTGGTAGGTATGCTTGTCGGCTTAATAGTAGCCTTTCAATTGGTTTTTCCCGTCCTCAATTTCGATTTGCCTTATACCACTTTTGGCAGGATTCGCCCTTTGCATACCAACGCAATTATTTTTGCCTTTGTAGGGAATGGTATTTTTGCTGGTGTTTATTATTCTTTGCAGCGTGTCTGCCGAACTCGTATGTTTAGCGACAACCTAAGTAAGATTCACTTTTGGGGTTGGCAGCTTATTATTTTGTCTGCCGCTATCACTCTTCCTTTGGGCATCACTACTTCGAAAGAGTACGCCGAACTGGAGTGGCCTATAGACATTGCGATTGCCCTGATTTGGGTAGTTTTTGGTATCAATTTGTTAGGGACGATTATCAAAAGACGAGAAAAGCATATTTATGTGGCGGCATGGTTTTACATTGCTACTTTTGTAACCGTAGCTATTTTGCATATTTTTAACTCATTTGAGTTACCCGTAACTTTCTTTAAAAGCTATTCTGCGTATGCGGGCGTGCAAGATGCTTTGGTGCAGTGGTGGTACGGGCATAATGCTGTGGCTTTTTTCCTCACTACCCCATTTTTGGGGATGATGTATTATTTCTTGCCTAAAATGGCGAATAGACCTGTCTATTCTTATAAACTTTCTATTTTGCACTTTTGGACGTTGATATTCCTTTATATTTGGGCAGGCCCTCATCACTTGCTTTATACTTCTTTGCCTGATTGGGTGCAGTCTTTGGGTGTTGTTTTTTCGGTAATGCTCATAGCTCCATCTTGGGGCGGAATGATTAATGGCTTGCTGACTTTGCGTGGGGCATGGGATAGGGTTCGTGAAGATGTTATCCTCAAATTTATGGTAGTTTCGCTTACTGCCTATGGTATGGCTACTTTCGAAGGACCGATGCTTTCTTTGAAAAACGTAAATGCTATCGCTCACTTTACAGACTGGATAGTAGCTCACGTACACGTAGGCGCACTTGGTTTCAACGGATTTATGCTTTTTGCAATAGCTTATTGGTTAGTGCCAAGACTTTATAGCACTACTTTGTATTCTAAATCTTTGGCTTCTGTTCATTTTTGGCTCGGCACTTTAGGTATCTTGTTTTACGCTATTCCTATGTATTGGGCAGGCTTTACGCAGGGCTTGATGTGGAAAGAGTTCACTCCCGAAGGCGTACTTCGCTACCCAAATTTCTTGGAAACCGTAACTCGCGTAATTCCTTTGTATGCCGCAAGAGGCGTAGGTGGCACTTTTTATCTTGCAGGATTTATTGTCATGCTTTATAACTTATTAAAAACTGCACAGCAAGGTTCTTTCTTGGCAAATGAGGCTACGGAGGCTACGGTTTATAAAAATGTAAGCCATAAGGGAGAACATTGGCACAAAGTTTTTGAAAATCGCCCTATTCTGATGATGATTACTTCGCTTGTTGTTGTTTCTATCGGTGGCTTGGTACAGATAATACCTACTTTGCTCATCAAAAGTAACATTCCTACGATTGCATCTGTTCAGCCTTACACGCCATTGGAATTAGAGGGCAGAGATTTGTACATCAAAGAGGGTTGTAATAACTGCCATTCACAGATGATTCGCCCCTTCCGCTCGGAAACCGAACGCTATGGCGAATACTCCAAATCTGGCGAATATGTTTATGACCACCCGTTTTTATGGGGTTCTAAGCGAACAGGTCCCGATTTGATGCGTGAAGGTGGCAAATATCCGAACTCTTGGCACTACTTCCACATGCGGGAATCTACCTCTATGTCGCCGGGGTCTATCATGCCGAATTATGGCTGGCTACACGAGAATGAGTTGGATATTACCAATACTCAAGACAAAATGAAAGCAATGCAAACACTTGGCGTACCTTATACAGCTATGCGTATCTCTAACGCTCCCGCCGAACTCAAAGAGCAAGCGCAAGCGATTGCCGATAACTTGAAGGCTGAAAAAATAGAGGTAAAATCTGACAGGGAAATCATCGCCCTCATTGCCTATCTGCAAAGAATGGGAACTGACATTAAAAAGTAGTAAAAAAAGAATTACTAATGACCAATGGCTAATAGTCTAATGATTTGCTAAAGTTATCAAGTAATTTTAAGTAGTCATAAAAGCATTAAAAATTATCATTAGTAATTCATTATCAAAAAATTAATTATTAAGATTATGTTCAAACAACACTTGGCAGGAGTTACGGGCTATGATGCCTACCTGATATTTTCCTTACTGATTTTCTTGCTATTTTTCATAGCGGTTGCAGTCCGCTTGTGGTTCTTTGATAAAAAAGAAATTAACTACTTGAAAAATATCCCACTCGAAAAATCGGATATTGAGCAGTAAGCAACTATTTATTAAGCATTTAAATAAAAAAATTAAGATAAAAACATGAAAATATACACACAAGTTTTTGTAGCAATGTTCCAAAATGACGGCGATATACTCTTGTTGGCTGCTATAGCTATCCTGATATGTATTATTTTTGTACTATTAGTGATGGTTATGTCTTTGGCGGGTATGATAGGAAGTATGTCTGACGTGGCAGGCAAGGCAACCCCCGATATGGATAAATTTTGGCAAAAGATAGGCGGACTCAAGCCACTTGCCCAAGAAAAAGAACTGCTTTTGAACGAAGATTATGACGGTATCCAAGAATTAGATAATCCCGTTCCTGCATGGTTTAATGCACTTTTCTACGGAACTGTAGCTTTCGGGCTTGTTTATTTGCTGGTCTATCATAATTGGAACTTAGCCCCTATGCAAAAGCAAGAGTATGACACCGAAGTATTTGCAGCCCAATTAGCTACGCAGGAGCGATTGAAAAATTCTCCCGTTGATGACATTAACGAAAATAATATCAAAGAAAGCAAAGAGGAAGGTGTTCTTGCTGCGGGGAAAGGAACTTACGTGCAGTATTGTGCTGCCTGCCACGGACAAGCGGGTGAAGGCGGCGTAGGACCTAACCTCACAGATGATTATTGGCTACATGGTGGCGAACTTGCTGCCGTATTCAAAACTATTAAGTATGGTGTCCCTGAAAAAGGCATGGTAGCATGGGGAACGCAACTTACGCCCACGCAGATGAGCAATATTGCTAACTTTATAACCTCCCTCAAAGGTACTAACCCTCCGAACGGCAAAGCACCGCAAGGAGATAAAATGTAAAAAAAATGGATTTCAGAGATACAATCGGTGTATTAGACAAAAAAGGTGGCGTAAAAAGAATGTACCCCAAAAGTGTAGATGGCGTACTATTCAAGGCGAGAAATGCCTTCGGACTTACTTTAGTTGCTTTTTTGTTTGCTGCTCCTTTTGTCCAAATCAACGGACAACAAGCTCTCCTTTTTAATATCTTAGAGCGAAAATTTGTGATTTTTGGGCAAATATTTTTCCCACAAGATTTCTATATTTTTGCCTTAGCAATGCTAACTTTTTTAGTTTTTATTATTCTTTTTACTGTTGTTTTCGGACGAGTATTTTGTGGGTGGGCTTGCCCCCAAACAGTATTTTTAGAACTAATTTTCAGAAGGATAGAGTTTTGGATAGAAGGAGATGCCAATGCCCAACGCAGGCTGAACGAAGGCGACTGGACTACGGAAAAAATCTGGAAAAAAACATTAAAACATACTATTTTTTGGATAGTTTCCTTTTCTATTGCCAATATTTTCTTGGCTTATTTGGTAGGGACAGCAGAGTTGCAAAAATTAGTAACGCACTCTCCGCTTGATAGCCCGACACTATTCGTGAGTTTGCTTATCTTTACAGGTGCTTTTTATTACGTTTTTGCACATTTTCGCGAATTGGTTTGCATCATAGTATGCCCTTACGGTCGTTTGCAAAGCGTATTACTGGACAATAAAAGCATTGTAGTTGCTTACGATTTTGTTCGGGGGGAGCCGCGTGGGAAGATGAACAAAAATGAACCAGCTTCTACTCCTCCCAAAGGAGATTGTATTGCTTGCGGTTTATGCGTGCAGGTATGCCCAACGGGGATTGATATTCGCAACGGCACACAGTTAGAATGTATCAACTGCACAGCTTGTATCGATGCCTGTGATGAGGTAATGGTGAAAATAGGCAGACCTAAAAAACTCATTCGCTACGATTCTATCGAGGGAATTACACAGAAAAAGCCTTTGAGATTTACCGCCCGCATTGCCGCCTACTCCACAGTATTGGTGCTTTTGCTTGGGCTACTCACCTATTTCCTACTGAGTCGGAAAGAGGTAGAAATGACTGTATTCAGAACGCAAGGCTTGCTTTTTCAACAGCCTGACTCCCTGACTATCAGTAATTTGTATAATTTAGAAATTGTAAATAAAACAAATGAAAAATTGGATTTGGTGCTAAAAGTAAAAGATGGAACGGTAAAAATGGTAAGTCAGGATACAAGAATCTCCGTAATAGGGCAAGGCACAGTAAAGACTTCATTTTTTATACTGATTCAAAAAAAAGACATACATAGCTATAAAACAAAACTAAAAATAGAAGCATACGACGCTAACGGAAAGCTCATCACAGACGCAGAAACTTCGTTTGCCTCACCTTAAACATTAATTCGAATGAAATACGTAAGCATTGCCATTGCTATATTTGTACTAATCATGGTCTGGATGGGCTACGAGATGGTTTTCTCGACCAACGAAACGCCACAAGAAGATTATTATGAGCAAGATTTGGGCTACGACAAACTCCAAGAAGCACAACAAAATGTAGCGAAATTGTCTGCAAAGCCCATCATTAAGCATGATAAAAGTGTCAATTTCATAGAAGTTACTTTGCCAACAGAAATAAAAAATCCCGAAGGGCGTTTGCAAATTTTGAAGACTTCAGACCAGTCGCAAGATATTAGTTTTCAGCTTACTGCCGAAAATATACAGCAGTTTACCTTGCCTGCAAACCTCAAAGGCTTATGCAATATTATTATTTCTTGGAAAAGCGAAGGGAAAAACTTTTTATATAAAGAAAAAATAATGCTCTAAGCATAAATCTGGGCAAAAAAACATTAAACACTTGAACCTTGAACTTTAAACACTTAAAAATCAAACATTTGAATTTATGTTAGTAGCTTTCATCACAGGGCTTTTAGGAAGTTTCCACTGCGTAGGGATGTGCGGTGGCATCGTCTTGGCGGTGCAGGCAAAACATTGGCAAAACGCCTTAATCTATCACTTGGGGCGTTCGCTCATGTACGCAATGATTGGTTTGCTTTTTGGGCTATTCGGCAGAGGATTGTATGTAGCTGGTTTTCAGCAATATCTTTCTATTTTCTTAGGAATTTGCATGATTGGCTTCGTCTTGCTTCCCACTCAAAATTTTCCTTTTTTATATCAGTTTTATCAAAAAGCCAAACAACTTTTTAAACCCTTACAAATTCAAAACTCATTCTTATCCACCTTTACGTTAGGTATTTTGAATGGACTTCTGCCCTGCGGATTGGTTTATGCTGCTGTCTTTGTAGCCATTGCTACTGCTGATGCTTTTTACGGGGCAAGTTATATGTTTTTATTTGGGTTAGGTACGATGCCGATGCTTTTTGCCTTGAGCATTTCTGGGAAAATAATGCCTGTTTCTATACGATTTAAGTTAAATAAATTAATCCCTGTTTTTGTAGTTTGTGTAGGTATTTTGCTAATTATCAGAGGCTTAAACCTCAATATTCCTTACCTAAGTCCGTACATAGAACCCTATCAGGAAATCACCTCTTGCCATGGCTAAAAGAGTGGCTATATTTTTCTAATTTCATTGATTTTCTTATCTTTGCAAAGCAATTAACAAGGAAAATCAATGCAAAACTTACCACTTGGCAAACAGGAATTTAGCACTATTCGCGAGAGCGGCGATACATACATAGACAAAACTAAGCTAATACACAAACTCTTGATAGAGGGGAAATATTACTTTTTCTCCCGTCCACGCCGCTTTGGTAAGTCATTGTTAGTCAATACGATAAAAGAAATTTTTTTAGGGAATAAGCACTATTTCAAAGGGCTTTGGATAGAAACTCATTGGAATTTTGAGCCTTACCCTGTCATCAAAATAGACTTTGGAGCAGCAGGACACAAGGAGATAGGTACTGAAAATGCCATTCGCCTCATGCTTGACGAAGTAGCAGAAAATCACTCCATAATTTTGGAAAGTAATGGTATTGGTTTGAAACTCCGAGAACTCATTGTAAAAATGTCCGCCGAAAAGCAAGTTGTTTTGCTCATAGATGAATACGACAAACCAATTATCGACTATTTGGAAGATGCAGGCAAGGCAACTGAAAACAGAGAAATTTTAAAAAACCTTTACTCTGCCATCAAACCCTTAGATGCACATTTGAAATTTGTATTTCTCACAGGCGTTTCCAAATTTTCCAAAGTTGGTATTTTCTCCGATTTGAACAATATTTCCGACATTACGCTTGCTCCCGATTTTACGACCATAGTCGGCTATACACAAGAAGAATTAGAATTTTATTTTGATGAAAGAATTGATAATCTGTGTATTACTTTCAATAAAAGTAAAGCTCAATTATTAGATGAAATTAGAAAAAGATACAACGGCTACAGCTGGGACGCACAAAATTTCGTTTACAATCCGTATTCTATCTTATCATTTTTCCAGCATAAGAAATTTGATAATTATTGGTTCTCTACAGGCACGCCTACTTTTCTGACCAAATTATTGAAAAAAGGCTTTCATTACGAACTAAAAAACATCAATGTTGGTCATGCTTCTTTTGATAGTAGCGATTTAAAAAACTTAGATTATGTGTCTGTTTTATTCCAAACGGGCTACCTGACTATCAAAGAAGACGTTGGTTTTGAAATGTATCGTTTGGACTTTCCCAATACGGAAGTGCGTGATGCATTCAATCAATTTCTTTTGGTAGAGTACGCCGACCTACAGCCTACTCGAATGCAGCCTTTGGTTTTTAATCTGTATAACGCCCTGAAAAGCACCAACTTTGAGGAAGTAAGAATTATTTTTAATGCACTTTTTGCAGCCATTCCCCGCGACTATTTCTTGGAAAACAGAGAAAAATTTTACCACGCTATTTGCTTCCTTACCCTGCGTTTGCTTGGTTATTTCACTCAAATAGAAATCAATAGCGGCAGAGAAAGGTTGGATTGTATCGTATTTTTGGAAAATAAAGTATTTCTGTTTGAGTTCAAGTTAGACCAATCGAGCCAGAGGGCGATGGAACAAATCAAGGAAAGAAATTACTTTGCCCCCTACTTGGGGCAAGGCAAGGAAATTTATCTGATTGGGGTAAATATGATGAGCGAACACAAAGAAATTGAAGATTTTTTGATAGAACAGCCATAAAGAAAATGGGAAAGATAATGCTTAACTTTGCGGGCTGTAAAAATCAGAAAAATGAATAAAGAAATAAGCACGTATTACAAAATATTTTTTGAACAAACTGTTGTAAAAGAACAAATTATGGAGTCAGTGATTTGTATTGATGGCGTGGTAGGTGCGGGCAAGACTACGCTTGGAGAGATAGTAGCCGAAGAAATGAATTTGCTTTTTTTCAAAGAGCCTGTTGATAACAACCCCCTATTAGATAGATTTTATTACGACCAGAAGCGATACAGTTTCCCTATCCAAATCTATTTTCTCAACAAGAGATTCAAAATGCTCAAAGAGGCGGCTACGCTTGCGGGTTGCGTGATGGATAGGAGTATTTACGGAGATGTGATTTTTGCCAAGCTACTCATGGAAGGCGATATGATGTCAGTAGAGGAGTACGATTTGTACGAAGAACTCTTATTCAATATGTTAGAGCATATAGAACGCCCAAAACTGATGGTTTATTTGGATATTACAGTTGATAATGCCATCGCCCGAATAGCTGAAAGAGGCAGAGATTTTGAAAAAGCGGTCAATCGAAGTTATTGGGACTCGCTTGGCGGTCATTATAGCGAATACTTCAAAAACTACAATCTTTCTGAATTATTAGTCATTGATGTAAATGGTTTGGACGTGCGGCACAGCACCGAAGATAGAAACTATGTGCTGAATTTGATAAAAGATAGATTATGAGCAATGTAAGCAAGGTAGAAATCTCCGAAACACTCAAAATTTTGCCCACAGAGCCTGGCGTTTATAAGTATTTTGATAGTGAAGGTATCATTATTTATGTGGGCAAGGCGAAAAACCTAAAAAATAGGGTGAGTAGCTATTTTGCCAACAAAGCAGACTTGAACAGAAAAACGCAGCGATTGGTGTCGGAGATTTGCCGAATCGAATATACAGTTGTCAATACTGAGTTTGATGCTTTCTTGCTGGAAAACAACCTGATAAAAGCCAATCAGCCCAAGTACAATATCTTGCTCAAGGACGATAAAACTTATCCTTATATCTGCATCACCAATGAGCCTTTTCCGCGCGTATTCCCTACCCGCAGGCATGATGTAGAGGGAAGTACCTATTTTGGACCCTATGCAAGCGTGAAAGGAATGAATATCTTGCTCGATTTGCTAAAGAAAATTTATACCATTCGCTCATGCAGTTTCTCGCTTACGAAAGAAAACATCAGAAAGAAAAAGTTTAAAGTGTGCCTCGAATACCATATCAAAAACTGCAAAGGAGGCTGCGAAGGACTACAAGTAGAAGACGATTATCAGAAAGATATTGAGCAGGTTATCAACGTATTGAAAGGGAAAATAGGCGTAGCTACCAATTATTTTAAGCAAAAGATGCAAGAAGCCGCCACCGCATGGAAATTTGAGGAAGCCCAAGCTTACAAAGACAAATTAGACGCTTTGGAGAACTTTCAATCTCGCTCTTTGGTAGCAAATCCTAATATCTCTGATGTAGATGTTTTTGCAATTACTTCAGACGAAAAAGCCGCCTATATCAATTATTTGCATATCCAAAACGGGGCTATTACCCAAACTCAGACCATTACGGTCAAGAAAAAATTAGATGAAGCGGACAGCGAAATTTTGGCTTATGTCATTTTGGATTTTCGTAGCAAATATTTCGTAGTAAGGAAAATAGAGGGAGGAGAAAGTACAGAAAATAGCATTAATCCATCTAAATACCAAATATATAACACCAAGATTATTAGCAACATAGAGCTACAAATAGAAGGGTTGGACATACAAGTTCCCAAAATTGGAGATTTGAAAAAATTGGTAGAACTTTCCTATAAAAATGCACTTTTCAAGAAAAAAGAACGCATGAATAAGGAAGTGGAAATCAAAGACAACTCAGCCAATAAACGCATTTTGGAGCAGATGAAGAAAGATTTGAACTTGATAGTCCGCCCCGACCACATCGAGTGCTTTGATAACTCCAACATTCAGGGAACGAACCCCGTAGCGGCAATGGTTTGTTTCAAAGATGCCAAGCCTTCCAAGAAAGATTATAGGCATTTCAAAATAAAAACTGTGATAGGTGCAAATGACTTTGCCTCTATGTATGAGATAGTTACACGCCGATATACTCGCCTATTAGAAGAAAAAGCCTCCCTTCCTCAGCTCATCATCATTGATGGTGGAAAAGGGCAGCTAAGTTCGGCTTGTGATGCCCTCAAAGCCTTAAATCTGTATGGAAAAATTCCTATTATTGGCATTGCCAAACGCTTGGAGGAACTTTATTATCCCGAAGACGAACTGCCTATCATGATTAGCAAAAAATCTGAATCCCTCAAGCTAATCCAACGCCTCCGAGATGAAGCACACAGGTTTGCCATTACTTTCCATAGAGATTTGCGTAGCAAAAATAGCATTGTAAGTCGCTTGGAAGAAATAGAGGGCATAGGCAAAGCAACTACAGAAAAACTATTGAAAAAGTACAAATCTGTAAAGAAAATAGTAGAAACTGACCCCGCAGAGATAGCGGCTTTTATTGGCAAAGACAAGGCACGCCTCGTAATAGAAGGATTAAAAACCCTTAAACACTAACGGTTTCTTCTGCTATCTTACTTATATCTTCATAACTGATTTTCAAGCCTTTATCCAAAATTTTATTCGCATATTTTGCTGTTATTTCCCTTGCATTTTTCATCGTTTCTATGATAAGTGGGTGTTTATCAGCCAGCAAATATTGATTAATTTCATTGATATCTTCTTTGAAAAGCAAATTGAATGGAAAAATGTAGTATATATGCTCCTCTTGCGTACCCGTCAAATAGATAAGTATGGGCGAAGCATTTGCTGATGAAGCCACTTTTGCATATTCCTTTCTCACTTTTTGCAGGCTTTCTTGCGGATTGGCAAAACCACCAAAAATAAGTGCTATTTTTTTATAATTTTTATTTTCAAGTTGTTGATTTTCAATTTTTTTATCCAAATCTGATAGCATTTTCCAGAGAAAGTGCGTGTTTTTGCCCGATTCCAAGCGTGCCTGCAAAGACGTACGGAGTAAGTAAGTAATTGTTTGCGTGGGGTTTAGCCCTATTTCGGCAAACTGTTTAAAAACCAGAGAAGTAGGCGACATTCCAGGGATAGTATTAGGGTCGTGGAGCAGTACCCTGCTATCGGGGGTAAGAAATCCATCAATGCGGGTGCAGACCTTGAACTGAAGATTTTTAAAGACTTCCTTGCATTTTGCCTGAATATCAAGCAGTTCTGACATACTTGCTTCCATAGGCAAGCGTTTGCGGCTTCCCCCCGCCTGATATTTGGAGTTGAAGTCAAAAGTTTTTGCCATCAAAATAATTTCAGTGGGCGGCAAGGCAATCGGTTCTCCATTCTCGTCTTGGATTACCCCACACGAAAACTCCTTGCCATGAATGAAGTTTTCAATCAATAGCTGGGTTTCACTTTCTGCTGAAATAAGCGAAATATCATCATCTCCGAAGCGAAAATGAAAATCCAACCTATCTTTTACCTCTTGGGGGTGATAGCAAAAATGCCCATTAATTTCGTCTTCTATCGTTTCTCCTGCTGCCAAAATTACGGGCATCCCTATCCCCTCGTTTACGTTAGTGAGTTTTTGCAAGTAGTCTATTTTCTCTTTTTCGTCCATTTTTAGCCATGTTAGCTTGCTAATTCTTTGGATAAAAAGGCACTGATTTACAGCATCTTTAAACGTATGAAAATTATTTTCTCTGACTATAGCCACGCCAATAGATGAGCCTTGATGCGGTGCTTTCATTACCAAAGGCAAGCCTATTTCATGGACTAATTTGTGAAAAAGAGCAATTTGGTCAGCACTTTGCCAATGTCGGCGCGTGAGTGTATAACTAATTTTCCCTTGCTTCCCCACTAATTCTATCAATCTATTTTGGGCTATTTTATCTATTCCTACCGAAGAGCCAAGCAGCCCCGAATTGGTATAGGGTATGCCATACCATTCCATAAGTCCTTGGATAGCACCATCTTCCAATTGAGGTCCGTGCATGGCAATAAACGCCATATCAAAGTGCTTTTTGAAGTCTTTTGGCTCAATTTGCTTTCCTATCTGGGCAATCATCTGGTCTTGATTTATGCCCTCTCCCACGACTGACTCCACATATACGCTAAAAGTATCGTCTTCTATAAATGACTTGGGGGGGAAAAAATCCCTGATACTGTTTTCGTAAAGATATTGATTATCAATGAGTATAAAATTTCCCAAACTATCCACAAAGATGGGAATGGGTATAAATAATGCCTTGCTGATATTTTCAAAAACTGTTTTGCCTCCTGCAAAAGAAATTTCTCGCTCACGAGGCTGCCCGCCGAAAAAAATGCCAATTCTCATAAATTTGGATGTTGAGTTTGCTTGCTAAATTTTTTTAGATTCCCTTTTTAGATATGAAAAGAGAAAAGAATGGTAAATATAGAAACTACTAAAAATTTATCTCTTTTTATTTCACTAAAAATTCAAGTTTTTATGCTCGCTATGGCTCGTAATTAGAAATTTCCATAAATTTCGTGGTAGATGCTTTCAGCAATGGCAAAACTTCGGTACTGCTCGGCTACTTTGCGTACTTTGGCATAGAGGTCGGGGAGCGGATACAGTTTGAGTAGGTCATCTATTTCTTTAACGTTGCGTAGGTATTCATCTGCGGTAAAGCGATTCATCACTGAGCCAATACCATGTTTTTGCACAATTTCAGAATCATCAGAAATATCTCGTGTGATGACTATTGGCAAGCCCAATGCCCAATACTCACCGTCTTTGATGGGCGTGCAGTAGCGTTTGGTGGGAATAGGCTTTACAGGCGTAACCGCAAAATCTGCAAGTCCCATATAATCAGCTATTTGAGCATGATTTACAAAACGTACTTCTACCTTACTAAAATCAATCCCTACTGCTTGGCATCTCATTTGTATTTCGGCAGGTTTATGACTGGTCAGAATCAGCAGCCTAAATTTATCACCCCAGTAATCATCAGCTACTTTGAAAAAATCAAAAATTTCTTTGTCTAAATAAATACCGCCAAATTTGCCCGCATACACGCACACTATTTTATCTTCATAGCCAAACTCTTCGACCAAATTTGTATTTTTTCTATTTTTGAAAGAAAACAAATCTAAATCAACACAGGCAGGCTTTACATAAAAATTTTCAAAAGTTGCATTGTATTTTTCTAAGGCATACTTCCTCATGCCTGCTGTTGCGGAAATAATATATTTTACCCTATGCGACTCCATTTTTTCTAAAAAAAATAGAAGCCTAAACCTAAAACTTGTTCTTTTCCATTCTCCATTTTCCACAGAAGCCTCTGCATGAGGCTCATAACTATCTATGAGGTAAGTCCGCCCAGTCATTAGCGAAAGCAAGTAGCCCGCCATGCCCGAAGTAGTGCAGAAGGAATGAATATATTTGATATTTTTGAAAAGAATGAGAAAAAACAAGTAAATGACAATCCTTAGCCAGTTGAGCAGGGAGCGAAAGCCATAGCTAAAGTAGGGAAAACGGATAGAAATAATATTGTACTTTTCTAAGTTATGCTCTATCTCCTCGATTTCAGAAGGCTCAATTTGATAGCGTTCCTGCTCGATGGTAAGTAAGTAAATTTTGCTCCCTTCGGGCAGATGCTTGTGCATGATTTTCAGATACGGGAGTGTATAAGTCTGCACTAAGGCATCTTTGAAAGACCAAAATGTAGTTACTAAAATGTGCTTTTTCAAAAGAATTATTTTTTACTAATTTACTTTTTAAAATAAAATTTTTCCTCGATGGAAGAAACCTCGCGCGGAACTTGGGCATCGTTGGAACGCTGACGCACATTCTTGCGGACTTGCATAAAAACGTCTTCTATGCGAACACTTGGCTGGCGAATCGCTTTGATAAGTTCTTCGGTATAAAGTCCATTTTTCCCATTTCCGTCTAATGCACTGCCGCCCGCTTGTGTAGCGTAGGCTATAAAAGTACCTTTGGGAGCTATATCAGTGCCTACAATGCCTTTTTTGTCTGCATCATTTCGGCACGCATCTAAGATTAAAATATTCATTACATTGTTTGCCTCTCCCATTTCGCCCAATACTTTTTTCAGTCCTACAGCAGAGTTTGTGTATTCATCTAAGCTAAGTCCGTTTCGTTCCTCGATAGGCAATAGGAAAGTTTCTCCATTTCTCTCGATGCCATGCCCTGCAAAGTAGAACAAGCCAATACCACCACTTGTACTGATTTTTTGCCCGAAATTCAAAATGGCATTTTTCATTTCGTTTTGACTAAGATTCGTATATTTTAATACTTCAAAGCCCAATTTGGTTAGCTCGGTGGCTATTGCTTCTGCATCATTTGCAGGATTTTTCAACGGTGCATTTTTGTAGTCTTTGTTCCCTATCACGAGGGCGATGCGTTTTGCAGAAGCGATACTCATCTCTTTTTCAGGCGTATAAGTTACTTCCAATATTTTTGAGGTAACTACTCCGCTTGAGTTGGCAGCTACTATTTTTATTTGGTTTTCTCCTTGCCTGAGCAAGATGTTCCTTTTTAGCTGCACATCACAAGCCCCACTCGGTACTACACCTATTCCTCTGGTTGCTTTTTCTATCTGGATGCCTTCATTTACATAGACTTGCATACTTTGCAAGGGCGTAGAAGATTGGATACAAGCATCCACAATAAAGTTTTTTTGCTTTGTACTAAAAATAGTATTGTTCCACGAAATTTGCGGTGCTTGTGGGGTGTTTTTTGGCTTAATGAAAGAAATATCCCAAAGTTTGGCGGTATTATTTCCTGCTGTTATGATGTACTTGCCATCGGGGGAAAAAGCTACGGAGGTAATCCAGTCTCCATGCCCTTTGAACTCCTGTTCTACCTTGCCCTGCTGATTCCAAAGTTTTACGGTTTGGTCGAAACTGCCCGTTAAGATGAGCTTGCTATCGGGCGAAAAAGCTACAGCACTCACCCAATAAAGATTAGCTAATGTCTTGATTACTTTGCCTTTGCTATCCCAAATTTTAGCAGTTTCATCAAAACTACCCGTTAAAATATGCTGTGTTTTTGGGGAGATAGCCGCACAAAAAACTTGGTCTGTATGTCCTATATATTTCTGCATTTCTTTGCCTTGCAAATCCCAAATGGAGGCGGTGCCGTCCATGCTGGCAGTCAAAATAAGTTTGCTATTAGGGGCAAAAGCCGCCGAACGAATGATAGACTCATGGTAAAGACTTTGGAGAACATTGCCTTCGTAGTCCCAGATTCGAGCAACGTGGTCATGACAACCTGTGAGGATATATTTGCCATCTGCCGAGAACGCAACCGCGCCTACGGGGTCTGTGTGTGCCAAAACCTGCGTAGTAGCCCCTGTTCGCAAGTTCCAGAGCCGCGCCGTATTGTCATCGCCGCCTGTGAGTGCATAACTGCCGTCGGGGGAAAGAGCGACACTGCGGATAATGCCCTGATGTCCTTTTAGGGTTTGCCAAATTTTCCCTTGCAAGTCCCAGAGTATCGCCGTTTTGTCTTCGCTACCTGTCAAGATAAAACTACCATCAGGCGAAAAAGCGACCGAGCGAACCATTTTTTGGTGTGCAAAAGAGCGGATTTCTTGTGCTTGGCAAAAAAGTGATAAAAGTAATAAGCCAATAAACAGTATATTTTTCATTTTTGTAGGGGTAAAATACTATCCTTATTTACGTAAAATATGGATAATGGTTAGCAGCCCCACAAAGTTTTCCTCAAAATAAGCAGCAATACAAACACAGAAACCACATAACTGATGAGCCAAGTAAGTGGCAATGAGGAAAGTCCGAAAGTTGGGGCTAAAAAATAAACACTCAGAAAGAACTGACCCACAAAGATGCCCTGCAAAGCTATAAACAGTCTGGTACGCCCCTGTGCCATCAGGATATTGGAAAGCAAATAGTTGATGAGTTTGAAAAAATCGCCAATTATCACTCCACTGACAAGATACAAAGCGGGCAAGAATGATTCGTCAAATAGCAAAACAATTAGGTGTACCCTTAGGAAATAGACAGCATATAGCCCCACAGCGAGCAATGGAATTAATATTTTGAAAGTCTGTCCTAAGTATTTTCGCAGTTTTTCTGGTTCGCTTACCAAACTGCTCACTTTTGGATAAAAAACTACTACAAAAGTAGCATTGAACGCGAAGGTATAGCCTTCGGAAAGCCGCATGATAGCCTCCCAAAACCCTGTTTGCTCCATACCAAAAACGGTGATATTGTATTCCCGAAGTAGGTACACGCCAAAGCGGTTGAACAGCACAATGCTCAAGCCAATTGCCATAAAATCAGTTAATAGCAATGCTTTTTGCTTGATTTTTTGAGTAGATAATGCACTTAGATTGATGAACTGTTGCAGTATTTTCCGAGCAAATGGAAGTGTGATAAATAAAGAAATTCCCTGCCCCATTCCGTAGGCTATAAGTGCGAATGTGATGGCATTATAATACATTGATAAATAGATACACAATGTACTTAGTATGATGTTTAACGTATTTAGAAAAGCAAATAGTTTGTAGTGCTGCTCCGATTGGACTACGGCAATTAGAAACAGATTTAATAAGTTGGCTAACAAGGGGATACCTACAAATAATGCCCATATTCCAAAAGAAAAACTCTCACCAAAAATAAGCATCAAATTTTCTTGGTAGAAAAACGCCAATAGGCAAGCCACTAAAAAGATGAGTACGTTTATGCACAAACCTGCAACAAAAAACACTTGTCTATCTTCTGTTTTCAACTGTCTATCCGCAAGATGCTTAATGATGCCTTTGTTTAAGCCCTCACCTGCAAGAGCTGTTACCATGCCGAGCAAGTTCTGAAAATGAGCTAACAAGGCAAGCCCACTTGCCCCAAAGTAAGTAGCAAACAATTTGCTGATGATGAGATTGAAAAAAGTTCTTATGCAAACAGATAAGAATGTCCAAACTGATGCCTTCAATTCACTTGGTCTAAAAGTAATAATTTCTGAATTTCGATTTTTTTATCCATGTAAAAAACCATGAAATACAAGCCCGCACTTAGCCCGTCAAAATCTATCGTGTATAGTTTTTCGCTGACTTGTTGCTGTCGCAAAATCTGCCCTAACTGGTTATATATCAGATACGATTGGATAGTTATATTGTCATAATCGATATTCACAAATTTAATGGCAGGATTGGGAAACAGCAAAATACTATTTGCTGGATTTGGGTTTACGGGCTTGATAGCTACTTTTGATAGTAGTAATTCTTTCCGTCTGATGCTATTCTCAAGAACTGTTTTCATGCGCAGTGCTTGCTCTTTGGTAAATAGATTCATGCAAGTATCATCTGAATAATCCATGTAATTCTGTACCATGTTTTCAGCCCCACACGAAACAAGCCCACCTTTGCAATCGTAACTATTTCCATCTTGCAGAGGGGTATCTTCGCAAAAATCATCTTTCTCGCAGCCGCCATCTCCCGAAATATGGATAAGTCCTAAGAAATGTCCTATCTCATGGGTGAGGGTGCGTCCTAAGCTGTACTTTGTACGTAGGTTAAACTGCCTGATGGTTTTGTTGGAGCCAAAAGCCTGAAAATCTATCACTACGCCATCAGTAACTGCTCCGTTAGGACTTTGCTCCCAGCCGCCACCTTCTTGCAAACCCGAACCCGTAGGGAACTTGCTATACCCCAAAAGCCCACTTAGGTCTGTTACCCAAATATTCAAATATTCGGTAGGATTCCAGATAGTAGGAGGCTTTACCAATGCTTCAAAATCAGTACGATTCCAAATATTCCTGCCGCCATTGTACCGATGAATGCCTATTTCTTTCATACGCACACCCAAGGGGTCTATTCTTGCTAAGGCAAACTCTATTTTTGTATCCGCAGCAACACCGCCAAATTTTTTGGGAGTGCGCAAGCTATCCGAATTTCTTCGCCTAAAATCTTGATTCAGCACTTCAAACTGACTGTACACCTGAGCCATACTCAGGTTAAGTCCTTGATTCATAGGCTCTCCGTTGTGAATGATATGAAAAACCACGGGAATGACATATACAGTTTCTTCGGTGCGAAGGCGGTGCTGATTTTTCTTTTTTTTGGCAATAAGTAGCTCAATTTCCTGATTGAACGAGGTAAAAGAAGAATCTATCACACTATCGCAACGCCTTTCTTGGCAAAAAGCAACAAGCGATGAGCAAAATAAAGCAAGATGAAAGAACAAAAACCTGTATAGCAATTTTTGCATAAGGATATATATAATGTACCCTATTTTTTGGACAGTAAATTAAGCGGAGTGCCTCCAATTACAAAAAATTAACCAAACGGACTACACCTTAGTTTTACACTAAATTTGTCTAAACTTTGGGGTAAACCATACTATTGTTTTTTAAACCAACTAATATGCTCTTTAAGCTGAACAGACTTTTCAATATCGTCTAAGTTATGCACTTTTTGTGAAAGATATTCTAACTCAGAAAGTATGCGAGTTTCCATATCAAGCTCATTCCCTGAGAAAGATTCTTCTATAATTTTATTGGTGTTTTTTTCTTGTAGGTTTTTGAGATTTTGTGCTACAGCTTGTAGCTTTCTGCGACTTTGTTGCTGTATCTTTATCTTCTCTAATTCTTTGTCTATCTTCTTATAAAAGGCTATTCTTTGCTCTATCAAAATCAGATTTTCACGCACTGCATCTATTAAGTTTTGCCCAAATTCCACCCCTTCCTCGTCCAATTCAGGTAAATAATCTTTTTCTAAAATATAGCTTGTGGAATAATCAATATTTTTAAATTCATATATTATATTAATATCAACCATTTTGGCAATGTCAAATCCATCTCTGATTCGGTAGATTGACTTGTACGCCTCAATCATATTTTGCTCAAAAGCCTTCTTAAGCTGTAAGTCTTCATGCAATCTTTTAATATTGGTATGCATCACTTGCTCCACTTTGTCATCATCTTTTGCTTTTTCCAAGCCCAAAGATGAGTTAGCAGTGCTGCTATTAAGTGAGTTTTTGCCACTATGCGCAGCCGTAAGATAATCTAAAAATTCTTCAAATTCACCTTCAGGGAAGTATGCACTTTTAATTTCATATTTTTTTCCACTCACCGTACTAATCACGCATTTCGCCTCCGAATCATATATTTTTCGTTGTTTTTTTTCTTCTATCAAAACAGTTGTTGACTCATTTTTCTGAGTAGCGCGGTAGCTTGGTTCTTTTTCTATCAATGCCACTCTTTTTATTTCAGAAAGATAAATACGTTGCTTACGCCCTTCCAAGCCTACACGAAATTCTAAATAATCGGCAGTAAGCAAAATAGATTTCAGCTGCCCACGCCAAAACTCGACTGCAAGAGGTAAAAGCAATGCTAATGCACTCACTATAAAAGCAAGTTTAAAAAAGAAGCCTCCAAACCAAATGCCCATCCAAGCAAGTATAAACCCACCGATGAATTTGCCTACAAAACTTCGGTGCATTGGTACGGTTTCTTCTAACTGATATATCGTTTCTGGGAGTTTCAATATTGTATCATCTTTTATTATTTTGAAGGAAAACACTAAGGTATGTAAGCAAATTACGAAAAATTTTGTATTTATGTTCCCTTGATTCATTAATTTATTAAAAATCTTTTTTATGCGAACTTTTGGGCTTATAGGAAAAAAACTAACTCATTCTTTTTCAAAAAGATATTTCACAGAAAAATTTGAAAAAGAGAATATACCAGATACTACTTACCAACTTTTTGAACTACCAACAATCGAAGAATTTCCTCTGCTCATCAAAAGCCAACCTACACTCAGAGGGCTAAATGTAACTATTCCGTATAAATTGGAAGTCTTACCTTTTCTTAACGAAATAGATGCCGCTGCCCAAAGAATAGGTGCGGTAAACGTGATTAAAGTAAATGAGCAAGGTTACTTGAAGGGATACAATTCTGATTATTATGGATTCAAAGAATCGTTAGTGAACTTTTTATCAAATGGAAGCAGTAAGCCCAATTTATCCAATGTCAAAGCATTAATATTAGGTACGGGAGGTGCTTCCAAAGCTGTAAAAGTTGCCTTAGAAGACTTAGAGATAAACTACTCATTTGTAAGCAGAACACCGAAGAATAATTTAGCATACAGTGAATTAAACCGAGATATTTTATCAGCTTATCAACTGATTATCAATACAAGCCCTTTAGGTATGTATCCGCAGGTAAATGATTGCCCTGAAATACCTTACCACTTTTTAAATAATCAGCATTATTTGTATGATTTAGTTTATAATCCTGAAACTACTCTTTTTATGCAAAAAGGATTAGCACAAGGTGCAAGTGTAATCAATGGATTAGCAATGCTTTACTTACAAGCCGAAAAGTCTTGGCAGATTTGGAATGAAGCATAGAAAATATCAAATAAGCAAAAAAGCCTTACTATTAGTAGCAAGGCTTTTTTTATTTCTTTCTAATTTTAATGTCCGTGATGATTGTCAGCATTATGCTTTTCTTCTTCTATCATTTCTAACTCCGCCGCAATCTGTTCATTCTCATGGGCAAGATTAGATTCTCTTGTTTCAGATAGCGGAACATTTTGAGGAATGAAGTCCTCTTTTGCACCCGGCTTGCTGTAGTCATAAGGCCACCTATATACTGAAGGAATCTTTCCAGGCCAATTACCATGCCCCGGTAGTCTCGGCGTTGTCCACTCCAGAGTATTTGACCTCCATGGATTCTCAGGAGCTAATCTTCCGTTGAAAATAGAATAGAAGAAATTGAATATGAATATGAACTGTGCTGCCATTACAATTATTGCCGCTATGCTAATGAGCATATTCAAATCTGCATAAGTGCTAAAAGCGTCAAAGTTTGTCCATGAATAATATCTTCTTGGGAAACCAGCAATACCTATATAGTGCATTGGGAAAAATATAAAATAAACACCAATGAAAGTAATCCAAAAATGCACATATCCCAATTTATCGTCCATCATGCGACCAAACATTTTTGGGAACCAGTGATATACACCCGCTAACATACCAAAGAAAGCAGCAGAGCCCATTACCAAGTGGAAGTGAGCAACTACAAAATAGGTATCGTGCAACTGAATATCAATAGCAGAGTTTCCAAGAGCTATACCTGTTACACCGCCTGAAATAAAGAACGAAACCAAACCAATAGAAAATAACATAGCTGGCGTAAATACGATATTTCCTCTCCAAAGCGTAGTAATGTAATTGAACGCTTTTACAGCCGAAGGAACAGCGATAATAAGTGTTAATAACATAAATACTGAACCTAAAAACGGATTCATGCCTGTTACGAACATGTGATGCGCCCAAACGATGAAAGATATAAAAGTGATAGCTAACATAGAGCCAACCATAGCCAAATAGCCAAATATTGGTTTTCTTGCGTTCGTAGATACAATTTCAGAGGTAATACCCAAAGCAGGTAACAATACAATATATACTTCTGGATGCCCTAAGAACCAAAACAAGTGTTGAAATAGCAAAGCACTACCTCCTGTGTTATGCAATGCCTCTCCGTCTATGTATATTTGGTCTAAGTAAAAACTTGTGCCAAAACTTCTGTCGAAAATTAATAATAAAGCGGCAGAGAACAAAACAGGGAAAGAAAGAATACCGATGATAGCCGTCAAGAAAAAAGCCCAAATCGTAAGAGGCAATCTCGTCATGCTCAATCCTCGTGTTCTCATATTTATCACAGTAGTAACATAGTTAATACTACCAAGCAAAGAGCCTACAATAAATAATGCCATGCTCACCAACCAAAGAGTCATACCTAAGCCAGAGCCTAAACTCGCTTTTGGTAATGCGCTTAGCGGAGGATAAATTACCCAACCGCCAGAAGCAGGTCCTGTTTCTATCAGTAGTGAAGTAAACATCACTACGCTCGATGCGAAGAAGAACCAATAAGAAAGCATATTCAAAAAGCCAGAAGCCATATCTCTTGCACCAATCTGCAATGGTATCAAAAAGTTACTGAAAGTACCACTCAAGCCCGCCGTCAATACAAAAAACACCATGATAGTGCCGTGCATTGTAACTAATGCTAAGTAGAAATTTTGGTCAAGTCTACCTTGTTCTGTTATCCAACCACCCAAAATTGGTCTTAATATCTCCAAATTTGCTTCTGGAAAACCCAATTGCAGGCGGAAAAGAACAGAGAAAAGCCCTCCAATCACAGCCCAGAAAATACCACTTATCAAGAATTGCTTTGCAATAATTTTGTGATCTTCAGAAAAGATGTATTTTCTTATAAAAGACTGCTCGTGATGTTCGTGGTCGTGATGTTCATCATGATGCACATCTACCACTTTTTCAATTTGAATATCTGATGCAGACATATTTTTAATTTATAGTTATTTTGATTTTCTATTATAAAATTGAAATTATTTCAGTAATTCTGTAAGGTTTACGTCTTTTAACTTCAACCCAGAGATATAATCTTGATTTTTCTTTGCCCAAGGCTCCTGCTCTGTAACCCACTGATTAAAGGCTTCAGGCTCATCTACTACGATAATCATACGCATAGAAAAATGCCCATTACCGCATACTTCAGTGCAAGCCATTTCATAGTTGAACTTGTCATTTTTTAGTTCTTTGCGCATTTCTGCCGTTGTCTTAGTTGGCACAAACCAAAAAGTAGTAGGCATACCAGGCACCGCATCCATCTTTACCCTGAAGTGTGGCATATAAACACTATGCAATACATCTCTTGCGCGTATTTTTAACTCTACTGCCTTACCTTTAGGAATGTGAATTTCTCCCGGCATAAAATCATCAAAATTTGCTTTATCGCTGGCGAAGTCCATTCCTAACTGATTAGTACCGTCAATTTTGGTATAATCATACTTCCCTAATTTGTTGTCTTTCCCAGGGTATCTTACCATCCAGTTAAACTGCTTACCTACGATTTCAAACTGCACAGAGTCTTTTGGCGCAGGGGCGGTTATCTTGTTCCACTCAATCAGGCCTGTAATCACTAATATAGCCATCACAATGCCCGGAATAACAGTCCAAAGAATTTCTAATTTGGTGTTATCGGGATACCAATATGCTTTTCTTTCTTCCTTAAATCTAAAAATAAAGGGAAAGAAAAACAACAAACAATGCGTCAAAAAGAATGCAACAGTAATAATAGCTGTTGTAGTCCAAAATAAGTCATCCGTAACTATTCCATGCTCAGAGGAAGGTGCTGGCAAGTACTCTGCTTTTCCAGAATACCAGAAGAAAGCACCAAACCCCACAAAGAAGAATAGGATAAACATAAAAGCATTTACCGTATTGCTATAACCCACACGTTTTTCATGTGCGCCCTTTGCAATATTAACTAAGGCTAATATTCTGTACACTAATGCAAAAAGTGCTATAGTGAGAATAATTCCTGCTGTAATGAGAAGACCTGTCATAGTGTAATGATAGATATAAAGATTGTTGTTAATTCCTAATCAATGACAATAAGTGAAACCGAAAGGTTTTAAAAAGTTTAGAGTTTTTCAAAAAAACTTTCAAAACTTTCTGAAATTAAAGACACACTAAGTTTTTAACTGATAAAAGTTAATCTTTCCCCAGTTAAAAACTTCAAACTAATATTATATGCTATGATGCAAACTTTCTTGGAGCATTGGATGATTTTTTGCAATCAGCGGTGCTTTTGAAAGTGTATTAGCAACTACGTAAACAAAAGTTGCCAAATAAATCATCGCCAAGCCTACTTCCAAAAACCCAAGACCTCCATGTTCTTTGAGTGTACCTGGTGTAATCATTAAGTAAAAATCAAACCAATGACCTATTAAAACGGCAATACAAACAATTTTGATAATGGTCATCTTTCTCTTGGCATCTCTTGTCATAAAAGCCAAGAAAGGGAAGAAGAAGTTAATAAATAGATTGAAGAAAATAAACTTACTGTAGTGGTCGCTTTCTAATCTTTCTACAAAATAGATAGTTTCCTCTGGTATGTTTGCGTAGTAAATCAATATAAACTGCCCAAACCATATATAAGTCCAAAAAATACTGAATCCAAAAACCAACTTGTTTATGTCGTGAAAATGACTCTCTGTCATAAATTTCAAGTAGCCTGCTTCTTTTAAGAAGACCAAAGAAAGAGAAATAGCAGCCAAGCCCGATACATGCCAGCTTGCAAACACATACCAGCCAAACATAGTGCTAAACCAGTGTGTATCAATGGACATAACCCAGTCCCAAGCGGAAACAGAAGAGCTTATGGCGAAGAAGATAATGAACAAAGTAGCAATAGTTTTCATTTTCCAAAAACGCTTTGTACCGCCTTCAATATCTTCCAGTAGAGATTGTTTTCTCAAAGCAAGGTAAAATAAATACCATACTACTAAGAATAAAACCATTCTACCTACATAGAAAGGCATATTGAGAAACGGCTGCTTACCAGCTATAATTTCATCGTAGTTAGGGCTGGTCTTATCAAACAAGGAAGCATCCGTCCAGTGAAAAATTTCATGATAGGAAAAAGCAAATACAACCAACATTAGCACCCCACCTATTGGTAGAAAGCTTCCAAAAGCTTCTGGCACTCTCTTTATACCCGCAGACCAGCCTGCATGAGCGGCGTATTGGATAGAGAAAAAGAAAAGACCAATAATACTTAGACCAATAAAGAAAACATTATTGATCCACAGATTTACTTTTATGCGTGTCGTCCAATGATAGGCATGCCCATGTGCATGCTCTCCGCCGCCTTCTCCACCAGCAAAAGCAAGTGCATGTTCCGTGCCGCCGCTCTCGCTACCAAAAGCCAAAGAGAGAATACCTATCACAAAGAAAACAAGTCCTATTCCTAAAATAGTAAATACGCTTTTCTTCGCACCATCAGAAAAAACAAATCTTTCGTCTATATCGTATGATTTTGCTTTCATTCTTTTATAAAATTAATATATTTAACAGAATAACTCTGTATTAAAAACTTTGAAAAATTTATGATACTTACCCTTCTCCCTTTTGTAATTTCTGAACATAATGTACTATCTTCCATCTGTCTTCAGGAGTGATAGTCGTCTTAAGTCCCCACATACGGTTACGACCGTTCGTAATAGTATGAAAAATGTGTCCTTCGTTCAGTGTTTTATATCGACCAGTAGTGTAATTAGGCACGCCTTTGTACATAGCTCCTACTTTACCATCTCCAACACCTTTTTCTCCATGACAAGGCTGGCAGTACGTCAGATACAATTTTTTACCATCTTCTAAGATTAAGCCCGCAGAATCTAAGACAATTGGATTTTTCAAGACTCTTGCTGCCAAATCTATACTATCTTTGTGCAATTCATAGAAAAACAGCCCTTTATCCCTAACATCTTCTGATGTATCCGTAACAGAACGAAAGTTTTGACGAGGCACCGTACCCTCTACAGGAAGCAACATATTAATTTTACGTTTGCCCTTATACTGGTTATAAGGTGTAGAATTGTAATAGGCATCCGTAGAGTCAGTAATCTGAGAATAAGGATCGTATGCAACTGAGTGATACATATTAGGTGCATATTCTACCCCCGCATAGTCACCTTTTGGTTCGCAACTGTAAAGCGAACAAGCGAAAATCGCTACAATAATGGTTAATTTTCCTCTTAATAACATTTGCTAATTCGGTTAATTTTAACGGTGATGAGCTATTCTGCTTGACCTTGTTACCCCGTTGGTAAACAAATCTACTACGTATTTTAAGAAAGAGCCTTTATTCTCTTCGTCAGTAAAATCGCGTCTATATACTTCCTCGGCATGAGCATCTTTAACAATAGAACGTATTTGCTCTTCGCTCAAAGAATTATTAGCTAAATCGATTGCCATTACGTGCTTATCATCTGTAGACCTAATATCAAAAATTCTTGGCACAGCATGTGGCAAATAGCCTCTCACAAACAAAAATGTAAGTGTCATTCCGTATGAAGCTAATAGCACTGTAAATTCGAAAGACACGGGCACAAAGTCGGGAATAGACAAATAAGGTTTTCCACCTATTACCATAGGCCAATCTATCGCCATCATGCCTACCTGCATAGTAATAGCCAAGCAAGTACCCAAGAACCCGAACATAAAAGCTGCTTTTGGAGCCCAAGATTTCTCATAACCCAAAGCGTGCTCCAACCCATGTATCGGGAAAGGTGTAAAAACTTCATGAATTTTGACCCCCTTTTTTCTAATGTCCTCAACACCATGTAGCAAGTCATCTTGGTCATTGAATATGCCTACTAAAAAATGTTTATTTTTATCCATATTGCTTTATGTTTATAGCTAAGGAAGTAATTCCCTAAACGTTCAATTGTCGTATTAATTAATGAGCCTCTTTTTCAGTTACTTTTTCCTCTATCGAAGGCAGAGGTTCTGTTACTAATGTTCTTCTTGCTCTGTACATCTTAGAATTTGCCTCCTTCAATACTGACTTCACCTCTGCCATATTAATCACTGGGAAGAACTTGGCAAACAAGAAAAAGAAAGTAAAGAATAAGCCAAATGTAAACAAATAAGTACCAACATCATGTATAGTAGGTACAAAATAAGTCCAACTTGACGGTAAATAATCTCTATGCAATGAGGTTACAATAATTACAAAACGCTCAAACCACATCCCGATATTTACAATGATTGACAACACAAAAGTCCACGTCAGACTGGTACGTATAGACTTAATCCAAAATAATTGAGGAGAAACCACATTACAAGTCATCATTGATAGGTAAGCCCACCAATAAGGTCCTGTAGAACGGTTAATGAAAGCATACAACTCAAACTCTACACCTGAATACCATGCAATAAAAAACTCTGTCAAATAAGCGATACCAACCACCGAACCTGTCACGATAATGATGATGTTCATCATTTCAATATGCTCGATAGTAATGTAATCTTCCAAATGATAGACTTTTCTTGTAACAAGCATCAAAGTCAATACCATTGCAAAGCCCGAAAAAATAGCACCCGCAACGAAATATGGAGGGAAAATAGTAGTATGCCAACCCGGAATTACGGAGGTTGCAAAGTCAAAACTCACAATTGTATGCACTGAAAGTACCAAAGGAGTAGAAAGACCAGCTAATATTAGTGAAACAGCCTCATAGTGCATCCAAGATTTAGCAGAACCGTCCCACCCCAAACTCAACATACCATACATCAGTCTTGAAATTTTGGAAGTTGCTCTATCTCTGATAGTTGCAAAATCTGGAACTAAACCTACATACCAAAAAAGAAGAGAAACAGAAAAATAAGTTCCAATTGCAAATACGTCCCAAAGCAAGGGAGAGTTAAAGTTTACCCACAATGAACCATAAGTATTTGGCAAAGGAAAAGCCCAAACAGGTCCAATCCAAGGTCTTCCCATGTGCGCTATAGGCCAAAACAATGCACAAATAACGGCAAAAATAGTCATTGCCTCAGCAGCTCTATTGATAGAAGTACGCCACTTCTGACGGAATAGCAAAAGTACGGCTGAAATAAGTGTACCCGCATGACCAATACCTACCCACCAAACGAAGTTAGTGATATCCCATGCCCACTGTACGCTTTTATTAAGCCCCCATTTACCAATACCATTCCAAAGTAAATCTCCTAAATAATATCCTCCAATAGCCAATGCTAGCAAGGACGCTGCAAAAGAAGCCAGCCAGGCAGGTGCTGGTGCGCCTTCTATTTGTTTACAAATATCTTCAGTAACATCTTTGTGTGTCTTACCACCTGTTACTAAAGGTTCTCTAACTTCTGATACTATCTGCATATTATTAATTTTCTAATTTGCGAATTTTATACATTTTTTTCGTCAATGTTCCTAATCTTAGTCAAATACCAAACGTTAGGTCTTGTATTGATTTCAGCCAATACATTATAGGCTCTGCCTTTTTCTACTTCGTAATCTAATAAGTTAGAAACTCGTGCCTCTGAATCATTCAAATCACCAAAAATAATTGCCTCAGTAGGGCAAGCAGAAGCACATGCTGTAGTAACTTCGCCATCTTTTGGTCTTCTGCTCTCGCTCTTTGCCTTAAGTTTGCCAACCTGAATACGTTGAATACACAAAGAACATTTTTCCATCACACCTCTTGAACGCACCGTAACATCAGGGTTCAAGACCATTTTGCCCAAGTCGTTGTTCTGATTATAGTCGAACTCCTCGTTGTTATGATATTTGAACCAATTGAAACGTCTTACTTTATAAGGACAGTTGTTTGCACAATATTTAGTACCAATACAACGATTATAAGTCATCTGATTTAAGCCTTCAGTACTATGCGTAGTAGCTGCTACAGGGCAAACTGTTTCGCAAGGAGCATTGTTACAGTGCTGACACATCATAGGTTGGAAAACTACTTTTGGGTTTTCCACTACCTCTGCCAACTTATCAAAATCTCTCTCTTCCAAGCCATCTCCCTCTGAGCTATAGTAACGGTCGATGCGAATCCAATGCATCTCTCGGCGGTTTATGACCTCTTTTTTACCAACAACAGAAACGTTATTCTCTATATGACAAGCCGTTACGCAGGCTCCACAACCAATACATGAGTTCAAGTCAATAGACATACCCCAATGATGATTAGGATATTTATGAATATCCGCACCTGTCTTATGCCTCTCGTTCCAAAGCATTTTTTCTGCCTCTGTTTTAGCCTCAGGCTTCTTTCCATACCCATCACTCGATACGTCCCAAAGAGAAACATCAGTTGCTACTCTCTCGCCTTTGATGCTACCACTAATTTTAGGGAAGAAACGACCAGCTTGTTCATTTTTCTGATATTGGGCTAATGTTGCTTCTTGAATAATTGTCTCTCTACCCATAAAGGTACTATGAGATTGAGTAGAAGCAAGTCTTTCCCATTCTCCCGAATCTTCAATAGATATACCTGAAAACAAAGAATACCTAATATTGCTACCTGCATTGGCAAAAGCATACATATTCACTCCTGCCGCCTCTGTTGCTACTTTACCAACACTTACCTTATCACTATCTATTCTACCATAGCCCAAAGCAATAGCAATAGTATTAGGTGCTTGACCTGGCTGAATAACTACAGGCAGTTTAAACTCTGTATTTCCTATTTTTACTGTAGCCGTTGTTGCTTTATTTTCTTTATTAACGAACCCTTTTTCTTTCGCCATGCTCAAAGGCACAGACACATAATTTCCCCAACACATCTTAGAAATCGGGTCAGGTGAGTCGTGAACATAGGGGTTGTTAGCTTGCGTTCCCGTACCTGCGACAATTTTCTGATAGATAATCAGTTCTAATCCGTTACCAGCCTTATACTCACTCGTGATTTCAGAAGCTATAGCATTCAAATCTACCGTAGCAGCAGCATCAGTAGCAGACTGATTTACAGAAACGTAACTTTCACCTACACTTGGCTCGAACACACCATTATGCAAAGAACGCTTCCAGAAAGTTTCGAATTCACTTTCTTTATTTTGAAGAGCAAATAGGTTGTCTTTCCAAAAATTACGAATATAAGTCAAATAATCAAGGTTATTTCCTGACCAAGTGAGTAGAGATTGCTGAACCTGACGAGTATTAAAAATTGTCATTATGGCAGGCTGTCCTAAGCTAAAATACCCTCTTTTAGGCTCTGCATCATTCCAAGATTCTAAGAAATGGCTGTCAGGACAATTATAATTACAAAGAGAAGCCGTTTCGTGAAGCCTATCTGCTGTAGATATTTTTAACTCTACTTTGCCTAAATTTTTAGCTAAACTTGCTCCTTGTGGATAATCATAAACGGGATTTGCATTATAGAATATAACCGCTTTCACATTACCAGCCTCTACATCTTTTACAAAAGCAGACATCTTCGCATCATCTCCTTGTCTTTGATAAGAAGGTGTATTCATGTCTATTGTAGTGCCGTAGCTACCAAGCATTTCATTTATCTCAACTACTAATTGCTGCAATTCCAAATCGTTTGAGCCAGAAACAACCAATGATTTTTCCTTACCTTCCCACAAATTTTCGGCACACTTATCTAAATACGGAATTTTTATATCTGCTGTAGCAATGCTCGGTTTGCCTGCTTTTGCAGCGATTAAATTATATAATTTTGCAATTACTAATCCTTCTTGCGAAGGTCTTATTGGCGTTCTATAGTCTGCATTTGCTCCTGTTAAGGACATCATAGACTCAAAAGAGAACAAACGGGACATTTGTTTCTTTTCCTTACCTAACTTTCTATTTTGAGCAAACTGACGTGCATATTCGATAGGAGAAATCCAAGTGCCTAAGAAATCGGCACCAAAACTTGCTATTACACTTGCTTTTTCGAACTTATATGAGGGAACAACAGCCTTACCAAACTTGATTTTGTTTGCTTGCAGAAGAGCAGAGGCGGAAACTTGGTCGTAGGTTACATGAACAGCAGTTGGGTACTTTACAATGAAATCAGCAATTACTTTCTTAGTAGAAGGGCTTAAAATAGTATTGGAAACAATACGAATCTGTCCACCGCTCTGCGATATCTGTGTCAGTTTATCCACAATCTCTTTATCTACGGTAGCCCAATTTGAGTCTTTTCCGTTGATGCTTGGCTTTTTTGCTCTCTCTATGTCGTACAAAGACATAATAGAAGTGTTTACCAAAGAACTTGTACCACCCATCGTTACACTTGAGTAGCTATTCCCCTCTACAAAAATAGGGCGACCCTCTCTCGTTTTTACTAAAACGGAACAGTAATCTCCACCGTCTAAGTAGGTAGAGGCATAGTAATTAGGAACACCGGGAGTAATTTCCTCTGGTTTCACTATATAAGGGATAGCGTGTCTGACAGGAGTGTCGCAAGCAGCCAAAGAAACGGCAGCTACGCTAAAGCCCATCAATTTCAAAAAATCCCGTCTATTAGACTTTCCGCTTTCCGAATTATCACCAAAGGTATCCTTGATTGTCAAATGTTCAGGGAACTCTTTATCCGCATATTTGACAACCTCTATATCATTGGTTAATTCCTCTATTCCTTTCCAGTAAAAATTCTTAGTATCGCTCATATTTTTAAATTACTAATTGCTAATGATTAATTACTAATTGCAACTTTATCTCAATACAAGTGTATTTTTTAAATTAGATTCTTGCAACAGAAAACTTAAAATCCTTTAAATAAGAAACTTTAAGATTTATTAATAGTGACACTTTGAACACTCCAAGCCACCGATATTTTCAACTTTCATTGGTTGCTTCGAGTATTTTGAGTGCATCTCAGTCAAATCGTCATAATAAGCATTGCCTTTTGCATTCACTTCTGTCTTGCGATGACAGTCTATGCACCAACCCATAGTAAGCAAAGAGACTTGCTGCACCACTTCCATATTCTTTATATCTCCGTGGCAATTCGTACAGTCCAAACCTGCAACTTTTACGTGCTGTGCATGGTTAAAATAAGCCAAATCAGGTAGATTATGAACCCTTACCCATTGGATAGGCTCATCATTTTCTACATATTCATATATTTTTTGCATATTTGGCGAAGTAGTCTTTATAGAATTATGACAGTTCATACAGACATAAGGACCGGGAATACTTGCGTGCTTGCTTTTTTCTACAGTATTGTGGCAATACTTACAATCTATTTCATACTGACCTGCATGAAGTTTGTGCGAAAACGGAATTGGTTGTTCTGGTGCATAACCTTGCTGAACACCGATGGTTATCAAGCCTTCCGTAGCTACTTTGAGGACTAAGGCAACAAATACAAAACTTGCTATGCCTACAAAGCCTCTGCTTGTCAGTATTTTACCCCACTCTATACGTTGGTTCAATATTGCTTTGTCCGCATCCGATAATACTTTTTCCTTTGCTAAATACTTAGTAAGTACGGAACCAAGCATTGCTAAAACTGCCAAAACAACTACTAATAAAGTAGCTAATCCAATCACGATGCCTACTAACAAACCAGAACTTGATTCTTTGGATTCTTCAGCAGTAGCTGTAGTGCCACCGCCAGTTGTTGTTGCCTTTGTTGGATTTTTTGTTTCTTCCTGAACATAAGAAAGAATAGAAACTATTTCATCATCTTTCAAGAAGTCGTGGTTAGGCATAAATTGCTTGTACTCTTTATAAAGAGCTGCGGCATACGCATCACCACTCTCAATTGTTTTTTGAGGATACTTGATAAAGTTTATTAACCATGGAAGTTGGCGGCGTTCGTAAACCTTTGCCAACGCAGGACCTACTACTTTTTCATTAACAGCGTGGCACTGCTTACAATTTCCATTGAATAGCTCCAAGCCTTTGGCTATTACTGCCGCATCAGATGAAAGACCTCCTGCTGCGCCTACCTGAGCCGCACCGTCTGTTTGACCAGTCCCATCAACTTGCTTTGTTGTGTCTTGCTGCGCGAAAGTTGTAGCACTCGCAAAGAAGAAAACAAATAGAAAAGGTAAGATATTTGTTGATATAAATCTTGACATATATATTTTGATTATCAAATTTTCTAAAATTTAGCGTATAAAAAATTAAAAATCAGTATTTTAGAGTATAAAAAACGAAAAATTTGCTCTAAACCCCTTAAATCCTGATACAAAACTAACAGCAAAATCAGTTTTTACAAATGATTATTACAAAATAAATGTACGATTATGGAATATTCAATAGAAACGTGAAAATATGTGAAGTATTTTGATTAATTTAGAATGATTCTAAATAAAACAGGGATTATTTGCGTGTTTTGCCTCAAAAATAAGAATGTGATTTTATCTTATTTTAGTTTAAGTTTTTTTCATTAAATTCGCTCAAAAATAAATGGTTCATAAAATTTGAAATCTTAAAAGCATGAAAAAAATATTCTTACCGCTTGTTATCTTAGGTGTTTTGGTGTGGAGTTGCACACAAAAAACTACTACTACTATCGTAAAGAAAGAGGAAACAAAAATAGTAGAGGTTACGAAAACGGAGGAAGTTAAAAAAGAAGGCGATGGGCTACGCGCTAATACTTCTTTCGTAAATACAGATGAAACAGAAACAGTCGGAAAATATACTTGGGCAAAAGTCAATTATATTTATCAGATAACCAAAGATTTGAGAAGAAACGACCTATATGATGTAACTATCAAAAAGCCTTTTTCGGGCAAAGACAGTGGCGGTCATCAGACAGTTTTTGTTTCTTCGATGAGTACGCTCAAAGAAACAGAAAAATATACGGTGAAAATGCGTTTTGCGGAAAAGAAAAATGAATACGAATGGAAGCCCAATCCTGCTTCTTACATAGATTGTGTTTTTGACTTAAAGAAAAACACCATCACTTATACGGTTGCTGGTACGCATTGGCAAAAGTTTCAGAAAAGCAATAATATAGTAAAAACTATTACTGATAAAAGTTTTACATCTACCAAAGCCATGTCTATAGCTACTGAATATATCATTGCAAACTATAACGGTGCTTTTGCTCACTAATAGGCAAATATAAAAAGATGATGGCAAGCCATAAAATTTAGCTTGCCATCATCTTTTCCCCGCTAATCCAATTTTCCTTCTTGGGCTTTCTTTTTGAGGTCTTCGTTGGCATAAATAGCCATTTCTACCCTGCGGTTCTTTTGCTTACCTGCTGCCGAACTATTCTCTGCTATAGGTTGAGTTTCTCCCAAGCCTTGCATTTTCAGACGATTAGGGTTTACTCCCAAGCCTACCAAGTAGTTAGCAACTGCACTTGCTCTGCGTTCGGAAAGTTTGAGGTTCAGCTCGTCAGAGCCATCACTATCCGTATGCCCAGTAATCAAAATTTCAGTGTCTTTGTATTCTTTGAGTGTTTCTGAAACTTTTTTAAGGTTTTCTCTGACCTGTGTCTTTAGGTCTGACTTGCCCACATCAAACAAAATTCCCGACCCCAACGTAACTTTGATGCCTTCGCCTTCTCTTTCCACCTTTACTTCTTCTTCTGATTTTCCAGACCCGCTTGGTGGATTATTGCGTTTTAAGTCTTCTTCTAATTTCTTTTTTTGCTTATCCATGTACCTGCCGACAGCAGCACCGCCTACGCCGCCTATAGCCGCCCCAAGGATAGCTCCTGTGGTAGTATTGCCCGACCGACTGCCAATCAGCCCGCCTAATACCGCTCCTGCTCCTGCTCCTATAGCCGCCCCCTTGCCTGTCTTACTCATATTACAACTTGGCGAAGTAAGAAGCGAAAACATAAGGGCAAAAACGAATATTTTTTTAAATTTTGATTGCATTGATTTGAAAAATTAATAATTGTGAATATTATTTGTGAAAAAATTATGGATTCTTTACCCCCACCTATTAAAACAAACTAAGCACACAAGATATTGCGTGCTTAGTGAAAATAAAAAATTTATTTACGAAAGGTTTACTTAATGACGTTGTAATCGCCAATACTTAAATCTGCTTGAGAACCGTGATATTTGGCATGGCTACCTATCATAGAGTTGGTGATATTGGCATTCTCGATGTGCGAACCTTCTTGAACTATTGAGTTGCTAATCACTGTATTATGAATTTTTGTATTTGCCCCTACCGATACATGAGGTCCGACAACGGAGTTATGCACTTCCACATTTTCGCCCAAATAGACAGGCTCTATGATGACTGAATTTACTATTTTGGCAGTGCTTGAAACTAATTTTTCATTTCGTTCTTTCAAATACTCCAAATAGCGTTGGTTCGTAAGTACGGTAGAGTCTTTGTTGCCGCAGTCGAGCCATTCAGAAATCTGCTCTGGGACAAACTTTGTACCTTTGCGTTTCATGTTTTCGAGGGCATTCGTGAGTTGGAACTCACCCTTGTCTTTGATGTTGTTGTCGAGAAGGTACTGCATTTCATCTCGGAGGAAAGCCCCATCTTTGACGTAATAAATGCCGATAATTGCCAAATCGGACACAAATTCGGTAGGCTTTTCTACAAAATTGGTGATGTAGCCATCACTATCAAATTCCACTACGCCAAAAGACGAAGGATTGTCGACTTTCTGCACCCAAATTGTTCCATCTTTGCTCTTATCCAAAGAAAAGTCAGCCTTGAAAAGCGTATCGGCAAAGGCAAGGACTAACTCGCCTTCCAAAGAGGGCTTCGCACAAAGGAGTGCGTGAGCAGTGCCAAGTGGCTTATCTTGGTAGTAAATAGTGCCTTTCGCGCCTAAACTTTCTGCTATCTGAATCAATTTTTTTTCCACTTCCGCACCAAAATCACCTATGATAAAGGCTATTTCTTCTACAGGCTCATTGCACACTGCCACAATGTCTTCCATGAGGCGATGAACGATGGCTTTTCCTGCAATAGGGATTAATGGTTTTGGAATTGTGAGGGTATGAGGGCGCATTCTTGTACCTCTGCCCGCCATGGGGACTATAATTTTCATGTTTTTTGAATTTAGTGTCTGATATTAGAGATTTTTGTTGCAATATAAAAATAAAATTAACTTCTCCAAAGATAAGGAAAGAGTAAATAAGATACAGCAACAACAATTACATTTATTGCCAACAATGTACTCATTTCGTCATAGCTTACGCTAAGTGCCAAGCCGTCTATTGCGTTTTTGGAAATCTTGATGAGCAGCAGTAGCAAAGGGAGCATCACAGGGAAGCCCAATACCGCCATGAGTGTACCACTATTGTTTGATTTTGAAGCTATTGCAGAAATCATACTCAGCGTAGCTGAAAAGCCCAAGCCCCCCAATAAGATATTGAAGAAAAAAAGGGCTTTGTCCTGAACGGGATTGCCAAGCACAAGCGAATAAATAGCATAACCAATCAAAGACATTAGCCACATTAGCAAGGTGTTATAAATAATTTTTGATAAAATAATAGCTTCGGGGCTTACCAAAGTATAGTAGTAAAGCTGTCTGCCTTCGCTTTCTTGTATAAAACTTTTGGCGATGGCGTTGGTTGCCGTAAATAGCAGAATAATCCAATATAAAGCGTTCCAAGTCAGGGGATTAAGTTGGCTTTTTTGGAGATTAAAACTAAGATAACAAACAAAAATAGTGCTAACCACATAGAGCAAAATGCCGTTGAAAGCGTACTTCTGCCGCCATTCCAAGATGATTTCTTTTTTGAGAAGTGTTGTGATTTCTTGTAGTAAGTTCATTATTAGTTTGTTGCTGCAAAAACTTCTTTCAGATGACCTATTTTCTTGCCCACAAATATAATCCATTTTTGAGGACAATATTCATTTATTTTTTCACAAATTTATATAACAATCATGCTCAATGATGCCACGAATTAACAAAAAACACTCAAACTTTGATAGTTTTTTCATAAATACTTATCTTTGAGAAAAAGAAAAAATGATGAATACTCAAAAGAATATTATGTCATGAAATACCTGATAGATACATATAAACTACTCAAAAACTCTCTAATACTCCTAACAAAGCTACTTACAATGAAAAAAACTGCTCTTATTTTACCCATTTTCTTTGCCTTTATCACTGTAAATATCCATGCCCAACAAGCTACACGCTGGCTACTCGCCGAGCTTGCTACTGCCCAAGGCATACGCAAGGTAGAAATTCTTACTACCCTGAGCCAACAAGTAGAAGACCATATCAAAGCCCAAAACTATGCAAGCGAAGCACTTACGGTGTCTAAAAACATGGATTACAAAGATGGAATTGCAGTTTCTTATGTTTGTTTAGGTAACTTGGCTCGATACATCTTGCACAAAGTTAGCATGAACGACAGTTTGCAAAGCCTTGCAAAGCAACACAATACAAGCAAAGAAAGCATTATAAAAATCAATGTATTGCTATCAGATGTGATTTTTGAAGGACAGATGCTAAAAATAGAAAATGAAAAAGGCTTGGAAGCCGCAGAAAGTTTTTACAAAAAAGCTTTAGAAACCAGAGTTTTACAGGATAATAAAGATGGGCAAATATGGGCATTGAAAAAGTTAGGTGCTTTGCAGGAAGATTTCCAGCACTGGGAGCAGGCAGAAAAATACTACTTGGACTGGCTCAAAGTGAGGTACAGTGAAGGGGATACGAACAAGATTGCTTGGGCTTATACCAACTTAGCACAATTTTATGTAAGGAATGAAAAAAAGCAACCTGATTATGCCAATAAGTTGGAAAATGCACTCATTGAGCGTTTTAAACTCAAAGAGAGGAATTTAAATAAAGAGCAACAAGTAATAGAATTTCTGGAAATTGCAAGATTTTATGAGCATTGGGGGAGGATAGAAAAAGCAGAGCGTTATTACCAAAAAGCACTGACTTTTTTTCCAAAAAAAGAAGACAACTTAGCTGCTTACAAGGCTTTGTGGAATGATTACTTGGACAAAGGAAAAGCAAATTATGAAAAATCCAGATTTGAAGCGGCAGAGGAAAACTTTCAAAAATACCTCAAAACTATCTATGAATCAGAGTTTTATAAGAAAGAAGTAAATACCTTGCCCTCTGCTTACATGAAGCTGGCTTACTATTTTGGTTATAACCAAAATTTTGTTTCACGAATACAATATCAGTGCAAAGTGTTGGAAATGAGAATCAAAGAAAATGATAGCAAAAAAATTAATTGGCAGAAAGTAGCTTTAGAGGATGGCTATAGGCAATTACAAAGCCCACAAACTTATAGACTTGAAAATCAATATTTTACAGTAAAGAAAAACAATCAATCGCTCAATTCTTTATTTGATAATTGGGCAAGGATTCAGTACATACAGCAATTGAATAGAAATCTTTCCATACAGAGCTATGAAATTTTGGAAGCAGGAACTAAGCTTGTAATTGGTCTTGATACCGTTTGGTTTCCCAAGCCTACGCTATTTCACTACAAAAATGCAATTCAAAGTATTGAAAATGTATTGCCTGCGGTCAAAGATGGAGAAATTCAAGCCACTTTGTCAGAAATTTTGGTAAGTTTTTATGAAAAAATAGAAGACTATCCAAAAGCGATTGTTGCCCAACAAAAGCTATTGAGTCTTAGAAAAGAAGCTAATAGGGTTATCAAAATCTTAGTTAAGTTAGGCAATCTATATGAAAAGCAGGGAAATGCCCCCCAAGCCATAGAAAGCTATCAAGCCTCGGCAACTCTCTACGAAAAAGAAAAAAAATGGAGTGAAATGGCTAATGCCTTAGACCTCATAGGACAGGTATATCAAAAGCAAAAGAATTGGCAAAAGATGCTCAAAGAGTACGAAAAAATCATCGCCTTGCTCGAGAGTAAAAAAGCAATCATAAATGGCTATGATTATGTGCAGTTAGCCATCGCATATAAAGGATTAAATGAAAAAGAGAAGGCAATAAAATATACAAAGCAGGCTTTATTTGAAAAGAAATTAGAAGAAAAATTTGTATATTCTCCTCAAAATCAAAATAGTGATGCTGGAACGACAAATACGCCAATAACTTCAAGTGTTATCCCTGTAAACGCTTTTACAGATAACTTTTTTAGTATCAAAGAAAAATATGGATTGACAGATAAAGACATTGCCCAATTAAACCCTTCTATATCGATAGATGCCATAGCAATTGGCTCTATTCCTATGGAAATAACAGAGTTAGTGATAAGTGGAAACAATAGTATGTATAAAAAAGAAATCAAAGAGAAACTCAACCCTCGCCCGTATCTTTCAGAATACACCAAAAATAACGCTAATGCTATCCTGAAAGAATTACTAATTTTTGATGAGGAAAAAGATTCTACTTTTATTGTGCATACGGTTGGCAAGGGTGAAACATTGGGAAGTATCCAGAGGCTTTATGGTGTGAGTGAAAGCTGCCTGAACCAATGGAACTACTTGGGTGAGCAGATGCTGACAGAAGGCATGAAACTCAAAGTTTGCAAAAAAGAAGATTGGGTAAAAAATATAGGCAATAATGTACAAGATAGTCAAGATGAAATCGTATATCATACTGTAAATCAATATATAGAGAGTACTTACTCTATTACGCGCAACTATAGTATAACTGAGCAACAACTCAATGAATTTAACCAAACTCAGTTGCCTTATAACCTTGAAAGAGGTCGCAGAATCATTGTGGGTATTAAAGTTAATAATTTCTGTACCTGCGAAGATAATTAATGTAAGTTGCGTTTAAATAAGTTACTTTTGCTCACTATTTTTAGATAAATATGCTCTATTTCAGCATAATTATCTTCTTCTGAATAGTCTGTATAGCCACTATCTCCATAAAGAAGTCCAATTTATAGTCATAGAAATATTCTTTTTAGTAGGGTGCTGCCCAGATTCATTATATCCATGGAAAAGTTTGTCATACGGTATTAGTTTATTTCATTTATTTCTGATATTCTTACAAATTGCTATTGGAAAACTGTCTATGATATAATAAGAAAGTTTATGTAAACGTCTATTAAAATTAGATTTATCTAATTTGCACAAACCAAAATGACTTTTCATATAAGCTAAGACTTACTGATGATTACCACCAACATATCGTGCTGCTAAAATGGCTGCCACTAAAACTTCAGCATCTCTTGTTTTTTGGTTTTCTTTAAAAAGTTCAATGTTTTTACAAAAATCATCAAGAAAACTATATATTGCAACTGTGAAATCTTTCATAATCTTAAAAATTATTTTGTTGATAGTGAGATATTTACAAATATAACTTTTTATAGTTTTTTCAAGAATTATATCACACAACTTACGTTGATTAAACCTTCTGTGGTGATAGGGGGAACTTTTTAACAGTGGGAACTAAATCACATAGGCAAGAAGCTAAGGAAATGGAAAAAGGCACTATTTTAATCATTGATGATGAGGAAAAACTAAGAAAATTATTGGCTCGGCTCATCGAGCTTGAGGGCTATCACGTCCTGCAAGCACCTAATGCTCAAAAAGGCTTGCAAATATTGGCACAAGAGTCAGCGATTTTATTGGTAATTTCGGACGTAAAACTCCCCGATGCCAATGGAATCGAATTGTTAGGAAAAATAAAAACGCAATTCCCTCTCTGTGAGGTCATTGTCATTACTGCCTACGGTACAATCCAAGACGGCGTAAAGGCAATGAAATTGGGTGCATTTGATTACATTACCAAAGGAGATGGTGATGAGCAAATCTTAGTTACTGTCGAAAAAGCAGCAGACAAAGCCCGACTGAACCAAAAAGTAGTACAGTTAGAAAGCAAAATTGCGCAGTTAGGTGGTAACAAGCAGTTTAGTTTTCAGCATATTTTGGGAGAATCCAAAGCCATCAAGCAAGCTATTTATTTAGCCCAAAAAGTAGCCATGACCGACTCTTCGGTGCTGATTGAGGGCGAAACAGGCACAGGGAAAGAACTTTTTGCACAAGCGATTCACCAAGCAAGCCCACGCAAAGACCAACACTTTGTAGCAGTAAATTGTAGTGCTTTCCCAAAAGATTTGCTCGAATCCGAAATGTTTGGGCATAAAAAAGGGGCATTTACAGGGGCAACTTTTGATAAAAAAGGACTTTTTGAGGAAGCCCACAACGGCACGCTATTTTTGGACGAAATCGGTGAAATGAACCCTGACCTCCAAGCCAAACTCTTGCGGGTGCTGGAGTCCAAAAACTTTATCAAAACAGGCGAAACAAAACCTACTTTTGTGAACGTCAGAATCATAGCAGCTACTAACAGAAATTTATTACAAGAAATTGAAAAAGAGCATTTTAGAAGTGATTTGTACTATCGACTTTCTGTTTTCAAAATAGACGTTCCCTCGCTGAGAGAGCGCAAGGAAGATATAGCACTTTTGGCACAGCATTTTTTAAAATATTACTGCAAACTCCTCAATAAGAGCAGTATAGGCTTCGAAAAAGAAGTGATGGACAAGCTCAAAAACTACACTTGGAAAGGCAATATCAGAGAACTGCGAAATGTCATAGAAAGGGCGGTTATTTTGGCTGAAAATGACGTAATTACAAGCGATTTACTGCCCTCCGCCATGCTACTCACTCCTGCCAAACAAGGAGCAGAGGACTCACATTTCTCACTCCAAGAAATCGAAAAAGCACATATCTTAAAGATTTTAGCCCAAACAAATGGCAACAAAACCGAAGCCGCAAAATTGCTAAATATCGGACTGACAACACTTTATAGAAAATTAGAGGAGTAATAATCTCGTTTCTATAATTGCTTTCAAAGCCCTCATCATGCGAAAAACGATTAATACTTCGCTTTCTTTGGCTGTATCATATTTTTGGCTAATGCAGTATTCATCGCCATTTAACACTATAAACTGCCAAATAGAGCCAATGATGAACAGTCCGTAAATAGGCTTATGATTTTTGTTCATTTCGCGCGCTACCAGCATAGAAACCAAGACTTGTGCATTAGGATGTCCCTCATTATCAACAGCTTTTTTGTATTCATGTAGGCAGAACAAAGGTAATTGCGGATTTCTAAATCCCGTGGCAATAATGCCATCTACAATCCCAGAAAGCTCATAATCATCTATCACAGACTTTAGCTCTCTTTCCAAGAAGTAAGAAAACTTCAAATTATCGATTTTAGCAAGCATTATTAGTGGACTGATAAACTTATTTTCTAACTCAGTTTCATTCCAATCATCTCCCCCAATTTGTAGTAATTTCTGTAAATCAAACAAATGCTGTTTTTCATATTCCTTGATTTCCGCAGCTGCGTTTTCCCATTCATTGAGCAACTGACACTCAAAAACTTGTTTTAGCCCAAAAGTTGCCTCTAAGCGGTCTAAATCCCATTGTTTAAAAGTTGCTTTTTGCATAGTATTTAGTTTTTCTCAAAGATACAATTTTTTCAATAAAATAGTGCCATAATGAAAAACCCACCCTACCAAAATGGAAAAATAAGGGTAAAAATCTTCGATATTAAAATTTTCTATTTTTTTTAACTATCTCATTATCAAATAGTAATTAGTAATTATACATTAGTAATTACTGTTTGGTCATTGATTTGGCATATAGAGAACAAAACAAATTCTTAAAAAGATGACAACCATTATTTTAATAGGGGTAGGCGTTTTGTGCTTTTACCTTTTTTTCAAATCCATAGACTTTTTTGATAAGATATGATGACAGTTTTATTTTTTATCGCCATGATGGTTTTTGGCTATATGTGTTATGTACTCCTTAAACCCGAAAAATTTTAACAAAAATGAATACAGAAATTTTAGGTATTATTTTCATGTTCGTAGCGGTAGTGCTATTGGCTATTCCTTTGGGAAAGTACATTGCTCGTATCTACGCTGGCGAAAGCACTTGGTCAGATTTCATGCAACCGCTTGAAAATCTGTTTTTTAAAATAAGTGGTATTGATGCTCGAAAGGAAATGACTTGGAAAGAGCATTTGCTTGCCCTGCTCACTATCAACCTATTGTGGTTCTTTTGGGCAATGCTATTGCTGATGACGCAAGAGTTTCATGGCGCACTGAACCCCGATGGCAATCCATCGATGAGTCCCGATTTGGCGTTCAATACCGCCATTAGTTTCTTGGTAAACTGCAATTTGCAACACTATTCAGGCGAAACGGGCTTGTCTTATCTTTCGCAGTTGGCTTGTATGACTTTCTTGCAGTTTGTAACCGCAGGAACGGGCATGGCGGCTTGTGCGGTGGTTTTTAATGCGATGCGCCCCACCCAAACCCTCCCCCAAGGAGAGGGCTTAAAAACTCCCTTCTCCTATGGGGAAGGGGAAGGGGTTGGGGCAAAAATTAGGCTTCTTGGCAACTTTTTTAATTATTTTCTCAAGTCATGCACACGCATTTTGTTGCCTATTTCTATAGTGATGGCAGTTTTGTTAGCTTTCAACGGAACGCCTATGAATTTTGAGGGAAAAGCTGAAATAACGACTTTGGAAGGTATCACTCAACAGATTTCGAGAGGTCCCGCTGCCGCTATGATTGCGATTAAGCAGTTAGGCACAAACGGAGGTGGTTACTTTGGCGTAAACTCTGCGCACCCTTTGGAAAATCCAAATTACTTTACAAATATGGTAGAGTGCATGGCTATTTTCCTGATACCTATTGCCATGATTTTCGCTTTGGGTAATTATTTGAATAGCAAGAAGTTAGCTTATACTATTTTTGGTGTAATGACTTTTGGTTATTTATGTTTACAAATTCCTGCGGTATATTATGAGATGAGTGGCAACCCCGCTATTGCTCAAATGGGTATTAATCAGGACTTTGGCAGCATGGAAGGCAAGGAAATTCGCTTTGGTTCGGCAGCTTCTGCCTACTGGGCTATCAATACCACTGTAACTTCCAATGGTTCGGTAAATGCGATGCACGATAGCCTTACGCCGATGTCTGGGGCAATGGCTTTGTTGGGTATGATGGTCAATGCGTTTTATGGTGGCGTGGGCGTAGGTTTTCTTAACTTCTACATTTTCATCATTTTAGCGGTGTTCATTTCAGGCTTGATGGTGGGGAGAACGCCCGAATTTTTGGGTAAAAAAATAGAAGCCTCCGAAATAAAAATAGCGGTCATTATTACCTTGTTGCACCCATTTTTAATCTTGACAGGAACAGCTTTGGCTTCTTTTGTCATTGCGAATGACCCTTCGGTGGGCTGGCTGAACAACCCAAGTTTTCATGGTTTTTCAGAAATGCTGTACGAATTTACGTCATCTGCGGCAAACAATGGTTCGGGCTTCGAAGGCTTGGGCGATAATACGCCTTTTTGGAATATTTCTACAGGTATCGTTCTGATTTTGAGCCGCTACCTGCCCATTATCGCACCTTTGGCGATTGCAGGTTTGCTGGCACGCAAAAAGTATATTCCCGCAGGGGCAGGTACGCTGCAAACGGACACGCTGACTTTTGCGGTCATGGTTTTCGCTGTCATTGCGATTGTGGCGGCATTGGCATTTTTCCCTGCCTTGGTTTTGGGTCCGCTTGCCGAATATTTTATCATTTACTAAGTGATGTGCTTTGCTTTTCATGTGAAAACAAACGAAAAGTGGGCTAATACCAATTTATTAATCAAAAAAATGAAGAACGATAATTCTCTTTTTCAAAAACAATTAGCACAAGAGGCTCTCAAACAGTCTTTTATCAAATTGAACCCCAAAATTATGTTTCGCAACTCGGTGATGTTTACCGTAGAAATCGGAACAGTAGTGATGTTGCTTATCATTATTTACATTGCTATTTCTGGTGATAAAAACCAAGGTAGTTTGGCTTATAATATCGTGGTTTTCATTGTGTTATTCCTTACTTTGCTCTTTGCAAACTTTGCCGAAGCCATCGCCGAAGCAAGAGGCAAAGCGCAGGCAGATAGCTTGCGAAAAACCAGAGAAGAAACGCCTGCAAACTTGGTATTGGCAAACGGTACTATCCAACAAATATCTTCGGCACAGCTCAAAAAAGATGATATTTTCTTAGTCCGAACAGGCGAACTGATACCCTCCGATGGCGAAATTATCGAGGGCATTGCTACCATAGACGAAAGTGCTATCACAGGCGAATCCGCACCCGTCATTCGGGAGGCAGGCGGCGACCGTTCCAGCGTAACGGGCGGTACAAAAGTACTTTCTGACAAAATAAAAGTCATGGTAACAGTGCAGCCCGGAGAAAGTTTTTTGGATAAAATGATTGCTTTGGTAGAGGGCGCAAGTCGGCAGAAAACACCCAATGAAATTGCGCTGACTATTCTTTTGGCAGGTTTTACCTTAGTTTTTATCATTGTTTGTATTACGCTGTATCCTTTTGCGCTTTATGCCAAAACTACCATCACCGTTGCCGCTTTTATTTCGCTTTTTGTCTGCCTCATTCCCACTACTATTGGCGGTTTACTATCTGCCATAGGCATTGCGGGCATGGACAGGGCGTTGCGGGCAAATGTGATAACTAAATCGGGGCGAGCTGTAGAAACGGCGGGTGATATTGATGTGCTTTTGTTAGATAAAACAGGGACAATTACGATTGGCAATAGAAAAGCGACTAATTTTCACACCTTTAACGGTACGTCGAGACAAGATTTTATCAATAGTGCGGTGCTAAGTTCTTGGGACGATGAAACGCCCGAAGGGAAATCCATCATCGAATTAGCTAAAAATCAGATAGATATGCAGCTACTCAATAAGCAGGTCGAAAGTGCCAAGTTTATCAAATTTACCGCAGAAACTCGCAGCAGTGGCGTAGATTTGAAGCAGGGCAAACGCATTCGCAAGGGGGCATTGGACTCTATCAAAGATATTTGCCAAAAGGCAGGAAACGCATTCCCAGAGGAAGTCATGGATAGGGTAAAGCAAATTTCTTCGAATGGTGGTACGCCTTTGGTCGTGAGCGAAAATGAAGTAGTCGTAGGGGTGATAGAACTCCAAGATATTATCAAAACGGGTATCAAAGAACGCTTTGAACGATTGAGAAAAATGGGCGTAAAAACGGTCATGGTTACAGGAGATAACCCTATGACTGCCAAATATATAGCTGAAAAATCTGGAGTTGATGACTTCATTGCGGAGGCAAAACCCGAAGACAAAATGAACTATATCAAAAAAGAGCAACAGCAGGGCAAATTGGTGGCTATGATGGGGGACGGTACAAATGACGCACCCGCTTTGGCACAAGCAGACGTAGGCGTGGCGATGAATAGCGGTACGCAAGCAGCAAAAGAGGCAAGTAATATGGTCGATTTGGACAACGACCCTACCAAACTTATTGAAATTGTGGAGATTGGCAAGCAACTCCTGATGACGAGGGGAACGCTGACTACTTTCTCCATTGCCAATGACGTTGCGAAGTATTTTGCTATCGTGCCTGCGCTATTTATCAATGCGATACCTGCCTTGCAAGCCCTGAATATCATGCAGTTAGCAAGTCCTGAAAGTGCTATTTTGTCGGCGGTCATTTTCAATGCCATTATTATTCCGATGCTCATTCCTTTGGCTATCAAGGGCGTAGCTTACAAGCCAATAGGGGCAAGTGCCTTGCTTATCAGGAACTTAGTGATTTATGGCTTGGGTGGTGTCATTGTTCCTTTTATCGGTATCAAAGCGATTGATATGCTTGTTAGCTTTTTTATGTAATCATTTCTAAATCTGTTAGGGGCTGCATAGGTAGGCATTTTATCTGTGTTTATTGGTAAAATCCGTTTTTTCAGTGTTTACAAACACTAATAGTTACAGAATACACAGATTTTATAGATAAATTTCACGCCTAAAGGCGTTTCGGCGAGAGATGACGAGGGCGGTATTTTCTACAAAGATACCAACCCTAAAGGGTTTAACTGAAGGGAGTTAGAAAAAGATAAAAATTCATCAAAAGAAAAAGAAACCAAATTGCGGTTATTTTCTATATCGTCGATAGATTTTTCTAATCGTTCAAAGTAAGCCTTTTGGGGCAGAGAATTTTTAAGTGTTATGGTAATTTCCACATTATCATCTCCTTGAATTAGCATTTTTAATTTTTGTAAGGCGATTTCTAATTCAGAAGGTTTTAATTTAATGACTGTTTCCATAGAATTTAAAATTTGAAACTGCAATTTACAATTTATAACTCATAATTTATCATTAAACAAATGAAAACTTACTTATTTCCAGCACTCAAATTGACCTTTTTGTGCATTATTTTATTCGTTGTCGTTTACCCTTCCCTGATTTGGGCTGTAGCGCAACTTTCAGAAAATCAAGGGAAAGGCGATTTGCAAAACGTAGGACAGGCTTTTACTCAAGACAAATATTTTCAAACTCGCCCCTCAGCAGTAAGCTATAACGGTGGCGGTTCAGGCGGCTCAAATAAGGGTATTGCCAACGCCGATTACCTCAAAGAAGTGCAAGCAAGGATAGATACTTTTTTGGTGCATAACCCTGATATTCAGAAGGCTGCAATTCCTTCTGACTTAGTAACTGCTTCGGGAAGCGGACTTGACCCACACATTTCTCCACAGGCAGCCTTAGTACAGGTAAAGCGCATTGCCAAAATTCGCAAAATAGATGAACAAAAATTGATTGAATTGGTGAATCAGCATATAGAAAAACCCTTATTTGGGTTATTTGGAACTGCAAAAGTTCATGTTTTAAAGCTAAATTTGGCTTTGGATAAAATGTAATTTAAACAAGGTCTGCACCAAAGGTCTGACCGTAAAATAAAAAAAAATGAAAATCACACGCATTATCAGCAAACTAATATTTTTTTTCTCACTCAGTATTCTGATTAACAGCAACTTACACGCCCAAGTAACAAATACCGCTACTATGGACACTACAGACGTAAATCGGAAGGGGAAATTTGTAGTGGAGGGCTATTTAGATGCTTATTACGGTTATGATTTTAGCAAGCCAAGTGGGAACGAAAGACCTTACTTTGTTTCGATGGCTCGGCACAACGAGATGAATATCAACTTGGCATATATTTCTGTGAAGTATGCTTCACCAAGAATAAGGGCAAAGTTTGTTCCCGGTTTTGGTTCGTATATTAATGCAAACTATGCGCTGGAGCAAGGTTCGTTACGGAATATTGTAGAGGGAAATGTTGGTGTTAAGCTGTTCAAAGACAAGGAGATATGGCTTGATGTAGGCGTGTTGGGTTCGCCCTATACCAATGAGTCGGCGATTTCGAAAGACCACCTGATGTATAGTCGTTCTTTTGCACCCGAATACGTGCCTTACTATCTTTCTGGCGCAAAGTTGAGTATTCCTTTGGGTAAAAAATTGAATTTTTACTTTTATTTACTCAACGGTTGGCAGCAAATCAAAGACGTAAACGACAGTAAATCAATAGGAACGCAGTTAGAATATCGCCCGAATGACAATTTGTTGATAAATTGGGATACTTATGTAGGAAATGAAAACTCAGAAACTCGACCTAATTTTGGAACTCGCTATTTTACAGATATTTATTTTATCTATAGTAAAGGCAAATTTTCGGGAACTTCGTGTTTTTATGTGGGCTTGCAAGAAACTAAAAATACGCAGGGAATTATGGAAAACCAATTTTGGTACAATGCCAACATCATAGGAAAGTATAATTTTACGCCCAAATTTTCACTTTCAGGGCGTTTGGAATACTTTGACGACCAAAAAAGTGTGCAAATTTCACCTATAAATCCTGTAAATGGTTTTTCTTCGTCAAGTGCTTCCCTGTGCCTGAATTATGCGATAGAAGAAAATGTACTTTTTCGCTTAGAAAGTCGTAGCTTTTTTTCAAGCAAAGACGTTTATAAAAATGCAGACGGTAATCCTTTGAAAAACAGTCAGTTATTAATTGGAAGTGTAACAATTTGGTTTTAGAAAAGATTTTATGACCCAAGATAAAAATGCAGAAAAATTTTTAGAACTTATCAAAAAATCCCATCGGGGCAAGTTCAAGATTTATATTGGCATGAGTGCGGGGGTAGGCAAAACCTTCCGTATGCTCCAAGAGGCGCACAGCTTGCTCAAAAATGGCATAGACGTAAAAATTGGGTTCGTAGAAACGCACCAAAGGGCAGAAACTCATGCTTTGCTCGAAGGTTTGCCTATTATTCCACGCAAAAAGATTTTTTATAAGGGGAAAGAATTGGAGGAGATGGACTTGCAAGCGGTGCTGAATGTGCGCCCACAGATAGTGATAGTAGATGAGCTGGCGCATACCAATATTCCGAGTTCGAAAAATGAAAAGCGTTGGCAGGACGTAGATGATTTGCTCGAAGCGGGCATCAATGTGATTAGTGCGGTCAATATTCAGCATTTGGAGAGCCTCCACGAGCAAATCGAGCATATTACAGGCATTGATATTTCTGAAAGAATCCCCGATACAGCCCTGCAAATGGCTGATGAAGTGGTAAATATAGACCTTACGGCAGACGAACTCATCACGCGCCTCAAAGAAGGAAAAATCTACGACCAAGCCAAAGTACATACCGCACTTAAGCATTTTTTTCAATCCGATAAAATATTGCAGTTAAGGGAGTTAGCACTCAAAGAAGTGGCGCAGCAGTTAGATACAAAGATTGAAAAGGAGATTTATAGCCCTAATAAACTGCCCAATGAAAGAGTGCTGGCTTGCGTGAGTTCGAACACCGAAAAAGCCCAAAAGGTCATCAGAAAAGCTGCCCGCCTCACTTCTTACTATGACTATGACGACAATTGGTTTGCGCTTTATGTGCAACAAAAAAAGGAAAACCCCAATACGATAGAGCTTTCCAAACAGCGACATTTGATTAATAATTTCAAGTTAGCCACAGAGTTAGGAGCGGAAGTGCTGACCGTAGAAGCTGAAGATATTGCCGAAGCAATATTTAATACTGCCATCGAAAAAGGGGCAACGCTGATAGTGATGGGCGAGCCAAAATTTAGTGTACTAAGCCACTTTTTAAACTTGGATATTTTTTATAAATTGACAAAAAAAATAGCTACTACGGACATAGATTTATTAGTAATTTCCTGATAATGAAACTCAAAACAAAACTCTTGATAGGCTTAGGCTTTCTCTTTGTACTGACGGTGATTGTGGGCGGCATGGGGGCATATTACTTGCTCAAACTTGCTCATGATTCGCAGGCAGTCATCAAAGATAATTATAAATCAGTAACTTACACCAAAGAGATGATAGCCGCTTTGGAAGACATGGGCATTTTTCAGACTGCCAAGTTCAACAATGCTCGCAAAGACATCGGCGAAAATATATTTAAATCTCCCCAATTTAGACGACTTAGAACAACTTTTGAGGAAAACTTAGCGTTCCAAAAACAGAATATTACCGAAGAGGGCGAAGCCGAACTTACTCAACAGCTTGAGCATAACTATCACGAATACATTAAGTTATTGCAGAAAGCAGCGATAGAAAATAACTATACCTCTGAATACTACCTCGAAAATATTTATCCTCTCTACGACCAGATTAATTCGCAAGTTTTTGGAATCCTCGATGCTAATATGCAGGCTATTATTCGGAAAAATGAACGTTTACAAACTACAGCCCACAATGTAACTAACTACTTGATCGTGATAGGCTTAGTCTGTGCTATAGTCAGTTTTGTTTTCATTTTAAACTTTCCTAACTACCTGCTCAAACCCATTCAAGCACTTACGCAAGGCATCATGGAAATTTCGAACCAAAACTATAAGCAACAGCTTGATTTTCAGTCTAATGATGAGTTTGGCGAGCTGGCTATTTCTTTTAATAATATGGCAAACAAACTCAATGAGTACGAAAATAGTCGTTTGGCAAAATTACTCTTTGAGAAAAAGCGTAACGAGGCTATTATCAACACGATGCAGGACGGTATGATAGGACTTGATGAAAACAAAGTGATTCTGTTTGCCAACCCCACCGCCACCCGATTGCTTTGCCTCCAAGAAGATGAATTAGTAGGAAAATATGCTCCAGACGTTGCCACTTACAATGATTTACTGCGCCACCTTATTCAGGTATTGATGACGGACAAAGTACCTGATAATGAGCATAAAATCAAGGTTTTTACAGAAAATCAAGAACAACATTTTACCAAGGAAATTTTGGATATTAGCAGAGAAAACGGTTCGCCAATAGGGAAAGTGATTATTCTGAAAAATGTAACGAATTTTTACCAAGAGGCAGAGGCAAAAAGTAACTTTATGGCGGCTATCTCTCACGAACTAAAAACGCCAATTTCCTCTATCAATATGAGTATTAAGTTATTGGAAAACAAGCGAGTAGGCACTCTGAACAAGGAGCAAAAAGAACTTATTTCCTTAATGAAAGATGACTCGCAACGCTTGCTAAAAATTACCAGCGAACTCTTGGATTTGGCAAAGCTTGAGTCAGGCAATATCCAAATGATATATCAAGACATTGCGCCCCAGCAAATTATAGATTTGGCAAAGGAAGCCTTGCAGGTACAAGCGGAGCAAAAGCACTTGCATTTCGAAGTAAAAATAGAAGACTCTGTGCCACTCGTATATGCGGATTTGGATAAAAGTATTTGGATAATGCGAAATTTGCTATCCAATGCGGTTCGCTATGCGCCAGAAAATTCATCTATCATCATTGCGGCGCATACCCAAGAAAATAATGTGGCGTTTTCAGTACAAGATTTTGGCAAAGGTATAGAAAGTAAGTATAAAGAAAAAGTGTTTGAACGGTTTTTCCAAATCCCTGATGAGGAAGGCAAAAATGGTGGCACAGGCTTAGGGCTGGCTATTGTCAAGGAGTTTGCGCAGCTACAGGGCGGGAATGTATCTTTGGAAAGCGAGATAGGGCAAGGTAGCATTTTTACTTTTACGCTTGCCTGCGCTACGTGAAAAATTATCTATATGATAAGTGCAAAATATTTACCGTAGCTATAGATTCAATGAACTTAACCAAACTCAGTTGCCTTATAGCCTTGAAAGAGGTCGCAGAATTATTGTGGGTATTAAAGTTAACGTGAACTTGGGATAATATACAAGAAAAAGCTATGAAAAAAGTGTATTTTTGAATTGGAAACACAAAAAATCACTCAAATCCATAGCTTTATGA
>REAZ01000030.1 GCA_004294445.1 Cytophagales bacterium
AAAAACTTTGTCTTTTTCTAAATCAGAAGAAATGCACTATTTATATTTGAAATTATTCATATTCAATTACAACCTATCACTCGTTACTTGACACTATCTGCAATTTATGGTTTATGGACAAAATACAGCACTTGGCGAACTTTTACATAGATTAGTAGTTAATCGGAAAGAAGGTAGTCGTTCTACACAATCCGTTAGTGTGCAAAAGTTGATAAAAGATTTTAACTTTGCAATAGTTTGTCCGCCAGACAAATCCAAAGAATATGTTTTAAAACTTTTGGTCAATTATAGCAAAACCATTATAAATTATGTCGAACTTGACAACATCAAAACCTTACGAGATATTTAATCAATCGTGCTACGGACTTTCGCCTTTGTCCGATGGGAGTATTGATGCCTTGATTACAGACCCACCTTATGGCATTTCCTTTCAAAATCACGAATGGGACAAGGCTTTGCCACAAAGACAAATTTGGGAAGATGGTTTAAGAGTTTTGAAAAGTGGCAGTTTTGGACTGATTTTTTCTTCTGTGCGTCTTATGCATCGTCTTATGGTAGATTTAGAAGATAGTGGTTTTATTATCAAAGATGTTTTGTTTTGGGCATATCTGAATGGTATGCCCAAAAGCCGAGATATAGCCTTAGATATCGATAAGGAATTAGGCACAGAAAGCAAAGTAATAGGCAAATACAATTACGTTCAGGGTTACAAAAAAGGCGGGGCAGAAAATTATTATTCTGATAATGAAAAACTTAAATATGAACCAAGTTCAGAGTTAGGTATCAAGTATAAAGGGGCAGGTTTAGGTTTGAAACCTGCTTATGAACCTATTATTTTGGTTCAAAAGCCCATAGAAAAAGGCTTGAATGTTGCCCAAAATATGATTAAATACGGTACAGGTACTTTAAATTTAGAACAAACTCGTATTCCTTACGCCAAAGGCGAAGGAAAAGTAGGACACAATCCGCACCCAAACGGTAGAGTAAGTGCTAATATTTTGAGAACAGACGAATTTGAAGATGGGTATGATAAGTTTTTTGCTGTCCCAAAAGTTCGCCAAAATGCGGAAATTTTTAATCATCACCCAACTTTAAAGCCCGTTGAGTTGATGCAACATTTAGTCAAATTAGTTAGTTTTGAAAACCAAGCTGTCTTAGACCCTTTTATGGGAAGTGGAAGTACTGGAGTTGCTTGTTTTGAACTCAAACGTAATTTTGTAGGTTTTGAGTTAGAGAAAGAATATTTTGATATCAGTCAAAAAAGATTAGAAATGACTGAAAATCAAAGGGCTACATCTCTATTCCAATAATGACGAAAAAAAATAAAACGGCTGCTAACATTGTATTTATGAAAAAGGGGCTAACATGCTAAATTTAGGCTTTTGCACTTTCTATAAACTTTGTGCGTAGGGCAAGGAAAGTGCTATTTAATCCCGCCCTTCGCAAACATTTTTTCGTTAGTGGTCATTGTAAAAAGACGACAGTGCAACTATAAAGACAGTGAGTGACGATAAAAAGTAACGACAGAAAGACAACAGAAAAGATTAGAATATGAAAGCAAACGGTAAGACAGTAACGGAAATTCTGACAAACCTGCCAATGGACAGGGCTGAACCTTTTAATAAACTACACGATGTTATTGTGAAAAACTTACCTAAAGGTTTTGAAACAGCCATTAGTTATGGTGGTTTGGGATATGTTGTTCCCCATACAATTTATCCAACAGGTTATCATTGCAAACCAAGCGAACCATTACCATTTGCAGGACTTGCTTCACAGAAAAATTCTATTAATTTTTACCATATGGGGCTTTATGCCGACCCCAAATTATTGGAATGGTTCGTAACGGAATATCCAAAACATACTAAGCAAAAACTTGATATGGGCAAAAGTTGTATTCGTTTTAATAAACTGGACGACATTCCATACGAACTCATTGGCGAACTAATGAAAAAAATGAGTGCGAAAGAATGGATAAATATTTATGAAACTAACTTAAAAAAATAGACAATAAAAAAATAAAAATTGAAATCAAATGGGCAATTTTATTCTCAGTAATGACATTGCTTTGGATGGTATTAGAAAAGCTAAGTGGGCTGCACGGTAAATACATTGACTATCATCTTTATCTTACCAACCTTTTTGCAATTCCTGCTATATTGTTTATGATTTTAGGGTTAAAAGAAAAAAAGAAAGTTTTCTATGATGGACAAATGAACTATAAACAAGGACTCATACTTTGACATAAAAAACCGCTAACAGTTGAAATACTATTAGCGGTTTTGTTTTTTTAATGCACCTAGCAGGAGTCGAACCTGCAACCTTCACATCCGTAGTGTGACGCTCTATCCAATTGAGCTATAGGAGCGAATTTGAGCCACAAAGGTATTGTTTTTTTTTCAAACAAAAAAGTATTCTTTTATAAATTTTATTCGTTTATCTTTCTTACTTATTTTAAAACAATGATTATCAGTAAATTAAAACATTCATACGTTATAATTTCTAATTTCTAATTTTCTAATTACCTTTGGTTTATATTTTAACCTTAATTTTTCTAAGTGTATGTTTCGTTCCATACTGAGCAAGCCCTTTGCTTCTTGGGTAGTGAAATCGCAAAATAATTGGGCAGGTCGCCCCGCCGAAGTACAGCGTCAAGTTTTTAATTATCTGATAACAAACGCCCAACATACCACTTTTGGGCAAGACCATGACTTTGCGGGAATACATTCCTATCAAGATTTCAAAGACAGAGTACCTATCAGGGATTATGAGCAACTGAAACCTTACATAGAGCAGGTAATAAACGGTTGGAAAGATGTCCTTTGGCAAGGCAAGCCTCTTTATTTTGCAAAAACATCAGGCACAACCTCTGGTACAAAGTACATTCCTATTTCCAAAGAGTCCATTCCCTACCATATCAATAGTGCAAGAAATGCGTTGCTTTCGTACATACACGAAACAGGAAATAGCAAATTTTTGGATAAAAAACTCATTTTTCTATCAGGTAGCCCCGTTTTAGACCTCAAAAATGGCATTTTTACGGGGCGCATGTCGGGCATTGCCAATCATCATGTGCCTGCTTATTTGCGGAGCAACCAACTCCCAAGTTACCAAACGAACTGCATAGAAGATTGGGAAGAAAAATTGGATAAAATCATAGATGAAACGATAGACAAACCCATGTCTTTGATTTCGGGCATACCGCCTTGGGTGCAGATGTATTTTGACAAGATTCAGGCACGCACAGGCAAGCAAATCAAAGAGGTATTTCCCGATTTTTCGGTTTTCGTCTATGGTGGGGTAAATTTTGAGCCTTATCGCAAAAAACTCTTTGACTCGATAGGCAAAACCATTGATTCGATAGAAACCTATCCCGCCTCAGAGGGCTTCATTGCCTTCCAAGATTCGCAAAGTGCCGAAGGCTTATTGCTTCTGCTCGATAATGGTATGTTTTATGAGTTTATCTCTACTGACGAATATTTTAAGGAAAACCCAAAAAGATTGAGCATCGAGGAAGTGGAAGTTGGGGTAAACTATGCCATCATCTTGAATACAAATGCTGGACTTTGGGGCTACTCCATTGGCGATACGGTCAAATTTGTGTCAAAGAATCCGTACAGAATCATTGTAACGGGGCGAATCAAGCATTTTATTTCTGCCTTTGGCGAACACGTTATTGGCGAGGAAGTAGAGAAAGCGATGAAGCACGCTATTGGGCTAAACGGAGAGGTAGAAATTACGGAGTTCACCGTAGCCCCACAGGTAACACCTTCTTCGGGTCTGCCGCACCACGAATGGCTCATTGCTTTTGCCAAACCTCCGAATGATATAGCGAAATTTAGTGCAGATTTGGATAAAAAAATGTGTGAACTCAATAGCTATTATGACGACCTGATTACAGGAAATATTCTCACAAACCTGAAAATTACGGTACTGCCAACAGATGCTTTTATAGACTATATGCGAAAAAAAGGCAAGTTAGGCGGGCAAAACAAAGTGCCAAGGCTCGCCAATACGCGGGAAATTGCAGATGAACTTCGCAAAGTATAGTTCGCTTACTCAAACTCCAACGTCAAATCGTTCATACATTTGAAATGCCCAAGAGGGCAGACTGCTGCACCAGCTTTTGAGCATGGGCGACAGTCTAAATTCTTGTTTTCCAACAAAATAGAATTTTTTGCGTAAGGCTTTATCCCAAAAAGAGGCACTGTTGTTCCCCAAATAGAATAAATGGTGTCGTGAAAAGCCGCCGCTATTTGTGTAAGTCCCGTATCATGCCCAAATACCCGCTTTGCCTGCTTTACCACAGAGGCAGACTGGCTTATAGTCAGTTTCCCTGCCAGATTGACGATAGGAAATTTCGCCACCTGTACCAATCTATCTCCATTTTCTACATCTTCTTTCCCCCCAATAAGCACTACAGGTGTATTTATTTTTTGGCACAGTTCGAGCATTTTGTCATGAGGTAGCTTCTTAGTAGCCTCGCTCCCCCCAATCACGTACACTGTGTAGCCGTCTTGGAATTCCACAGGCAGGTACTTTGTCACATCAACCTCGTGGGCGGGCAAGATAAAATAATCCAAGCCCTTGCCATCATTGCGCACGCCCAGAGGAGCTACAGCATCAAAATACCTATCAATGATGTGTGTTGGCGGCATTTTATTGATTTTGAACTTCACAAAAAGCCAGCGTTCAAGCACATATTTGTTGTAGGTAAATTTTTTGCCACTCAGAGAAAATTTCATTTTCAGCGTGCGAAGGTTCTTATGCAAATCAATCACGTAGTCGTACTTTTCAGCACTTAGCTCTTTGGTAAGCCCTGCCAAATCGTCTTTGAGCAAGAAAAGTTTATCTATATAGGGATTTCCTGCCAGCATTTCGGCATAGCTGGCTTTGGTCACAAAATGGAGTTCGCATTGCGGAATTTGCTCTTTTACACAGCGAACAATAGGCGTAGTCCAAACGATATCGCCAATAGAGGAAAACCTGATAATGAGAATTTTGGGCATTTTAAATTAAAATCTATAGTATTTGAGGCGCAAGGTACGATACAAATTAGAAAAACACTTTGATAATCAAGGTGTGTATCAATATTTTTATCTAATGTTTAGGTCAAAAAACACTCAAAGTAATTTTAGTATCGTTATTTTTTTTTTCAATATTAAAACGATATATTTATACTCATTACAATTCATCAATAATACTTTATTATCTATCACATTAAGTAGCCTATATAAATGAAATGAATAAATATATCATTATTCTTAGCTTGCTTCTCATATTATTGTCTGAACTTGTTATTGCTCAAAAATATATCACTATTCTTGATGGCACACAAGATATTTTTTCTATTGAAAAAAGCATACAATATTATGAAGATAAAAGCAGAGTAATAGACATCAAACAAATACAATCTCCTATTTTTCAGCAAAAATTTATACCATATCCTAAGCAAATATTAAATTTTGGAAATACAAGTTCCGCAGTTTGGCTGAAAGTAACACTGGCTATTAAGACCAACAAAAAATATTACCTCCAAATAGATAATCCTACGCTTGATAGTGTTTATTTTTACTTTCTTGATGAAAAAAATACTTTTCAATACAAACTCACAGGAAAGAGCTTTCCTATTAGCACCGAAGACATTCCCTCTACGCACTATCTTGTGCAGCTTAGTCAGCCGAATACCCAAGCAGTACAGACTTTTTATCTAAGAGTTACCGCTACTAATTTCATGCACTTACCTATGAAGATAATTGCTCAAGAATATTTGATTCTTAGCCTATTAAAAAGATACACATTCGAACTTATCTATTTCGGAGTCATCATTTTGGCTATTTTTTATAATCTTTTTGTCTATTTCTTTACCAAGCAAATTGCCTACTTCTATTATGTAAGCTATACTTTCATCATGGGTTTTAATATCTTTAATACCAGAGGTTATCTTACTTTCCTTTTTCCCGAATACAGAGATTTTATCCAGCAATTCGGCTATATTCCTTCTTTTTTGTACCTTGTTTTTATCATTCTCTTTACTTTAAATTTTTTGAAAGTAAAAAAGTACAGTCTATTTTTCTATTATCTTTTATATTCTTTTTTAGTTATTTTTTGCCTGCATATTTTACTGATAGCCATAGGCTACAAAGGATTTATATTTAGGAGTGGGCTTGTATTTGCCTCCGTCAGTTTGCTTGTTTGTGTGGGTATTTCTATTGTTATTTATTTCAAAAACTACAAAACTGCTTTTTTTTATATATTAAGTTGGGGTATTTACACCGTATTATCTATCTATTCCTTGTTATGTTATGCTAATATTTTTACTTTCTATCATTTCACCAGATACATTTCTCCTACAGCAGTTGCTTTAGAAACCATCTTATCCTCTCTTGCTCTTGGCTACAGCATGAACGCGTTAAAAAAGGAGAATTTTAATATCCTAAAACGACAAAAAGCTACCTTAGAAAATGAAGTGCGTATTCGTACGGAGGAAGTAGAGGAGCAAAAGCAAGAAGTGCAAACGCAAAATGAAGAGCTTACCCAACAAAGAGAAGAACTTACCATCATTAACGAATCTTTGGGAGTACAAAACTCGATGATAGAATTACAAAACAAAGAACTTTACAGAAATAATAAAGAAATAGTAGCCCTAAAAAATAATTTAGAAGGAATTGTGATTCAGCGTACTAATGAACTAAAGCAAGCATTAGACGACCTAACAAAACAAAATCAAGATATATCTCAATTTTCATTTATTATTTCCCATAATATTCGCGCTCCTATAGCCCGAATACTTGGCTTGGTAAATATTTTTAATGAAAATGATTATAATGATAGCTTTAATAAAGAAATTATTACTCACTTAAAATCAACTACTATCGATTTGGATACAGTCATCAAAGACCTTACTCAAATTATCAGTGTCAGAAATGATTTGAATAAAACCAAAGAAGAAGTAGATATTTTGGAAATTATAGAGGCTACAAAAAATTTATTACAAAATGAAATAAAAAATACTAATACTGTCATCAATATAGATATTAGTGCCAAAAATAAATTTTTTAGTATCAGAAGTTATATCAAAAGCATTATATTCAATCTCATTGCCAATGCTATTAAGTATAAATCTAACAAACGAAGCCCAGTTATTGCTATCCGCACCGAAGTAGCTAATGGTTTTGTATGCCTTTTTGTCCAAGATAATGGCTTAGGCATAGATTTGACCGATGTAGATATGTATAAAATATTCGGACTCTATCAGAGAATGCACGACCACGTAGAAGGAAAAGGTTTGGGGCTATTTTTAGTAAAAACACAAATAGAATCTCTGGGCGGGAAAGTAGAAATAGAAAGCAAGTTGGATGTTGGGACTACTTTGAAAGTATATTTTCCTTTGTAACTATAATGTACCCTATTATTTGGACTTTACATTGTGGTACGCCCGTCATTTGCTTTCCCGTTAGTGGTATTCCAGAAGCTATCAAGCACAATGAGAATGGAATAATATGCAAAAAATCAGACGCTATTTCATTAGCACAAGTTTTGATAGATTTTTATGAAAAAAAATATACCTTTGCAAGAGAAAAAATTGCTTAGGATGGTATAAAACGGTATAGCTTTCAAACCATTGCAAATCAATATCTAAAACTTTATCAAGATTTTTAAATGAAAAATAACTTATATATTTTTATAGGTATTTCTGCTTTTTGGCTAATTTTCTTCTTAAGCATAGGTTTGCTGAATATGGGCTTACACCTGGACTTAGAAGGATACGCACTGTTCTCCATTTATTTTGATAATGGTCAATCCATAGGACATGACATGAATGTTGTATGGCAAGCACTGCGAGCGAACATGATAGCTCCAGTAGGCATAAGCTATGATTTAATTACTTGTAAATTATTTGGCGAGAAAGTACAAGTGGCAAGATGGGGGTACTTATTGATAGGAATATTATCTTCTTTTTTGCTTTTTCTTGTAGGTAGAAAAATGAAATTTTCTATCGTTTTAAGTTTACTTTTCCCTGCTATTGCGTTTTTAGGACAGCAGTTTTCGGTGTGGTACAGCATAGACAACCAAGAGCCGATTGGCTTGCTTTTTATGTCTTTAAGCTTGTACTTAACCAGTCTTACAGATGGAAAAAAAGGGTTATTATTTGACTTTTTAGCGATTTTAGCAGGCTTGTGTATGAGCCTTTCCAAAGAAACTTTTATATTAATGTTACCAGCTTTGGTAGTTTTTAAGTTTTATATTTCCCATACAAACACGCAAAATACAATTAAAACCAGCATTTTAAAGAGTTTGTTATTTGCTACTTCATTGTTTATTATCTTCATTTTAGAAATTAGTTATATTCTATTCGTGATGAAAGGTACTGGTAGGGGGTACGCTGGCGTTTCAGGAACATTGGGCATTGCAGCCTATCTGAAGAATTTTTTTTATCTATTTTTAGTAAATGATGTCTATTTCTATGCCCTTACTGGAGCATTATTAACAGGCTTTGCCACAGGGGGGAATTTCTTTGAGAACATAAAAAAATTTGTTATCAAAAATTTTATTTTATTAGCCTTAGTACTAGGCATTGTTATACCGCAGGTAATCGTTTATGCTCGAACTGGCTGGCTTCCGCGTTATTATCTACCTTGTTTCGTAGGAATTAGTCTGTTTTTGGTAATTGTTTTGAATTATTTACAGTCCGCATCTACTGGTATTTATAAACTTTTCTTGATATTACTCGTCTTTTATATCGGCTTGGAAATAACACCCAAAATTTCAGATAACCCCGACCAAACCTTCAGGCACGCACGTAATCATGCAACTTTTGCGGACAATACCGAACAGCTGATAGCCTCTATTGTCAGTAAAAGCAAGCCCAATAGTTTAATTCTCATTGTAACAAATCCTGTAGAAAATATATTGCAACCAAAGGCTCTGAGTGAGTATTTACAAAACTTTTTTCATCGTACCAATATCAAACATTTGTCGGTAAATATGCCGTACAAGCGGTTTGCAAACTATAAAGAAAGACAAATTGCTATACCTAATGATTTTGGTGAGATAAAAGACAAGAGTAGCATAGAACATATTGTAGTTATGCCGTACTGGGATATGCTTTTTATTTACGAAACTAAAAGTTGGTTTGACCCTACTAAGTACGATAGATATGCCTTTTGGGAGTTGGTACATTATGTAAGGAAAGAGGACAAATCTATGGGAGAATAGAAATACAGAAGATGGGAGTGAATGAAAGGGCAAGAGTTTAACTTAGAGGGTTAAGTTAGGGAAAATAGGGAGTTTATTAATTTTTAAATCAATCAAAGTGTATGTTTTGCATTACCTTTCCTCTTTTTTGAACCAAAAACAACCGCAGCCGTAGTCTTCATTGTCAGCTAATTCAGGCGGAGCATTGCGAATAAGTCCTCCATCAGTAATTTCAAAAGGAATGAGGGCAAACTCTACTAATTTGAGCTTATCAAAATTATTAATAATTTGAGAATACGTATAAATTCGATGTGCATTAAATGCTATTTTAGCCTTTTTTCCTATAGGCGTAACAAATAACAAATTTCCTCCTGCGGCAAGCACTCTTTGTAGCTCATTCATTGCTTTCAGGTCGCCACCATAGTCCAAAGGGTCGCCATAACGCCCCAATCCAATATGCTCCACTACGTGCATACAAGAAAGGGAGTCTATTGAATTGTCTTTAAAATGTAGATTAGTAAGATTAGCGGAGGCACAAGTCAAATTAGACAATCGCAAGTCGGCAGGGCGGAAGTCATAAAAAAGTACAGGCACAAAGGCAGAAATAATAGAGCAGAAATGAAGCGTTGAGGATATATCTATGTGATATTCGGGCTTCGTTTCTTGTAAAATACGAGCTGCCCAAGCAGGGTGATAAATGTAGTGCGTATCAAAATTGGTATTACTTGTCTTGTCTGTTAGGCATGGATGCATATCATTATCATTCAGTTCAAACCTTTTTACTGTTTGGTTTGATAGAGATTTCAGAGTTCGGATATCCTTTTTGAAGCCTATTTTGAGTTGTCTGTCATTTTTATAAAGTTGGTAATCCAAAAATGTTTTTTTGGCAAGGGCTAATAAACCCGTATTCTGTAGAAAAGATTTTATTATTTGTTTAATAAATTGTTTACTTGATTGTTTTTTTGTAGCAGTAATAGCTGTTTTTTCTTCATGCGTCAAAATTACCTTACCTTTTTCACCAATGCCTATATTTTTTACTCTAATTGGTCTTTTTTCTATATTATCATACCATGTTTTCCTTCCTATTTCACTCAGAATATAGTTTTTATCTTCTTCTTCTATCTGATCTAAAAATGGTTCTATCATTTTTGTAGCCATGAGGGAGCTAATATTTTGGCTTTGGTAATTCTCTCTTAAAAACAAAGATGTCTGCATCCCATAACGGTGATAGTAACATGAATGAGGTAGTGTTGCAAACTTAGACCCCATAGCAATATGCTTAAGCACATAGCCCCAAAACTCATGTAGCCCTTTTTCATATTCCCAATAGCCGCCTATCTTTTCCCAAGATGCTTTGGTATATACAAAGCAATCCGCAGGGACACACATACCAGCCAAGAAATCAGCTAAAGACCACGTTCCACTCTTGCAAACCCACTTATGCGTAATCTTATCTTTGCCTTCCCTAAAAAAATGAATTTCTCCAAAAGCTACAAAATCAGCCTGTTGGTCTTGCATAAAGGTTAGTAACTTAATTCGGCTTCCTCTCTCCAAAATATTATCTGCATCAAGGTTAAAAATAATGCTATTTTTTGCTTGTCTAATACCAACATTTCTTGTAGCAGGGCAGCCTTTATTTTCCTCGTTATTAATAATTTGGATAATTGGATATTGCTTTTTAAGTTGCTTTAAAACTATAGCCGTGCTGTCTTGGGAGGCATCATTGACGATAATAATCTCATCTCCTTCTATAAAATTATCATCAAAAATAGAATCGATGCTTTCTATAATAGTAGCAGCACAATTATAAGCAGGAACAACAAAACTGACATTTTTCATACTTTAAAAATTTAATATTTCTCCAAATATTTTTTTCTTTCTTATAAAATATTGCCAAACGATACTCCCTTCGTATAGTTCTTTATGCTTGTCCGTACCAGCGAAATGTCTTGCTTTTTTTCTTTTCTTTAGAATATTGAAAAGGTATCGATACAAATAAAAATGTGATTGGAGTACGACTTTAAAGCCTGAAAATGAGCCTTTTGATAAAAAATGCAAGCCCGCCAATCCATCTAAAATCATTCTCATAAATACGATGGGGAAAACAAGATGAGTAGGCAAATTTTTTACCAGCATAACCAAACTATTGCGGAAGTTGAGGTAGAGTTTGCGAGGGTTTTTGTAGCCCAAAGTGCCGCCGCCTACATGATACACTTCGCTTTGTCCGCAGTAAAATATTTGATAGCCTGCATTTTTAAGTCGCCAGCAAAGGTCTATTTCTTCCATGTGTGCAAAAAAATCATCATCTAAACCTCCAAAATGATGATATAGGTCTGCACGTACCACCATGCACGCCCCCGAAGCCCAAAATACTTCTTTGGTATCATCATACTGCCCAACATCTTTTTCTACATGGTCGAATACCCTGCCTCTGCAAAACGGAAAGCCTAACATATCCACATACCCACCGCCCGCCCCCGCGTGTTCGAAGGTATCTTTGTGGTGAAAGGATTTGATTTTGGGTTGGCAAGCAGCAATATTTGGCTGGCTGTCCATCAGTTTTACCATCGGGACTAACCAATGAGGTGTAACTTCCACATCAGAGTTAAGTAAAACGTAATAATCGGCATCTACTTGCCTAAGTACTGTGTTGTAGCCTGTGCTGAACCCCGTATTCTGCGGCATACGAATCACCTGCAAAGTAGGGTAATTTTCCTCTACGAAAGCAACAGAACCATCAGTAGAAGCATTATCAGCAATAACAATACTTCCTTCAGAAGTATTTTGGACTACCGAAGGTAAAAAATGTTCTAAATACTTCTTTCCGTTATAGTTCAAAATAACTACTGCGACTTTGCTACTCATCTTGATTAGCCGTTCATTAGGCTACCCAAATCCATACCGGGGATATTTAACAAGCCTTCTGTCTGCTGTTGAATGTACGCTTTTGATTTTTCTTCCGCTGATTCTAAGGCACGATTTACCGCCGCAACTACCAAGTCTTCAAGCATTTCCACGTCTTCGGGCTTGGCAATGTCCTTGTCTATTTGCACTTTCAACAGTTGTTTTTTACCATTCGCCACCGCTTTTACCATGCCGCCGCCTGCTTCTCCTTCCGCCGTAATGTCGCCCAATTGGTCTTGTGCATCTTTCAATTTTGCTTGGATTGCTTTCACGTTCCCAAGCATTTTCATCATATCCATCATAATAGTTAGTTATATTTTAATTTCTATTTATCCTTACAAAAGTAATAAAGTTTTGTGCATTATTGCCTATGAAACTACCCATTTCTATTTTTTTTTAATTAATCAAATAATTTATCTTTCCTTTAAAAAACTATTACCATTAGTCTTCTAAGCATACGGAAATAGATAATTTCACAGACTTAAAGTTTTACTTTAACTTTTTTCTATAAAAGTTTGATTATTAAGTTTCTTTTATCTAATTTAGCAGTCAAATTACTTAGCTCTCATAAATAGTATGAATATCAATATCAGAAAAGGTATGGTACAGCAGTCAAGCATTATCCGCATTGTCGCTATTATCCTTGTAGCGAGCTTGGGCGTATATCTTGTCGCAAAGCCTTCTATGTCAAGTGATGACATGGAAATACTGCATAATCTTGAGGCAAACAATCAAGAACTTGCCAAAAATAATGACGGGCATTTGAAGACTATCAAAATGCAAGAGGAGCAAATCGCTGAACTTAAAAAAAGTATGGACGATTTGAAAAAAAATGTAGAAAAGCGTGACCAAATGCTCGAATCAAAAGGTCTGCAAATAGACGCAAAACAGTCGACAATGAGTGAGTTAGAAAATAACATCAGAGAACTCAAAGAGGACAAAAAACGTCTGCACGAGATTATTGAGGTCAAAAACAAGGAAGTAGAAGCGATGACCGAACGCAACAAGGAGCAGAATAATCTCCTAAAGTCTAATCAAGAACTCCTTGCCGAGTCGCAAAAACAAATCAAAGAAACCAAAGAAGAACTCAAACGCTCGCAAGATGAGCTAAAAAACATCACTCAGAATAACGGGACAGCCCAAACAGAACTCAAAGATTTGCGTGCGCAAGTGCAGAAACTAATGGCAGACTTGAGTACCTCGCATACTGAGCTAAACAAATCTGCTATAGAACTGAGCGATGCAAAAACAGAACTTCGAATCCTCAAAGATATAAGTGCTATGAGCCAAGCAAAAATGCATACCGAAGACTCAAATGCAGGTTTGCTTAAGCTATTAGCAGTGCTTTGCGTGGTAGTCGTATTTGTGATGTTTGTGATTTATATATGGCAACGTTCTCCGAATCAGAACAACAATATGCCTAATAATAACAATTCACATTTCTAAGCCTTTGACATTAGCAACAACGATATTTGACAACCTAAGTACCTTAGACGGCTTAATTTTGCTGTTTTGGGCTTGGGGGGCTTATAAAGGCTATAAGAAAGGACTGATTGTAGAAATTATTTCCTTATTTGTGTTTATTTTACTCCTTATTATTGTTTTTAAATGCCTACAGTTAGGGCATGATTTTGCAAATGGACTGCCGCAGGGCGTTTCCTTTGGTAGTTTTCTACTGTTTTTTGCCCTTACTGCCTTAGCTGTAAGTTGGATTGGCAAGTTGCTCAAAGGCATTATTAATAAAGTGCTTTTCGAGGGTTTCGATAATATCTTGGGGGGCATTTTTGGAGTTTTCAAATACGCCGTTGCGATGGCTATACTTCTTCAGCTTTTCACACACATTGGCGTAATTAAGGCTTCCAACCTATCAAACTCTGTATTTTACCCCTTTCTCATTCGTTCTACGGAAATAGCTTCAGACCTACTCGCTCGAATCTCGCCGCAGTTTCAAGAAATGATAGAAGCCATCAAAGCACAACTTCATTAAAAACAGATTTTCCCTAATTTTCTTTTGTTAATATATTTGCCTTGATGATGAGCCTTTCTATCTGATTAGTAGCATTTGATTTTATTGTAATCACCTTATTCTGAATACCTTGCTTGCCCGCAGTATTGAACTGTACGGTGATAGAACCACTCGAATCAGGCAAAATTGGTTGATTGCTCCATTTGGTTGCTGTGCAACCGCAGGTAGTATTTACGGACGCAATTACTAAAGGTTGTTTGCCCGTATTTTTGAATTTAAAAGTATGTTCTACAATGTCGCCTTGTTTTATCTCTTCAAAATCATGCTCTTTTTCCGAAAAAGTAAGAATAGCTACATAGTCATTTGTTTGATTTGCATTTGGCGTATTGTTTTGCCCGAAGGCTAAATAAGTAAAAAATAAAAGAAAATTTAAAAGAAAATACTTCATATCGCTAAAAAATTAAAATTACATCATTAAAAAATCTATTCAGCCGCAAGAGAAAACCTTATTGTTGTTCCTTTTCCTTGCTCGCTTACTATTTGCAGTTCGCTTTCATGCAGGTCTAATATTGCTTTTGCCGTAATCATGCCAAGTCCTAAGCCGCTTTCATTCGAAGTTCCTTTTTGCGTACTTTTCCTGCTTGGGTTAAAAACGTTTTGTAGTTTTGCTTTTCCCATGCCAATGCCTGTGTCTTTGATAACTACCCATAATTTGCCTTCCAAGTTTTCTATACCCAACGTTATTGTATCACCTTTTTTACAAAATTTTACTGAATTGGAAACAAAATTACTGACTGCCTGTCGAATCATGCGTTTATCGCCCACTGCATTTATTTTCAAAGTTTCATCATGTGTGAGTATTATTCCTTTGGCTGTTGCTTGCTTTTCGTAGAATGCTCCCACACTTGCCAAAACTTGCTGAATATCAAAACTTTCTGGTCTGTAGGCATAATTTTTTACTTGGAGGCTCGACCATTCTATCAGATTACTCATCTGAAAAAGCAACTTTTCCATTTGCAAATTTAAGTAACGCACAGACTCCGTAGCAGATGGATTATCGATGCTTTCCATGTCCATTTGCACCAAATCTACCATACTTTTTAGGCTTTTGAGCGGGCTACCCAGCTCTAAGGAAATAATATTATAAAACTTGTCTAACTGTTCTTTGAGGTCTTGCACTTGCTTTCGCGCCTCTATTAACTCTGTATTTTCCGCAGAAATTTCCTCCATTGTTTTGAAAAATTTGGCGTATATTTTTAGTTTACGTTATCTCCTCTTAGCTGCCTATATCGTTTTCGGGCTTCTACGGAGTACATACTTCCCTGATATTTAGTGAGTTGATTCTGATAATATTCCATTGCTTTGTCCTTATTTTTCAAATTCTCATCATATATTTTCGCAATGAGGTAGTTGGCATCATCAGCCCAAATATCTTCGTTGTACTGCTCTATTATCTTGCTTAGTTCCTGTATTGCTTGCTCAAATTTGCCCAATTTTACAAAAATATTGGCTCTTGCCCAAAAAATTTCATCAACAATTGGGTGTGAGCTAAATTCTTTCTGCATTAGCTCATACTTTGCTAATGCTTGTTCATACTGCCCCTGAAATACCATTAGGTCAATCGCTGCATATTCTTTGAGGGCAGCTTCGGTAGTATCCAGTGCCAAATTATCACCAATAAGTAGCGAAAGTTGCATGGCATCATTGGCTATTTCGCGCGTAGTTGCCAATTTTAGCACGTCCAAATTTTCTTTTGCCAAGTCAAATTCGCCTTTGTAATACGAAAGTTTTGCATTTTTGAGTTTTGCCAAATGCCCTAAATCTTTCTCTTTTTGGCGTTTTTCTACTTGTGAATAGAGCAAAGTAGCTTCCCAAGGTTCACTTTTTAGCACATAAATATCTCCCAAATCGAGCTTTACTTGGTCTGCAAAATCTTTGCGTATCGAGGGGGTATTTATTATCTTTTCTAATATCGTAATGGCAGTGTCTTTGTTATTAAGGTAAAACGCCTCTAAAAGTGCCATGCTTCTTGCTGCCTCTGCGGTATAGTCCACCAAGCCCATTTCTCCTATAATCTGCAAATAATCAGCGACTAAGGATTTTATTTTGCTCATATCCACAGGAAAAGAATTTTTTACTAACTCCTCTTTTGCCTTTACAAGCTGCCTACGTGCCATCACGTACACACTTTCTTCTTTGTATTTATCCACCAAAAACTCAAAAATCTTAATTGCATTTTCGTAGTCTTTGTTTTCCATTGCCAACGTACCAATATCGAAAATACCACTCCCTTCCAACTTTTTTCGTTTATCTACTGCCTTCGCCTGAAAAAATGCTTTGCTAAAATTTTTCATCTGCACATAAAACCAGACGAGCATTTCATTATAAACAATTTTATCGGGATATTTTTGCATAAACTTATACAATACAGGCTCTATTTTGGCAAAATCTTCCTCATCGCGCATGCGTGCCTGCAAAATATTTTCTATATATTCCAACTGCTCGTCATCATCTTTGAGAATATCCAAATACTCCATTACCATCATGTCCGTTTTTCCCGCCATCGCATATAGGCTTGCAAGCTCATAAGTAAACCTATCATTGCCATTTTTCCGACCAGCCAAGTACAGTTGTTCGGCATAGTCGTACAGATTAGCATTGATAAAGTTGCGGGCAGCGTATCGTATCTGTGCATCGTCTTTCTTCAGCGTTTCCATGTAGGCATTCAGGTGTTTGTCAGCTTCTTCTTTTTTGCCCCGCATAATGAGAAAAACGCCATAATCTACCTGAAAAAGGCTTTCTGTTGGGAAATTTCGTAGCTGTTTTTTCAAATATTTGTCTGCATCGTCTATCTTTTCCAACTTCAGCAGTGCATCCAAATAATTTTTATGTACCGCAAAAATAAATTGTTTTTCTTTTACTATGCCACTGTAGAGCGAGATAGCTTTGTCAAACTCTCCATTTGTATAATATTCATTTGCCAAGTCAATGTCTTTGTCTTGAGCAAAGCCCATAAAGGGTAAATATAGGGCTATCAGAAACAGTATTTTTCTCATGTTAAAACCAAAAATTAAGCTTATTCACAAATCAACAACAATATAGTTATTAATTTTATTTATCTGAAAAATATATTACAATACTTGTTAAGACGTGAATAAGTGAATAAGTGTTTATATTATTTCTAAGAAATTTGTTATTCAAAAATTATACACAAAAGAAATAATGAAAAAAAAAGTCTATGCAGAAAATAAGCAAATAAAAATGACAAATAAATAAGATATACACAATTATTGTGAATAGGTGAATATGGTTATTAACTGAAGTGAACAAGAAAAAGTGTGAATAAATAGCTTGAATAAATGCTCATAAACGGGGAATAATTGAGCAAAAATACTTGAATAACTTTTTTGAGCGGCTTATTCAAACATGAAATTTTTTATTCATCACATATTCAAAGTTTATTCACTAATTTGTGAATAAACTTTGGAGTGTAGAATACGTATGATGAAAAATAGATTCTTACAAATGATAGAACAAAAGTAAATTAAAAATTATTAATAATCAAATAATATTGATTAAATATTTTAATAATAACATATTATGAAAAATATCAAATACTCATTTATTGCGTTTTTGCTTTGCTTTCTTATTTCAAATTTGTTTGCTCAGAAACCTAAAAAAGGTGGTTTCCAACGAACAGTTATTTCTATTTCTGATTTGAAAAAAGCAGATATCCCCAAAGCAGACTCGCTTCAGGAAGAAGATAGCTCTCCTTCTTCTATTCGGAGTAATAAAAAACCTGCTGGAAATATTACTGATTTTAATACTGTCTATTCTAACGATGCCGCCAAGCAAGGGAAAAACTATCCGAAGGGAAGAACCAAAACGGTAGATTCCGTTTATGTTGAGAAAGCAAAATATTCTATTTCTATCATACAGCAAGGCAAACTTTTTGGGGCAGTGAGCGATGCAAGCAAAGTAATCCTGCCTTTGATGTACGACAATGTTACTTTTTATAATCAGAAAGACTCTGCTTGCTCGCGTTGGGAAGGTGTACTGCTTATTCAAAAAGATGGGTTGTATGCACTTTGCAATGCAGATGGTAGCCCGATGACCCCCATGATTTATGAGGAAATTCCCTATTTGCCAGAAACTTGCGGCGGGAGTCAGCCTATTTTTAAGGTAAAACAAGGGGGTAAATTTGGACTCATGGACAATAAAGGCGGCATACTTATTCGCTCCGCTTATGATGATGTCTTTATGCTAAAAACAGACAAAGGCAAACTCACTACACCCGAAGTAGCGTGTGTGCGCAAGCAAAATAAATATGGCTTTTTGGAACTCAGAGAAAAACAAATTTTGCCCACGCAGTACGATAAAATAGCATTTTTGCAGCATATAGAAATTAAGGAAAAAGATAAAATTAAGACTAATTTGCTCATTAAAGTATGGCAAAATGGCAAATGTGGCGTGATGAATCTTAGCGATAAAACGGAAATACCAATAGAATATACAGATATTCAGCCTTTTGAACATAGTTTAGCATTAGTGCGGAAAAATGGGAAGTTTGGTTTCATAGATTTGGAGGGTAAAGAAAAAGTGAGCATCAAATATGACTATGCACAGGGCTTCAAGCAAGGAATTGCAATTTTGAAAAAGGGTGAAAGTTTCGGTGCTATCAATACAGAAAGGAAAGAAGTGATAGATTTTGCTTACCAAAGTTTGGAGTATTTGATAGATAGCCCAAAGGAAGGAAATGATGAACAGGAGTTTATGTCTGATTTTTTGAGAGCAAAAAAAGGAGATAAGTACGGAATCATCAACCTGCAAGGCAGGGCAATCATTCCTTTTAATTATACATCTCTTATTGTAGAAGGCTTCGGATTCAAGGCAAAAAAAGACAATGATTCGCCTGAAGAATTTATCAGCATGCCGACAGCAAGTAGCAATAAATAAATTTATCATAATGCCAAATTTTCTATGTAGTGGAGTAACTCACTAAGCTCTTTCTCGGTAGTAAAAGGATTCATGAGGGTAGTTCGGAGGTATATTTTACCTCTGACAGCCGTTTGTACGATATAAAAATCACCTTTTTCGAGTATGTTTTTTCGGATAGCACCGTTAAGCTCGTTGAGTTGCTCTTGGCTCATCTTGTTTTTTACCAACCTAAAACAAACAATATTGGCACTTGGCGAGGTAGCAAGCTCAAACTTTGGGTGTGCGCTTATCATTTGGGCAAAAGTTCTACCCAAGTCGTATAAAGTAGTTACAAAATCATCAAAAACCTGCACGCTGTATGTGCGGATAAGGCTGTAAACCTTAATACTCATCATCAGTTTGGTACATTCGAGCGTGCGTTTCCCATAGTTATACCATTCCTTTTCTTCGGCATTGTCCCATAAATATTGGGCTTTTTGTGCAAAAGTTTGAAAAGAATCGCTTTCATTTCTGAAAAGCAAAGCCGTAGTAATTGACGGCACCATCATCATTTTATGGCAGTCAATAGCAATGCTATTGGCTTTATGAACACCTTTGAGCAAATATTTATATTTTTGGGAGAAAGCAGCTGCTCCGCCATGCGCCCCGTCTATGTGTAGCCAAATGCGGTGCTTTTCGGCAAAATTGGCGATAGCCTCCAAATCATCATAACTTCCTGTAGAAGTAGAGCAAGCACTTCCAATAATAGCAAATACTTTTTTACCTTGTTTTTGTGCTTTATCGAGCAAATCCTCTAATAGGTTTGTTTGCATCATAAAATGCTGGTCAGTAGGCACTTTGATGATTCCCTCCGCACCCAAGCCCATGATACGTGCTGCCCTATCTATGCAGTAGTGTGCTTCTTCCGAAACCATGATAGCTAATTTTTCTTGCTGCCCCTCCTGCCAAATATCATTGCCGCCACAGACCTGCCTTGCACAAAGCAAAGCAGTGAGGTTTGCCAACGTCCCGCCTGAAGTGAGAAATCCTCCCGCTTGTTCGGAATAGCCCAATACTTTACAAAAAATATCCGTTACTATTTTTTCTAAGGCAGAGGCAGATGCCCCCATTTCATAGACCGCCATACCGTTATTCAGAAAAGCACTCAAAAGGCTTGAGAGTGCTGCAACGGGAGCTGCGGGGCTTATCTGATGCCCCATATACTTTTTGTGATGCAGGTGAATAGAGTCTGCCAATACCATTTCAAAAAAAGAAGAAACATCAGCATTAGTCTGCCGTGCATCGTTTTCCCATAGATGAAGTTGCTCTGCGGGTTTTGTCCATTTGTTAGCAGACTGTGTGTCTATATTTTGCAGGTAATCTGCCAATAAATCTATTAATAAATGTCCCTGCTCGCGGAACTGCGATGAGTTATAAGCAGCATGAAGTAATGAAGTCATTTTAAGAATTTGATGTCAAAATAAGATTTAAAGAGATACGAAAGTATAAAAAATGGAATATAAACTGAATAAATGCAATACTTTTCTTAATAAAGTACAAGTTTAATTAAAATATATAAAAATAATACAAATTTTAAAAGAAATAGTACAAATATATTTTATAAAAATAATCATATTTATATAAAATATCAAAAAAACTCAAATATTAGAATAGTACAATAAAAATATGATTTTTATACAATAAAAATTAGATTAATGAAATTTTTTTATAAAATTTATCAATTAAATTTGGTATTAACATTAGTTTTATGATATATTTGTACTGAATTAAGAACTTGAAAAATTTATATTATATATAAAGATACATAACTATCATATTTTAAACTTCAGAACGCTGTGTGCCTTGTGCGCACAGCGTTTTTCATTAGAAAGCATCTTCGAAATGCTCAATTTCAACTCCGTCTTTATTTTTTAAGATGCTAACAATATCAAAACGAATGTCTTTGGCAGAGATGCTATGCTCGTTAAGATAGTAGGTCGCTGCACTTCTAATCCTGCCTTCTTGCTGCGGACTGAGAAAATCTTCGGGGAAACCAAAATCGCTACTGCCCCTACTTTTGACCTCTACGAAAATATATATATCTTTTTCATGGGCTATGATGTCAATCTCTTGGCGTTTAACTCTGTAGTTGCGTGCCAAAATTTGATAGCCTTTGCCTTCCAAATATTTTGCTGCTATTTCTTCGCCTTCCTTGCCAGAGATTTTCATGTTTGACAGCACTGAATTAAATTTTAAAGTTTAACAAAATTCATAAATAATTTGCACTTTTGCATCCTTACACATACAATATCTATTTTTATGAAAAAACACATTCCTAACGCCCTCACTTGTGGCAATTTATTTTGTGGTTTCTTGGGTATCACTTGTTGTTTTGAGTGGTCGCTTGCGTGGGCGGCGTATTTTATGCTTGCTGCTGTCGTTTTTGACTTTTTTGATGGCTTTGTCGCACGAGCATTGAAAGTATCGAGTCCTATCGGCAAAGAGTTGGATTCTTTGGCAGATGTAGTCAGTTTTGGCATATTGCCCGCCTTTATTTTATACAAACTCGTTCAGAATCAAGGCGGAATGTTGGAGGCTTATGGAGCTGTTTTTATTGCTATATTTTCAGCTTTGCGCTTGGCAAAGTTCAACATAGATACTCGGCAAAGCGATTCTTTCATAGGTGTACCTACGCCCGCTAATGCCCTGCTGATTGGTTCTTTGCCCCTGATTGTGAGGTATCACCCCGAATTTGCTCAGGCAGCCCAGCATCTATATTTGCTTTATGCGATTATGATTGTGATGCCATTTATGCTCGTAGCCGAATTACCGTTGATAGCCCTCAAATTCAAGACGTTTGATTTTGGCACTAATAAAATTAAGTACGTACTGCTGATTTCTTCAGTTGTCTTGCTCACTATTTTTCAGTTTGCAGCCATCCCGCTTATTATTGTGCTGTATGTGCTTCTTTCAGTAGTAAATAATATGACTAAGGCATAAGGGGGTTAGCCGCCAAGTTCTAATTCTTGTTTGAGATTTTCAATCATGTCCTTTTCTGCTTTTGAGATGTCATTGGAGGCATCTGCAAACATATACATTACATCAAAGACGATTTCTCTGACTTCGGGCATTTCCTTAAGGTAAGATTTAAGCCCAAAAGTAAATTTGGCAGACCAGTTGGAGATATTTGCCAAGATATAGGCTAATTCTGTTTCGTAAGTTTGCTGTAAATCAATGAGTTCGTACTTGTTAGGCATTTCATCTTTGTAGGTGTCAGCCATAGATTTAGAGATGTGCTGCACATACATCCATTCTTCTTGGTCTATTTCTCCATCGGCTATAAGTACCTGAATAGCAGGGAAAAAAGTCAATAATGTTACAAACTCATCGAGGTTGAGCTTGGTAGGATAATGCTTCTGATAATTTTCGTAAAGTTGGATAACATCTTGGTTAGTCATATTTTCAAAGACTTTTGCTATATTTTGCTGTAAAAACAGTAATGAGTTGAGTTTTTCACGGGAGTATTTTAACGCCTAATTAAAAATGCTTACAAAAATCACGCTACAAATTTATGAGTAATTTTCTATTTTGCAACTACTTATTTTAATTTCGTATTTTAAATCAAATTTTTAAAAAAATCTTATATCGTGAAAAAAGTAGCTTGGCGTAGCCCTTCTAATATTGCTCTGGTAAAATACTGGGGAAAGCGTGGAGTGCAGATTCCGCAAAACCCTTCTTTGAGTTTCACTCTCGAAAGTTCTTTTAGCGAAATGCAAATAAATTTTGCAGCGCAAGACGGCTTTGATTTAGATTTCTACTTTGAAGGAAAGGCAAATGAAAAATTTAAGAATAAAATAGCCTTATTTCTCAAATCTATAGAGGGAGATTATCCATTTCTGAAAAATATTTACCTGCAAATTCATTCCAGCAATTCCTTTCCTCATTCGGCGGGGATTGCCTCCTCTGCATCGAGCATGAGTGCGCTTGCTTTGTGTATTTGCAGTATTAGTGAAGCATTTGGCGAAAAGCTAAAAAAGGAAACTTTTTTTCAGAAGGCATCTTTTTTGGCTCGTTTGGCATCGGGCAGTGCCTGTAGGTCTGTATATGGCGGTGCGGTAGTGTGGGGGAGTACTTCTGCTTTGCCCGCCTCGTCCGATGAGTACGCTGTGCCATTACCCTTCGAGATGCATCCGTTTTTTCAGGCGTACAAAGATACTATTTTGATAGTGAGTGCATCTGAAAAAAGCGTATCGAGCAGGGCGGGGCATGCCCTGATGAATACACACCCCTTTGCCCAAGTTCGCTATCAGCAAGCGAATGAAAATCTCCTCAGATTAGTAGAAATATTAAAAAACGGAGATGTAGAAAATTTTATTCGCATAGTAGAAAATGAAGCACTTACCCTGCATGGCTTGATGATGAATTCCGAACCTTCTTTTATTCTGATGCACCCCAATACGCTGAAAATCATAGAACTCATAAGAGATTTTAGAAAGCAAACAGCCATTCCTGTTTGCTTTACCTTAGATGCAGGACCTAATATTCATTTGCTTTACCCCGAAAAAGAAACTATAGCAGTACAAAAATGGATAAGCGAAGAACTTGTAAACTTCTGTGAGAATGGGTACTATATCCACGACCGCATAGGCAGGGGGGCAATGCTTATTCAATAGAAGTGATTACTACTTGTAACTCACGTAGATATTCACGCTTGGTCATTTTGGAGGGAGCATATACGAAGCCTTCGGCGTAGTAAATTCTCCCTTTTTTGCTATCAGCAAAAATATAACTCACAAACGAACCGCCCATCGAAACATTAAAAGTTTTCCATAAGCCGCGCGTTTCCACAGTATATCTGCCTCTGACCATGAGCGGCTTCACTACCGCAGGCTCTAAGGTTTCTGTAGTAACAAAAGTGGAATCTTTCTTTTCGGGGTCGCCAAAAATATACTGCCTGCAAATTTGGTTTCGCCAAGCAATGATGCTATCTCGCTCAAACTGATTTTGGTTTAGGTAGGGCTTGTAAGCCACAAAAATAGATTTGTCCACTTCTTGGTCTAAGACTCGGTGCCAGATAAACCCTTGTTTTTTATCCTCACTTATGTTATTGATAACTTCCTCGTAGCCAAAGGGTACGCGCATATTAAAATCATGCTTCGTTCTGATAAGTTTGTTGATATTGGTCTGCTCCCCGCTTGCATATACCTTTTGGGTAAGTCTGCGAACTTCGGCACTTTCAAAAAGTTCTTGGAGTTGGGCTTTATTTTCTTTTAACTTTTTTATAAGCCCGTCATCAGTCTTCGAGAACAGAAACAAAAGAAGTTGGTCTTTGGCAAATTGGTCTTTGTTAAGAATCATAAAAAGGCTATCATCTTTGCTTTGCTCTATCATTTTGAGGCTTTTATCGTCATAAAAACCTTTCAGACGCTTGGTATCTAAGCTATTACTTTCAAAAGAAGTTACCATAATGATGTTTTTATGATTTTTGATGAAGCTATTAAACCCACCGGGGCTAATATAGCGAATGGTAAAAATGCGTTCATCTCGGAGCGTGCCGTTCAAAGGGGCGTGAAATACCTCCCTAACGGCTTTCCCAAGCTCACCCTTCCATTTTGTAGAGTCCATGAAAAGAATTATTTCGCCACCATCACCCTTGGCAGTAGGTAAGTTACCTTTTTCGGCACTTCGCTCACAGGCAAAAAGAGCAACAATAAAAAGGAGAATAAAAATTGAATTTTTGATATGGTTCATATATAATTGGATTTTTGAAAACATAATGGCATTAACCTATTAAAAGTTACAAAGCTACGTATAATAAAGTGTGAATAGCATTACAAATTAACATAAATTAGGGTTATATTGTAGGCTCAAAATCTGTGAGGATTCTCCAGACTCAGTAAATTCCAAATTAAAAACCTAATAATCAATAATATAAACAGCATGATTCAAGTACAGACTTTTACTTTTAATAGGTTCGAGGAAAATACCTATATTTTATCTGACCATACCAAAGAGTGCATCATCATAGACCCAGGTTGTTATGATAGGAAAGAAAAAGAAGCTTTGCGGCAATTTATTGCAAATCAAAGTTTTATAGTGAAACTACTGCTCAATACACATTGCCATTTAGACCACGTTGTGGGCAATTACTTCATCAAAACTACCTACAAAGTTCCACTGCTAATGCACCAGTTGGAAGTAGAAACCCTGCGCGCTGCTCAGGCTTATGCACCTATGTATGGCTTTCCTGCCTACGAGCCTACGGATGCTGACCAATTTGTTTCCGAAAAAGATACAATTACTTTTGGGGCATCGTCTCTGCAAATCCTTTTTGTACCAGGGCATTCTATCGGGCATTTGGCTTTTTATAGCAAGGAAGATGGCTTTTGTATCAATGGAGATGTGCTTTTCAGAGGTAGTGTAGGGCGTACCGACCTCCCAAATGGAAATATGGACACACTTATGAATAGCATTTTTACCAAAATGTATGCTCTCCCCGATGAAACCCTCGTCTATTGTGGGCATGGGCAGACAACTACCATCGGGCATGAGAAAAAATATAACCCGTTTTGTGCAGTAAGCGTATGAGTAATACCTGAAAATACAGAGATATGCAAAAAAATTATGTATCAAACAAAAATGTGCAAATCTTTGATAAAATAGCAAGGCAATGCGGCTAAGAAACCAAAACCAATCTTCAAATTTGGAAAAATATAAGCCTTAAAGACCAATAAACCTAAGTTGCACAAGACGGTCTGCACCGCAGGTCTGACCGTTTAAAAAGCCTTAAAATGCAGGTCAGACCTACGGTGCAGACCAAAATAATGGCAAACACAACTTACGTTAATAATATAGACTTAAAGTAATACTTTAAAAAATAGTAGTTAAAAATTTGATAATTGGATATTTAATCTCTATAATTGTGGAAAATTAAATACGGTTATGGTCAATAGCTTCTCCTCAACTTCTGTTGCTCTTATTGATATTTTAGTTTTCTTGCTCATATCTTGGGGCGCATTCAAGGGCTTTCAAAAAGGTTTTTTGACAGAGTTACTTTCTATAGTCATTTTTTTGGTACTCCTATTGGGTACTTTCAAGCTCATACAGCTCGGCTTCGAATCTCTGAGCCAAAGCACAGGAGCTGGTCGCTTTTCCAAAGCAACCTATTTTTTTACTTTTCTGACTTTTTACTTCATCATTGCCATCATTGTCGGCATCATAGGTAAGCGGCTGCAAGAAAAGGCAGGTTTTGAAGTATTTGAAGGCTTAGACCAATTTGTTGGGCTTATTTTAGGCACGTTCAAGTACGCCTTTGCCCTAAGCATATTGGCAGAAATGCTCACCGCTATTGGTCTTTTGAACAGAGCCGAAATGACAAATACCCTTTTCTACCCAATGCTCACCAAGCTTTTCGACTTTATGTTCGAAATAGGGAATACTATCTCGCCATTTGTTGGCGATTTGGTCGGTGCGATAACCCGTATGCTGAGTAGGTAAAAGAAATTGTAATAACCCTTCCAAAATATAACTTCTATCTCTGCCAAAGTTTAGGACTTTGGCGGAGATGATTGAAAAGTGTTTAGTTAAATATCCTTTTTCAACAAACTTAATCCTCTTATATTCCGTTTCCTAATTAAAAAAAGTAGAATTTTTTAATATAATATCAAAGATTTCGTAAATTCACATTTTACATTTTATATCAAAACTTCGAACCCTCTATGTCCAATACATATAATCAGATAGTCGAGAAGTTAAATCAGTACAAAAGCAAATATTATAAAAATCTTTTGTTGAAAGGTACTATTTTTACCGTACTTGCTTTGCTAAGTGCATTTTTAGTGATTAATGCCTTAGAATATATAGGTAACTTTAGCAGTGTTTGGAGAGGTTTTCTATTTTTCTCCTTTGTATCTGCTGCCTTGCTAAGTTTTTATTTTTGGATAGCCATTCCCTCGCTTCGTCTTTTCAATCTCAATAAACCTATTTCGTTTGATGAAGCTGCCAACCAGATAGGCAATTATTTTCCCGAAGTAGAGGATAGACTCTTGAATCTCTTGCAGTTAGGCAAGATAAGTACCCAAGATAATGCCCTTCTGATAGCGAGCATCGAGCAGAAATCCCAACGTCTAAGCACTATCAATTTCCCCGATGCTATCAAATACCAATCAAATAACAAATACCTCAAATATCTATTAGCTATTGTCTTGATATTCTTGGTTTTATACAATATTATTCCTGAATTATTTACTGAAAGCACGCAAAGGATTGTAAATTATGGGCAGACTTACGACCCGCAAGCACCTTTCAAATTCAATATCAAAAATAAAGAACTTCACGTATTTAAAAATGAGGACTTTACACTCAATCTGGCAATGGAAGGGAAAGCCATTCCTTCTGAAGTTTTTGTAGCTACAGGTGGCTTCTCGGCAGCAAATAGTCGCAAACTAAAAATGGATAATACCACAGATAAAAATGTGTTTACTTATACTTTCAAAAAAGTGCAAAAAGACATAGATTTTAGCTTTGAGTCTGCGGGTTTTAACTCCAATGAATACAAAATTAAGGTATTAGAAAGACCAAATTTAAGTAATTTTACTGCCTATATTTCTTATCCAACGTATCTCAACAAAAAAGATGAAAAAATAAGCAATACGGGCAATCTGATAGTGCCTGCGGGAACTGCTGTAAGATGGCTTTTTAATACACAGGAAACAGATTCTGTAAGTTTGATTTTCAAAGACCAGCCAAGCTATGCTACGCCAAAAGGTGGAAATACTTTTGAGTTTACTCGCAGAGTAATGGTTTCGGAAACGTATAAAGTATTATTGAAAAATGAATTTAGCAACAATAAAGATGCTATTGAATACTATATCAATGCTATTCCTGACGAATTTCCTACAATTAGCCTCAAGCAGTCCGAAGATACTACACTTTATAACTATTTAATTTTGGGCGGAAATATTGCCGATGACTATGGAATTACAAAGCTGGAGTTCAAATACAAGGTGATAAGCCCGAAAAGTAAGGAAGCAGACCAAAATAAACCATACCAAACCACAATCCTGAAGCACAATGCAAGTGTGGCGAGTCAGAGTTATTTTCATCAGTTAGATGTAGCACAGCTTAACCTGAAGCAAGGAGATAAGTTGGAATATTTTGTGCAGGTTTGGGACAATGACGGCATCAAAGGGAGCAAAAGTAGTAGGAGTAGTGTGCTTGAGTTTGGCTTGCCCGACAAAGAGGAATACAAAAAAGAATTGGAGGCGGCATCTTCCAATACTTCAAATCAGATGGAAAAGACAATGGAAAAAGCCCAAGAAGTAAAGAAAAATTTGGAAGAACTCCAAGACCGCCTCAAGGGAAAGAAAAAGCTAAATTGGCAAGACAAGCAAGCAATAGAAGAACTGCTGAAAAAACGCCAAGAACTACAAAAAGACATCAAGGAGTTGCAACAGCAAAACATGATGCTTAATGAAAAGCAAGAACGCTTTGACGAGAAAAGCGAAAAAGTAGCAGAAAAAGCAGAAAAATTTCAGGAACTCATGGACGAACTCATGGACGAAAAAACTCGTCAGCTATACGAAGAATTGCAGAAATTATTAGACCAAGAATACCAAAATAATAACCTGCAAAATACTTTAGATGAGTTGGAGAAAAAAGAAAGCAACTTGGAAAAGGAGTTGGATAGGGCATTGGAACTATTCAAGAAACTTCAGTTAGAGCAGAAAATTGAAGAAACAGCCAAAGAACTTGACAAAATGGGGGAGGAGCAAAAGGAACTTGCCGAAGAGAGCAAAGAAGCAAAACCCAAAGATGAGCAGAAAATAGACGAGCTTAAGCAAGACCAAGAAGAACTCAATGAAAAATTTGAGAAGGTGCAGGAAGAGATGAAGAAGATGGAAAAAATGAATGAGGAATTGCAGAAAGCAAGTCAGAAAGACATGGAGCAGACGAAGGACAAGCAGCAAGAGATAAAAGATGAGCAGAAAAAAAGTAAGGAAAATTTGGAGCAAAATCAGCCACAAAAAGCGGCTGAAAACCAAAAGAAAGCTGCTCAAAAAATGAAAGAGATGTCCCAAGAAATGCAAGAAATGCAGCAAAGTGCGGAACAAAAACAGCAGACAGAGGATTATAACGACTTGCGTAAAATATTAGAAAACTTGGTAAAATTGTCTTTTGATGAGGAAAACTTAATGAAAGAGTTTAGGAAAATTCGTCAAGATGACCCAAGAGTAATTCAGATGGGGCAGGAGCAGCTTAAACTCAAAGACGATTCAAAAATTATCGAAGACAGTTTGCAAGCATTAGCAAAGCGTGTTTTCCAGATTCAGTCTTATGTAACCCGCGAAGTGAGTGCGATGAATGAATACATGAACGAAAGCATGAATGAGATTAAAAAGAAAAACTTACCTGCGGCGGCGGGCAAGCAGCAGTTTGCAATGACTTCTATGAATAATTTGGCACTCATGCTTGATGAAACCCTACATCAAATGCAGCAACAAATGGGACAGCAAATGGCGGGAATGCAAATTATTAACAAGAAACGCCCTTCTCCACAAATGGGAGATATGCAAAAATCGTTGAATCAGCAAATACAAGACTTGATGAAAAGTGGCAAATCAGGCAAGGAACTTTCCCAAGAGTTAGCCAAATTAGCTGCAAAACAAGAGATGATTCGCAAAGCAATGAAAGAAGCACTTAAGGGGAAAGAAGGCAAGAAAAAAGCAGCAAAAGATGGCAAAGGAAAAGAAGGAGAAGGAGGCGAGCAAGGAGGAGATGGCGACATTGGCAAAATGCTTGACGACATGGAAAAGACAGAGGAGGACTTGGTAAATAAACGTATCACACAAGAAACGTTAAAACGCCAAAAAGAAATTCTTACCCGATTGTTAGAGTCTGAAAAAGCAATGCGAGAAAGAGAACAAGACAATAAAAGAGAGGCTGAAAAAGTAAAAGGGGAAAAAGAACGAAAGAACCCTGCTGAATTTTCTGAGTACCTAAAACTCAAAGAAAAACAAGTAGAGTTGCTAAAGTCTATTCCTGCTTCTCTCAATCCGTATTATAAAAAAGAGGTAAATGAATACTTCAAGAAAATAAATGAATAATCTACTATGCTTAAAAGGGAATACACTCATACCAACAGCATATCTTTTTCCCTTCATTTCTCGTTTAACATAATGAGAGATAAAAGGGGGAAAGTTGCCTAAGATAAATTTAATGTCATTCTTCTTTTGTTAAAAAAACTTTTACTTTTGTACCTCCGATTAAGAATTTTGCGTTTTAATTCATACACATACAACATAATGAAATCGCTTAAATTACGCATACCATCTTTGCCTGATAACATTCGCATTGTCGAGAGTTTTATTGATAATGCAAGGGATAAATTTGCATTTGATGACGATATTTACGGTAATATTATGATTGCTGTTACTGAATCTGTCAATAATGCAATAATCCATGGGAATAAGCAGGACAAAGAAAAAAATGTAGATCTTGCCTTAGAAGTTGCCGATGATAATATTCGTTTTACGATTAAAGACGAAGGCGATGGGTTTGACTATGATAATTTACCAGACCCAACTGCCCCAGAAAACATCTTGAAGACGGGAGGCAGGGGTATTTTTCTCGTTCAAAATTTAGCTGATGAAGTTGCTTTCACAGACCAAGGCAGAACCATTATGCTTACTTTCTATATGATGGAAGAAAGTGCATAGAAAGCAGTTATCATTATTCATCAATTTTGGTTGCTACACAGAAATATTAACAAAGCTATTCTTTTGCTATGGCAATTAATTTTTTTACAGAAAATATCAGCTACAATATTAAGAACAAACTCATTTTGAAGAAATGGCTCAAGCAAGTCATTTCTTCTCATCATTATATTCTAAATGAACTCAATATTATTCTTTGTTCAGACGATTACCTCCATGAGATGAATCTCAAATATCTCAATCATGATACACTAACTGATGTAATTACTTTTGATAATGCTGAAATGCCGCAGCAAGTAGAAGGAGATATTTTCATAAGTATAGACCGCATCAGGGATAATGCCCAAAGTTTGAGCTTGCTTACAGAAACAGAGTTACACAGAGTAATGGTGCATGGTACGCTGCACTTATTAGGGTTCAAAGACAAAACCGCACAAGACAAAGAAAATATGAGAAAAATGGAAAACCATTGGTTAGAAAAATTAGAAATATAAAAATGTTTCACGTGAAACATTTTGCTTGCTTCTCAAAAAATCAACTACCTTGTTCCTTTGCTTCGTTCAATAAGTCATTAAAACTTAGGGAAAGGCTCGGAAATAAATAGTGTGTGAAAGGAATGTTGAAACTATAAGGCGTATAACCAATATCACCTAACTCAAAAACATAGTAATTTTGTGTATGCGGATTGACCACAATGCCTACTTTTGTGCCGCCTCTTATCCAATCATTTCTCATTTTATCTATTTCTTTTTGCAGGCTTTGCGGAGCAGAAACCACTTCTATAGCCAAATCGGGTGGAACTTGGACAAACCTCCACTGATTTTGTAAAGCACTTGGCGCACTTTCGTAGGAAAGATAAGAAGCGTCTGCTGCTCTGCGCTTCATCTTTTCCATAGTATCAAGCAAATCATAACGACCTGTTTCTCCATAAACTCTTCCCTTTTTATGAGTTCTCGCCCAATTTAGTATTGTAACAATGATTAAGGCAGTAAAAGCGGAAACTATAGCAGTTGTAAGCATATTGATAGTTAATTGATTGTAGTCGTCAAATTCCAATTTAGCAGAGTCGTTAATATTACAAATTTCCTCAAACTGTTCTTCTGTAATTACAAAATCAGTAGGGAGTTGGACATGAAAAAAACTCACCTCATCAAAAGGGAACTCAGATTCATGAAAGGTTATCTGATTTCCTTTTTTGTTGGGCTTGATTCTGACTTCCTTATTGAGTGCTTGCAGGGCATCAAACTGTGCTGCGGTATAGCTTACGCCCTTTGGAAATTTGATAATAATAGACTCCATCATGCTTTGATTTTAGCCTAAATTTACAAAATATGTGAATTAATAGAAAGAATTTATCAATTTTTATTTTTAGGTTTTGAATGTAAGTACTATAGCTACTAAGCTACTTAATGTTTCACGTGAAACATTAAATTATTTCTTCTTTTTTTACACGCATAATTGCATCAAAAGCCTAAAATCTTGTATTTTTGCAGTATGAAAAATTTGGTAGAAGAACTCAAATGGCGAGGGATGCTGCATGATATGACTCCCGATACCGAAAAGCAATTAAATACAGAAATGACGGCTGGCTATATTGGCTTTGACCCTACTGCCGCATCACTACATATCGGAAACTTAGCTGCTATCATGCTATTGGTGCAGTTGCAAAAAGCAGGGCATAAGCCGTTCGCTTTGGTGGGCGGAGCTACAGGAATGGTAGGCGACCCCTCTGGAAAATCCGAAGAGCGAAAGTTTTTAGATGAAGACATCTTGAAACATAACCAAGCGTGTATCAAAAAACAGTTAGAAAAATTCTTAGATTTTGACTGCGGTGCAAATGCTGCCGAAATGGTAAATAATTACGATTGGTTCAAAGAAATTGGCTTTTTAGCATTTTTGAGAGATGTAGGCAAGCACCTTACGATTAACTACATGATGTCGAAAGATTCGGTGCAAAAACGCTTGGAAACAGGAATCTCATTTACTGAATTTTCTTATCAACTATTACAAGGTTACGATTTTTATTGGCTTTTCAAAAATAAAAATGTAAAGCTGCAAATGGGCGGTTCTGACCAATGGGGAAATATTACTACTGGCACAGAACTTATACGTAGGAAAGATGGGGGAGATGCCTTTGCACTCACTACCCCCCTACTCACGCGCGCAGATGGGCAAAAATTTGGAAAGTCTGAAAGCGGGAATGTTTGGTTAGACCCAAGCATGACAAGCCCGTATAAATTTTATCAATTTTGGCTCAATGTTGCGGATGCCGATTTGCCTAAACTATTGCGAGTATTCACACTTTGGGATAGAGAAACGATTGAAGCCTATGAGATAGAATCGGATAAAAACAAGGTCAAAAGAGAATTGGCAAAAGACTTGACTATTCGCATACATTCTGCCAATGATTACGAACAGGCAGTCAAAGCAAGTGAATTGTTGTTCAAAGGCTCATTAACTGATTTTCAAAGTACAGATGAAAAAGTCTTAAATGAGATTTTTGAAGGAGTACCACAGGTAGAAATGAGCAAAGAAGAATATGCTAATACGACTAACGTGATTGATTTGCTTTCGGTCGCTACAGGTGGGCAAATATTTCCCTCGAAAGGAGAAGCCAAAAGAATGATAAAAGATGGCGGCGTGAGCATCAATAAGGAGAAAGTTGCTGAAGCTACACCGATGGACTTTACGCTGTTAAAAGAAAAATACTTATTAGTTCAGAAAGGTAAGAAAAGTTATTTTCTAGTAAAAATTAATTAAAAACAACAAATGAATATCAAAGCGTGGATAAGTGCATTTAGGTTGAGGACTTTGCCTTTGGCTCTGTCGAGTATTCTTATGGGTGCATTTTTGGCGGCAGCCTACGGACATTACAAAACTTCTGTTTTTGCACTTTCAGCACTTACCACTGTTTTTTTGCAAATCCTTTCAAATTTGGCGAATGACTACGGAGATTCGGTAAATGGAGCAGACCATGCCGAAAGACGGGGACCGAAGCGCGCTGTTCAGTCTGGTCAAATAACCCCTGCTGATATGAAAAAAGGAATCTATTTATTTGTTGGGCTTACATTTGTTTCAGGGCTTAGTTTGCTGTGGGTGGCTTTCAAAGACAATTTGCTTCTGTTTTTCACTTTCTTAGGTTTGGGAATTTTGGCTATCGTTGCGGCTATCACTTATACGGCAGGTAAAAAGCCTTACGGTTATGCGGGCTTAGGCGATATTTCCGTATTGATATTTTTTGGTTGGCTTGGAGTAGCAGGTAGTTTTTTTCTTTATGCACAGAGTTTCTACCCTACCCTACTTTTGCCCGCTACGAGTTGTGGGCTTTTTGCTGTTGGCGTACTTAATATCAATAACATTCGGGACATACAGTCTGACTCGATGGCGGGAAAACGCTCTATTCCTGTACGCATAGGCAGGGATAAAGCAGTGATATATCATTGGTTATTATTGGCTATTGGTTTTTCTTGTGGTATTGCCTATACGCTACTGAATTACGCAAGCCCCTATCAATGGCTTTTTCTGATAACCTTGCCACTTTTCCTCATCAATGCGCGTGCGGTGAAAAAATTTGAAGACCCGCAACAAATAGACCCTTATCTGAAACAAATGGCGATAAGTACCTTGCAGTTTGTTGTTACTTTTGGTGCGGGCTTGCTTATATACTAAGCTGTAATTTCGCCTGTTTCCTCATCAACGATAGCATTATCTATGTCCTCGTCTATGATTTCCTCTTCTATGTCTGCCTCATCATCTAATTCTGCCTTTTCGTAGTCAGCCTCGCTCGCTCCTGCTATTTGCTTGATAGGTTTTAGGTTGCTATTTTCTAACATTTCCTCGTTTGATACGTAAGGAATTACCTCCAAAATAGGGCTGATGTTAATATCTGTAATATCATAAGGGATAATCCAAGAACTAAGCTGTGCTTGCAGACGGTCATAAGCCTCGCGCGGGTGAGGGGCAGCAATGAGCATATATTTACTGATGCGCTTTTCTTTGCCGCTATTCTCATCTACATCTAAGTAGGAAATCTTACATTTATACCAAGTTTCACAATCCTCATAATTAAACACATCTACAAAATTAGTTTTGCTGACCCTACTGATAATGAAATCTTTGATAGAACTGCTTAAGCTGCGATAAAGACGACTTTCGGCATCTGTAAAAGAAACAGCATCTACCAAATACTGCTCACTTACATTTTTTGCCTTGTCGTTTTCTAAAATTTTAATATATTGAATCGTACAGATAAACCAAGTAGTCATAATGAATCTTCTGTTTTAAATTTTAAATGACAAATTTATATTTTTTTATTGAAAATTTAATAAAAACAAGCAAAAATAGAAAATTTATTTTGAATCATTAGTTAAATTGCTACTTTTGATAGAAGAAAATTTCCTTAAAAAAATGGCACAGAAAAAAAATAGTAAATCGAGCAATTCTACTGGAGGTATCCAAATGAATAAATGGCTATGGATTATAGCGATTGGTGCAGTCTTATTTTTTGCCTACCAAGAAGGTATGCTAAATCAGGACAGTACACCAGTAAATGACGAGAAACAGGTGCGAGAAGATGATACAAAAGACAAAAAAAACGATAAGAAGCGGAAAAAGAAAAAAGACTCGCGAGAAGAAGATGAAACTGACGATAGCAGCAATACGGAGGAAGTGAGCGAAGAAGAAAACGAGGCGGAGTACGATAGCAAGGACTTTAATGCAGATAAAATAAAAGATTTGGAACTTCCTACTCACCCAGATTATGAGTTAGTGAGGCATACTCACTACAGTCTTGGCTATGCAGAGGCTCATGAACAAGCAGCTTGGGTAGCTTATCGGCTTACGTATGATGAAACTACAGGAGATGCAGATAGAAAAGATGACAAATTCAAACCCGATGACGAGGTTTCTACTGGTTCTGCCCTGCCAAATGACTATTCTTCTTCGGGCTACGACAGAGGGCATCTGGCTCCTGCTGCCGATTTTGTGTTTTCAGAAAGTGCCTTAGCTGAAACTTTTTTCATGAGCAACATGAGTCCGCAAGCACCAGATTTTAACAGGGGTATTTGGAAACACTTAGAAGAGCAAGTGAGAGCATGGATTAGAAAAGATAAAACGCTTTATATAGTGTCGGGTGGCGTGCTTAAAAAAGGGCTGAAAAAAATAGGGAAAGGCAATAAAGTAAGCGTTCCCGACTACTACTATAAAATTATTCTCGATTTGAAAGCTCCCGAAGTAAAAGCTATTGCCTTTCTGATGCGTAATGAAGGTTCACAAGAACCGCTCGAAAATTTTGTAGTGTCTATTGACGAAATAGAGGAAAAAACAGGGATTGATTTTTTTCCAAAACTTCCTGATGCGTTGGAAAAGCAGTTAGAAGCAAGTACAAACTATACTAAATGGTTTAAGTCTAAATAATGACTCCGCAAGCATACATAGATTTGGTAACGGCTCGCTACGAGGAGATTCGTAAGCCGAGCAAGGCAAAAGAAATGTCTGCCTATATGAGAAATTTATTTCCTTATTTGGGAATAAACAAACCCGAAAGAGTACAGCTCAACAAGGAAATTTTCCCTATTATCAAGCAAATAGTCAATGAGGATTTTTTGAAAGAAATTGTACTTTTGTGTTGGCAAAAGCAAGAAAGGGAGTATCAATATTTCGCAATGGATTTGCTCCAGAAATATTTTGACCATCTTTCACCCCGCTTTATGCCTCTTATTACTTATATGGCTATGCAAAAATCTTGGTGGGATAGTATAGACTTATTAGCAATAAAAATTGTGAGCAGGTTGGTGAGTAAATTTCCCGAACTCCAACCAACAATAGATGAATTTGGTGTCCACGAATATTTATGGCTGCGGCGGATTGCCATTATTTATCAGATACCATTTAAGAGAAAAACGAATACACAACTACTTTTTCGTTTCTGCTTGCACAATGCTGCGGACAAAGATTTCTTTATTCGCAAAGCTATAGGATGGGCGTTAAGAGAGCAAACTAAGTCAGACCCACAATCAGTAATTGATTTTGTGAGCAAATATGAGGAAATACTTTCTCCACTAAGCAAAAAAGAAGCATTAAAAAAAATAAACTTACGCTTTCCAGCCTAATCGTTGGTAAATTTTTTGGACTTTTAGCTGGTTTGCTTTGCTGCTTTTGTACCATAAAAAAGCAATGATAGAAATAAGCGTGTAGGGCATCAGGAGCAGATACAAAATGCCTTTGTTGATGCCTGCGGCAAAATTGCTATTGCCCTGACTTACACTGCTTTCTAACGAACCTCGGCACATAGCACATTGGGCAGAAGCATCTGGAATGATGACTGCTAAGATAAATAGTAAGCAGAGAATAGATAAAAATAGTTTAGTTTTCATAAAATTAACAATTAAGTGAGAAAAATTATTGATAGTATGGGCTAATCATCAAGTAAACTATTACCCCTGTTACTGCCACATACAGCCAGATAGGATAAGTCCATTTTACCATTTTTTTATGCTTTTCTATTTGGTTGCTAAGGGCAAAATAGAAGGCAAAAAGCACCAAAGGAACTACAATTCCTGCCAAAAGAATATGCGTAAGTAAGATAGTTAGATAAATATATCGGACAAAGCCAACTTCGAGGAGTTCACTTTCATCTACTACCTTATCGTAATTTATATCTCCAAATTTGACGGATGCTATCGGGGAGAAATGGTAAATAACATACAAGACAAGAAATATAGAGGAGAATATAAAAGCTGTCATCATCGTTGCCCTGTGCATTTTAATATTTTTATTTTTGATAAAAACAAAGCCTATAAGCAAGCAACAGGCAGTTAGCGTATTGAGTACGGCATTGATATGAGGAAAACTCGATACTGCCAAACCTTGAGGACGTAGTGATTCGGGAAGGTAAAGCAGCACCGCAACAACTATTGGTATAAGAAATGACACAATAGCAATTGCCCAAATAATTTTTTTTTCGTTTTTCCCTGAGTTAATAACGGATGTTTCCATGTTTTATCTTTTTAAGTAACTTTATTCAGCTCTTTTTTAACAAGCCATTTATTAAAATTGTTTCAAATTTCACTTGCAGATTTTCCGACTTTTATCCACTCAAATATTTGTCTTTTTATTATTGAAAAGTTGCTCTATAGCGTTCAAATGTTGTTCAAAGGCTATTTTACCTTGCTCGGTTGCTGCATAAGTAGTATTCGGTTTTCTTCCGACAAACTGCTTACTTACGGCAATATAAGAACTTGTTTCCAACTGTTTTAGGTGGCTTGCCAAGTTGCCATCAGTTACCTCAAGAAGTTCTTTGAGTTGGTTAAAATCGACCTGCTCATTTACCATTAGTATCGCCATGATTCCCAATCGCACCCGACTTTCAAACGCTTTGTCTAAATTGTCTAATAAGTCTTTCATTTTTCATATTTGAAATACATGATAGTACCATAAATGATATGCAATATGCCAAAGCCAATGAGCCAAAATAACAAGCTATAACCTAACAAAAAGGAGGCACATAAACCCAATGCCATTTCTGCAAGCCCTAGCGCTCTGATATCGTGCAATGTATATTTACTTGCATTCAGCAAGGCAAGTCCATAAAATACCAATGTAGTGGCGGGAATAAAAACTGCAAAATGATGGTAAATCATTGATAAACTGAATATGCCCCCTGCTGCCAAAGGAATGAAGAGATTGACTAAGAGCCTACTTGCCGACTTGTCCCAAAAAGGGAGACCTTTGATTTTTGCTTTTCGTCTTGTAAAATAAAGAGCAAGCAATAAGGCACTTATAAGTACACAAAAGACATCAATGAGCAAAAATTTGATAAATTCGACGGTAGCTAACTCATAGAAAGATACTTCGGATTGGGAAAATAAGGGGATGCCCCACCTGACTACCAAAACCCCTACTCCTACGCAAGCACATACCCCCGCACTAATGCCAGAAAGCCCACTTAGCGAAATAAAGCGAGAAGAACGCTCCATAAGGCTGCGAATTTCGGTAAGTGTATGTAAGTGTTCTCTATCGTCCATAAGTTCTATTGCTTCAAAAAATATCCCTCCGCCAAGTATTTACTTTGCAATACAAAGTTAGTTATATTTTTTAAAAAGTTTTTATTTCAGTCTATAATTCGTAGCTCTACTCGCCTGTTTGTTTGCTTGCTCTGCTCATCTCTTTGCCGCGTAACGGGTTGCATATCTCCGAAGGCTCTCATATTTATTCTTTCTTGGGCAATGCCTTTGCTTACAAAAAATTGTTTAATAAAATTGACACGGGCATAAGATAACTTCATATTTAGCTCGGCAGCTCCTTCAATGTCTGTATGCCCTTCCAACTGAATACGGATTTGGGGGTTGTCTTCCAGAATAGTAAGCACTCTTTCCAATTCTGAATATGACTGCTGCAAAAGGATTTCCGTTCCCTGCTCGAAAAAAACATTATTAAGGCTGATAGACTGCCCCGACTCGATAGGAGTTAGCAATAAGTCTTGAGTTCGCTCTTGGTATTCGGTTACATTTTTGAGGTCTATATGTTGGCTTATGGGCAAGTATCCTTTGGCTTTTGCCCAAAAACCATACGCATTTTTTGCGGGCAGAATTATCTTGTACTCACCCGTAGTCGGATTTGCACTCGCAATGCCTACCTCGCTTGCTGTTTCCAGCATTTCATAAATTATCTCCGCACTGATAGGCTCTTTAGTTTTGCTATTGAGGACTTTGCCCGAAATAAGTATAACGGGAGCTGGTCTTAACTCTGTGGGGAGTTTTGCCCGAAAAATATCCGCACTTCCGTTGTTAGAATTGTCGTAAGAAACAAAGTAGATATATGCTCCCTTCGCATCAATGGTGCAGGATGCGTCCCAATCATCTGAGTTTAGAAAACTTCCCATATTGACAGGCTCTGTCCATTTTTTCCATGTATCGTCTAAGCGGCGGCTCATAAATATATCTGTTTCCCCATATCCGCTAAAGCCGTTAGAGGAAAAATAAAGTGTTTTGTCGTCTGCTGCCAAAAAAGGAGTGAGTTCTATCCCTGCGGTATTAATGGTGTTGCCCAAGTTTTGTGGCTCCGACCAAGTGCCATCAAGTTTGGCAAAACTCACATATAAATCTCGTTCACCGTAAGCATCTTTTCGCTCGATGGCGAGCAAAAGAGATTTTTTATTATTTGCCAAAAAAAACTCTGCATATTGGTTTAAGTTGTAGTAATTGTCTATACTGACCTCTTGGGGGAACGTCCATTCGTCTAAACTATTGATTCTATTGCTTATAGAAACTCCGCCTAACGATTTTCCATCTTTGACGTACCTATTAGCAAGGAGCAAAGTATTGCCATCGGGTGTTACAGTGCAGACATAGTTATGGCTATTATTGTTAAGCGGCGGCGGAAGATGCTTTGCCTCCGCCCATTGCCCGTTTTCCTGTAGGGTAGTGTACCAAATGTCGTCATTGATACCACCACCAATATTATTGATGTGATTTTTTCGGTCAATAAATAGCAAACGACCATCGGGAGCAATAACGGGCATTATTTCATCGGAGGCTGAATTAACGCTTATGCCTAAGTTTTCAATACTTTTTTGATAGGAGTTTTGCACTATATTTATGTTAGCTTCTATTGGTTTTTGGGAAGGGGAAATACCAATAGCGTCTATCTGATTCCAGCCTTTCACATCACAAATGCTCAATACTATCTTTACTGCATTTACCTTATAGGGCGTTAGCTCTGTAAAAATTTGTAACATTCTCCCTTTTGGTTCTGTGGGCTTGGTATCTAAGTTTTTGTAGATAAGGTACTCATTACCCTCTGTGTCATAGAGATATACGTGAGAGATAGCACCTGCATTGTAATTTTCGGCGATGGCTAACTGCCGTATCTGAATGGGTACGTTGTAGCCTACTTTTATCCATTCGTCAGCCCTTGTATCTTCGTTAGCAGGCGACCACGCACAAGGGCTACTCCCTATGTTTGGCAGTTTATTGGGCTTCCCCAATACCTGATTGGCTTGATATTGATAGGTAGAAACAGGATTAGAAACAAGTTCCGAAGAAAAGCCAATGAGTTGCGAAGCCCAATAGACGGGGTCTGTCTGGGCAGAGAGAGGGCTTGTTAATAATAAAAAAAGCGACATAATAAAACTTTTATGTCGCTTGGTAATAATTAATATGTTCAGATTGTAAGCAAAATTAGTTAGTCTAAACTTTTTATCGTTATTCGCCACCCATAGACTGACGTTCTTGTCGTGCAATTTCCAATAATTTTTCATATTGGGCTGGACTTAAATCGTTAAAGAAGAAGTTTACAGGGTCTATCTTATTGCCGTTATGTATAATTTCGTAATGTAAATGTGGTGATACAGAAACGCCTGTGCTACCCACCGCACCTATTTTTTGCCCTCTTTTTACTCTTTGTCCTTTTCTAACACTAAAAGCAGAAAGGTGTGCATATTTGGTAATATAGCCGTAACCGTGGTCTATCTCTACTTGGTTGCCGTAGCCCGACATCGCTTCCGATGAAATAACTACTCCATCACCTGTAGCATATACGGGTGAGCCGTTAGGAGCAGAAAAGTCGCAACCTGTGTGCATTTTCATCACCTTATAGATTGGGTGCATTCGCATACCGAAGCCAGAAGCAAATTGGGTAAGATTTTCGTTGGAGATAGGCTGAATAGCGGGGATAGAGGCAAGCATTTTTGCTTTTTCTTTAGCTTTCTCAAAAAGTTCGTCATAAGACTTTGTTTGTATGTACATCTGCTTTTTCAACTTGTCTAATCGCTGAAAAGCACCAATAATCACATCTTCGCGTTTGAGTCTTTCGTCTAATAAATCTCTGTATTTTTCTGCACCACCCGTACCTGCATTTCGTACTTCCATAGGGATAGGTTCTGCTTCAAAAACTACTCTATATACATTGTCATCTCTATCTTGGAGCGCACTTAACATTCGCGAAGCCGATGCAAATTCATTATTAAGTACCTTATATTTGAGTAGGAGTTGTTGATTTTCCTTGGCTAAATCAGCTGCTTGCTCTGAGGGAAAATAATTGACATACAAAGAAACCAAACCTATAGAAATAATCAAAGAAAAAACTAAAAAACCAACAAGGTTAAGCACGATGTCGGTTGTTGAGGTCTTAACAGGTTCAAATTTGCAGGTTTCTGTATCGTAGTAGTATCTTATCCTTGCCATTATATATGGTTTTATATGAGTTATTCTGCAAAAACGTTGCAAGTAACGCAAAAATATCGCTTTTGCAAAAAAAATGGTAATTTTTCTTAGTTTTGCAAATATAATTAAACTTACAAATATGCTTTACGAGAATTTTGAAACAAATGCAATCCGCACCCAAGCGGAACAAACAGATTTCAGAGAACACGCTGTTCCTTTGTACCTTACGTCAAGTTTTACTTTTGAGGATGCCGAGCAGGGCAGAGCATTGTTTGCGGACGAGATAGCAGGCAATATTTATACGCGCTTTTCTAATCCAAACAATACTGAACTCATAGAGAAACTATGTTATTTGGAAGGCACAGAAGATGGCATTGCTACGGCTTCGGGCATGGCGGCGATGTTTGTAAGTATAGCAGCTTTCTTGCAAAGCGGCGACCATATTGTTGCCTCGCGCTCGGTCTTTGGCTCTACGCACCAAATCTTGACCATGATTTTGCCAAAATGGGGCATTTCGCATACCTACGTGGACATTGCAACACCTGAAAAATGGGAAAGTGCCATACAAGCAAATACGAAAATGATTTTTGTGGAAACGCCTTCAAATCCTGCCTTAGACATCATAGACTTGGCGTGGCTTGGCAAATTGGCAAAAAAACACAAAGTAATACTCAATGTAGATAACTGTTTTGCAACGCCTTACCTCCAAAATCCTGCAAAATACGGAGCAGACATAGTAACGCACTCGGCTACCAAATTTATAGACGGGCAAGGCAGAACTATAGGCGGTGCCATTTTGGGGAGCAAAGAACTGATAAAACAAGTGCGTTTTTTTGCACGCCATACAGGTCCTTCTATGTCGCCTTTTAATGCTTGGGTGCTTTCCAAAAGTTTGGAAACCTTAGCGGTTCGAATGGAAAGACATTGCGAAAATGCCCTAAAATTGGCAACTTATTTGGAAACGCTGGAATCGGTAGGGAAGGTAAAATATCCATTTCTTGCCTCGCATCCGCAATATGAGTTGGCAAAAAAACAAATGAAACATGGCGGCGGGGTAGTTACCTTCGAACTCAGAGGCGGAATAGAACAGGGTAGAAAGTTTTTGAACGCACTCAAAATGTGTTCTTTGACTGCCAACTTAGGTGATTCGCGCACTACAGTAACGCACTCGGCTTCTACCACACATTCCAAACTCAAGGAAGAAGAACGCCAAGCCGTTGGCATTACGGCAGGTTTGGTGCGAGTTTCAGTTGGGTTGGAATATATTGACGATATTATTGCGGACATTTCACAAGCAATTCAGGCTTCTTTATGAGAAAATTTTTCTGTAGATAGGTTTCCGATACGCAAACTGTAGGAAAAGTGCGGGATAAAGCAAAAAACCAAAAGGGCTTTCAAACTCTATTTCGTCAATGATAAGAGTGTGAATGCCCCTTTTCATATCTACAGACTTCACAATGCGGTGCTTGTGTTGCCAAAATTTTAAAAAAAATGGCAATTTTATTCCCTTGTCTATAAAGTAAATTTCTTTGTCTGTTTTTACATTTTCCGTAATTACACTTACCCAAGTTTGCGTAAAGAAAATGAAATTTAGCTCCAAATGCACCTCATCTCCTTGCTCTGAGCCATCAAAGCGCAACAGATTGACAGGGGGAAAGGGAGGGGCTAATTTGCTAAACAGACTCTGGTTAAAACCAGCCCAAACGGTTTCTATATCTTGAACTACTGGAGTTTTTATGCTAATTTTCATACTTCCCAAACAAGATTTGATGCCGTTTTGTTTTGTATCAATTTGCCCCAATCAAAACATTGTTATTAGCGGGTAGGCTAATAGTGAACGTTGTTCCTTGCTCTAATTCACTTTGTACTTCTATTTTGCCCTCTAATATTTCCACTTGAGTTTTTACCGTATATAGACCAACGCCTTTACCTTCGGTATGGAAATGGAAACGTTTGTATAGCCCAAAAATTTTCTCTTTTTGTTTTTCCAAGTCTATGCCCAAGCCATTATCGCTTATAGAGATGATCATCAGGTTGTTTTCTTGATAGATTTTGATATAAATCTTCAAATCTCTCTTTGGCGACCTATACTTGAGTGCATTGCTAATGAGATTGTAGAAAATACTATGAATGAAACCTCGAATAGAAAAAATGGAAGATATTTTTATATCGGTAATTATCTGTGCATTAGCTTCTTCTATTTGTTTCTGAAGGCTAATTTTTATAGTTTCCAATAGCTCAAGCCATTCGATTTTTTGCCTATTTTCGTTGATATTCTTTCGAATATTAAGTATTTCGTTGAGGTCATAAAGGATATTATCCAGATGAGTGGTAGCAGATTTGATTTTTGAGAGCATATCTACTGTTTCTTTGTTACTTATTTCGTCTATTTCTATAATCTCGAAAAGCCCTAACATATTGGCAACCTGCGAGCGGAGGTTATGAGAAACGATATAAGAAAATTGGCGTAAATCTTTATTTTGCTGCATCAAATCATCAATAAGTTTACTCCGCTCTACTTCGTATGCCTTTCTTTTGGTAATGTCTTGGATAGTGCCGTAAAGTTTGATGACCTTGCTACCAATGAGTAAAGGATGACAGGTAACTTTTACCCATTTCTTTGTTTTTTGGGCAGATATAAAGCGAAGTTCTAAGTCATAGCTTACCCCCTTTTCTATGCTATTTTTGAGTGCTTCGACCAGAATAGCTTCATCTTGGGGTTCATAGTGCTTCAGCCCGTTAGGTACATTGATAGGATAATCGGCTGGCACTTCGTAAATATGGTAAACTTCTTCTGTCCATGTATTTTTGTTGGTAATCAAGTCTAAATCCCAGCCACCTATTTGTGCCGAAGATTGGGTATTTTCCAAGAGATGCTTGTATTTTTGCCTCTCGGTAATGTCGTTTACACAGGTTACTTTGAGGCGAGAGCCGTCTTCTTTGATGAGCAGGGAGGCGGTTACGAAAATGTCTATGATTGTTCCATCTTTTTTCACTACCTTCCACTCTGAAGGCATTTCTGGCGTACCTGCTATGAAGTTGTCGTGCATATTCTGCACATACGCCCTATTTTCTTCGGGCAGTACCATCGTAAAGGGCTTACCTACAAGTTCTTCTTTTTCATAACCATATATTTGGCAATATTCCCGATTTATATCTACAAAATGCCCATTTTGGTCAGTAATACAGATGCCTACGGAGCTAACATCAAAAATAGAAGCCAACAAACTCTTAGATTCGTAGAGGTCAGTCCTTAGTTGCTTGATGTCTGTGATTTCCAACGCACCTATAGATACTGCATTAATGGTCTGATTTTCATTTACTACGGGCGTATAGTTCATCAGAAACCAATAGGTTTTGCTATCGATAGCTACGGCATATTCTTTATTTTTTGTAAACTTTTTGTCGAAAGCCTCTAAAATGTCTTGGTGAAACGAAGGCAAAAGAGAGGGAGGAATAAAACTGATAATAGATTCGCCTACAGCAATTTTTTTGTTGCTCATTTTTTTAAACATTTCTATCGCCATGTTATTAAAAGCAACAATTTTGTATTGCTTATCCACGAGTATCGAAGATTTCATGCTATTATTTAGCAGTGCATTGATGTTGGCTTCCGATGCGTGGAGCAGTGCGTCTGTACGTTCTAACTCCTCGTTAGCGGATTTGAGTTCTTCGTAGGCTACTTGTACTTCTTCGTTGGTAGATTGGAGTTCCTCGTTGCTGGTTTCAAGTTCTTCATTTGACGACTGTAGCTCCTCGTTAGTAGATTGTAATTCCTCATTAAGTGACTGTAGCTCCTCGTTGCTGGTTTCAAGTTCTTCTATGTAGGATTGGAGATGCTCTTTGGTGATAGAGAGTTCCTGCTCCAATTCTATGATTTTGATGTTTTCTTCTTTTTCTATGTCTATTTCCTGCTTTCCCGCAAAAGTCAATGGCATAGTGTCGATATCAATACTTTCAAAAATTATTAAAAACAGTTTGTTCGAGTCGTCAGCAAAGAGGACTGGCTGAGTAATCATTCTTACAAACAGCGTAGTACCAAAAAAATCTAATTTGTGTACTTTCCCTTTGCCTATTTTTTTATCTTTTATTCCTTTGGTGAGAATAGCCCGCAGCTCTATTTGCAAATCTGGGTGTACTAACTTCGAAATATTCATATTGGCTACTCCCTGCTTGAGGCTTAGGTAGGGGCGTACATCTCCACGTATTTCTACGATGTCCATTACATCATTTACTATCACGTAAGGCGACTCAAAGGAAGTGAAAATAGTTTCTTTGACCATTTCTTCCATCGTGTACTCTTCGGCACTTTTTTTCCCAATATTAACAATGACTGTTTCTTGCTTTGGTACTTTTAGGTTTGTATTGAAACGGACAGGAAACTGTTTGGCTCCTTTTTTCTTTTGGAAAATTTTATTTTTGGCATCTACCGTAGAAAATAAATGTGCAAACTGCCCTATAGTTTCTGACTTTCCCAAAAGCAAATACCCGTTGGGGTTGAGGGCATAGTGAAAAACGGGAATGACCTGTTTTTGCAGATTTACTCCGAAATAAATGAGCAAATTACGACAGCTAATTAGGTCTAATTTGAGGAAGGGCGGATTATGGGTAAGGTCATGCTTAGAGAACAGCACCATCGCCCTAATCTGTTTGATAAGTTCGTATTGGTCGCCTTTTTTTAGAAAATATTGGTTGATAATATCATCGGGCATCCCCTCCAAAGAGTTGGCATTGTAGAGTCCTTTTCGGGCTTTGCCAATGGCTACCTCGTCTATGTCTGTCGCAAATATTTGGATATGATAATCGAGCATATTATCACGGAGTATCTTAGAGAGCAAAATAGCGATAGAGTAAGGCTCTTCGCCCGTAGCACAGCCCGCTACCCATATTCTGATATTGGTTCCTTTTATTTTCTGGCTGACAATATTTGTAACATAGCTTTCTAATCTACTAAAAACATCTACATCTCTGAAAAAAGAAGTAACCCCAATCAATATACTTTCAAAAAGTGCGTCAAGTTCTTGGGCATTTTCGTTAATATATTCCAAATAGGTATCTATATTTCTGATTTTTAGGGCAAGAAGTCTCTTTTCTAACCTCCGCCCAATCGTAGCGGGCTTGTAGTTAGAAAAGTCTGTGCCTGTGCGTTTGGAGAGTAATTTGAAGATTTTTTGCAGGCTATCAGGCTCAATGGCTATGGGCTTATTTGCCAAAGTAATATGCTCAGGATCTTGGAGCATCTGATGGAGAACCTCGCCTATTTTTTCGGGGGCAAGCACCAAATCTACGGAGTTAGTATTGATGGCAGAAATTGGCATGCCGTCATATTTGGCTGTGCTTGGCTCCTGCACGAGTATATAGCTGCCCGCCGCTTTGAGTGCTTTTACCCCTCTTGCCCCGTCTGAGCCTGTGCCAGAAAGTATGATGCCAATGGCTTTGTTCTTCAAATCTTTGGCTAAAGATTCAAACAAAATATCTACAGAAGGCTTAGGACTTAAAGCATTAATAGGTTTTGATAGTTTTATTTTCTTTTTTAAAATCCGTATATCGCTATCGGGTGGGGTAATATATACCATTTTTGGCGCCAGTGATATGCCGTTTTCCGCTTCTACTACCTTAAAAGCAGTGCTTCGTCCCAAAAGTTCTACTAATCTGCTTTTATGCGTAGGGCTAAGATGCTGGGCTATGATGAAAGCGACTTGCTCAAGCGGTGCTGGAATGTGGGAAAGCAACTCCATGAGGGCTTCCAATCCGCCCGCCGAAGCTCCTATTCCTATGATGGTAAAATTCTCTTTCATACTTAGCGTTGTTTTTGTATTTTGTATTGCTATTGTTCTCTTTTTTTTGGCTCTTCCGACTTTTTAGCGCATATTGGTTCATGTGGGAACACATGAAAAACTAAGATTAACTTAGTATAAAAAACCAAGCACTATTGCAAAGAAAGTATAACCTTGTACTAAAAATTATATCTATAAAAAGAACTAAGTGCTGCACAGTTTGTTTTTTTAATAAAACTCTTCTTTTGCGAAAATAGTTAATTTTGTTAAATATAAAAATTAAATATTTGTAAAGAATGTTTAATTTGAAAAATGAGTTTTTATTTCTGTTCGCAAGTCAATTTTAGGTTTTGCATAAGACTTAATAAGTTTAAAAACGACAGAAAGTATCATTGATTGATAAAAAAAAGCTACTTTTACCAAATATTTCAGTTCTTAACCGTACGGATACATATATATTCATGGAAATTGATAACCTCAACAACGTCAAACGCTTTCACTTTTCTATAGGAGTCATGCTTTTTATGATGGCGCTTTTCGGCTTGTATTGGAGAGAGATTCACGAGATGCTCGGCAGACCGACCTTTGCGATGCGTATTGGTTTCTCTGCCACTATTTTATTTGCCATGGGAATTGTATTATTGATGAAACCTGCCTATTTTTATTGCCAAATAAGCGAACGCAAAATAACTATTAAATATTATAAGATTTTCTGGTACGAAAACGGCAAACTGATAGAGATAAGCAAAAATGAGTTTAAAAAATACGAAGTTGCTTCTTATAACTACGGACTTACCAAAGAATTATCTCTCTCCGTAACTCAGCAGGGTCAAATTGTGGATTATAGCCCGATTAGCGTTTCTTTGCTTGGAAAATCACAAATAAAACAACTCATAGAAGGATTAGAAAAATTTAAAAAAGAATCATGAATATCCCTTCCAAACGCTTACTTTCCCTTGATGTATTCAGGGGCATGACCATCGCAGGTATGATTTTGGTCAATAATCCTGGCTCGTGGGAATTTATCTATAAGCCTCTGTCACACGCAGATTGGCATGGCTGGACTCCTACTGACTTGGTTTTTCCTTTTTTTCTATTTATTGTCGGGGTTTCTATCGTCTTTGCTATTGCCCCCTCTTTGGAAAAAAATATTCCTCAGAAACAGCTCACCCGCAAAGCCCTTGTGCGAGGCATGAAACTATTTGGCTTGGGGTTGCTATTAGCCGCTTTCCCTTTCGTGGTGTTTGAGCCAGAGTTTGCCCTCAAAGATTTTAGCAAATTACGCATTATGGGGGTTTTGCAGCGAATTGCACTTTGCTATGTTTTTGCTACTTTACTTTTTATCTATTTTAAGCCTAAAATGCTGGATTTGATTGCATTAGTTTGCTTACTTTTCTATTGGCTACTGATGACCGTAGTGCCTGTACCCGAATACGGAGCAGGAATGCTCGACTCGCCCGAAGGTAACTTTGCATCTTATACAGACCGAATACTGCTCGGCAAAGACCACCTTTGGGCGGGGGCAGACCGCATGAGAGACCCCGAAGGATTGCTAAGTACGATTACGGCTTTGGTCAATACGCTTTTGGGTATTCGCATAGGGCTAATCATTAGGAATAAAACAATGGACGACAACCAAAAATTAGTCGAAATTTTTTCACAAGGTATCCTTTTTGTCATAGTTGGCTATGTATGGGATTGGTTTTTTCCAATCAATAAACCTATTTGGACAAGTTCTTATGCCGTTTTTAGTGCGGGGTTGGCAATGTGCGGCTTGGGAATTTGCTATTACCTTATTGATGTGAAAGGGTATAAAAAATGGAGCTTCCCCTTCGAAGTCTATGGCGTAAATGCACTTATTGTATTCGTAATGAGTGGCTTACTTGCCAAAATATTGAGCCTCATAAAAATAGAAGAAACAGCGGAAAAGAGTATTTCCTTAGGGGGTTGGTTTTACCAAAACGTATGCCTATCTATCTTTGAAACTTACAATGCTTCCTTGCTCTATGCTTTGGTGTGGGTGTCGATGTGGTTTTTGGTGTTGCTGGTGATGTACCGCAAAAATATCATTGTAAAGGTTTAATGCCATTTATAAACATTCGAAAGAATTTGATTTTTATCATAAAAACCTACTGTTTTGGCAATAGGGACTATTTTCTATAAACTATGTCATCATTTTTCATGCAAACAACGCTCCCTACTGCTATCCTTATTTTGTTTTTTTATCTCATTTTAGAGCCTACGCACAAGGCAAAAGTATATGATAGAAAAACTACGAAAGAGGTAGCCAATAAAGACAGCACTGTTTCGCTAAGTATCACTACCACAGGCGATTTGATGTGCCACAGTTCGCAGTTTCAGTTGGCAAAGCAAGCAGACGGAAGTTATGATTTTTTGCCCGTTTATTCGCTCGTCAGAGAATATTTGGCAGCATCAGACTTTACGATTGGTAATTTGGAAACTGTGCTTGGCGGAGCAACGAAAAACTTTTCGGGCTATCCGCAGTTCAACTCGCCGAATGAGTACGCCGATGCCCTCAAAAAAGTAGGTTTTGATGCCTTGATAACAACTAATAATCACTCTTACGATTACCAAGACGCAGGTATTAAGCGTACTTTAGATGAACTTAAAAATAGAAATATTCCCGCTATTGGCACTTTCTATTCGGCATCAGACCGCGATTCGGTGCGTATTTTTGAAGTAAAAGGCGTGAAGATAGCCTTGCTTGCTTATACTGCCTTTTCGAATAACCCTGTAGCCGCAGCAAAACGGTTTTCCATTAACTTCATAGACTCTGCCTTGCTTGCCAAAGACATCAAAAAAGCACGCAACATAGGGGCAGAATTGATACTTGTGAATTTTCATTGGGGCATCGAGTACAAAAGATTTCCAAGTGATTATCAGCAGAATATCACAAAATATGCGGCAAGTTTGGGGGCAGATATTATTTTTGGCGGGCATCCGCACGTATTGCAACCTATCGAATTTCTGCCTTCCAAAGATGGCATAGGTTTAGATAGCTGTTTTGTCATTTATTCGCTGGGAAATTTTATTTCAGCCCAAAACAAACGCTATACTGATGCAGGAGTTATGCTTACTTTAAGGCTTGCTAAAAACCTCACTACCAACAAAATACATATTCAGCACACAGACTATGTGCCTACTTGGGTTTTCAAAGGAATCCTTGCGGGGAAGTCGCAATACCTGATATTTCCTGCTTTTGCTGCCGAAGCCAAAGAATACCCCCTGACTATGAAGGAGTTAGCACCCGAAGAAATAAAATTTTTATCGGAAACTCATTTGCAAAAAATGAAGCAAGCGGGCGAAGATACCAAAGAAATACTGACTCACTATGCAAAAAATTTGCGAAATGTTGCTTGGAAACAGGCGGTAAAAATAGATAGTATAAAAACTTTTCCTTTGAAAATCAATGTATTAGCAGATACTGTCTTTAAAAAGAAAGCAATAAAATACAAAAAATAAATTTACAATGAAAAAACAAGGTATCATTGCTCCTTCTATGCTTGCGGCAGACTTTGCTAACTTGCAGCGAGATACAGAAATGGTCAATAGGAGCGAGGCAGACTGGTTTCATATCGACATCATGGACGGTGTTTTCGTTCCTAATATTTCCTTTGGGATGCCTGTTTTAGATGCCATCAACAGATATGCTAAAAAGCCTTTGGACGTGCATCTGATGATAGTTCAGCCCGAAAGATACCTCGCTACCTTCAAAAATTTGGGGGCTGCGGTTATCTCAGTGCATGAGGAAGCCTGTACGCATCTGCACCGCACTTTGCAGCAAATCAAAGACTTAGACTGCAAAGCGGGGGTTGCCCTCAATCCGCACACACCTATTAATCATTTGGAAGAAGTCATCAAAGACGTAGATTTGGTGTGCCTGATGTCTGTAAATCCTGGGTTTGGGGGGCAAAAATTTATTGAACATACCTATAGCAAGGTTTCGAGGCTCAAAGATTTGATTTTGAAAAATAATGCAACTACTTTGATAGAAATAGATGGGGGGGTGAATACGGCAAATGCCAAAAAATTGTTGGATGCGGGAGCAGATGTGTTAGTAGCAGGTAACTTTGTTTTTGGGGCAAGTAATCCTATAGAAACAATAGCATGGCTAAAGCAGATTTAGTAACTCCTCATGTGTTGATTATTTCTCCAAACTATCCACCTGAGCAGGGTGCGTGTGCCTCGCGTATTAGGTACATGGCACAAGGTTTGGCAAAGGCGGGCTATAGGGTAGAAGTGCTTACGGCAATGCCTAATTACCCCAAAGGAAAAGTATTTGATACCTATCGCAACAAACTGTTTTTCAGAAGATTAGATGAAAATGTGCTTGTAAAACATTATCCTATTTATCCATCTCACTCGGCGAGCATCTTGCCGCGTCTGCTTGGTATGTTCTCGCTTGCTTTTTCGGTATTGTTTCATGTTTTTTCCGCAAAAAAATCAAAGCCAACCTTAGTGATAGCCCAATCCCCTCCGTTATTGTTGGCTCTTTCAGCTTATTGGCTTTCAGTAGTTTACAAAGCAGAGTTTGTTTTAAATATTTCCGACTTATGGCCTCGTGCCTTGCTTGACTTAGGAGCTATCAAAAAAGGATTTATCTATGGCTTAGTGAGCAAGTTAGAAGTTTTTTTGTATCGCAAAGCCAAACTGTGCATAGGGCAATCCGAAGAAATTTTGTCGCACATTCAGGCTCAAGCCCCTGCCCAACCCACTTTCCTTTATAGGACAGGGGTAGATTGTGATTTTTTTCAGGTAATCACTCCCCAAGAAATAGGCAATCGCCCTTTCAAAATTGTGTATGCAGGTTTGCTTGGCATAGCTCAGGGCATTTTATCTATTTGTAAAAAATTGAATTTTAAAGAACTAAACGCCGAAATGCACATCTACGGAGATGGCTACGAAAGGAAATTACTTGCTACTTATTTGGCAAAACATCCTCATTTGGGTATTTATCTGCACGATTCAGTAGCTTATGAGCAGATGCCTTCTGTACTATTGCAATATGATGCCATGTTGGTAACACAAAAAAATATAGTTTATGGAACAGTCCCCTCCAAAATATACGAAGCCATGTCAGTAGGTTTGCCTATTCTGTTTTGTGGCGGCGGCGAAGGGGCAAATATTATTTTAGAAAATGGCGTAGGCTTGGTGAGTCCGCCGAGCAATTTTGACCTATTGAAAGAAAATATTTTGGAGATGACTCAAATGCCTTTGGAAGAAAAAAAGATACTGGGTGCAAAAGGTAGGCAGTTTGCACTCAGTAAGTTAGATAGAAAAATGCTCATTATCAGGCTAATAGAGCAATTAGCAAAAGTAGGCTTATAAGTTTCCTCCTGACTTTGACACGTATTTGCCATAAAATACTGATATACAGTTAGAATTGATAAAGTTGTGTATTGAAGTTAAAGAGTTGTCAGTGGGACACTGACAACAGCACAAGGTTCTTGTGGTATTTCTTGGCTCATACTTGTTTTTATTTTTGTGCAATATCTCAAAGTTATTTGCTAACTTGCAAAGGCAGTTTTTCATAGCAGGGCTTGTTGGTAAAAAAACACCAACCTTTATATTTGTAAAAAAATAAAAATTGCTCAAAATAGCATAAAAGAAGAACTTGAATAATATGGTAAAAATTGTACT
>REAZ01000031.1 GCA_004294445.1 Cytophagales bacterium
TTTTTCATAAAGCTATGGATTTGAGTGATTTTTTGTGTTTCCAATTCAAAAATACACTTTTTTCATAGCTTTTTCTTGTATATTATCCCAAGTTCACGTAAATTTAGCAAAATTTGATTTGCCTATTTGGTATAAAAGCGAATTATCTGTTTGGTAAGCAGGTCATATATCTTTTTCCAATTTTCCTCTCTTTTATTTATCGCTTTGTTTTGCGTGAAAAGCGTATCGAGTAGGGCTAAATGCTTGCCTATAATTGCGGTATCTGCCCGTTTTGCAGGGCCTGTTTGGGCATTTTCAGGAGAGATTTCAAAGGCTTTTTCCAAAGTTTCACTGATGAGCGGTTTGAGTATGTCAAAAGGAATTTCCTTCTTGTTTTTTTCTAAAATATGCTTTGAAATAGTGAATAGGAAATTAGAGAAATTACAGCTAAACACTGCCGCTAAGTGCAATATTTGCCGTTCTTCACTATCAAACTCATAAATATGATGGCTGATACTGCTTGCTAATTGCCTCATTAACAACAAATTGTGCTTATTATTTGCTTCCAAGCAAATAGGAATTTGCTCAAAATTAACTTCTTTGCTTTTACTAAAGGTCTGTAAGGGATAAAAAATACCTGCTTGCGTGCTTTGCGGAATGATGCTCAAGGGATGGGAGCCAGAAGTATGGGCTATAATTGCATTGGGCAAGGTAACTAATTGATTAAGAACATTTTCTAAGGCGTTATCGGTTACTGAAACTAAGAAAAATTCGGCTTTGCTTTCTGAAAAATCTAACCTATCAGTAGGCACTACGCCCGCAAAACTACTTGCCAATGCAGCAGCATTTTGCAATTTTCTGCTGTATATTTCGGTGATTGTATGCCCTTTTTTGGTAAAAATACTTGCCAAATGCGAGGATACATTTCCAGCACCAATCAATGCTATTTTGGACATGGTGTCTGTTAAATCAATAGGTATAGCTGTAGGGGAAGGACTCGAACCTTCACAGAGTAGTTAGCCTACAAAGCTAAGAAAGATATACCACTTATGATGCACCTTTCTTTTCTCTGTAGGTTTATCCCAGTTTCTCCACCCCCGAGACAGGAGGGCATGGCTGCCAAATTTCATCACCCTACATTGTGATTATTTTATTTTTCAAACAAAAAAGGTATGCACAAGATGCACACCCTTTTTCAACCTTAACCAATAAACAACGCATAAAATAGACATTCTATTGCTATAGGAGAAGGAATCGAACCTTCCGACTTTAAGTATTATTTTACCGCCTACCTTATTTTCCTACTTAAATTGATTTGTCTGCTTTATTGTTGGTACAAAGTTAGAAAAAGATAACTGTTTTTGCAAATTTTTCAAAGAAAATTTTAAAAATTTTTGTTTTTTGCAAAAATGCAATCATTTATTGCAAAAATATCAATAACATCAAGTAAAACACAATTAATTCAGCTACTAATTATTTCGCCTAAAAACACAGTATATTGATTATCAGTAAGTATCAATACAAAAAAAATGGGTGAGCAAGCAAATGCAGACCCGTTTTTCCCTTGCAAATAAGTAGCACATAAAATAAATACACTTTTTGCAATTTTTTGGCTTTTTTTTAGAAAATTTGCATAAATTTCAAAATCAACTTACGATTCGATTTTTGTAGCAAACTTTGATGTTATTTTGGCTGTAGGGGAAGGACTCGAACCTTCACAGAGTAGTTAGTCTTTCAGAAGGTGAGTTAATACCTAAGTATCGCAACAGAAACCTGTTGCAGCGGCGAACCGTTTAGCTCACTTTCAGAGTAGATTTATCCCAGTTTCTCCACCCCCGAGACAGGAGGGCATGGCTGCCAAATTTCATCACCCTACATTGTTATCTTACGGATAAATAAGTGATACGTCTTATGCACTTACTTCCCCTTTATGACAATGCAAAGTTAAACAAAATGATTCGTTTATTGCAAATTTTTCAAAGAAAATTTTAAAACTTTCGTTGTTTTTCAATAAATTGCGTGTTTTATTACAAAATTTATAAAATGACATTTTAAAAATGGATAAAAATTTAGAAATCGATAATACAGATATTCAGATTTTAGCTGAATTAATGAAGGATGCCAAAACACCGTACACCGAAATTGCAGATAAAATCAATGTGTCGGGGGGGACAGTTCACGTCAGAATGAAAAAATTGGAAAAAATGGGCATTGTCAGGGGTGCGTCCTTAGATGTCGATTTCCATAAATTAGGCTATGACATTACGGCATTTTTGGGTATTTATCTCCAAAAAAGTTCCCTTTATGAGCCTGTCTCTGAAGAGCTTTCACTCATTCCTGAAATTTTGAGCCTACACTATACTACAGGACAATACAGTATTTTTGCACGCATCATTTGCAAAAATACCAATCATTTATTAGATGTGCTGCACAATAAAATTCAGAAAGTGAATGGCATAGAACGCACAGAAACTTTTATTACCTTAGAGGAAAAACTAAATAGACCCCTGCAGTTAGATTTAAGTTTATTCAAATAAAAACAAATGGAAAAAGTAGAAAACACCCAAGAAACATCTCTAAATTTACAGAGTTCTAAGAAGCAAGGGCTTGCAAAACTGAATGAAAAAGTTGAAATATTCAACAAATTTGTTTTCAATATTGCCGTAATAATAGCAGGAATTGGGACTATTATTTTTGGCATTTATGAGTACAATCAGGAACATTTTATTTTTGAACCTTTTGATGTCCCTGAATCTTTGAGTAGGAAAGGTTACTACGGTTATGTGGTTACTAATCAGATAGTTGATAAAATAGAAGTGATGAAAAGTGCTGCTAACTCTTTCAAAGAAGGAGCTACCACACTTTCAAACTCTGCATCAATCCCAGATGTAAACTTCAAAGTCATAGGCGTGGGCATTTCGCTACAAACAACTATTGAATACATAAAAACAATACTTGGCAATCCTTCTCAGAAAATTACAGGAGAAATAACACTACAAGATTCAAGTATTGCCCTTAACCTGCGTATGACGGGAAGCAAGTCTGTTTCTTTTGAAAAATCAATAAAGGGAAAGACTGAAAAAGAAGTATTGGACACACTTTTTTTGCAGGCGAGTGCCGCTATTTTGAAGGCGAGCGAGCCTTATCTGTTAGCTACTTATTGCGCACGCATCAAAGAGGATGCAATGTGTATAAGAACTATTCGCTATATCCTTGATAACGAACCAACTACTGACGATGCTTGGGCATACAGTCTTTGGGGAGGGCTGCTTGCAGTTGCCAAAGATTCTTTGGGTGCGATTGATAAATTTCAGAAAGCTATTGCTTTGCAAGACAATATCCCAATTACCTATGGCAACTGGGCAAATTTGCACATACAAGGGAAAAATAATGCAGAAGGCATCAAATTATACCAAAAAACATTGGAAATAGAGCCTAATTATTTGTTTGCCTACGTTGCTTTGGGTAATATTCATAGGAGGCAAAAGGAATACGATAAGGCTATAGAAATGTATCAGAAGGCACTTAGCATCAAAAGCAACTACTACAACGCCCACAATGCGTGGGGTTTTTTGCTACGGGAGCAAGAAAAATACGCAGAATCAGCGGAAAAATATCTCTATTCACTCTCTATTGAGCCAAATCAACCGTCAGTGTATAATAATTTGGCATACTCTTATTATCTACAAAAAAAATATAAGGAAGGCATAGAAATAGCAAAAGAAGGGCTTAAACTTGCACCTAAAAATGAATATTTATATTCGACAATGGCAGAATTATATGATGGCATGGGCAAGCAAGAGGAGTTTTATGCAAACGTTGAAAAGGCGATGCAAAATGGCTGGAACTTTGAAAAGTCATTAACAAATGAGCCTTATAGCAAATATAAAGACGAAGCAAAGTTTAAAGAGTTGGTGGAAAAGTACGCACATTAAGACGCTGAGGTAGGACTTCAAAACAAACATTGGCAGGCAGTTCTATAGGCTCACCATCTATGTGTGCTTGTATAACTGCCTTGTTCTTACAAAATACTTCTATTTTTTTTCCATGTATTATCTCCACATTTGGGTTTTTATGTATCTGTTTGCCAAATGCCTGCGCTACCAAAGTAGGGACTTGATAGTATCTGAGGGGTTTGACGATGCACAAATCTAAATAGCCGTCAGCAGCATCGGCTTGTGGGGAAATGAAAAAATTGTTCCCAAATTGGGATACATTGGCTACTGTTACCATAAAGGCATCTAAATTTTTGCTCTGCCCGTCAATCTTAATTTCGTAAGAATGAGGCTTATAGTTAAAAAAACTGCTCAGTGAAGATTTTGCATAAGTAGTAAGCCCTCTACTTTTTTGCTTGGCAAATACATGGCTTACGTGTGCCTCAAAACCAAGTCCTGCCGTACAGAAAAAGAATTTTTCGTTGACTATCCCTACATCTATGGCTTGCTTGACAGTATTTGGCAGTTGCTGCATGGCTTTTTGGGGCAAAAGCGGTATGTGCAGATGCCGCGCCAAGCCGTTCCCTGACCCCATCGGGACGATATACAAAGCTGTTTTAGAGCCAATTAAGGCTTGAGCTACTTCGTTTACCGTACCATCGCCGCCTACAGCTACTACGGTATCAAACCCTTCGTTAGCGGCATCTTTTGCCAAAATAGTGGCGTGTCCTGCGTATTCTGTATAGGCGATTTTGATGTCAAAAAACTCAGTAAGATGGCTTTTTACCATACTATCTATATCTTTTTTACGCTTCGTCCCTGATTTTGGATTAATCAGAAATAAGATATTAGGGCGTTGGTACATGGTATTTTTTGTCATATTGCTTTGCTAAAGAGTATCAAAAGTAAGGAATTGTGGCAAAGTACAAAGCCTATTTTTATAAAAAAGATGACATTGGCTTATTATTTTATGACATTTTTTTTAACTTGCGGTTCGAATCCAATACAAGTAAAGATAAATCTATGCAAGAGCAACTTAGCCAAATCAATCAAATTATTGCAGAAATAAAAGATTTTCAGGCAGATACCAAAGATAAATTAGAAACTTTCAAAAGTAAATATATTGGTAAGAAAGGGGAAGTAGCGTCCCTTTTCGAGCAGATGAAAAATATAGCCGCCGAGCAACGAAAAGCCTTCGGCATCGAACTCAATAGACTCAAAGAAGTCGCCCAAGATAAATTTAAAGAATTATCGGAAACAGTAGAAGCAAAAACTCAGGTCAGTAGCTCAAAACCTAATGATTTGACCTTGCCGCCTGTTCCCTACGCATTAGGTTCTATTCACCCGCTTGTGCAGACGCGTGCGCGCATCGTGGAAATATTCGAGCGTATTGGTTTCACGCAGTCGGAAGCTACTGAAATAGAGGACGACTATCATAACTTTACAGCATTAAATTTTCCGCCCAATCACCCCGCAAGAGAGATGCAGGACACGTTTTTTATCGAAAAAAATCAAACGTCTGATATGCTTTTGCGAACGCATACTTCTTCGGTGCAGATTCGCCTGATGCAGCAACAAAAGCCACCTATTCGCTCACTGATGATAGGGAGAGTGTATCGGAATGAGGCTATTTCAGCAAGAGCGCATTGCCTATTTCACCAAGTAGAGGGCTTGTATGTAGATGAAAATGTGGGTTTTGCAGATTTGAAGCAAACACTTTATCATTTTGCCAAAGAGCTATTCGGCAAAGACATCAAAGTTCGCTACCGCCCTTCTTATTTCCCTTTTACCGAGCCAAGTGCTGAGATAGACATAACTTGCCTCATTTGCAAGGGCAAAGGCTGCAATGTATGTAAATATTCGGGCTGGGTAGAGATAGCAGGTTCGGGCATGGTACATCCTAACGTATTGGAAAACTGCGGCATAGACTCCGAAAAATATACGGGCTTTGCTTTTGGCATGGGTATAGAAAGAATCACGATGCTCAAGTACCAAATCAAAGATTTACGCCTATTTACGGAAAATGATGTACGTTTTCTAAGACAGTTTTAGTAGAAAAAAATACTCAATTAGTTAGCTATTTTTTAGTTTTTTTGTAGGTATCAAAACTATAGACCTGCTTGGTGTAATTGTTAGATGAAAGCATAGGGAAAATGTATATTTCCAGAGATGGATATTTTCTATCTTTTTGCGGATATAGGAAAAAAAGCGTGAAAAGGAAGATATTTTTCTGCTGAAATATAGCTATTATACATTTTTTTAATAATTTCGCACCACATTCAATTCACATAGCTAACCTACATTTTCATATTTCTATTCTCTATTATTTTAGTTTACATTTTATCCGATTTATTACAAAATTTATGAAAAAACAGTATTATACTTTTATGGTATTGTGCTTGTTCGTACTGTTTGGAAGTACGAGTGTTTTTGCCCAAAAGAAAGATGACAAAAACAAAAAAGATGAAAAACCAGCAGTAGTACCGCCGCCAAAGCCTGCGGGGAAGATGAAGCCCTACGGCGAAATTATTACTAAAAATGCGGTTACAGATGACGGACTCATCAAAATCCACAAAGTAGAAGAAAAATACTACTTTGAGTTTCCTGATAGCTTGCTTGATAGAGAAATGCTACTTGCTGGCAAAATTTCGGGCTTTGTAGAAGGGCTTGACTTTGGCGGCGCAGGCATGGATACCAAAGGTGAGCATCTTATTAAGTTTACCAAGCAAGATAACCAACTCATGCTTAGGTATATTTCTTCTGCTAACGTAGCAAGTGATAGCCTTCCTATCTATCGCTCTTTGAAGAAAAATAACTTTGATGCTGTAGTCCATACCTTTGATATAGAGGCATTTAACAAAGATACTACAGCTTATGTAGTCGACATCAACAAGCTATTTAACAGTGATGTGCCTTTGCTAAGTCCTTTATATGAAGGTCAGAAACGCAATTTCCAGATTTCTCGTTTGGACAATACTCGCAGCTTTATCACAAAAGCAAAAAGTTTTCCTCAAAACATCATGATTAAGCACGTACTCACGTATGTAGCAAACAATGCACCTTCTAACCAAGCTACGGGCGCACTCACGCTCGAAATGGCGCAGTCAATAGTGCTATTGCCGAAAACGCCTATGCAGCCTCGTATTTATGACAAGCGTGTAGGCTTTTTTGCAGTTTCCCAAACAGATTACGGTTCTGATGCACACAGATCCGATAACAAAACTTATATCACTCGTTGGAGATTAGAGCCAAAAGACAAAGCAGCTTATCTAAGAGGTGAATTAGTAGAGCCTATCAAACCAATAGTGTATTATATAGACCCTGCTACGCCTGTAAAATGGAGAAAATACCTCAAACAAGGTATAGAAGATTGGCAGAAAGCCTTTGAAGCAGCAGGTTTCAAAAATGCAATTATTGCCAAAGATGCACCTACACCGCAGGAAGACCCTGATTTTGACCCTGATGATATTCGCTATTCCGTACCGCATTATATCACTACCAAAATCATTAATGCCGTAGGACCTCACATTCACGACCCGCGTTCAGGGGAGATTATTGAGGCTGATATTCTTTGGTTTCACAATATCATGTCTTTGCTAAGAGATTGGATTTTGGTGCAGACAGCCCAAATGAATCCACAAGCGCAAACTGCTTATTTTGATGATGAGCTAATGGGCTTAGGGATTCGATTTGTTGCGGCACACGAAGTAGGGCATACGCTTGGCTTACCGCACAACATGGGCGCAAGTTCTGCCTACCCTGTAGATTCTTTGCGTTCTAAAACTTTTACAGAAAAGTACGGCATTGCACCTACTATCATGGATTACGCACGTTTTAACTACGTAGCCCAGCCGACTGATAAGGTAAAATGGTATAATGACATTGGTCCTTATGACTTGCACTCCATCAACTGGGGCTACCGTTGGTTTCCTAATATCAAAAATCCAGAAGACGAGTTCCCAATGCTAAACAAACTCATTATGGACAAGGTAAAAGATAAAACCTATTGGTTTGGGAAGCAAACTTTTAATGCCATAGACCCGCGCGCGCAAACTGAAGACCTTGGCGATGATGCTGTCAAAGCAAGCACTTACGGCATTGCGAATCTGAAGCGTATCCTTCCCAATTTGGTGAAATGGTCGACCAAAGAAGGCGAAGACTATACCGAGCTAAAAGCACTTTACGGTGCGGTCTTAGGGCAGTGGAACAGATACACAGGACACGTAGTGCAGAATGTAGGTGGTATCTATGAAACCTACAAGATGAACACCCAAGAAGGTGGCGTTTATGAGGCTGTACCAAAAGCAAGACAGCAAAAGGCAGTACAGTACATCAATGAGCAGGTTTTTGCAACTCCTACTTGGCTTATCAACGAGGATATTTTGAAGCGAATAGAGGGGGCGGGTATCGTAAATCGCATGAGAGGCGTTCAGGAAAATGCACTCAACAATTTGCTTGATTTCAGCAAGTTAGCCCGATTGATAGATACAGAAACTCGTTTTGGCAAAACGGCTTACACGATGCCTGAACTCTTTAATGATGTTCGTGGCGGTGTATGGACGGAGTTAAAAACAGGCAAAAGCATAGATACTTATCGCCGCAATTTGCAACGCTTACACATAGGAAGGCTTGAGTTCCTGATGACGCAAGAAAATTTAGGATTTTTCCCTGCTGAATTTGCTGATATTTTGGGTTATACACCTATCAAAGTAAGTGTTTCAGACATCAGACCAATGGTAAGAGGTGAGTTGCTTACTTTGCAGCGTCAGATAAGGGCAGCACTGCCACTCTTTGCCGCCGACCAAATGAACACTTATCATTTGCAAGATGCCTTGCAGCGCATAGATGATATTTTGAACCCTAAGAAATAAGGGTTTTCCTATCAATAAAAAAAAGACACTTTTTCGGGAGTGTCTTTTTTTTATGTCTTTACTCTTCCTTGCCAGATTTGGGAAAGGAAACCTACTTCTTTCACTCAAAATATTTCTATCTCTGGTAATTAAAAATCTGTGAAAACCTGTTTAATTCGTAAAATCTGTGTTCTAATGTGTTGCGAGTTCAGCTCGACATACCCAAACTTGCTGATTCTTTTTATTTCTCCCAATTTAAGTATCTCTACTCACTATTTTTGAGCAGAATATGCTATTTTACGAGAGCTAAAAACCCTCTACCTTTGTAATGTCAATAGGATATAAAATATCTGATTTGATAAAGATATTATTAAGGGGGTAAATTTGAAATATTGGAACAGTCCTTTCGCTTTGCGAGGGGACTGTTTTTTGTTTTAGTATTGACTTTTATCAGGGTCTTCTCTATGGTCTGAAAAAGTAAGAATTGTTAAAATTGTTGTTTTAACTTTATAAAACATTGACGTTCTTTTCCCTATATTTACTTTTCTCACGTCTTTTGCTTTGGGAGATTTTCTACCAATTTCGGGAAATTGCTGAATTTGGGCGATTTTTTCATCAGTCTTTGCCGCAAAATCTTTTGCAGCCTTTTCTGAAAAGTTTTCTTTCAGATAATCAATAATTTGACTAAATTTTTTGAGGGCGGTTTCTGTCCAGACTACTTTCATAGATACATTTTCATTACTTCTTCGTGTGGAATAAGATTTTCTTCATTTTCGCTTTCTGCAAGTGCCTGTGCTATTTCTGCTTGCGTATATGTGTCAAGCTCGTCCCAAAAATCTACGTCACTCTCTTGCAATAAACTACTCATATAAGCGTAAATATCAGTCAATATATCTTTGTCATTGATACGACTGATAAGAACCAATAAATCATTTTTAATTTCTAAGGTATCCATATCATTCATTTTTGATTTCTCAAATTTACATTTTTTTCAGCAAATATGAAAAATATTTACTTTCCCTTTTCTAATAACTCCAATTTTTTTACGACCATTTCCATAGCTTTTTGCATATCTGTAAAAGCAGTAATTAATATAACCAATCTGAGCAACCTCTTACCAAGAAAGGAATAGACAGAGGCGAATGGCGCTATCTCACAGAGCAAGAGGTGATTAGACTGAAATACTTCGTAAAATAAAAATAGAAAAGCGGGCGTAATGGCTCGCTTTTTTTGTGGGAAATAAAGAAAAATAATATGGGAAATAGCAACCTTTATTTTCTGCATTTGTCTATTTTGAAATAATCTAAAGTTTATCCATAAAAACCATGAAAAAATGCCTTTTTGTATTGCCAATTTTATTTTTTATTTCTCCCATTTTTGCCCAAAAAGAAAGTAAAAATTCTGTGAATTTGGGCTTCACTCCTTCTTATTTATTAGTCAAAGACGAGGTGCTTTCTCCAATGATTTATAGGGGTAGTGTACTGTCCTTAAATCTTCACTACCAGAGAATTAGACCAAAAGGAACTTGGACAGTGGGCGGAACATATATGTTTGGGAAAAATTTAATTTCCAAGAGTCTAATTCCTGAATTTAGGAATGATAGTATGAGTTTTGCACTTGGAGAAGTATTTTGGGAATATATGCGCCACATCAAAACTACTGACAAAGTGGATTGGAAATTGGGTTTGAATAACACCAATACGTTTATTTATCGAAATTTGATAACAAATCTCCCAAGAACCGCTGATTTATTTGGAACGACCATTAACTTGAACAATGAAAATAGAGGTATTATTTCTACATCTGTGTATAATGAATTGAAAATTACCACCATGCTTGCTTATCGTTTAAATAATAAATTCACACTATCTAATTATTTGGCTTTTAGCTTACTAAGTTACTCATTTTCTAACGCTTACAATAGTATTAATCAATCTACTATTTCTACTATTCTTCCTTTTGCATCAAGACTTATGTTTTTTAATCAATTTTTTGATTTGCAAAATTCCTTTTTGGCAACATGGAATGTAAGCCAAAGATTCAATTTAAGTTTGGGTTATCACTTCCGATGGCTGCGACAAAGTCCTGAAATCACTTATAGGAATTTTGCACTCGCACAGCAGGGTTTCGCCTTACGAGCGTCTTTTACTTGGTAAATTTCAAACTTTTGTAATTTTTTTAAGAAATCATTACTTTAAAAACTATAAGAAAATAAAATATGAAAAAAATAGTAGCTAAATCATTCACAATCATTTTTTTGTCTTTTGCACTTTTGGGGTGTGAGAAAATATTAGTAGGCACAGAACCCGCTTTGCCTGAGTTAGTTTTTGAAACTTTTTGGCAAGACATGGACAAAAATTTCTCTTTTTTTTCCTATCGAAACATAGATTGGGATTCTGTCTATCGAGCCTATCGACCAAAAGTCAATGCACAAACTACTGATGATGAATTAGCGAAAATTTTTGACGCTATGATTTCAAAATTTAAAGTAGGGCATTTAGATATAGCAGATATTAGGAATAGAACAGTTGCTAACGGACTTCCTAATGTAGATTCAAGAACCTATTTAGGAAATGCAAGGGCATATACGCTTAGTTATATTGAAAATTTACAAAACACGAAAGTCAATGTATTCAATGCTGGAGAAAGCATATTGTTTTACTATGGAGGAGTTAAAAATACTGATTTTGGCTATATTTTTATCAGTACTATGTTTGGGCAAAGCTCTGATTTTGAAAAGATTGATGAAATACTCAATGGCTTAAAAAATAAAAAGGGTATTATCATTGATGTACGAAATAATGGTGGCGGGAATAGTAATAATGGGGCATTAGTAGCAGGGAGATTTTTCAAAGAAACCCAATTCGTTGGTTATATAAAATACCGATTGGCTGGGGGCAAGAGAAGCGATTTTACTGATTGGCAACGCATGGAATACCCAAAAGTAGGCAAAGAAAACTATCAAGGCAATATTGTACTGCTCACAAGTCGTTCTTCTGGAAGTGCTACAGAAACTTTTGTAAAAGTTATGCGAGGATTACCTAATGTTACTACAGTAGGGGACACTACATGGGGAAGTATTGGTAATAATCCTGTTTATAAAACCTTGCCTAATCGCTGGAATTATAGATTTCCTACCGCAGTGGAGGTAGATAAGGATAAAAAAAGCAATGAAGGTATTGGCTTTGCACCTGATATTTTTATACTTAATACGCTGCAAGCGCAGGCAGAAGGTCGAGATTTGATGTTAGAAAAGGCGATAGAGGTGCTAAAGAATAAGTGAGGATTGCAATATATAACTTCTGTGGCAAACTGCCTACTGAAATTCTTGACAATGCCGCACTGACTATTTCCTCTATATATTTCTAATTTTTAAGCAATTCTACTCACTCTTTTTGAGCAGAATACGCTATTTTATGAGAGCTAAAAACCGCCTACCTTTATATTGTCAATAAGATATAAAATATCTGATTTGATAAAGATATTATTAAGGGGGTAAATTAAATATTGGAACAGTCCTTTTGCTTTGCGGGAGGACTGTTTTTTAATTAATACCTTCTATTCTATCTTTAAAAACACTCACCAATTTATTTTCACTACTCATTCTTTCTATTTCTGCCCAAATTTCTGTGAGTAGCGCAAAAAACTCTTTCATTTTCATATTCCCCAATTTGATATGAATTACTTTTGGAGGTGGCTCATGGAAAAGCATCTTATCAGAAAAATCGCTATCTTTAGTGATAATTGTGAGATTATTTGCTTTGGCATATTCCCAAATTTGGGAATCTTTCCATGTATCATCTATATCTTTTTGATGAATAAAATCACTGTCTTTCCATAAAGAAAAATAATACGGTAAGTTAGAGTCAATGAGGAACTTAGGCGGCATGATTCAGAGTTGTTAGCGGGCGGATAGTGTAGCTTTTACTCATGAGCAATACAGCGAACTGTAAACAAGCGGAAATGTCTTCTTTTTCCAAAGAAGGATATTGATAAAGTACATCTTCTGAGGTGTCTCCTGCGCTTAAAAATTCCAAAATCGTCTGCACAGTAATCCTCTTGCCTCTAATTGTGGGCTTCCCGTTACAAATTTCTGGGTCAATTGTAATACGATTAATTAGTGATTCAAGCATTTGTCTATTTTTCGCATAAAGTTAGCTATTTACCAGCCAAAAAGCAAAATCACGATTGCCTATTTAAAATATTCTCCAATTTTAAGCAATTCTACTCACCTTTTTTGAGCAGAATACGCTATTTTATGAGAGCTAAAAACCCTCTACCTTTGTAATGTCAATAAGATAAATTATCAAGTTGATAAAGATATTATTAAGGGGGTAAATCGGGCGGCGAACCGCTTGAAATAAAAATCTGAAACAGTCCTTTTGCTTTGCGAGGGGACTGTTTTTTTGTTTTAAGCAAACTCTATCCAAATTTTTTTGAGATTCCCTTCTTGCCATTCCCCCATGACTGCGTACTCTCCATCTTGTGCAGCTAATGCCAAAGCGAGTCCTTTATGCCCCTCTGCAAACTTAGCTTGCCAGAGTCCTTCATCTGCCAAAGATTGAGTAAGTGCTGAGTAGGAAAACTCGTGCTTAGTGTCTTGTATAACCACTTCTAAGCGTTTTTCTTCTATGAGTTGTTTCACTGTTTTTTCTTCTAAAAGCACCTCTTGAAAGTTTTGGAAATCCTTGCCATATTGATATACTTTGCCTGTGTGTATGTCTTTAAATTGGCGGGTCGGCAAGCTATGTTTCCACTCTCTCAAAAATATAGGGTCGCAAATCAGCAACTTCCCCGAATCTACTATCACTACCCCAATTTGTTTTATCTCTGTACTCATATAAGAAATAATGTTAAAATGCCCATTAATAATAAAACCCCAAGCAATCCGCTTATAAACTTTTCAGTAAAGTCTTTATAAAATTCTTTAGATTGTTTTTCTTTGGGCAATAATTCATGAATCTCTGCATGACAAAGCAAACACAAAGTTATGGTTGTTTTGTTATTTTTTCTACTAAAAAACTCTTGTGGGTAAATATGGTGTTTGTTAATGTAGCGATATTCACCGCATCTCTCACAAATTCCTTTTTGCATAAGCCTAAATTTTACCAAAGATAATAAAAATTTAGCTATTTATCAATGACTAAATTACTAAAATATCTTTTATTTTTAAGCAATTCTACTTACTATTTTTGAGCAGAATATGCTATTTTGTAAGAGCTAAAAATCCTCTACCTTTGTAATGTCAATAGGATATAAAATATCTGATTTGATAAAGATATTATTAAGGGGGTAAATTGAATATTGGAACAGTCCTTTCGCTTTGCGAGGGGACTGTTTTTTTTTCTTGACTTCAAAAATTCCAGCAGGTTTACAAATGTAAAAGGCTTTGATTAGTCTAAAATTTCACCTACATTTGAATAAAAAATAACATAAGACCATAAAAAATGCCTTACCCAAGTGATTTCTTCGATTTGCTGGTAGAAATACAGCAGGAAAAAATAGCTGTAGCCGAGAAATATATTAAACTTAAAAACTTATTAGATGCGGTTAGCAAAGACCTAACCAAAGACATTGGTTTGCACTTTTCCAACTTATTCTCTCGAATTGCTTTCTTGACTAACCAATACCAAATCAGCAAGAGAACCGCTTGGCATTTGCAACAAATTAGGCTTTTGAGCTACCAAATTACACATAAAAACTACGAGCCTACCCAAAGCGAACACGATAATGCTTTTAAGTCATTGGCAGAAAGCATAGGAAAGTTTTATGATATAGCTTTGCCCAAAGAAGTAGTTAAAATAATGCCTATGATAGATTTTTTTGCCCCTTTACCAAAAGTAATAGGCAAAACTATCGAGAAAATGCGTGTGGAAGTCATTAATATCGATTTGAAGAACGAGATTTTGTACTGCATCACAGAAGCAAATGAGGTGGAAGAAAAAGTATCGGTAAAGTACAATTTGCCAACTATTAATGACGAATTTACTACTTCAATCCAGAAAATTTGGGAAGGGGCGCAGCTCAATTTATTAGAAGTACAGATAGATGAAAATGGAGTCTATATTCCAAAATATTTTATTTTAGAGCCTGATTATCTGATAGATGTGTCAGGAATTGCCGAATGTTTCCAAGCCAAAGGGAGTCAGCCGCTTTCTACCTTACTCAAAAAATTTGAGGCTCAAGAGCTTACTTTGCCGCAGCATCTGGGAAATTTGGCTAACTTCTTTCTTGATGAAATCCTAAATCAGACAGAGGAAAATCCTGCTGATTTCAAAAATAGTTTCCTTAAGACATTTCAGTTGCACCCCATCGAATATACCGTACTCAAAGAAATAGAGGATAATAATGATTTTATCAGTTTTATGGATAGTGCCAAATTGCATTTTTCTAATATTCGCAGAGTAGTTGAAAAAGATTTTTCGCTTTATGGCATAGATAATGAAAATTGCTATATAGAACCTTCCTTTTTTGCGGAAAAATACGGTATTCAGGGGCGTTTGGACTTGCTGCATACACGCAAGGATAAGTTTGATATTATAGAGCTAAAAAGCGGAAAATCAGTGCCTACTGATGGGGGAATGTGGCAAAATCACCGAACACAAACACAGCTTTATCGCCTTATGCTCCAAGCTGTTTTTAAGGTAGAGGCAAGGCAGATAAACCCCGCTATTTTTTACTCGGCAGTAGGGGAGAACAATCTTCGTTTTGCCGCTTCTTCTATTACAGAGGAACGCAAAATATTGAATACCAGAAATTTAATAGTAGCCAATGAATTTGCTTTGGCTACAGGCGAGCAACAAGCAAAAGAAGTCATCAATCGTTTGAGAGAAAGTGAGTTCCAGCAGTCCAGCCCTTTTGCTCTGAAGTCTGCGATGGCGATTGAGAAAGTGCTGCAAAATGCGAATGTTTTGGAAAAGAAGTATTTTTATGCTTTTGTTAATTTTGTGGCAAAAGAACATCAACTTGGTAAAATTGGAGATTCTGAGTTTAGTCAAGGAATTTCTGCCCTTTGGGAGAAAAGTTTTCAGGAAAAAGCAAGTAGATTTGAAATTTTATACGACTTACAGATTGCTGAAAATCAATCTTTTGCTAATAATCCATATCTTGTTTTTAGGCGTACTAATGCCGATAATGATTTTGTAAATTTCAGAGAAGGAGATATTGGCGTTTTGTACCCTTTTTCTAATCGTCTGACCGAAGGTCTGCACGATATTAATAATGACAATCAAGCAAATGCTTTAAACAACCAAATTTTCAAATGTACGATTGAGAAAATAGAAAAGGAAAGAATCATTGTTCGCCTTCGGTTCAAACAGAAAAATCAGTCTTTCTTTGAAAAATACAATTTCTGGGCAATAGAGCATGACTTCTTAGAGCATAGTTTTAATGCAATGTATCGTGGACTTTTTAGCTTTTTAGAATATCCGAACCAAGAAAAAAAGAATATTATTTTGGGTTTGCAAGCCCCAAGTATGGTATCGTCTGTGAGGAGACAGACAACGGCAACAGACAACGGTTGGACACAGACAGAACTCAATCCCGAAAGTGCAAATATTGTCAAAAAAGCATTAGAAGCGAAAGACTATTTTTTGGTAGTAGGTCCCCCAGGTACAGGCAAAACTTCACGTTTGCTAAAGACCTTAGTTAGAGAACTTTATGAACAGGTCAATACAAATATTCTGCTCATAGCCTATACTAACAGGGCAGTTGATGAAATTTGTGAGGCTATTAGCGAGCATCATGGGGAAAATTTTATCAGAATTGGTAGTGAGCTTTCTACTTCGCCGCAGTTCAGAAATCGTCTATTAGACAAGATAGCATCGGAAGTAAAAAATCGTGTGGAACTCAAGGAACAAATTTTGAAAACACGAATTTTTGTTTCTACGCTTGCCTCTATTTCAGGAAAAAATGAATTATTCAACTTAAAAAAGTTCAATATTGCTATCATAGATGAAGCCTCACAGATTTTAGAACCTCAACTGATTGGCATTTTGCCCAAAGTCGAAAAATTTATCTTGATAGGCGACCAAAAGCAACTCCCTGCCATTGCCCAGCAACCACCAGAATTTTCGTCAGTCAAAGATAAAGACTTGATAGACATGGGTTTGACAAATCGGCGAAATTCTTATTTTGAACGCTTGTTTACGATTTGCCAAAAAAATAACTGGATTTGGGCGTATGATATGCTCACGCATCAGGGGCGAATGCACGCCGAAATTATGGCTTTTGCAAATAAATTTTTTTACGAAGGCAAGCTAAAATTAATTCCTGCCGATTGGCAAACGGAAATATTGAATTTGATGTCGTTTGTGGGGACACAAACAACGGCGGAAGAAAAATTGGAATTGTCTGTGGGGACACAGACAACAGCAAATGATTTGCAAACTTCCTTAGCAAGCAAACGCCTTTTATTTTTCCCAACTCCTGTTTCTCATAAAGCGGTAGATGAAAAAGTTAATGAGTTTGAAGCCCTCAAAGTAGTAGAAATAGTGCAGACTATCAAGACTTTATATGAAATAAATGACAAGGACTTTATTCCCGAAAAAACGCTGGGCATTATCACACCTTACCGCAATCAAATAGCAAAGATTCGCCACGAACTCGAAAAAGCAGGTATTGCAGACTTTGACCGCATTACTGTGGATACTGTAGAACGCTATCAGGGCAGCCAAAGAGATATTATTATTATTTCTTTTTGTGTGAATAATGCACTGCAAATGAGAAACTTAGTGTCTATGGCTGATGATGGAAAAACAGATAGAAAGCTAAATGTAGCCATCACGCGCGCAAGGCAACAAATGATTTTTATAGGCAACGAAGTCATGTTACGCAAAAATGAGGTGTATAGTGCATTGGTAGATTTTGTGGGTTTTTCTTAATATTTCCTTACCTTTGCCCTCTCAAAAAATTAACTCAAATGAAATCTTATTTACGTATTATTTCGTATTCGAAGCCGTACAGTTCTTATGTCCCTACCTATCTGATACTCACTATTTTAGCAGTCATTTTTGGCTCGCTAAATTTTGTACTCCTTATGCCTATATTAGATGTTCTTTTCCAAACTGTTCCGATTGAGGACTTGCAAAAACCTCAGTTTGAATGGAGTTTGGGCTATGCAAAAGGTATTTTTTACTATTATCTCAAGAATTTGATAGTGCAGGACGGCAACATGAAGGCATTACAATATGTTTGTGGGCTGATAGTCGTTTCTGTATTGCTTTCCAATGCTTTCCGCTATGCTTCTTTTGTAGTGATAAACAAGGCTATGTATAAGATTTTGAGTAAAATACGTGAAGAAGTTTTTGCTAAAATGTTGAATTTGGATTTGGCTTATCTCTCTAACGAAGCAAAAGGCGACCTTATGTCACGCATTACGAATGACGTAGAGCAGGTGGAGCATGGTGGGGTAATGCAACTCAAAGGCATCATCAAAGAGCCGCTTACTATCCTTGTGAATTTCAGTATCTTGCTTTATATTTCCTTCAAACTTACGATTTTTGTGCTTTTAGTGCTGCCGATAGCGGTATTTTTGATAGCACGTTTGGCAAAAAGTTTGCGAAAGCATGGCATTGATAGCCAAGAAATGCTTGGAAAGATTCTCTCTACTGTCGAGGAAACGCTGTCGGGTTTGAAAATTATCAAGGCTTTTAATGCCTCTGATTTTATCCGCAAAAAGTTCGATACACAGAATCAAAGTTTCACAAAGACAATCGTTTATATTCTCAATAAAGGAGATTTGGCAAGCCCAATTTCTGAAATAGTAGGCGTGAGTACGGTCTGCATTATTTTGCTGTACGGAGGTTCTTTGGTTTTGCAATCTTCCCCTGATTTGACTGCCTCGCAGTTTTTTTCCTACATTGCTATTTTCCTGCAAATACTGAACCCTGCAAAGGCTTTTTCATCGGCAATTGGTGCTTTGCAACGGGGACTTGCGGCGGCGGATAGAATTTGGGCTATTTTGGATATTCAACCTAAAATTAGAAATAGCGAAAACCCTATTGCAATCCAAGATTTTAAAAACAATATTGTTTTCAAAAACGTGTCTTTTAGCTATACGGCGGACAGAACAATTTTAAAAAATATCAATTTAGAAATCAAAAAAGGAAAAACAGTGGCATTGGTCGGAAGTTCGGGCGGAGGGAAATCTACACTTGCGGACTTAGTGCCAAGATTTTATGACATTGACGATGGTGAAGTGCTACTTGACGGCATTAATATCAAGGAATACGACTTGGAAAACCTGCGAAAACTAATGGGAATCGTAACACAAGAGTCTATTTTGTTTAATGATACTATTTTTAATAATATTGCTTTTGGTATTCCTCACGCTACTCAAGAAGCTGTAATTCAGGCAGCTAAGGTAGCTAATGCACATGATTTTATTATAGAAACAGAAAATAGCTATCAAACAAATATAGGCGATAGAGGAATGAAACTTTCGGGCGGGCAGCGTCAGCGCATCAGTATTGCGAGGGCTGTGCTGAAAAATCCACCGATTATGATTCTGGACGAGGCAACTTCAGCCTTAGATTCACAATCAGAGCGTTTAGTACAGGACGCACTCAATCGACTGATGAAAAACAGAACCTCGATAGTCATTGCGCACCGCTTGAGTACAATTCAGCAAGCCGACGAAATTATTGTCATTCAGGAAGGCGAAATCATAGAAAGAGGTACGCATGAGGACTTACTTACCAATGATGGTTTTTATAAAAGGCTGAACGCTTTGCAAGGCGTTTAGTTTAAAGGCTAACGGTTTAGGGATTAGTAGCAGTTGGGAAATTACAGTATCATCAGTTTTTATTTTTTGTCCTACGCAGATTTTCAACTTGTTCCTCTGTTAGATTTGTCAATTTAGAAATCAACATCTAAATTGCCGAGCATATTGTCCTTTTGTTTTATTCCTATGCACAAAGATACGAAAAAACAAAAAAGCAAATCAGTTTAGGACTTGCTTTTTTGTTTTGTGAAATCGTAACTAACCACAGGAAAAGTTGTTTGGTGGGACACCAAACAAGGAAGTGAACTGAAGCCCAATAGCGAACAAAGAGCTGAGAATATATTCGTCGCCCCGCCATATTGCCAAACCGCCTGTCGCTTGCTGCCGTTCTTAACTATCTTAAGTCTTTTAATGGAATAATATTATCAACAGTCATCGCAAAAGAAAAACGATAGCCTGAATCTATTCTTGTTGGTTTCAAGTCAATTAATTCAAGATATGGGCTGTCGTAAAATACCATTTTTGCATCCCCTTTCCATATTTCTGAAATGCTCACATCTTTTGACTTTAATTGTACTAATTGATGAATAAGCGGTTTATCATGCTGTCCTAATTCCAAGTTAGGAAAGTATCTTACATTCACTGCTTTTGCAAAGTTTGGTGTCGGCAAACTTTCTACTGTTTCGTTGAGGGTAATACTTGCTTCAATTAGTCGTCTCTCTCTTGCAGATAAGGTTGCACCAAATTTACCACCTTTCCCAACAATAGGTGAAGCCTTTGATGGTAAGTTATATGCTCTGGTAATCCAAGTTGTTCCTAATTGTTTTGGCCATCCTTGAAACATCCCCCGAACCAAAGAAACGTCTTGGTCAACCCAAATAAATGGGCAATAAGAAACGGAATTTCCTTCAAACTTTGCTGATACTAAAATGATGGTTTCTTTGTATTGACTCCTTACAGGGTCGAGATACTCCTTTTCTTCGCCGTCGCTTACCGCTTGCCACTCTACGAAGTAAGCTGTACATTTGTTGGAGTCAAGTTCTAAACCTTCTGGCAGAAATGATTCTATATTGTTAGGTTCGGCTTCAAATGAAACTGCTATTGCAGTTCCTACAAAATGCCAAGGTGGTGTCGGCACTACGCTTGATGTTCCTTTTGGTGATTTTGGCAGTGAAAATCCTGTAAGCATATTATTTGTTTTTATTGGTTGTTATGTTTTATTTTATTGATGTTACCTCCTGCGGTTGAAGGCAACTCATTAATATACGCACCTTACGTACTATTTTCCAAAAGTAAAAAATAAATTATAAAAAATAAAAAAACGTTAAAAATAAATCATTCAAACCGAGACTTTCACCTTAGTAGTAAAATAGCTCGCTATGAGTTTAATTTATTCTTTTCATTGCCATTGTTGAAATGATTAAATAAGATGAGTGAGAAAACTCATCGTATCTACGCCATCTGCATAGTCTTGTATATTAGGGAACTGGGCTTTGCCAAAATCAAAATATTGGGGGAAAGCATCTTTGTCTGCGACTATACATTGTATTTTTTCTTCTTGCGCTTTTAATAAAATATCTAAAGCGGCAAGGTCTGCGTATTTTTCGTAGTGAAGTACGGAAATAGGCGAAAAAAGCCCTTCTTTTTCTACCAGCATCAGAAATCCGTTATCAAAATGTGGGACTTTATTGACCAAATAAATCGATTTATTGTAGTCATAATTGTTGGCATATTTATAATGATTAGCAATAGCATTATAGCTTTCTATGGACTCAAAAAAGTGCGTAAAGTTATAATTTTCAGGCACATAGATTTTGGTAACATTGCGGCAGCCCAAGCCAAAATAGGTAAAAATATCTGTGCCTAAGCGAGCTAATTGTTCAGAAGATTCGTTTCCATTGAGTATGGCTACCGAAGTTCTATTTTTCCGAATAATGTTTGGATATTTTCCAAAATAATAGTCAAAATAGCGAGCAGTGTTGTCGCTGCCCGTAGCTATCACCGCATCAAAATCTTTGATAATTTCTACAATTTCTATCTTAGGTGCTATCTGCGGTGCAATCTGTATGAGCTTCACTATCAGGTACTTCATTAGAAAAGTATCTTGTGAACTTAGCTTTACCTGCAAGCTATGTCCGCAGACAAGCACACAAATCAAGTCATGCACGCCTACCATCGGGATATTTCCCGCCATGACTACCGCTATCTTTTTGGAAACCTTATATTCGGGATACCTGCTTACCCATGCCCTAAATTTGTCTTCTTCCAGATAGTTAGCCAGCCCTTTTATTGCAAAGGTTACATTGTCAAGGGTAAACCAAGGATTTTCTGATAAGGTGCGGTAGGCAAGTTCTTGTATTTCTTCTGCTTGCAGATTCCTTAGCTGCTCGCCAAGCGCAAGAAATGCGTTTATTCGTTCTGATAGATTCATTGAAATTTTTTAGTATGTTGATATTTTTCTCCTATACGTGATATGGCGTTATAAAAATAATTTTTTATGATTCCTGCAAAGATACTAAAAAAAGAAAAAGCAAGTCGGGGAAAGACTTGCTTTTTATAGGTTGCTAAAACAGTGCAAACTTAGTTTGTCTATTTCTGGTCAGCAATACTTCTGAAAAGTTTAGGCACTTCGCCATAAACGGGTAGCTTTCCGTCCCACTTTTCAATCATCATTTTTTGAATGAGCAGAGGTGAAACGGTGCTTGTCAAAGCTCTATTGGCATTTGCTTCGGCTTCGGAATTGATTCTCATTGCTTCTGCTCGCCCTTTTGCTTGCTCTATTTCTTTTTGGGCTTCGGCTATAGTGCGTTGTTTTTCATTTTCGGCACGGATAGCGTCTTGCACTGCTTTTATTTTTGAGTTTACCGCATCTTCTAAGGTTTGTGGCATACGAATTTTGCCCAAAATTGCTATTTGCGTTACGATAAATCCGCCCTTGTCCATGTCTTTGGAAAGCATCTCTTTGACTTGTATTTCGTACTCTGACCTTCGGGAAACCATGTCCTCGGCGGTATATTTGGAGGCGGTATTGTTGTAGGCATTTCTTACCAATGTTCGAATAAACTCGTTTGTTATTTGTGGAAGTGATTTGCGGTAAGTGCGGAAAATATCCGCAACTTTGGTTGGAATAACGGTGTAATCTAAGCCTACATCAAAAGAAAGACTCAGACCATCGCGAGTAGTAACGGTAAATTCCTCATTTTGAGGGCTATCCTCGTTTGCGTCTAAAGTCCAAACCTTGTGCTGCACATAGGTCGGAAACTCGTATATTTGTGTGGTAAGTGGGTTGTACCAGACCATACCACTTACTTCTACAATGTCCTGAACGCCCTTGTCTGAGCCGTACATATTTACTTTGATGCCCACATGCCCAGCGTCTATGCGTGTGCATGAGAGCGTAGAAAAGCCCATTACTACCACCACACCAATAACTGCTATTGCAATAAATATCTTTCTCATATTTTTATCAAATTTGGTTTTATTTCAATTTTTGTAAACAAATTTAACAAAAAATAGCTATATTGCAAATAGAAACCAATTATTTAACTAAATCGTTGATAAGTGCATATTGTAATAAAATAACCGTTTTTCCATCTCTAATTTCTCCCGATTGTATCATCTGTATCGCTTTCTGAAAAGGAATTTCCATTACTTCTATATCCTCTTCCTCCTCTATGCCGCCGCCTTCGCTAATCTTGTGCTTGTCTTCGTAGGCAGCCACAAAAAAATACAATTTCTCCGTTACCGAGCCAGGACTCATATACAGCTCAAAAACCTTCTTCACTTCACCAATTTTGTAGCCTGTTTCCTCTTCAGTTTCCTTCCTGATGCAGTCTTCGGCGTTGTCCTTATCGAGCAAGCCCGCACAAGTTTCTATGAGCATACCCGATTCATTACCATTGAGATAGGTAGGCATACGAAACTGCTTGGTGAGAATTACTGTTTTTTTCTCTCTATTATAAAGCAGGATTGTTGCACCATTACCTCTGTCGTAGCTCTCTCTCGATTGGGTTTTCCAACTACCATTTTTGCGCTGATAATCAAAAGTTACTCGATGAAGTGTGTACCAATTATCTGATAAAAGTTTAATTTCTTTGATGTTCACTTTTGGATTAGTCATGCTTTTCTTTGATTTAAAATGATTATTTATGAATTATTTTGAACAAATTTGATAATATTATTTGTTATTTCCAAAGAAAAGAAAAATAATAATCAAAGAAATGATAGTTTGAGTCAATATTTTCCAACATCATCTGTCAGAGAAATCTTATTTTGATGAATGAGCGACCATATACAAGCCGCAGTAAATTGTTTGGCTACGGAAGCAACACCAAATCTGTGGGTAGGTGGGTTCGGAATATCATATTCCAAATTAGCCAAACCTATTTCTTCGCTGTAAATCAGCTTGCTGTTTTGGATAATATCTATCGCCAAAGCAGGACTATTTGGTTTTTGATAGTTGGAAAGTAAAAAATCTACTTTGACTCGCCAATTAGCTTGTGCAAAAACATAGTTGGCAAACACGAAAAAACTGAGTATTAATGTCTTACTTTTCATGATGTATTTAAGGATAATATGATAAATGAATTAAAATACTAACCTTAATAATCTAATAGTATGGGATAAGGTACAAAATAAGATGAAATTTTTTTTCCTATTTTTACTCAAAACTTACTGACAGATAGTTCCAACCTGAATCTGTAATTACTTATCAAAAATTATATCTCTATATAGTAGCTAATACCTTTTCTATCAATTCATTAACGCATTTTTCGGGGGAGTGATGAAATTTGTTACTTATTCTGTTGGCTATTATTGCATTGAGAGAAAGCATTTCATGTCCTAATATTTTGCCCATTGCGTAATAGCCTGCTGTTTCCATTTCGAAGTTTGTAACTTGAAAATTGGGGCTTTCGGGCAATTTGAAACTGCTCAATGCCCCTACCAAATTGGGAATTTTTAGCATATTCCTAATTTTTCTGCCCTGCGGAGCATAAAAACCGCAGCAAGTAGCAGTTACACCTTTGACCATCTCCACCGAAAATTTTTTCGCCAAAGCATCAGCACAAGGCACGCAGTATGGCTGAAAAGGAAGTGTCAGTGTTTCTTTCAATAGTTTGCCTACTTCATTTTCAAACCGATTTTGAGGCAGTTCGTAAAAACACATGAGCGTATCCAAGCCGATGCCATACATAGAAATCAGATGGCTTCCCAAGGGTACGCTGTCTTGCAGACTACCCGAAGTGCCTATTCTGATGATATTCAAGGCTGTATGCTTCTCTTTTAGTTCTCTCTTTTTCAAATCAATATTTACCAATGCGTCCAATTCTGTCATTAGAATTTCTACATTGTCCGTACCGATCCCTGAGGAAATTACTGAAAGTGGCTTTCCCTTGTATGTGCCTGTATGCGTAACAAATTCTCGCTTTTGTATTTTATGTTCTATGGTGTCAAAAAATTGACTCACTTTTGGTACGCGGTCGGGGTCGCCAACAACAATAATATTTTGGGCGATTTGGTGTGGCATCAGATGCAGATGGTAGGCACTACCATCTGCATTTAGTACCAATTCAGATTCAGGAATTTGCATATTTTGGATTTATTGTTTTTCTATTTTTCCCTCACTTTGTTTTTTCAAATGCTTATCTAAAAACTTCAAAATTCCCTCATAAGCCTTGATTTCATTTTCTTTTTTGAGAAAGCCATGTCCTTCATCTTCGAAAACTATATAATCAACGGGGACATTGTTCTTTTTTACTGCCTCTACTATTTCGTCAGATTCAGGCTTTACTACCCTTGGGTCGTTTTTCCCTTGAATAACTAAGAGAGGTTTCGTAATTTTGCTGGCATGAAAAAGAGGAGATTTATTATAAAGAGCCAAAGAATCTGCACCTGTGGGGTCGCCAAGCTCTGTGTAAAGTGCTTTTCTTTGTGCTTCCCACCAAGAAGGAATACCACGCAAAGTTCTAAGCCAGTTAGAAACGCCAAAAATATCGACACCAACTTTAAATTCTTCGGGAGCGAAAGTAAGCCCAGCCAAGGTCATATAGCCGCCATAGCTTCCCCCCATAATACCTATTTTATCAGGATCAACATAACCTGTGGCATTCAAAAATTTCTTTGACTCTATGCAGTCTTTCAAATCGGCATCCCCGTGCTTCATGTCGTCTGCGGCAAAGAATGTTTTGCCATAACCCGAACTTCCTCTGTTATTTACCGCCAAAATCACATACCCATGATTTACCAAATATTGGATAGTTGCGCTATAATTGAGGCGTGTTTGCCCGCCAGGTCCGCCATGAATCCAAAGCATGGCAGGTAATTTTTCACCCGCTTTTATGTTTTTGGGCTTGTACAAAATAGAAGGAATTTGCATACCATCATAAGATGCAAAACGAATTACTTCCCCCTCTACCAAATCATCGGGAGCTATTTCTGGATTCATCGAGTTAGTTAGCTGCTTATATTCACCCGTTTCAAAATTATAAACATATAAATTATTGGGTGATTTAGAGCTACTTACATAAAAAGTCATTAGCTTTTCAGAGTCTGAAATATTAACAGAGGTAATTTCTCCGTTAGGCAATGATGGAAGTTTAATTATCTGATTATCAGAAACAGTATAGATTTTTATTTCAGTTTTTGCATCATTATTAATTCCTACAACCCTATATTTTTCATTTCTCGAAAAATACATATACGAAATATCCCAATTGGTTTCTTCTACTTTTTCACTTTTTCCCGTATTAATGTCATAGCTTTTCAAATAAGCAAATTCACTTCCTTCGTCAGTAGTAAAATACAACTTCTTGCTGTCATTGCTAAAAACTTGTGGACTGTACGAAATATTACCTTCGTGTTTGGTAAGTAGCTTTAGTTGCTTCATTTGCGTATCGTAAAGGTACATATCCGTATTGTTGGTAGTGATAGTCTTGATGAGGGTCAGATATTTTTTGTCGTTCGAGAGTACGGCAGGGAAAAGTCCATCTTTATTTTCATACACCATTTTGGGCTTAAAATTCTTGATGTCCATTTCGTATAGGTCAAAGAAACGCTTATCTCGCTTGTTTGAGGTATAAAAAAAACTATTTCTGTCAAAACTCCACGAAAAAAACTCAGCTTTGGCAGTGGTATCGGGGGTTAGGTTTTGCACTGTGCCATCTAAATTCCTCATATAAATATTCGTAATTTCATTGCCTCCGTTATCAGAGTCAAACAAGATTCGCTCATCTTTCGGGAAGTACGAAATAGCAAAAATAGAATTTTCTTTGGAGTCAGTAAGTTGTTTTGCTTCTCCGCCAGCGATGCCGATTTCATAGGCATTAAAGATGCCAGATTGGTTAGAATTATGCAAAATTTTGGATTCATCAGGCGAAAATGAGCTACCATTAATGCGAATGGTATTCATAAACTGGGCAACCGTATATTCTTTGACGGGTTTTGCGGACTCTTGAGTAGCTTCAGTTTGTTCCTTACCGCCACAGTTCCAAGTGATTATGCCTACACCAAGCAAGCACAACGCGAAAAAAAGTTTAGCTTTCATACATTTTTATAATTTAGAAGAAGGTAATTTTGGAATAACAGAATTAAAGGTATAAAAAAAATGTGGAAAAAATAAAAAGCAAGAAGATAACTATGCATCCTCTCGCTTTTTATTTTTAAAATCTAATCCATGTTAATGGCTTAATCCAAAACTTCTATCAGTTTGAAACCTGTACCATGGATATTTAAGATTTGCAAACGTTCATCAGATTTGAGATATTTGCGGAGTTTGGTAATATATACGTCCATACTTCTGGAATTGAAGTAGTTATCATCATGCCAAATTTGTTTTAGCGCTTTGGAACGTTCCAACACTTGGTTTTTTGTTTGGCAAAGCATTTTCAGTAATTCAGCCTCTTTCGAAGTAAGTTTTACTTCATCGGAAGGTGATTTGAGCAATTGGGTATCGTACTCGAAGGTGAAATGCCCTGCCTTGAACTTATTACCCGGAGGCATATTAGTTTCAGCACGCCCCGACCTGCGTAAGATAGCCTTGATTCTTAAAAGCAATTCTTCTGTGGAAAACGGCTTAGTCATATAGTCATCAGCACCAATCTTTAGCCCTTTAATTTTGTCTTCATTTAACGATTTTGCTGTCAAAAAGATAATAGGAATCTCTTTATCAGTTTTGCGAACTTCCTCAGCCAAAGAAAAACCGTCCATGATAGGTAGCATCACATCAAAAATACATACTTGATACAAATCTGTTTTAAAAGCGTTGAGACCAGCTTTTCCGTCCCTGCACAAGTTTGTTTTGAAACCTTTGATGTCCAGATACTCTTTCAATATCTGTCCCAAATTAGGGTCATCTTCTACTAATAAAATTTTTGTTTCGTCCATCTGAATATTAAGCGACAATCGCTTTGTTGAAATTTTAAAATTGTTTTATGTCAGTTATAGAATAGCTATAGCAGAAACTTTGCATAGATTGATACGTAAACTTTTAACAAAAATATATGAAAACTGCTTGATTTTATGAAGTTTAACAAACCTTAACAGCCTTTTAATAAAATGTAACAGATGCCTAAAACAAGAAAACTGGGAATAGAAAAACCATATCTCCAAAAACTCTGTACCTATTATTTTTAACAAAATACGAAGGGAAAAGCAAAAGCGTTGCAAGCACTACATTCATGAAGAACAGGCAAATTTGGATTTGATGAAAAAATGAAAAATTAGTAAAGTCGTTGTAATACAAGTAAATAGTGCCTGCCATAAGCCATAAAAAAGAAATATAAATCAGTGAGCCAATTACTTTCTTGCTCTTTGATTTTCCTAACTTTCTAATAAGAGAAGAATACTGCTCTTTTTCGTCCAAAGCTAAGTCAAAAAGAGAAAACTCCAGCAGATTGATGAGTGCTAAGAGAAAATAAGACACAAATAAAAGATAAGTAGCTGTATTCCAAATTTTTGTGCTAAGGACGGCGGGTGCAAGGAATATAGCTACTGCATAGATAAAGGCAATGGAAATTTCTTTGAACAAAGATGGCTGACCGCTTGCTAATCGGAGAAAAAAGAAATAGACCAAGACACCCAAAGACAAATAAAAACCTGCTTTTATTATCAAGATAGGTAAATAAAATAAATTTAAAATATTGATTATCAATAAAATAAAACTAAAAATGATTAATGCTTTGCGGTACTTAAAGTGAAATAAATGCCTATCGCTACTTGCTTTTTCTTTTAGTTTGGTAGCGTCAGCAAGGTGGTCTGCTGTATAAATGAGCCAAGTAGCACTTGCCAAAGCGCAAAGCACTGTGTTTGGTACGATAACGTTGCAATATTTGGCAATAAGCAAAGTATTAACTACACAACCCAAGACTACATCAATACTAAGTACCTGAAAATGAGTATATAGTTGCCTAATAAGTGTCATAATTTAAAGTTGCTCGGAGGCTAATTTTTGTTTTTTAAAATCATTTTCGTACATTCATCAAAAATTTTATTAGAATTTAATTTCTTTCAAATGTCTTTTTTTACGTGCAAAATAGCATTTTCTTATTCAGTAATACTAAATTTTCTGATGCTATTCTTTTTTTTGTGTACTACTCCCGCCAACGCCCAGTTATCCAACAAGCGTTGCAAATGGCTTGTCATCAATGAAAAATCAAAAAAAGCAGTTACCCAGTCGCTAAAGTTTGAAATAGATACGCTTTCGCTTGTGCCTGATAGCCTTCGTATCATGGCTGTACTACCCAATCAAAGCGATTTAAAAATTTCTTATAGCCTCAATACCAATGAGATTACCATAGAAAGTCAAAATTTATCCCAAATAGATTCTGTACTTATCTGTTACAGAGTTTTTCCTTTTTTGTTTAGCAAAACCGTTTATAGGCGAAGTCAGACCTTTTACGATTCTGGTTTTTATACTTTCAAAAATAAAGATAAATTTTTGCCACCAATGCTGCAAGGGATAAAAGAAAGAGAAGAACTATTTAGTTATGAAGGACTTAGCAAAAGCGGGAGTCTTACGAGAGGTATTTCTTTTGGTAATAGACAAGATGTTTTTGTTAATTCAGCTTTGAATTTGCAATTAGACGGAAAAATATCGCCCGATATTCACCTTACTATGGTAATGACTGACCAAAATGTTCCCTTTCAACCAGATGGAAACACACAACAAATCCAAGAATTTGACCGAGTTTTCATCAAACTTTCACATAAAGTAGCTGCTTTGAGTGCGGGAGATGTGGTTTTGAGAAATGCCCCCTCCCAATTTTTGCGTTTCTACAAAAATGTGCTTGGTGGTCTGGTAGAAACAAACTATGGCGTGGCGATAGATAGCTCCAAAACGTTAAGCGAGCAAAATTTGCCCAAAAATAGGGCAAATAGCAAGGCAGGCATAGCTGTAGCCAAAGGGCAGTTTTACTCTTACCAACTACCTGTGAATGAGGGGGTTCAAGGTCCGTACCGCTTACGAGGGACAAACAATGACCGCTTTGTGATTATCATTGCTAACTCCGAAAAAGTGTATGTCGATGGTCGCCTACTTATGCGGGGATTTAATTACGATTACGTGATTGACTATAATACTGCCGAACTTACCTTCACACCCAAAGTAATTATCACCCAATTTACGCGGGTGCGTGTTGATTTTGAGTATTCTACGCAAAACTATAGCCGTACTATTCTAACTGCAAGCCATTACCAAGAATTGGGGAAGTTGAGCCTTTTTGCCAATTTTTATAGAGAAAAAGACAATCCGAACAATCCTATTTTGGCACAACTCTCCAATACCGATAAAAAACTACTTTCAGAAATAGGCGATGATTTATCCTTGGCTATAGCCCCAAGTGCATTGAAAGTTGCAGATTTTCAGGAAGATAGAATTTTATATACAAGCAAAGATACGATAGTAGGCGGCGTTATTTACCCAATATACATAAGAGCCAAAAGAGGAGATGCACCTCTTATGAGCGTGAGTTTTTCGGAGGTAGGTCTTGGCAACGGAGATTATATATTGGGAAACCCAACTGCCAACGGGCGTGAATATAGCTGGATAGGATTCCGACAAGGGAGCTATAGCCCTATCCGCCAACTGCCAATGCCTAATCAGAAGCAAATGAGTACATTAGGAGCAAATTATCAGATAAGTAAGGTAGAAAAATTTTCTGTAGAAACTGCTTTTAGTAAGCATGATGTAAACTTATTTTCTGAAAAAAGTAGCGTTCCTAATGAAGGCTGGGCAGTGAAAGCGAGCTATGCAAAAGTGGGCGGCAGAGAGGCAGATAGGGTAGGGGAGAAGCTCGAACTATCTTATGCCATTGATTACGAATACGATAACCCATTTTTTCGTGCTATTGACCGCTTTCGCTATATCGAGTTTGATAGAGATTGGTCTGTGGGGCAGCAGGTAAACGGACAGCAAAATACAAGTGTAAGTATTCCAAATAGTGAACATATTTTGAATGCCTCGCTGGGATTGAAAAAAAATTTCAATAACTTCATCTCTTTCAGGCACATACGTAGGAATAGAGGTTCGGAAGTAAATGGATTTCAGCAAATAATAGACGGGGCGATTGCTTTCAAAAAAGTGTTTCTGAAAAGCAACTTCTTTCTGATGAAAAATACCCAAGACAGCACAAAAGCGGACTGGATAAGGTGGCTTACAGATATTTCGCACCAATCTCGCTACTTAGTAAGCGGATATACTTACTCGATAGATAAAAATGTGGTAAGAAAAACAGCAAATGATTCTATTTTTGCAACCGCCATGAATTTTGATGAGCATAAATTTTATCTTAAAAGTAGTGATTCTTCAAAATGGCAGTTTTCCACAGATTACAGTATTCGCAACGATAATACTCCGCAGAATGGAGAGTTGGGCAGGGCTTACCATGCTAATACGCTGAATATCAATGCACGAAGGCAAACAGCAAGCCAATTTTTTAATCTCCAATTTACCTACAGAAAATTTGATAATTTGCTGAAAAACAACCCAATAGCCCAACTCCCAGAAGAAACTATTATGAATCGCTTAGACTGGAATTTTGATGTAGGGAAAGGTGCAATTAAGTCTGAGTTTACCCTCGTAAACGGCACAGGTAGAGAGCTTAAGCGTGAGTTTGTTTACCTGCAAGTAAACCCTGGTACAGGTACGCATACGTGGAGAGATGATAACGGAGATAAGGTGCAGCAACTCAATGAGTTTTATCCCGCAATAAACCCTGATGAAAGAAACTATGTCAAATTTTTTACCCCTACCGACCAGTACATATTTGCCTATACCAATAATTTTAGCTACAGGCTAAATCTGAATGTACCACGTACTTGGCTGAAAAGCAAAGGATTAAAAAGAATAATGAGCAAATTTAGCAGTAGCACCTCGTGGACAATTAATAGAAGAACTACTGATAGCGATTTATTGCCTCGTTTTGCCCCTTTCATTGCCGTAGCTGACGCAAGCCGCTTACTTTCCGAACTGACTAATTTGCGAACTACTTTGTTTTTTGACCGCACCGCTACCAGATTTGGTGCTGAGTTTTCTTTTTTGCAAAACAACAGCAAACAATTACTGACTAATGGATTTGAAGAAAGAAGTCAGCGCGAAATTCAGTTGAATATGCGGTACAACATCGCTACTACTTGGAATATTCGTTTCTTAACGGCTGATGAGCTAAAGGGCAATCGTTCCGATTTTTTGGAAAATAGAAACTATGCTATCAGAAATCAGAAGCTGAAGCCCGAAGTTTCTTACCAACCAAGCCAAAATTTTAGGCTTACTTTTGCCTATTTTTTCCAGAACAAACAAAATACTTTGGGCGAAATAGGTGAAAAAGCGGTACTCAATGAACTTAGTCTTGAATCTCGCCTTGCCAAAGCAAGCAAGCGAACTATCTCTGCAAGAATGAGGTACGTAAACATAAGCTACAATGGGCAGAGCAATTCCCCTTTGGGCTACGAAATGCTTGAAGCCCTACAGGTGGGCAAAAATGTGCAATGGACTATCAACTGGCAACAAAGACTTAGCAACGGTTTGCAACTGACATTTCAATACGAAGGTAGAAAATCAGAGAATAGCAACATTATTCACATTGGACGAATGCAAGTAGCTGCATTGTTTTAAAAAAAAAGATGACACTTTTTTGAGTGTCACCTTTTCTTTAATATTCGTCTTCGTTAAAAAAGAAATCATCTTTGGTTGGGTAATCAGGCCAAATCTCCTCAATACTTTCATAAGGCTGACCATCATCTTCCAACTCTTGAAGGTTCTCTACTACTTCTAATGGCGCACCAGAGCGAACCGAATAATCAATTAATTCTTCTTTGGTAGCAGGCCAAGGTGCATCTTCTAAATAAGAAGCTAACTCAAGTGTCCAATACATATTTTTCCCTCCTTTTTTTGATTACGTATCCAAGAAATTACTCTTACAAATCTATACTCCGAACTAACAAGTGCTAAGTCAAAGATTTATGAAAAGGCTGCAAAAGTAAAAAATACATTTAAAAAAACGAATAATTTAAAAAATATTTGACAATTAATAATTTGCTAATAATTGGTCTTGTAATTTTTTGAGTATTCGCTGCTTTGTTTTCAGCTTATTAATCTGATTAAGTCTTTCCAAATCAAACGGCTGCGGAGGCTGTTTAGGGTCATATCTTACAGGCGGCTTGCTCCTCTCGTTCATCATACTTAGCTCTGTTTCATCTTTTTTGATGGACTCTTTGATAAGCCTGATTTTGATTTTTAGCTGCTCGAAGAAAGTTTTCTCTTCAAAGCCTTCAAATTTGTATCTTGCCTGCTTGGTCAGAAAATGACTCTCAAAAAGCTCATTACAAGCTATCTTAAATCTTGTATTAAACTCTTTGTCATTAGGGTGTTTAATCTTACCCAATCTTTGCCATTCCTTTTGAATATTTTTTACATCTTCTATTGGTGGCTCATCCAAATCGAGCATTTTTTCTACTTGCTCGCAAATTTCACGCTTGCGGTCAGCAGGATTCTTAAAGCTTTGTTGTCTTCTTTTACCAAAGAATTTATTTAATTCTTCCTTGTACTCGGCAGTCATCTCGACAAACTCCTTTTTAGGAATTTTACCTACCATTTTCCAATCATTTTGTATTCTTTTAATGATTTGGAAGGCATTTTCAGGCGCAAGAAGATTAATATCTTTGAGTTTCTCAAGCAGGAATGCGTACCTATCTAAGCGTTCTTGCGTGATTCTACGTTTCTCCTCTATGACTCGATTGCGTTTTTGGAAAAAGGTTTCTACTATGGCATCAAATTTTTCATTCAATACTTCCTCTTCTTCTTTGAACGCACTGCCCGTTTTTATCCACTTGAGCTTAAGTTCCTTGTATTTTTTGGTAACTACTATCCAATTTCCGTTACCCCTATACTCTTCGGCTTCCTTGAGGAGTGCTTTTTTGATTTCGAGGTTTTTTACTCTGTTTTTTTCCACATATACACCGATACTAGCTTCTAAGGTATCTAAGGTTGCTAATAGTGCTGGGAAATCCCCTAAACCATCAAACTTTTCTAAATACTCCCTCATGTGGATGAGTTTCATCAGAAAAGAGCCTTTGTTTGGCGTTGTATTGACTTCTCGCGTAAGTTCTGCTACTTTTTGCTTCGCCAAATCAAACCGCTTGGTAAAATACTGAATACTTGTTTCCTCACTTTCTTTGACTACGCCTATTTCTCTGGTAGGAAGGTTAAAATATCCATTTAGATAAACTTTCCCGTCTTTTGCGTATCCGTAAGGTGAATTAGAGTTGCTCATTTGTATAAGTCGTTGTGGTTGTTGTTATAACTATGTTTTCGTACAGCCTAATACAAGGCAATAATACTTAGTTTTTTTAATATTAATGCAATATCAAAAATAATATTACAAAAAAAATAAAATGAAGTAGTTTTTTTTACTGAGTTACTTTGAAAGATACTTTCAAATTTTCCCATAAAAGCGTTACTACACCGCTTGCTTCTACAGTAAAGGTCATTTTTTCCGTTAATGCAGTAGCCTTTGCAGACTGTACTTTTACGCGCAAGACATCATCTGCTTCTTTGTAGTCGTAGGCTCCCCATTGCTTGGCTGTCTTATTGATGATGATAGTCCACTCACCGCTTTTTGTAGGGATAGTAAATAGGCTGTATTTACCTGCGGCAACTTTCTTTCCTTCTACGGTTGCGTCTTTGGCAAATTCTATAGTGGTAGCGTCATCTGCTCCTGTGCGCCATACTTTGTCATAAGGCACTAATTTGCCCCATACTTCTCTCCCTTTAACGGAGGGCTGGCTGTAATTAATGGTAACTTTGCCACTACCTACTGATGCAGATGCTTCTGCTTTTGGGCTTTTTTGGGCAAATAGCAAGTTAGCTGACATAATGCCAATAAAAAACACGCTTAATGACAATTTAAAAAATGTTGTTTTCATGAGATTTGAAATTTTTTAAGATGTAACCTAATACTATTGGTTGAAAGTTGTTTATTCCCACAACTATTTTTGACTAACAAATTTCTTAATTTTTACCTTATTTTCAAAAATAAATGTCATAATCTTTTTAAAATTAAGAACAAAATGCGTCTTTTTTAATCTACAGCCTATTAATCGTCTGTTTTTTCTGCCAAAATGTCAATATTAGTTCTTAGGTATGACCTTTTGTAGTTAATCTATCTTAAAAGTGTCATACTTGTATAAAATTTGAATACATACAATACAAATTAACATTTGAATATTTAAACTTTTCAATACAGTAATTAATTTATGAAAAAACTAATTTCAACTTTGCTGATAGCCTTAGTAGGCGGTGCGGCAAGCATAGGGCTATACAAATTAGCTGGTTTTGACAAGAAAGAAATCGTATTTAATGAAGTAATGGGTAGCCCGTCTTCACTGACTCGTTTCGGAAGTGGCAATTTGGCAGACTTCACTACGGTTGCCGAAAAAGCGAATCCTGCTGTGGTGCATATTAAAGCTACTTTTGGCGTAACGCGCACCTCTACAGACCAGCGTAGGCAGCCGCAATCTCTGGAAGACTTGTTCGATTTGTTTGGCGGCGGCGGAGGAAGCCCTTTTGGGGATAGAGGAGTGCCGCAACAAGGGGCTGGTTCGGGCGTAATTATTGGCAATGATGGCTACATAGTTACCAACAATCACGTCGTGGATAATGCTGAAGAAGTAGAGGTTACGCTTTACGATAATCGCTCTTATAAGGGAACTATCATAGGCACTGACCCTTCTACAGATTTGGCGTTGGTCAAAATCAATGAAAAAGATTTGCCTACACTTGCCTTTGCTAATTCAGATGCGGTAAAAGTAGGCGAATGGGTGATGGCAGTGGGAAATCCTTTTAATCTTACTTCTACGGTTACGGCGGGAATAGTAAGTGCCAAAGGTCGCAATATCAATATTTTACGCAATAAAGATAACTCTGCCATTGAGTCTTTTATCCAAACAGATGCTGCTGTAAATCCTGGTAATAGTGGCGGGGCATTGGTCAATATGAATGGTGATTTGGTGGGCATTAATACGGCGATAGCTTCTCAAACAGGCTCTTTTGCAGGTTATTCTTTTGCTGTGCCTGCCAACTTGGTCAAGAAAGTTACCGAAGATTTAAAAAAGTTTGGTACAGTACAAAGAGGCTTTTTAGGTATCATTATTAGGAATTTAGATTCCAAATTAGCCAAAGAATTGGACTTGAATATCAGCGAAGGTATCTATGTGGATAGCTTAGTGGCGAATGGGTCTGCGGCTGTAGCGGGGGTAAAATCGCAAGACGTGATTACAAGAGTAGATGGAACACCCGTAAAAACAGTGCCTGAATTGCAAGAATTGGTAGGAAGACACCGTCCTGGTGATGTTGTAACGCTGATGTTGGTCAGAGATGGCAAGGAGAGAGAAATAAAAGTTACGCTAAAAACCAGAGATGGAAGCACTGAAGTTGCTAAGAAAACTTCACAAGGAGCATTAGACGTATTGGGCATAGAAGTAGAAAAGGTATCGGACAAAGAATCTAAACAGCTTGATATTCAAGGTGGTGTAAAAGTAACTGCAATCAATCGTGGCAAGATTAGCAAGTTTACAGACATGAAAGAGGGTTTCATCATTACCCGCATTGGCAACAAGGTGATTAAAAATCCACAAGATGTAAATAAGGCTTTGGAAGGGGTGAAAGGCGGCATAATGATAGAAGGTATATACCCTGACGGAGAGATGCAATACTATGCTTTTGGTATGGATTAAAATATCATCAAAAGATGTAATCATTGAAAAAAACAATGAAATGTTTAAAAAAAGAGGCTGTCCGAAAAGGGTAGCCTCTTTTTTAAATCACTATCCGCGTTTTGTTTCGCTCACTCGAATATCTCCGAGCATTACGTCCCAATAACCAATTTCTCTGCCATTTACTTGGGTTTTTTTACGTTCTACATAAACAGTGATGTCCTTTTTTGTAGTGTCCACGTATTTCATACCCTCTTTGGTAACGCCTTCAAACTTCTGGTAAATTGTAATTACACCAACATATTTCCCATCAGGCTGACGTTGCAAATCACTGATATACTGAATATTAAACCAGTCAATTTTTACTTTCTGATAGTTCAATGCCATTAGCCTCTCTAAGTATTTGCGTACCCCATAATACTTAATTTCCTTTCGCCCAACAGCGGATACTCCCATCTGACTACCCTCCATAAATAGCTCCATTGCCCTATCTACAGCTCTGTTAGCTTCGGAAAAAGGTGTCTTTTTGTCGCCAATCATACTGATATATTTGCTCAAATCTTTGACCTTTTCCAATGCTAAAGAGTCCACAGCTATCTTTCGCTCTGGGCTAAGCTCGGGTTGGGCTAAGAGGCTGAATGTCAGGCTCAGAAATAATGAAATGAAGATGAATAATTGCTTTTTTATCATTGTATTTTCATGTTTTATGTTTTAACAACACCTGCCTACTTACCTATTTTTTTCTCATCAATTCTAATTCTTTTATTTTGCCACTTGCATCGCGAACAATGTTGTCTATTGTATTGATGTTTCTTTTTTGGTCTTTGAGGTAGTTCAAATATTTGCTAATAGTAGTAGGTTTGTCATAGTCTTTTTCGCCACCAAAAACACCGAGAGAAATAAGTACAGGTGTTTCTGGAGAGCTAAATAACTTGAGAGCATCATTAATATAGTTATTTGCTTCGGCGGCACTTGGCGCGCTAATGATGCGAGCAAAATAGTCGTCAAGGGTAAGTTTAGCGGGCTTTTGTCTTGCCTCTTCCTCAGCCTTGAGCCTTGCTGCTTCCTCAGCTTTGCGTTTTTCTTCTGCTATTTTTGCAGCTTCTGCTTTTTTCTGACCAATTTTTTCCTCTACCTGCTTTATCAGGGCATTTACTTCTGGGTCGTTTAGGTTCATTGCCTTGATGCGTGCCAAATCTCGTTCCAATTCTTCAGGACTTTTGTTAGTATTTGCTAAAAGTGCTTGTAAATCGGCTTTTGCTTGGCTAATTTTTGCTGCACGCGCTTCGGCGGCTTGCTTTTCAGCCAGTTTTTTCTTGCTGTTACAACTTGTCGTACTTACGCCTACAAGAGCTATCAAGCAGAAAAACAATAAATGGAGAAGATGTTTACTTAATGTGATTTTCATAATCGTACCTTAAATTATGGGTGATTTAATTGCTAAAAACTATTGTTCATTAAAAATAATAGGTAAAAGTATAAAAACTTCGGCAAATTTAATAAACAAAGAATATTTCTTTCTCAGGTAGGTAAGCAAGTGTGTTTTTGTATGATGAGATATGATGCCCTACTGATAATTTTTATTCAAAAACACTCATATTACTTACAAGTGTAATTTCTTGATTGATTCAGATACGACTTAAAAGCCATATTGGTATGATTTGGATGCCCGTCTGTATAAAATAAGTATTACCATACAGACTTTATTACTTACTTTACGTTGATATATACATTGATACATAGTAAAAAAATGAAAAAATGAAAGCAAAAACCCTTATAATACTACTGTTATTTTTCGCAGAAACGGCTACCGTATATGGTAATGATGCCTTGGTGCGGGTGCAGCAAAATGTAGCTACATATACTCAAAATGATGTACAAAAATATATACTTATCACTGTTTTTGCTATCGTTCTATTTGTTTTTATGCTTTTTCAAACTATTTTTTTGTATCTGAGCAACATGAATACTCGCAAGCTAAATATCTCACTTGCGAAACAGCACCACGATTCGCAAGAACAAAACGAAGAAATAAAGCAACAAAATGAAGAAATAAGGCAACAAAATGAGGAGATAGCTTCAATTAATGAGCATTTAGAGGGAATAGTGGCTGAACGCACCAAAGAATTGGAGTTCACAATAGAAAGTCTTTCAACCCGCAATGGAGATTTAGAGCAATTTTCTTACATCCTTTCACATCAGGTGCGCGCGCCGATAGCACGTCTGATTGGGCTTGCCAATATTTTTAATAAAGAAAATATTGCAGACCCGATTAATCAAGATGTTTTGATGCACACTCAGCAGTCTGCCAAAGATTTAGATACAATCATCAAAGACCTTGCCTATATATTGAGTATAAAAAATGAAGTGGTCATAGAAAAAGAATTGTTTGATGTCAGCAAAGTTACTAAGGTTGTATTAGGAAGTTTGAATGCCGAAATATGTGAGGCAAAAGCGGATATTAATATTAAATTAGAAGGGTTATCTATTTTTTCAGTGAAAAAACATTGGGAAAGCATCATATACAACTTGCTTTCGAATGCTATAAAATTTAGAAATAAAAGAGCAAAACTTCAGATAGCTGTTGAGGGAACAATCCAAAATGATATGTTTTATTTTACTGTCAAAGATAACGGTATAGGCTTAGATTTGAATCAGATAGATACATACAAAATTTTTGGCTTGTACCAACGTATGCACACGCACGTAAAAGGAAAAGGATTTGGACTTTATGTTACCAAAACGCAAATAGAAGCTCTTGGAGGAAAAATAACGGTAGAAAGTGCCGAAAATGTAGGCTCTATTTTCAAAGTTAGTATGCCTTTATAATAAAATCTTTCCTAAGTCGGGTAAAAATAGCTAACGATAAGCCCACAAAGTCCTGCTAAACGGAATAATCATATATAAAACCTCGGAAAAGCCAATTTATTAATGAATGTTAAGATTTTTGCTTTAAAATGAAACATTTTTCGATATTTACTCGAATAGAGAGTAAGTTATTGATAAAGTTTCATTGCTGTGCTTAATAAAAAGTTGGTGCAACTATTGTACTTTTATAAGTAATTTTTACTATTTTTGTGCGGTTTGGGAGTTATTTAATTTCTTCCTTTGCTGATTACACTTTTATGCTGATTAACTTTGCTTATGATTATGAGATACCTCTTAGCACAAATACTAATTATTGTATCAATTCTTAGTTGTACGGAATCTTTGGCAAACCTTTTCCAAAAAATTCCCAGAGATACTGTTTCTATTTTTGATGCAAAATCAGATAGAAGATTAGCGGTAAGTATTCGTGGAGCATATAATCCGAACAAGTTGCAGCCTGACTTGACGAGTGCGCATTATGGCGAATGTATAGATATTAAGATGCGAAACATGACGGACTCGGTGATGGGGGTTGTGCTTCGGTGTGGGACGATGTTGCTTTCGCGTGATAGTGCTTCTCAAAATATGGTTGTTACTAAAACGCTTTATTATACCTTGCAGCCAAGAGAAGAACTTTTTGATAGGGTTTATGCCATGTGCGGACAGTTGCACAAAAACGCCCCCGATATTTCTATTCGCTATGATGTAGGTGCGCTTGCTGATGAGCCACTCCTAAAGTTGGCAAGAGTGATAGAAAAAACAGATAGTCAAAGCAAGGCAGGGCAGTATGCGGTGTGGGCAGTAACTGACGGGGCAACCAAAGACGATTTGGGTGAAGATTTTGAAGCTCTACAGCAAAGTCAGGCACTGCTCAATAAGGCAAAACTTCCAATTAATATTTTGGGCAAACACCGCCAAATGGCAGTGCTACAAAAGCAAAATAAAACCCAAAATGCAAAACCTGTACCTACCGAAGATAAACAAAGCATAAGTTCTCCTAACACAGAAATAGAGATAAACGTTGAGCAGATAAGCAGTGATATAAGTGGAAATTTGGCTGTTTCTGATGCGGTACTTCCCTCTGTAGAAACAGAAAAAGATGAATTTGGCAGTAATGAAACCGTTGATAGTATAAATGATGATAAAACTGGGCAAGAAGGGGGTAATTATTGGCTTTTATTCGCAAGTTTCTCTGTCATACTATTTGGGCTTTATTATTTTTGGCAGAAAAAACCAGCAACTAAGCAAGAAAAGGATAATCTTGTTTAAATAAAAATATTTGTTGAACCATCAAAAACTTAAAGCATGGAGCTTGTCCGAGCCAAAGAAGCCCTAAAAAAATATTTTGGATATGACCGCTTTCGCCCTATGCAGGCTGAAATTATCCAAAATATACTCAATCAGCAAGATGCCGTTGTGCTAATGCCTACGGGAGGTGGAAAATCTGTATGTTTTCAAATTCCTGCCTTGCTCATGGAAGGTCTTTGTATCGTTATTTCGCCACTGATAGCCCTAATGAAAGACCAAGTAGAGGGCTTAAAGGCAAACGGAATTGCTGCCTCATTCCTGAATAGCACCCAAAATTCGCAAGAATTAGCCATTACAGAAAACATGGCTTACAAAGGTGAGATAAAACTTCTCTATATTTCGCCAGAAAAATTAATGGCTGCGGGCTTTTTTAATTTTTTGAAAAGACTTAAAATTAGCCTTTTTGCCATAGATGAAGCTCATTGTGTTTCTACTTGGGGACATGACTTTCGCCCTGAATACACACAATTAGGTGCATTGAGAGAGCAATTTCCTACTATTCCTATGATTGCCCTGACTGCAACAGCCGACAAACTCACCCGCAAAGACATTATTACGCTACTCAAGCTCAGAGATCCCGAAGTATTTATTGCCTCTTTTGACCGACCGAACCTAAGTCTGACTGTTTTGCCTGCTCAGAATAGAATAGGAATGATTCAACGATTTTTGTTTAATCATCCAAAGCAGGCGGGAATTATCTATTGCCTAAGTCGGAAAAGTACAGAAAGTGTGGCGAACAAACTGCAAAATATGGGTTTTAGTGCTGCCTACTATCATGCGGGCATGACGGCAGAGGAGCGTTCTGTTACCCAAGAGGCATTCATCAACGACAAGATACAGATTATTTGTGCTACTATTGCCTTCGGAATGGGTATTGATAAGTCGAATGTGCGGTGGATTATTCACTACAATTTACCGAAAAATTTGGAAAGTTATTACCAAGAAATAGGTAGGGCGGGCAGAGATGGCTTAAAAAGTGACACCTTACTTTTTTATAGTTTTGGAGATGTGCTGGTGCTAAGAGATATGATTGTTGCTAATCAAAGCCCGAATACCGAAGTCCAATTAATGAAATTAGAGCGAATGCAGCAATATACAGAGGCTCAGATATGTAGGCGGAAAATATTGCTAAGTTACTTTAACGAAGATTTGAAAGAAAACTGCAATAACTGTGATGTTTGCAAAAACCCGCCCGCATGGATTGATGGCACAACAATAGCTCAAAAAGCACTTTCGGCACTTGCCCGCACAGGTGAGCAGGTAGGTATGGGAATGTTGATAGACATTCTCAGAGGGTCGGGTAGGCAGGAAATCATAGAAAAGGGGTACAATAAGATAAAGACTTACGGTGCGGGGAAAGACATCAGTGCGGGAGATTGGCAGCAGTACCTCTTGCAGTTTCTCCAATTAGGATTTATCGAAGTAGCCTACGATCAAAATAATGTCCTCAAACTCACAGAGGCAAGCAAGCAAGTACTATTTGGAAATAGGCAAGTAAATTTGGTACAAATGGCTGTTATTCAGCAGAAAAACCAAGAAAAGAAGGAAGAGGCAAAGCCAAAATCAGTAACGCAAACGCTCAAAGATGAACTATTTGATTTGCTACTGACTACTCGAAAAGAAATAGCACTTTCCGAAGGTATTCCGCCGTATTTGGTATTTACAGATGCGACACTCACCGAAATAGCAGAGCTAAGACCTATATTTGAAACAGAGATGAAAAACATCAGCGGGGTAGGGGAGAGGAAATACAAGCAATACGGCAGAAAATTTTTGAAAGTAGTCTATGACTTTGTCTTAGAAAAATCAAAACAGAATAAAAAAATTACGGGCGGCACCTATTTGCTTACCTTAGATTTGTTCAGGCAGGGCAAAAACTTCGAACAGATAGCCCAAGAGCGCAATAGGGGAGTGCAGACTATAGTTTCGCATTTGGCATACCTATACGAAAACGGCTACAAAATTGATATTTTCCAATATGTGAGCCTACAAGAAATAGAACAAATCAAAGAAGTACATACAAAAATGATGTTTGTTGAGGGAATAGAACCTGCAAAGCAAATTTTTGATTCCTTTGGAGGAACAATAGAGATAGAAAAAATTATCTTTGCTTTGGCACATCTGAAGAGAATGAATGAAAACGTATAATTATCTCATTGTAGGTCAAGGGCTTGCAGGTACAGTACTGGCTTACACACTGCTGAAAAGAAATCAGAGTGTTTTTGTCATAGATGATGGCTACAAAACTTCCGCTTCGCAAGTAGCAGCAGGCATTTTTAACCCAATTACGGGTATGAGAATGGTAAAAACTTGGAAAGCAGACCTTTTATTCCCTTTCTTACAAAATTTTTACACAGACTTTGAAAGTTTTTTGAATACCCATTTTTTTTTCCAAAAACCTATTTATCGCCCTTTTGAAAGCATTGCACAGCAAAATCATGTGCTTGGGCAGTCTGCCGAAAAATCTTTCTCCAATTTTATGAATTTGGAAAATAATGACGAGCATTACAAACCCTTTGTTTTCAATGAGTTTGGTGGGGTAGAAATAAAAAACGGAGGCTATATAGATGTAGGAAAAATGCTTGCCTATTTTCGTGATTTTCTGGTAAAAGAAAATCTTTTTTTAGCAACTCCCTTTGACGAGGACAAAATAAATGCAGAGGGGGAAATAAAAGACTTAAAAATAAGGGCTGAAAAAATTATTTTTTGCAGAGGTTTCAAAGATAGAGAAAGCAAGTTTTGGAGCTATCTTCCTTTTAAGGCAGTAAAAGGAGAAGTGCTGACAGGGAAATTTGAAAGTACAGAAAATCTTGATTTTGAACAGATTATCAACAGACAAGGCTGGGTACTTCCTTTGGAGAATAGTATTTATAAAGTTGGCTCTACTTATGAGTGGGATAAGTTGGACAGCGAGATTACTGAAAAAGCCAAAAGCGATATATTGGAAAAAACGCACCAACTCATCAGACCGCATTTCAAAGCAAGCAAGCAAGAAGCAGGCATCCGTCCTGCTACTGCCGACCGCTTCCCTTTGATGGGGTTGCACAAAATATACCCTAACATTGGCATTTTCAACGGATTAGGCACTAAGGGCGTGTCTATTGCTCCTTATTTTGCCAATCATTTTGCAGATTATCTGATAGAAAATAAAGCATTGGACAAAGAAGTTAGCATCGCAAGGTGTTCTTAATTCTAAAAAAAAATGTAATCTTTGATGAGAAGATTACATTTTTTATTTTTTTATTTCACAAAATATTTAAGTCTAATTACTTCTTGCTCTGTGAGATAACGCCATTCGCCTCTTTCTATGCCTTTCTTAGTAATACCAGCATAAGCAACTCTATCCAAGCGAAGAATATCATACTCAAAATGTTCGAAGATACGGCGTACAATGCGATTTTTTCCGCTATGTATGTGTACTTCTAAGGCTGTAGCATCTTCGGAAATAATAGAAATTTTATCTACTTTAATTTCTCCATCTTCGAGGGTTACACCCGCAGCTATTTTGTTGAAATCGTCCTCTGTGATTGGTTTTGCCAATAAGATTTGATATACTTTTTTAATATTGTTGGAGGGGTGTGCGAGCTTGTCTGCAAGCAAGCCGTCATTGGTCATCAGCAATAAGCCTGTAGTGTTGCGGTCAAGACGACCTACAGGATAAATACGCTCATTACAAGCCTGTTTTACCAAATTCATCACTGTTTTTCTCCCTTCGGGGTCGTCTGTAGTAGTGATATGGTCTTTGGGCTTATTAAGCAATACATAGACTACACGCTCTTTTTTAAGAGGTTCATCATCTAAATAGACTGAATCTGTGAGTTTTACCCTGTAGCCCATTTCCTTCATGATGCTACCATTTATTTTCACACGCCCCGCCTCTATGAGTACATCTGCTTCCCTGCGTGAGCAAACACCTGCATTGGCAATAAAACGATTTAGACGTATATCGCTACTTTCAGGAGTGATTTCTTCAAAATCGCTTTCTTTATTCTTGTTCCTTGGGCTGTTTTTATTTCTTTCCTTTAGTCCTTCCTCTATGTTTTTAAATCGTTGGAAATCATAGTCGGGGGTGCTAATGCTGCGTGTCCTTGACTTTTCTTTACGCTCACGAAAAGCTACTACTTTATCAGAACGCTTTTCATACGGTTTATTGAAGCTCCCTTCCCTCTTTTCGTAGGGCTTTTTCTCAAATTCTCCCTCACGTTTTTTGTAAGGTCTATCTTTGTCGAAAGGCTTGTCATAAGATTTGTTGAAACTGCCCTCACGCTTTTCGTAGGGTTTTTTCTCAAATTCTCCCTCACGTTTTTTGTAAGGTCTATCTTTGTCGAAAGGCTTGTCATAAGATTTGTTGAAACTGCCTTCCCTCTTTTCGTAGGGTTTTTTCTCGAACTCTCCCTCACGTTTTTTGTAAGGTCTATCTTTGTCAAAAGGCTTGTCATAAGATTTGTTGAAACTGCCTTCCCTCTTTTCGTAGGGCTTTTTCTCGAATTCTCCTTCACGTTTTTTGTAAGGTCTATCTTTGTCGAAAGGCTTGTCGTAGGATTTATTGAAGCTACCTTCTCTCTTTTCGTAGGGCTTTTTCTCAAATTCTCCCTCGCGTTTTTTGTAAGGTCTATCTTTGTCGAAAGGCTTGTCGTAGGATTTATTGAAGCTACCTTCTCTCTTTTCGTAGGGTTTTTTCTCAAAACCACTTTCGCTGTTGCGCTTAAAACCGCCCTGATTTCTTGGCTTTACACCTGTAAATTTTTCTACATCAAACTTATCATCTTGTTTGGTACGAATCCCAGAGGGTTTCCTAAAAGAGGGCTTGTCATCTCTGTTTTTCGTAAATGATTTGTCCTTGTCAGAAGGGCGTTTTTTGTCAAAAGACGAGCTACTTCCGCGTCTGCCTTTGTTACTAAATTTTTTTTCCATTTGTGTTAAAATACTTAACCTTTAAAATAATAATGGGCATATCCTCACGGACTTCCCTTGTGTGTTTTTATTGCTGATGACCAATTTCATTGTCTTCGGTGGCGAAATCTTTGAGTGTTGGTAGTTCTTTGAGGTCGTTGATGCCCAAATAATCCATCAATTTCGGGCTTGTGCCGTACAAAAGAGGTCTGCCGACAGCATCCGATTTTCCTTTGATTTCAACAAGTTCTTTTTCCAATAATTTCTGCACTGCATAGTCGCAGCCTACTCCTCTTATTTGCTCTATTTCCGTTTTGCTGATGGGTTGCCTGTAGGCTATCACAGCCAAAGTTTCTAATGCCGCATTAGACAAACGTTTTTTAGATTTTTGCTTTAGGTGCAAATGAACGGCAGACTGATATTTGGGCTTGGTAAGAAACTGATAACCACCACCTATATAAGTTATTTGAAACGAAAAGTCAGCCGTATCGTATTTCTGTACTAATTGTTTGATGGCAATTTCGATGTCCTCCAAAGGAATCTCAGCATCTAATAGTTCTGATAGACACTGCTGAATCTCTCCTATCCTAATTGGGGCTTGCGAACAAAATATCAATGCTTCTATGTGCGTTTGAAGAAAAGTCCCCGAACCAATTATGTTTTCAATCATGTTTCCTCTAAACTACGAAAAAAGTATTTTAGTTCATTATTTGTTGGGTTTCAATAAATATTCGTTCCTGCACCGTCTGACCGAAGGTCTGTACGGTGCAGACCTTCGGTCAGACCGTATGTTTTTCAAAGAACGGTTTATTAACCACTGTTAGGGTAGCTATGACTGCTAACAGTGGTTAGGTTATAAAGCCTATGCTTCTGTATTCACAATCACTACTTTGTGAATCTTGTCGCCTTGTCTTATTAGGTCAACTACTTCTAAGCCTTCATACACTTTGCCAAAAACGGTATGTTTGCGGTCTAAGTGCTGAGTGCCTTGCCTATTGTGGCAGATGAAAAACTGCGAGCCGCCCGAATTGGGTCTGCCTGTGTTTGCCATAGAGAGTACGCCTTTGTCGTGGTATTGGTTTTTTCCTGCGAACTCATCGGGGATAGTATAGCCAGGACCGCCCATGCCTGTCCCTGTTGGGTCGCCGCCCTGCACCATGAAGTTTGGGATAACCCTATGGAAAATAGTGCCATCATAATAGCCTTTTTCTGCTAATGTTATGAAATTATTGATGGTGATAGGAGCGTCTTCCTCGAAAAACTGAATTTTCATTACACCTTTTTCAGTGTGCATTTCTGCTGTTTTCATCTCGATTTTTTGTATTTATTTTATGTAAAAAATTAGATTAATGTGAGTTTTTGGTTTACCTCCAAAGCCATTGCTTCTTGGCTAAGTTCTACTTTCATTTTCTTTACGTATTCGATAATTTCGTCTAAGTAGTTAGTTAAGTCCATTTGGGTAACATAAGAATTGACGATATGAACGGTTTCGCCTACTAAACCTACTTGGTCGCTGTTCCAAACGCCTTGTGCCTCCTTGCTGGTAGCTCCGCCAAACCGCTCTCCAAAAAACGCCAATGTTTTATTTACGTACTGTGTAGTGTCTATTTGCTTATCCACATCTACGGTTGTCGGGATATAAAGTGCTATATTATTTGTTCGTTCCAATCTATCGGTAAGTACGGTAAATACATCTAAAAGCGGCGTGGGAATGACCATATCTTTGGCGTGCATATCCCGTAAGGGTGGGAACACAGGCAAGAAAGGTACTTGAAAATCAACATGATGTGGGAAAACAGCATCTTTATATTCCTCGCTACAGTGATTAATCAGAGTAAAAATATTGGTTTCGTTGGTGCGAATACGCTTGCGTAATTTTTTCTGAATGTCCTCCAAATGCCCCCAAACACTTGGCTCTGGCGGCGAAAACATGATGATTTGCTTGGCATAGTCGAGCATCATGGCGATGTCTTGGTCGACATTGCCGTCATGGTCTTCGTCTATGTTCTCATTCAACGTGATAATGATATTTTCGTATTCATTGATGAGTCCATCGAGCATCATGGTTGTCTTGACTTTATCATTCATTGAACGATCTTCCTGAGATAGCAAAATATCAAAGCCTGCGGGGTGATTATATATTTTTTCCTTACGGCTGATATGCAAATCGGCAATCAATTTTTGGGGAACAGGATATTCGGTATAAACAGTTTTTTGCTTTGTACGTTGCTGAATGAGGCGAGCCAAACTAACACCAAAACTTGTGGCACCGAGGCTACCAAACACATCAAAAAGCAAAATTAATTTTACGTTAGTGTTCCCCCTACTTCTGCGGCGGTTAGAATCTACTAAGTATCTTCCGAGCATTTTTGCCAACTCGATGGCAATAGAGGGAAGTTCGTACAAAAGCGCGATAAAATCTTGTCTTCGAATCACTACCACGTCCACATCACTTAGGGCAGCCACCGTAGCCGAGCGAGGTTTGTTTTCCAAAATTCCAATTTCGCCAAAAGTATTTCCTGGCATAAGATAGTTGAGTACTTGCTCTTCGGTTTCACTAATAATGCGTTTGATGGCTACTATGCCATTAGTAACAAGGAAAAGGCTATCACTTGGGTTTCCTTGCCAAACGATGACCTCATCAGGAAAAAACTGACGCATTTTTGCCTTATTGGCTATGTTTTCCAAATCATGCTCTGGCAGATGTTTAAACAACTCACAGATTTTGAGTGCCTTGATGATGTTATTATTTTTTTTCATATTATTAAGGTCTATATCAATAGATTCGTAAAAGGTCTGATTTGCGTCTAAAAATTGCCCAAAGTTAGACAAATAAATATTATTTTCCTGAAAAATTGCTAAATTTCTAAAATTAGAGCTGTAGTACTGTTTTTCTATTTTACGGTTGCTACAATGCTCTTTATAAACTGATTACGGTCAAAATCGTTTTCATTTGGCGTGCAGCCGAGTCGCACAATCACCAATTCTTTGGAGGGAACAATGGTAACAGATTGTCCTTCGAAGCCCAATGCCATGAAAGCATCTTGTGGGAAATTTTTGTCGTTATGATTGAGCCAGAACTGTGCGGCATAAGTCCCTTTGGAAAGAGGAGTTTCTGTGGCAGAGTATTTCACCCAGCCTTCGGGAAGGAGTCTTTCGCCGTTCCAAATGCCATCTTGGAGGTATAGCTGCCCAAATTTTGCCCAATCCCTACCCGTAGCATACATAAATGACGAACCTACATAAGTACCTGAAGCGTCAGGCTCAAGCACCGCACTTTTCATTCCTATTTTTTGGAAAAGCCGCAGATGAGGAAAAGCCAAATAATCAGCTTGGCTGCCAAACTGCCTGCGGGCTATCTCTTGCAATATGTTGGAAGTGCCGCTTGAATAGTACCATTCTTGGTCGGGTTTCGCCCTTTGCTTGCTAAGTAAGGCATAAGCACCCGCCCCTTTTTTGCGGAAAAGCATCTGGGTAGCATCGCTTGGCAGGCTATAGATTTCCTCAAAATCTAAGCCACTGCTCATTCTAAGTAGCTGGTCAGTAGTGATTTGCTTTCGCTCATCATCTTTCCACTCTGCTATGGGAGCGGGCTTGCTAATGTCTATTTTGCCATCTTTTACCAGCAAGCCTATCATGGCATTGGTAACACTTTTGGTCATTGACCAGCCGAGCAAAGGCGTGTTTTCTGTAATGCCTTTGCCGTACTTTTCGGCAAGCAACTGCCCTTTATAAAAAATAGTGATGGCGCGTGTACGAATGATGTGTGAAGTATCTTTTTCTTGAAAAGCAAGGTCTATCGCTTTAAAAAGGGCAGCAGAATCAATAGTCGGAGGAATCATTTGCACTTTTACCAAACTTTCGGGCAGCTTATCAGTTATTTGTAAGCCTGTTTGCTGGCGAATTTCGGTTTCGGTAAGTTCATTGACCAAAGTGCAACCCAAACCCTTGCGGAAAATAGCTTTTGCTGCTGCAAAACCATATAAATTGGTACTCACCGACTTATTGTCTTGGTCTATCTCTGTTTTTACGAAGGGGGCAGCGTACAAATCTTCGCTCAGGACTGCATCAGGCTCGCGCCCCGATACGAATACGCATGAACAAACCGTTTTGGCAGCGTAGGAAGATGCAATGTAGGCGTATTGTAAGCCTGTGTAAACAAAATAAATTAGGAATATGCCAAAAAGTAGCAACATTCCGTAAACAATTTTTTTAGTAGTCGACATTTGTTTTTCATTTTTTTCAAAACTAAGTAAAAAATGGTGCTATGCAAAAAGATTGCATCTTTTTATGTTAATATGCTCAGAGATGTAATCTTTGATAATAACTTTACACATATTTTTAAAGGCTTTTTCAAATAAAAACATTATTTATGAGAAATTGGAGTTGTATTTTGTTATGTATCTTCGTATATTTGGTATCTTCGTGTAATAATGCAGATATAGATACAGAGGGCTTTGATTTACAAACTTGGAAAAATGACAAGAAAGGTTGCCAAAACAAACGGATAAATCTTTTGGCGGACTTCGAGCAAAAAATAAAACCCAAATTGGAGGGGTTGAGGGAAATTCAGGTAGCAAATTTGTTAGGCAAGGCAGATTTTGCACTCTTGGCAGAGAGAAACCAGAAATTTTATCGGTATTACTTGGAAGAGGGTGAGCAGTGTGGAAAAATAAAGCAAGCACGCTACATCAATATCAGATTCAATGCTACGAATATGGTGAATGAGGTTACTGTTGTTTACCATTGAGTTTTTGTAGGCATCTTTGCCTATTTCATACATATTTTTATCTAAAAAACGGGCTTTTATGCCTACAAAATGTACTGATATGGAAAAAATTAATAGGAAGAATTTCCTCAAAAATTTCGCTGTGATTGCCGCAGGGATTACTGCCGCACCAGAAGTATTTGCTACTCCCACAGGCTTTGTGAGTCATCAGCGACCAGCATTGTTAAGCAAACTTGATACTTCGGGTAAGCTCATCATGCTCAATGCCAATGAAAACCCTTATGGCGTGCCTCCGAAAGCACAAAAAGCCATCATAGAATCACTTGCTACGGGAAATCGTTATGGCTTTGTAGATAACACAAGAGAAAAATTAAGGGAAAAAATTGCTCAGAAAGAAGGTCTTTCCAAAGAACATATCTTGCTCTCGGCGGGGTCAAGTGAGGTATTAGGTATCTTAGGCGGCTACTTTGGCAAAGACAAGGGAAATATGATTTTTGCATTGCCAACTTTTTGGTTATTAGGTGAATACGCCAAAAACTTAGGCGTAGAGGTCGTAAATGTTCCTGTTACCAAAGATAAAAAGCATGACCTCAATGCCATGCTCGGCAAGATAAACCGTAAAACAAAACTTTTGCAAGTATGCAATCCGAATAACCCTACAGGCACTATAGTAGATGCCACTGAATTAAAGAATTTCTGTACAGAAGCCAGCAAAAAAACGGCTGTTTTCATAGACGAAGCCTACATAGATTTTCTGCCAGATAGACCTACTATGGCAGGTTTAGTAGCTGATAATCAGAATATTATTATCGGGAGGACTTTCTCCAAAGTATTTGGTATGGCGGGGTTGCGAATAGGCTACGCAATAGCACATCCGAAACTTGTAGCGGAAATGGAAAAATTCCAGCAAGGTGGTAGCATCAGCGTTGGCACAAGCTCGGTAGCGGGAGCGATGGCAGCAATGGACGATAGTGAATTTATTAATTCATTTTTGGAAAAAAATAAAGCCGCAAGAGACTTCACAATGAGTCAGTTAAAATCATTGGATATTCCGTACATTCCTTCTTATACCAATTTCGTGTATTTTTCTTTGGCAAAATATCCAAATGATTTTGTAAAAGAGATGGCAAAGTACAATGTATTGGTGAGAATGTTTGCCGAAAATGAAGAAAAATGGGGACGGGTGAGCATAGGGACAATGGAAGAGATGCAGGTATTTGGCGAAGTCATCAAGAAAGTTTGGCAATCCTAAAATTTTCTTTACGATACTTTTCTAAATTTATAATTCCTGATTAACTTAGCACCGCAAATAGCCTTGCTTGTGATTAAGGCAGGTAAGATGGAAAATAATAAACTCATAACTCAAACTTATAACTCAAATGAAAGTAACCGTAGTAGGTGCAGGCAACGTAGGTGCAACTTGTGCAGACGTTTTGATATACAGACAGTTAGCTTCTGAAATTGTATTGCTTGACATCAAAGAAGGCGTGAGCGAAGGCAAAGGATTGGACATATTGCAAACCTCTACTTTGTTGGGCTTTGGCACTAAAATCACTCCCTCAACCAATGATTATAGCAAAACTGCAAATTCTGATGTAGTAGTCATTACTTCGGGGCTACCTCGCAAGCCGGGCATGACTCGCGAAGAACTCATAGGCATCAATGCTGGGATTGTAAAATCTGTTACTGACAATCTGATTAAATATTCACCAAATGCGGTAGTTATTGTCATTTCGAACCCAATGGATACCATGACTTACTTGGCATTGCAGTCATCAGGCTTGCCAAAAAATCGCATTATCGGTATGGGTGGTATTTTGGACAGTGCGAGGTTTAAAACTTACCTTTCTTTGGCATTAAATGCTTCTCAGCATGACATCGAAGGCGTAGTAATTGGCGGACATGGCGATACAACAATGATTCCTCTTACTCGCTTGGCTACTTACAAAGGCGTGCCTGTGAGTGAGTTCCTTTCTGCCGAACAGTTAAAGCAAGTAGCTGCCGATACAATGGTAGGCGGTGCTACACTCACTAAGCTACTTGGTACTTCTGCTTGGTATGCACCAGGTGCGGCAGGGGCTTTGTTGGTAGAGAGTATTGTGCGCGACCAAAAGCGTGTTTTCCCTTGCTGTGTTGCCTTAGATGGCGAATATGGTCAGAAAGACATCTGCTTGGGCGTGCCTGTTGTCATTGGCAGAAACGGCTGGGAGAAAATTGTAGATTTTAAAATCAATGCAGAAGAACAGGAACTTTTCAATAAATCTGCGGCTGCGGTCAGAAGCATGAATGACGTACTAAGCACTTTGGCGATATAAAACATCAAGAATTTATTTAAGACTTGTATAAAAAAGATGACATCTTCCTAAGAAAAGGTGTCATCTTTAAGTTTATACGAGGCAGTTTTTAATGAGTAAATGATTAGTTTTTGTTTACAATTTTTTATAATAAAATGAGTAAGAAATTAATAAGTTTTGACTGGGCAATAAAAAGACTTTTAAGAAATAAAGCCAATTTTGTGGTACTTGAAGGTTTCTTGAGCGAACTTCTATTTGATAATATTAGCATTGAGCAAATTTTAGAAAGCGAAAGTAATCAATTCTCAGACGATGACAAGTTCAATCGTGTTGATATTTTAACGCAAAACTCAAAAAATGAACTTATTATCATTGAGTTACAAAGCACTTATGAAATAGACTACTTCCATAGAATGGCTTATGGCGTTTCAAAAAGCATCACCGAAAACTTAAAAAAGCGGCAGAAATATGCTGAAATTAAAAAAGTAATTTCTATCAACATTGTGTATTTTGACCTTGGGCAAGGAAAGGATTATATTTATAGAGGGAAAACAGATTTTAAGGGCTTACACCAAAACGATTTATTAGAACTCTCTGACAAGCAAAAAGTTAAATTCTTAAAAAATGATATATCTGATATTTTTCCAGAGTTTTATTTGTTAAAAGTCAATCAATTTAACGACAATGCCAAAGATACTTTAGATGAATGGGTTTACTTTCTCAAAAATAGTGAAGTTAAAGACGAATTTAGTGCAAAAGGATTGAAAGAAGCGGGCGAAGTATTGGACATTATGCGGCTTGAAAAAGAAGATGAATACGGATATAATCGTTATTTAGATAGTTTGCACCTAAAAGCGAGTGAGATTTTTACACTGCAAACGGAAGCAGAATTTAAGGTTCGTGAAGATGAGCGGAATAAAAACAATGTAGAAATTGTTAAAAAATCTATTTCAAGTGGTTTGGACAATGCAACTATTGAGGCTATAACAGGCTTTACATTTGATAAAATTGAAGAGTTAAGAAACGAAATAAAAAAATAAACTTTTGCCAAAATAACAAACAATGAATAAAGTAGTACATAATGCAGAAGAAGTAATTAGCGACTTAGTTGATGGCATGACGGTCATGTTCGGTGGTTTTGGCTTGTGCGGCATACCTGAAAACATGATTACTGCTATTTTGAAAAAAGGCACTAAAAATCTTACTTGCATTTCCAATAATGCAGGAGTAGATGGTTTTGGACTTGGCTTACTGCTTGAAAATAAGCAAATTAAAAAAATGATTGCCTCTTATGTAGGTGAAAATGCAGAGTTTGAACGCCAACTTTTGGCGGGAGAGTTAGAAGTAGAGCTATTACCACAAGGCACTTTGGCAGAGCGAATCAGGGCAGGTGGGGCAGGTATCCCCGCATTTTTCACACCCGCAGGCGTGGGAACGGAAGTAGCAGAAGGAAAGGAAATCAGGGAGTTCGAGGGAAAAATGTACCTCATGGAAAAGTGGTTGCGTGCCGATTTTTCCTTTGTGAAAGCATGGAAAGGTGATACGATGGGCAACCTTATTTACAAAGGTACAGCCCGCAATTTTAACCCGATGATGGCTACGGCAGGCAAAATTACGATTGCCGAAGTAGAGCATCTCGTTCCCGCAGGAGAGCTTGACCCCAATCTAATTCATACGCAGGGCGTTTATGTCAATTATATATTTGAAGGTAAAAATTATGAGAAAAGGATAGAGCAAAGAACCATAAGCAAAAAATAACCATGAAAGAAATCCCCAAAGTACCTGTAAAAAACTTTATAATAGGCAATATAGGCGTTTTTGCTCGCAATCCTCTTGCCTTTTTCGAAGATAATAGACATGAATTTGGCGATATTTATGAGGCACAACTCTCCCCGTTTATTACTACTTATGTTTTTTGCAAACCCGAATACATCAAGCACATATTGATAGACAATGCTAAAAACTATAAAAAAAGTTTTGCTTACGGTTTTCTTAGGCGCGCACTCGGCAACGGCTTAGTAACAAGTGAAGGCGATTTTTGGCTCAGGCAAAGACGCATCGCCCAGCCCGCTTTCCATCGGGATAGGTTAGCAAACTTGATGCAAACAATGACGCTTTCCATCAATGAGATGCTTGGGAAATGGGAAACCTACAAGGCTCATCAGCAGTCCTTTGACATTACCCAAGAAATGATGCGGCTTACTTCCGATATTGCCGCCAAATCACTCTTTAGCTCGGATATTTCAGACATCAAAGACAAGGTAATTGACTGCATCAACAACTTAAATTTTAGCATTTCCAATATGCTAAAATCTCCTTTTGGTCGGTTTGTTACGTGGCTACCTACCAAAAATAATAGACTTTTTGAAGCCAATCAGAAGGAATTTAACGAAATTATCTACAGCATTATTAATAATCGCCGCAAGACTACAACTACCTATCACGACTTGTTGCAGATGCTTTTAGAGGCAAAAGATGAGGAAACAGGCGAAGGAATGAACGACTTACAGCTTAGAGATGAGGTAGTTACTATTTTTGCAGCAGGCTCCGAAACTTCTTCCAACGCACTTGCTTGGGCTATTTATTTGCTACTTCTCAACCCAATTAAAAAAGAAAAATTACAAGCAGAAATTAAGCAAGTAGTAGGCAAGGAAACGCCCCAATTAGCTCATCTTTCGGCACTTCCCTACGCCAATCAGGTGATTCAGGAAACACTACGACTCTATCCGCCTGCGTGGATAGTGGGCAGAGCCGCTCAAAAAGATGATGAAGTAGATGGCTACCAAATTCGCAAGGGAACGCAGGTAGTGATGCCTACTTGGGTAGTGCATCGGCATCCCGATTTGTGGGAAAATCCACACGCATTTCAGCCCGAACGCTTCGAAAATGAGCAAGCAAAAGCCCGACAAAAATTCGCACACTTCCCTTTTGGCGGAGGTCCGAGATTTTGCATAGGTAATAATTTTGCTATGATGGAGATGGTTCTCGCGCTTGTGATGATAGTTCAACGATTTGATTTTAAATTACTTAATGAGCAAGAAGTTTTGCCAGAACCAATGATTACCCTACGACCAAGCAAACCAATAAACATAAAAATTACTTAAGTATAAAAAACATAAAAAATTATGCAAACTACATTTATGGTTTCTCGTCAAGATTATAAGCAGTGCAGATTTGTAGAAACTCCTCTCCCAAACACTGAATCATTAGCAGAAGGGGAAGTTTTGCTCAAAATTGATAAGTTTTCTTTCACCTCCAATAATGTTACTTATGCCATGATAGGGGACAAATTTGGCTATTGGAAGTTTTTTCCTACCCAAGAAGGATGGGGTGTAATTCCTGTTTGGGGCTTTGCAGAAGTAGCTATTTCCAAAAACCCAAATGTGCAGGTAGGAGAGCGGTTTTATGGCTATTACCCGATGGCTTCGCACCTTGTAGTGAAAGCGGGGAAAGTTACACCGATTGGCTTTCTTGATGTGAATCCGCACCGCTTAGAGCTGCCTGTAATTTATAATTATTATACTAATACGAAAATAGACACAATGTACTCGCCTAATAATGAGGATATTATTAGTATTTTCAGACCTTTATTTGTTACTTCTTTTTTATTAGACGATTTTTTTGCAGACAATCATTTCTTCGAATCACAAAATATTATCTTAACGGGCGCATCAAGCAAGACTGCTTTGGCATTGGCGTTCTTGCTGCATTATCGGCAGCAGATAGGAGAAAACGCTCCGAATATTATAGGTTTGACCTCTGGCGGCAACCTCGATTTTGTACAACAGTTAGATACCTATAATCAAGCACTTACATACAATCAGGTGCAAGATTTATCCCTCACAGAAACGTATTCTATAGTAGATTTTGCGGGAAACCAAGTACTCCAGCATAGCCTCCAGACACATTTGGGGGAAAATTTGAAATACAACTGCTCGGTAGGAATGACGCATTGGGACAAAAACTATATGCCCGAACACAAAACGCCTAACAAGCCAATCTTGTTTTTTGCCCCTACACACGCCCAAAAAAGAAACCAAGAATGGGGTGCAGCAGGTTTTCAAACGAAAGTAGGGCAGGCATGGCAGCAGTTCAGCCAAAATGTAACATCTTGGCTTGAAGTACATCAGGCAGAAACAAAAGAAGAAATGCAAGCGGCTTATTTAGAAATATTAGCAGGGAAAATCAATCCGAAAACGGGGCAGATGATGGCATTATGAAATTATTACACATAGCCTTCTTTTATTTAGGAGGTATATTTCTGCTTGCTTATTTGTCTTTTTTCTTGCTTTTTCCTAATCTTTTTTACTGTCAAACTGTTTATTTTCAGGAAGTTGATGAGATTTTGCCAAATGTCTATGTAAGTAAAAAAATGAAAGAAAGCGACAGAAAGATTTTTCTGACAAACTATGATAGTGCTTGCAAAAGAATTGTTAATTTCTTTGGAAGTAAAGAGGCTAATTCAAGGATGATAGTAGGCAGTGATGGAGAAGTCATGCAAAAGTTTGGTAATCAGCAACATGGCAAAGCAGGAATGACGCATTTTACGCCTGTAGGAACTTACATCGTGATAGACAAAGAAGGGCTAAATATTGATGTAATTAGCCATGAACTTGCTCATGCAGAGTTATTTGCAAGAATTGGCTGGAAAAATCGTACTTTTCTCATTCCTACATGGTTTGACGAGGGGATAGCGATGCTGTTAGACAACCGATTTATAGAGATGGAAGAGGAATGGCAATTCATCACACTAAATGGTAAAAATACACCAAATTTGGGAGAAATAAGCACGCCCGAAGCATTTTTTGGCAATCAGCAGCACATATTTACAAACTACCTGACCGCCAAAAGTGAAGTGCAAAAGTGGTATGCAAGGAATGGGAAAGAAGGTTTAAAAAAAATGATAGATTGCATAGACACTCAAGGAAATTTCAAAGCGTGTTATGAGAAGTAAATAGTGGGGTTATATTTTGTAAAAACCCAAAATGGACAATATAACAAAACAGTATCGTAAATTTTTTTTAATATCAAATAGTATAAAATATGACAGACTTATTTAGTACCGACAAGTTAAAATCTTTATTGCCTCGTATTCAGGCATTTATACGCGAAGAAGTAGTGCCTGTAGAAAAGATTCTCCATGCCAAATCTTTTATCCAAATGGAGAAAGACGAACTGCACCAACTTCGCCAAAAAGCTAAAAAAGAGGGAATTTGGGCACCTCATCTTTCCGAACAGGAAGGAGGCGTAGGGTTATCACTCTCCGAATTTGGGCAAGTGAGCGAGGTATTAGGCTATTCTCCGCTTGGGCATTTTGTGCTTAACTGCCAAGCCCCCGACATTGGCAACATGGAACTGCTGCACAAGTACGCATCCAAGGAACTGAAAGACAAATACTTACATCCTTTGCAACAAGGAGAAATTCGCTCTTGTTTCTCTATGACCGAGCCAGAGTTTGCAGGCTCAAACCCAACTCGAATGGCTACTACGGCTATAAAAGATGGGAACGAATATGTAATCAATGGGCATAAGTGGTTCACTTCCAGTGCAGACGGTGCTTCTTTCGCTGTAGTAATGGCTGTTACAGACCCCGAAGGCACTCATGCCCACAGCAAGGCAAGCATGATAATAGTGCCTACAGATAATACAGGCTTCAAATTTGTCAGAAATATCTCCATCATGGGCGAAGAAGGTTCAGGGCATAGCAGTCATGCAGAAGTACGATACGAGAATTGCAGAGTACCGCTTGCCAACTTAGTAGGAGAGGAAGGAAGTGGTTTTAAGTTAGCCCAAGAAAGACTCGGACCTGGTCGTATTCATCACTGTATGAGGTGGATAGGCATTTGTGAGCGTGCTTTTGAAATGATGTGTAGCTATGCCGCAAAACGAGAACTTGCTGAAAATGTGCCTATTGCCAGCAAGCAAATAGCCCAGCAATGGATAGCCCAAAGCAGGGCAGAAATTAATGCTGCCCGCTACATGGTGCTGCACACCGCCTACGGAATAGATAAAAATGGAGCAGCAGCCATGAGAGTAGAAATTTCAACCATTAAATTTTTTGTAGCTAATGTACTCAAAGAAGTATTGGACAGAGCTATCCAAGTGCATGGCGGATTGGGGATTACGGACGATACCATTCTTTCAAGCTGGTACAGGCACGAGAGAGCAGCACGTATCTATGACGGACCAGACGAAGTTCATCAGTACGTAGTAGCGAGGGAAGAGCTTAGAAAATATGGCGTGAAATTATAAAAAATTATATTGTTCTTATTTTTTTACAAAAAAGGCAGTAAAAAAGAAATTTCTTTTTTATCTTGCAACTGCCTTTTTTGTATGATGAAAAAAATTATAGCAGATACCATAAATTAGCGTTTTGGATAACCTTTATTCTATATTAGGCTTGCCCAATTTTGCCTCTGACGAGGAAGTAAAGCGTGCATTTAAGAAATTAGCATTTCTCTATCACCCTGACCTCAATCCCGATAACCAAGAAGCAGAAGAAAAATTCAAACTTATCAATGAAGCATATCATATACTCGCCAGCCCTGAAAAAAAACGAAAATATGATGAAATTTTGCTTTACGGAGGTTATAATTTTGCTTTTACATTCAATCAAAGCACTGAAAGCCAGCAAGTAGATAATCAGAATAGCCAACAGGCTTACCGCTATGCTCGTAAGCAGCAACAGGAAACATCTTATCAAAGATGGAAACTGACACGAAACAAAGACGAAAGGCAAGCACTGATTTTTGTGGCAGTTACAATTGGCTATTTTTTTGTAATTATCAATACTATTTTGGGCTTTTATGCTCGTCATCAGTATATCAATGCCTTAAATGCCTACAAACAAGGTCATTATGAAGATGCCTTACACCTGCTTCGGGCAGCAAGCGGGGCGGATGCAAGATTTGAAAAGGCATATTTTTTGAAAGCAAAAATATACATGGAACATTTTGATTACAACGGTGAAGCCGTTGCTAATTTTACCTTGGCAATGGAGCATATCTATCAAATTCCTACTTTATATTATTTCAAAAGAGGTTTGGCGTATGCACACTTGCGAGAGGAAGCAGCCTCTGAAGCAGATTTTAAAGTAGTTTTGGCGAGAGACCCCAACTATGAAAAAGAAATTACAAAAATATTAGCAGAGGCATACTTCACCCGTTTTCATAATTATGAAAAGGCGATTCCTGCCTACCAAAAATACTTGAAATACGAGCCAAACTACGCTTCTGCCCACCAAAACTTAGGCGTAATGTATAAGGCAAGAGAGCAATACCAACAAGCTATTGAAAGTTTTTCCCATTATCTGAGGCTCAAGCCCAACAATGCCGAGATTTTCTATGAAAGGGCTACATGCTTTTTGTATATTCAGCAAATAGACAAATGTTGTGTAGATTGGCAAAAAGTAAAAGCAATGAATCCTAATTTTAAGGATGCAAGTTTAGACTTTTTTTGCAACCAAGATAGTAAGATTGAAAAACAAGTAAACTAAATAAATTAATTTCTGCATAATGGAATACGTTAATTATTCGCTTTTAGAGAGCAAAAAAGAGCAGCTACATAAAGAGTGGCATAGTGCAAAGCCTTTTCACTATCTTGTTTTCGAAGATTTTTTCACACCCGAAGCAGCAGCCCTTATTTTAAAAAACTATCCAACGATTGAAACAGGTGAGTGGGACAATACTACTTACATCAATCAGCGAAATAAATTTTCTATGACCAAATTCTCCAACCCCGTCATTCAGCAGGCATTTGGAGAACTAAATGCTGACAAATTACTCAAAATCGTGGAGTACATCACAGGGATTAGCGATTTGGTGGCTGACGATAAATTTTTTGGCGGTGGCTTGCATCAGTCCATAAAAGGTGCTTTTTTAGATGTTCATGTGGACTTTAACTATCACCCCGAAACCAAATATCACCGTCGCATGAATATTTTAGTCTATATGAATCCTGAATGGAAGCAAGATTACAATGGCTATTTAGAACTTTGGGACATGGAAACAAAACAGCAATTAGCCTATGTAGCCCCGCTTTTTAATCGCTGTGTTATTTTTGAAACCAATGAAATATCCTTTCATGGACACCCAAAACCACTTAACACGCCCGAAGGCATCAGTAGGAAATCTTTGGCGGCGTACTATTATACGAAAGAACGCCCAAACACCGAAATAGCCCAAGACCATAACACAATTTATGTAAATACAGAAGGAACTGACGGCTTGTTTAAAAACTTAAAATCAGGTGTAAAGGCTTTGGTGGAAAGAGTTACTAAAAAGTAAATTTTTTTGGCTCGCTAAGTTTTCTTAACATATTATAGGAAACTTTCAAGCGTAAAAATAGGTTGTAGAACTATGATGAAAAAGTTAATTTCTGTATTTCTCCTCTTTGTCTATGCTTTCCTCTCTGTAGGGGTGAGTGTGGGACAGCATTTTTGCGGGGAATATTTAGCAGAAACACACTTCGTTTCCTCAGAAAAAAAGACCTGCAAATGCTCCTTAATTAATGCCAAAAAAGGGAAAAAAAGCAACTGTTGCCATGATGAGGTCAAGGTGATAAAGTTAGAAATGAGCCAAAATATCACCAAAATTGCTTCTTTTGACTTCTTAAAAATTTCCAATAGTGATATTATTTTGCCTTTTCTTGCCTTCGATTTTTTTAAAAATATAGATTCTTTTTCTTCGCTTATCAAACAAATAAGCCTCTTTTCGCCGCCGCCAGAATCGTATTTATACTTGTTTTTTTGTGTTTTTAGAATTTAGTATTTAATGTTTTAAAGAACTTATTGTGCGTAATTTTACGCCTATCTTTTTTTCGTATAATACTCAGTTTAAAAAATTCTAAAAAACATGAAATCAGTACTTAAAATCACTTTATTTTTCTCTATCCTATTGGTGTTTTCATCGATGAAGTCCATCAAATTCCCAGACGAAATTTCTGCCACTATCAAAGTAAGCGGCGTTTGTGGTATGTGCAAAAAACGCATAGAAGAAGCCGTTTATGTTACAGGCATCAAGTCGGCAACTTGGGACAGCAAAACTCAGTTGCTCACTGTTTCCTATAAGCCAAAGAAAATCAGTGAGATAAAAATACATGAGTTAGTGGCAGGCGTAGGGCATGACACAGAGAAAGTGAAAGCAAAAGACGAAACGTACAAAAACCTTCCTGACTGCTGTCTATACAGAGATGGAGCGTCTATGCACAAAGATTAACCTTCCAATCAGTATGGAAACTACACGATTTGCCATTAAAAATATGGTATGTAGCCGTTGCGTAAAAGTCGTAACGAGTGAGTTACAGAAACTTGGCTTGAGCGTAGTCAGTGTAAACTTAGGCAATGCAGAAATTGAGGGCAATCTTAGCAATTATCTTGCTGATAGCGTGCGTATTGTATTGAAAGAAAACGGTTTTGAACTCATAGAGAATAGGAAAAGTAAAATAGTGGAGGATATAAAAACCTTACTTATCAAACTTATCCATACCAGTCAAGATGATTCTTCTATGCGTACTAACTATTCAAGCTATATTGCCGAAAAAATGGGCATGGATTATACCTATCTGACTACACTTTTTTCAGAAGAGGAAGGTATTACTATCGAAAAGTATATTATCCTGCAAAAAATAGAAAGGGTGAAGGAATTACTCTCTTACAAAGAACTTACACTTTCGGAAATTGCTTATCAGATGGATTATAGTAGTGTGCAGCATCTTTCAAATCAATTTAGGAAAGTAACAGGTATTACACCTACTAAGTACAAGGAACAAACCGAAAAGTATCGCAAGACACTTGACAGAGTAGGTTAAAAAAAAAGACCTATTATGAGATTTAAAGTCTTATAATAGGTCTTTTTTTTGATTATTTTTCCCTCTTTTTTTCCCAATAAACAAATTCGCTATCTTTTTTTAGTTCACCAAAGCCACTTTTTTGTAGCACTCTTTGTGAAGGTATGTTATCTAAATTTGTAGTAGCTACAACACATTGGAGGGCAGAATGTTCGAAAGCCCAAGCCAGCAATAGATTCAATGCTTCGGAGGCAAAGCCCTGTTTCTGAAAACGTTGGTCGGTATGATACCCTACCATTGTTTGCCCGTTTTCGTCTGGCAAGCCCATCAAACCAATTCCTCCAATAATCACATTTTCCTTCAGATGAATAACCTGCCAAGCAGTAAACCACTCATAATTAGCCTCATTTTCAGCTACTTGTGGTAACCAATAGCTTTGCAAGGCATCATCTATCTCTTTCTGATAATCTGGGTCTATTTGGGGTACGAGGGGTAGCACCCCCAAAGATTTTTCCATTTCAGCCCAGCTTTTTGCCCATAACTGAATCTGATGATAGTTTAAAGCGATTAGCTTGATTCTATCTGAATGTAGCGCGAACATAGTATTTAAGTTTTTTTAAATAAAATGACTAAGACTTATTAAATAGCATAAGTTGTTTATGCAAAAAAAAGCTATCCATTTATTTTGTCTTGTTAAGCATTAACAAAGTAAACATTATTTTTATTTTGCTTTTGTTGCTAACGTTAAAACTGTGATTAAAGTTTTAAAATTACACTTATTACAGGTTTCAGCATGGCAATATAGATGGGCTATAAAAATAAAAATTTAATATAAATTCTTTATTAACGTCAGTCTTTTAACTTTGTATTGCATAAATAGTGATATTTAACAATACATATATTAAAGTCTTGAAAATCAATAAACTTTTAGTGGCAAATCGTGGGGAAATAGCATTGCGTATTATGCGTTCCGCACGAGAAATGGGTATCAAAACTGTAGCTATCTATAGCGAGGCAGATAGGTTTTCCCCTCACGTTAGGTATGCTGATGAGGCAGTTTGCGTAGGGGCAGCCCCTTCCGCACAGTCTTACCTTCAGATGGATAAGATTATTGAAATTTCAAAAAAGCTGGGTGTAGATGCCATTCACCCTGGCTATGGTTTTCTCTCGGAGCGCGCCATTTTTGCTGATAAAGTCGCAAAAGCAGGACTTATTTTCATAGGTCCTTCGGCAGAATCTATAGAGATAATGGGGAGCAAAATAGGGGCAAAAAACGCAGCACACAAATTTGGAATTCCGCTTGTCCCTGGGCTAAAAGAGGCTATTACAGATATTCCCGATGCCAAACGCAAAGCGGCAGAAATAGGTTATCCTGTCCTCATTAAGGCGAGTGCGGGCGGCGGCGGCAAGGGGATGCGGATTGTAGAAAAAGAGGAAGAATTTGACGAACAGATGCAGCGTGCTATTAGCGAGGCAGTTGCTGCCTTTGGTGATGGTTCTGTATTCATAGAAAAATTTGTAACTTCGCCAAAACATATTGAAACTCAGGTACTTGGCGACCAGCATGGTAACATCATCTACCTTTTTGAAAGGGAATGTTCTATCCAACGCAGGCATCAAAAATTAGTAGAAGAAGCTCCTTCTGCCTGCCTTACGCCCGAAATTCGCAAGGCAATGGGAGAGTGTGCGGTGCTGGCGGCAAAGGCTTGTAATTACTACAGTGCGGGAACAGTGGAGTTTGTAGTAGATGACAAGTTAAACTTTTATTTCTTGGAAATGAATACTCGCTTACAGGTAGAACACCCTGTTACAGAGATGATTACAGGCATAGACTTGGTAAAACAGCAAATATTAATCGCTGAAGGAAAGCCTTTGGAAATAAAGCAAGAAGATTTGAAAATACATGGGCATGCTATAGAAGTACGAGTATGTGCCGAAGACCCCGCTAATAATTTTTTGCCCGAAGTCGGCACTTTGCACAAATACCGTCCGCCAAGAGGTGTAGGGATAAGGGTAGATGATGGATTTGAGGAAGGCATGGAAATTCCTATTTATTACGATAATATGATAGCCAAACTCATCACCTACGCAGCTACGCGCAACGAGGCTATCAGCCGAATGGAACGAGCCATAGACGATTTTCAAATTACAGGTATCCAAACCACTTTAAGTTTTTGCAAGTATGTACTTGGGCATGAGTCGTTTCTGAGTGGAAAGTTCAATACGAAGTTTGTAGAAAATTATTTTAGACCAGAAAATTTAGCCACTATTCCGCAGGCAGACGAGGAAAAAATAGCAGCAGCTATAGTAAGCAATTTATTAGAAAATGGCAAGCAATCTGTTAAAAATGACACAGATACACCTTTACTAATGCCGCAAAGCAAATGGAAAAATAGAAGAAATGCTTAGTTTCATAAAGGCAAATTTTTACAACCCTTAATTAAAATATGCAATTAAAAGTCATTAATTCAGGCTATTTTAAGTTGGACGGCGGGGCTATGTTTGGCGTAGTGCCGCAATCTATGTGGAAAAAACTCAATCCGCCCGATGCCAATAATATGTGTAGCTGGGCAATGCGTTGCTTGCTTGTCCAAGATGGAGGACATATCATGCTCATAGACAATGGCATGGGCAAAAAACAAAGTGAAAAATTTTTCGGTTATTATTTTTTGCATGGGGAAGACTCTTTGGAAAAATCTATGCAAAAAGCAGATGTTTCAGCAAAAGACATTACGGATATGTTTTTAACGCACTTGCATTTCGACCACTGTGGCGGTGGCATCAGGCAGGAAGGTGAAAAATTAGTTACTACTTTCGCCAACGCTACTTATTGGTCAAATGAGGCACATTGGGAGTGGGCTAAAGTGCCAAATGCACGAGAAAAAGCAAGTTTTTTGAAGGAAAACATCTTGCCTATGAAGGAAAGCGAACAGCTAAAATGGGTCAGTAGTAGCAAATTCTCTGAAAACATTGATATACTTTTTGTGGATGGGCATACCGAGAAAATGATGCTCCCGCTTATCAGCTACAAAGGCAGAAAAATACTTTACTGTGCCGATTTATTCCCTTCGGCAGGGCATATTCCGTTACCATACGTAATGGCGTATGATACGCGCCCTTTGCTCACTTTGCAAGAAAAAGAACGCATCTTAAAGCAAGCAGTTGCTGAAAATTGGGTGCTATTTTTTGAGCATGACCCCGTAAATGAGTGCTGTAGCTTGCAGCAAACCGAAACGGGCATCAAAGCCAAAGATTTCTTTAAATTGAGCGAATTATAGATATTATTATTACTTATTTATCACCAAAATACTTAGTCTTCCATGTTTAGCAGAATACTTGTTGTCGCTATTGTTATTTTCCTAATTGTTACATTTTTGAGCGAATACCTCCCAGATTGGCTTACCTTCTCTTTGATTGCTGTGCTATCGGGCGGCTATGCGTTTTATGAGTATAAAAGAAGAATCAGAACTTTTATAGACCTAAAAATAGGAAGCATTGTAGGCTTTAGAACCAAATTTCAGATGTATTCCATTGGCTATGCTCAGTATCGCTACGTAGATATTTACAATGCCGTTAGCAAATATATTTCTGAGCAGCAAGAAGTTATCACCATAGAAACTACTAATGAAGGTTTTTTGCCCTATTTTATGGATATGGACTGGTTCGGAGATGATAGCAAGAAAATCACAAAGGGGTCTTCTATACACTTTAAAATCAGCTATGACGAAGAAGTTTTTGTGCCAAGGCAGCGTATTTGGGTCATTAAGAAGGGGGAAAAAGACTTCTGTATCCTGCATATAAAATTTCATGCAAATACTTATCTTGATGTTGCGTGCCTCGACGAAAAATTTGTAGATGAGCTAATGGATATTATTTATGAAGACTCTGTTAAAAATAGTATTTATAAAAACAAATTACTCAGTCTGACCTACGACAATGAAATACAAGAAGATGAAGGAAGTACGATACAGTATCGTGATGTGAATATTACTTTTCTGCCTCCTAAAACTATGACCGAAGAAAGCATCGTGCTGGAGGAGGAGATAGCCCATATCATCAAACGAAATATATTTGATTTTTTTGCCCAAAAAGACAAATTAGCTGCCCAACATGTACCTCTGCATCGTGGTCTGCTCTTCTACGGCAGTCCGGGTACGGGCAAGACTTATACTTGTCATTACATCTATCATACTTTGAAAAATGCTACTTGCATAGTTGCTTCGGGTAATTCTCTCATGCACATCAAGTCCGTATGCAATCTTGCCCGTATGCTACAGCCCGCTTTGGTAATTTTAGAAGATGTAGATTTGGTGTTTGCCTCAAGGGAAGTCAATGCTTACGGCGGCACACTTGGCGAGCTAATGGATCAGTTAGATGGCTTCAAAGCAGATGATAACATCATTTTCATACTAACTACCAACACTTTAGACCGCATAGAAAGTGCTATCAAAGATAGACCGGGACGCATCAATCAGATAATTCACTTTGACGTGCCTACAAAAAATCTACGCCTCAAATATTTCCAAAACTACTTACTGCCCTACGATACTACCAATTTAGATGTAAGTGAATTGGCTCAAAAAGTAGAGGGCGTATCGCAAGCCTTCATCAAAGATTTGGTTTTCAGGGCAGTACAAATTGCTTTGGAAGAAAGTAATTATCAAGATGTAGAGAAAGTATGCCTGCAAATGAATCATTTTGACATAGCCCTACGCGAAATCATCAAATACAATAACCAAGCGGCGTATGCTATTTTGAAATACAAAGATGATATTCTGTAGGGGCATATAAAATCTTGAAAAGATAAGTTTTTCAAATTTGAAAGATATTTAGAAAAAAATTATATCTTTGTATCTGAGAGTCTTAAAGGATTATGCACAAGCAAATTAGTCATAAGAAAGGAAAAAGTGGACACAGGAAAATATGAAACGGTAAAAAAAATTTTTACTGCTTACTTAGAGTTAAAAGAGTTAAGGAAAACACCCGAACGCTTTGCTATTTTGGAGGAAATCTATATGCGTGGCGGACACTTTGATGTGGAATCGCTCTATATAAGCATGAAAAATAAGAACTACAGGGTAAGCCGTGCTACCGTCTATAATACCTTAGATTTGCTTGTAGCGTGCGACTTAGTAGCAAAGCACTTGTTTGGTGATAACATGGCTCGGTATGAAAAATCTTATGGCTATAAGCAGCATGACCATCTCATTTGTGCGGATTGTAATAAAATTATGGAATTTTGCGACCCACGCATCCAACACATTCAAAATATGGTAGGTGAGTTGCTAAAATTCAAAATTAGCCATCATTCGCTTGTGCTTTACGGTGCTTGTGAAGATGAAAAATGTATAGAAAAACAACGTATTATAAAACAAAAAGAAAGTAACTAAGCAGGCGAATGGATATCAGACAAGACACCATACATGGCATTTTGTTGCTACAAGTAGAGGGCGATTTGCTCGGCTCGCCCGATGACCTAAAGTTGCTCCATTTGGCAGAGCATCACCTTTTAGAAAAAGGAATTCGACAGGTAGCTATTGATATTTCCAAAGTGCATTACATGAATAGCACAGGACTTACGATACTGATTCGTATGCTTACTTTGTACCGAAACGTAGGCGGGGAGGTAGTTCTTATTAATCCTTCTGATTCTGTAAATAAAGTGTTGATTATCACAAAGTTGAATGCTATTTTCCAAGTATTAAAAAATACAGAAGAAGCCTTGCAAGTGTTGTCTGTACCTATGATGAGTGTTTGTTAGTCCTAAAGTATTTGCCTCATTTTTAAAGTGTACTCATGAAATCAAACCTATATAAATTTCTCATACTTGCTTTTTTCTCTTTTTCTTGCAAAGAAAGCGAAGTCATTTCGCTTGAAGGTCGTTTCAGCAAGATATACAACGAAGATTCTTTTTCAGACTTTGTCGGGGCGGATATACAGCAAACGAATGATGACGGTTATCTGCTGTTGGGGGCTATTGACAATAGTTTTTCAAACCAAAAAGGCTTGCCTTATGTGCTGAAAGTGGATAAAGCAGGCAATTTTTTGTGGGACACTAAGAAAAATACCTTTCTTCAAAAATTTTATAATCTTATACCGTACTTAAAAAAAATTAATGGAGAATATTTTTTCTTTTGCAGAGATAACACCTCAAAAGCTATAAATTTGCTCAAAATTAATGACGATACTCAGGCGATTACCTCTGTGCGTGCCTATAACGACCTTAATGGAGATTTGGTATATTCTTCCCAAACGCCAGACGGAGGGTTATTGCTGATGATGCTTTCCGAAACTTGTGATGCTCGCAAGCAACCCGAACAAATCAAATTAGACAAGAATTTTGCTGTTCAGTGGCGAAAATGTTACCCTTTTTTCATTACAGTACCTATTGATGCCATTGACCAGAAGCTAAATCTCAATTATTTTTTCAACGGAACTATCGACATAGAGGGGCAGCAGCGTTATTTTATAACTTTTTTGAACCAAAATAATACCTCTTCCATTCTCTTTACAGATGAAAATGGCACTCTATTGGGCGAAACGCATACTTCTTTTCTGATAAATTCCTTAGACCAGATATCAGGTAAAGACTTTGCCATGACTTATATCAAGCAAAAAGACACTAATCTTGTGATTAAAACAGCTCTGAAGGTTACAGAAAAAGAATTTCTCGATATTTCTGGCAACACTTTTCATGAAATCAATTCTGAGAAGAGAGTCATTACCAAAAAAATGACGATTAATGCCAAAGAGGTTGTCGTTTTTGCTTGTACACTGGAAAACATACCTATACGTTTGTATGCTTTCGAACCTAAATCAGGTTCACTCAAAGGGACAATTACACTTGGGAGAATAAATCCGTATGAAATAGCAAATTTAATACAAACAAGGGACGGGGGCATGGCTATCATTGCCAATACGCTGGTAGCAGACCGCTTTATTCGGATTGCTTTGCTGAAGCTATCGCCCGAAGAAGTGCTAAACTTCATAAACTAAATCCAAAAATTTTAAAATCTGATGGCTAAATTAAAAGATAGAATCCTTAAAAACGTAAGTATTCGCAACAAGAAAGCTTCTTTTGAATACCAATTTTTAGATAAATATACCGCAGGCTTGCAACTAAAAGGCTCTGAAATAAAGTCTATTCGCTTGGGTAAGGTTAATATGGATGCTGCTTATTGCCTATTTAATAATGGAGAATTTTTTGTTCGGGATATGAATATTACTGAATACGAAAAAGGGACATTCTATAATCATTTTGCAAAGGCAGATAGGAAATTATTGCTCAAAAAGCGTGAACTTAGGCGCATTCAGAACGAGCTGAACAACGTAGGGCTTACAGTAGTGCCTATACATCTGTTTGTGAATGACAAAGGCTTGGCAAAGTTGGAAATAGCAATTGCAAAGGGGAAAAAGCTATTTGATAAGCGAGAAAGCATCAAGGAGCGTGATGTAAAAAGAGAAATGGCGAGAGAAGAATAATGTTTTGCTAATCAAGCAGATAGTCGACCAAATCGTCAAAAGACTGAACAGGTGTATAAAGAAAATCGCTGTAATAGTGTACCATAAAACGCAAAAAACTTGGTTTTTCATCTACAGAGATATACTCAATAAGAATATTTCCATATCGCTGATTTATCATTTCCTTATTTTCAGGGTGTTCGCTACCAGTCGGGGCTATTCTTTCGGTAATAGGTTTTAGGTAATGCTTTTCAATAGTTTCTACGTACTCCTTGCGGTCAAAAATACGGCGGTCAGAGGTATAGAGTTTATAATTCAGATTTAGTACCTTATCTTTCAGATAATCAAAGAGATATTGTAATTCTTTCTCGTCCATGAGTAGGCTGTAAGTTACGGCAAAACCGCCAGCCCCCGAAGATTTGAGCAGGTGCACCTGCAAATCAGCAGCTTCATTTTTCTTTTTTAGTAGGTAGTTCTGATAAATCTTTTGAGTAAGCCACCTATATTTCCCTTCGTTTACCCACTTAAAATAACTACTCCGATAAGCCTCGTGCCGCTTAATTTCTTCTTCTACCAAAGGAATTGTACTGTTTACTTTGTGCGTTCCGAATATTCCTGAAATTAATTTGTCAAAAAGGGACATTGTTAAGTTAATTTTTTGATAATGAATGAGTTTTAATAACAACTTTGCTTACACTACTTCCAATATTTTTTCTTCTGCCTCGAATTTCTGAGCGTTTCTTTCTGTTTTGAATCCTTTATTAACAATATATACGCTCGTTAGTATGAGTGCGACAGACAGCCAAGTAAGTATATTAATTTCTTCGTTCAATAGCTGCCAAGATAGCAAAATAGTAATCAATGGGTTAATGTAAGTGTAGAGAGAAACTACCGTAACAGGCAGTGTAGCAAGGGAATAGATATAAGCCACATAACCAATAATAGAACCAAAAAAAGTCAGATAAAGAATGGCTAACCAACCTTCGGTATTGCTAAGGCTTAAAAAATCGTAACTGTCCGTAGTAAAAAAGCCAATAATATTCATAAAAACGCCCGCCGTAAGAAGCTGTATGGTCGCTACTACAAAGGGGCTTGCCGAAACTGTATATTTTTTGGAAAAAACCATACCTAATGCCCAACTCAAATTACATAATACGGTGAGGAGAAGCCCAAAGCCAAACCCCTCTGTGGCTGAAACAAAAAGCCCTTCATAAAAAATAAGTAGCAAGCCTCCAAAACCGACTACCAAGCCCCCCAAAACCTGCTTATTTACTTTTTCATTTTTGTAAAATAACAAATTTAACCCTAAAATCCAAAAAGGCAAAGATGCACAAATAATAGAAGCTGTATTTGTAGGCATATAACGCAATGCCCAGATAAGCAGTCCATTAGCAACGGCAATCATAAGCAAACCGTTAATCGTGATAGGTATCAGTTCTTTGATAGGAGGGAGGGGATTTTTTTTGATGCCAAAAAAATAAACACCTAACAATAAACCTGCAATAATATAGCGAATCCCTGAAATGTAGGCAATAGGTACGGTATTGATGGCAAAACGAGAGGCAATAAATGTTGTTCCCCAGAAAAAACAAACGCAAGCCAATGCAAAATAGGACTTAAAACTACTCCGTGACATGAAATTAATGTGGTTTTTTAAAAATACAGATTCTTTAAGCAGTTACAACAAGGGTTGTGGGGTGAAAGTTCAGATAAGACAAACTTGTCGGGTACTAAAACCCGACAAGTTTGGGCATATTTTAGAAACGATAACGCAAGCCTATTTGCATTTGCCAGCGAGAGTTAAGCGTAAAGTCATTGAAAAAAGTATTTGTACGGTTGGCATCAAAGCTGTAGGTAGGCACGTTTTTATCATCTACACTTACGCCAAGCGGTTGCACCAAGCGCGTAGTAGAAGCTATTTGCCGCGTTCCCCAGCTTGAGCTAATCAAGTTGCCAAAGTTTAATATATCAAGACTAAGCTGGATAGTATTGCCATTTGGGAGTTTGTAATCTTGCAAAATTCGCATATCCCATTTAGAGTACCAAGGATTTAGTGAAGCAAATTTTTCGGCATATTGTCCTCTGCGGCTGCTCAAATAGTCGTCTTGAGCAATAAATGTTCTAAAAGCTGTTCTTTGAGCATTTTGCTGTGCGGCATCACCTGAAAAACGCATTTGACTGATTTGGGCATCAGTAGGTACAAACATCAAATCGTTGTTAAAACCGCCATCATTATTGATATCGCCAGAGTAAGTAAAGCTGTAGCGATTGCCCTGCACATACTCACTGAATACGGCAATATTAGTAGCCCACTTACCGCCGCCGTAAGTAAATTTCTTTGCCAATACCCCAATAAATCTATGACGATTCCCAAAAGGAGCAGGCCCTAAGATAGGTCGGTTAGAGTTTTGTACGTCTGAAGGGTTCAGGTCAAACACATCTGACGAAATTTCCACAGTAGTAGAGGCTCCGTCTTTGGCATCCAAAAAGTTATAACCACCTTTGATGTAAAGTCCATTTTTCCATGCCTTTTCTGCTTGAAGCTGTATATTGAGCGTACTTCCTAAATTATTATTAGTAAATACGTAGGCATTAGTAGCTCCGCCGAAAATTTGTGAACGGTCGCTATTCTGATAAACTGGGCGGTTGTCATCTCCTTGCAGGCGTGCTGTTGGTGTTTTTAAGCCCCAGTTTTGCACCATTACTGCATTGACATCTTTGGTATAAATCACGTCAGCCGATACCGTTACTCCATTTTTGAACTTATGGTCATAACCCAAGTTTGTTCTCCAGACTTGTGGAAATTTGAAATTTGGGTCGGTTACGCAATAAAAGAAAAAAGCAGGGTTAGCTACCTGATTGCCAATCCAGACAAATGGAAAACGCCCTGTAAATAAGCCTGAGCCGCCACGTAATTGCTGTGTGCGGTCTCCTTTTACGTCATAGTTAAAGCCGATACGTGGTGAAAATAGCGGCTTCTGAGAGGGCAAAGTAGTGCTGCTTAGTTTGGTAGGCTGTGCGTCTCCGTTAAAATATTGTATATCAGGGGCATAAACACCACCTGCCGATAGCAAGCCACCGTTGCGTGCTATGTTTTCTTCTACACGCTGTGCCGTATTGAAGTACAAAGGTACATCTACACGCAGACCGTAAGTAAGGGTAAGTTTGTCGCTTGCGGCGTATTCATCTTGCCCATAGATAGCCCATTGCCCAAGCGTAGTTTCTGCCAATGCCCATGTTCCTTTGGCATTATTGTTATTGAAGGCAGCGCGCGCACCCGCTACTTCATCAGCAAATCCTTTTGAGCGAATAAAAGATTCAGCCTCTGACATAGGCACATCAGGGAAAAACACTCTTGCTCCGTATCCTGTTAAGTTAAAAGAGTTTTTAAAACTAAATCTCTCCAAACTTGTTCCAAAGGTAAGGGTGTGCTTGCCTGCGTAGATATTAAAGTTATTAGTAATTTGGAACACATATTGGTTAAGGCGGTTATTAATAGAAAAAGGCTCATGCCCCGCCACTATGTAGCGTACCCCATCTTTGCTAAAATTAACCACAGGAAAGGGAGAAGAAAAAGGGTCGCGTGTATCGTTAAATTGGGTATAGCCAACTTGTAATTTATTGGAGTATTTGCTACCAAACTGTGATTTTAGGTCTATGACGCTGCCAAAAATCTGATTGTTAATGCGGTAGCCCGAATTATAATATTGCAGGGTAATTGCATCGGGACCTCTTCTGCCAATAGCAGTAGGGTTTGCGGGTTTATCTTTGAAGGCATCTAAGAAATTGACTGTTGCCGAGAGTTTATGGTTCTGGCTAATGTTCCAATCGAGTTTGAAAATACCTTTTTGGTTATTGGTATTGTGTTTATAGTTTTCATAAACTCCTGTTTCGTAGCCATGTACGCTGCGGAATAAGTTAGAAATATTATCCAAATCTGAAGCCAATACTCTGGAAACATTTGCCCCAGATGAGCCACGATTTGCCACAAAGTTAGAACCCAAATCTGAGCGGCGTTCCAATTCGAAGTTTGCAAAGAAAAATAGTTTATCTTTGATGATGGCACCGCCAATGGCAAAACCTGTCTGCAAAGCACTCAAATCTCCTCGAAATACCTCCGCATCTTTTACTTTTGTGCCAATCATGTCCTTGTTGCGGTAAAATGCAAAAACTGTCCCCGTAAATTTGTTTGTCCCCGATTTTGTCACCGCATTGATGGCTGCACCCGTAAAGCCCGCTTGCGTAACGTCATAAGGAGCAACAGAAACTTGAATCTGGTCGATGGCATCGAGTGATACTGCCTGTGCATCAGTTTGCCCACCGGGAGTAGCGGCATCAAGACCGAAGGGATTATTAAAGATAGCCCCGTCCAAAGAGTAGTTGTTGTACTGGCTATTCCTACCACCAAACGAGCCACCTTCTGCCGCCAAAGGAGTCAGACGGGTATAGTCTGCTGCCGAACGAGAGATAGTTGGCAGATTCTGTAGCTGTGAGTTGTCGATGTTCATGGCTGCCCCTGTGCGAGAGCTGTTCATCGAGGCATCCGCCGTTACTGATACTGCTTCGAGCGTAGTATTTTCCCCTCTTAACTTTGCATTGAGTACGAATTTCTGACCAAGTTGGAGGCTTATGCCCTCAAATTTTTCAGATTTGAAACCAATATAGCTCACTACTACTTCGTATGGACTGCCCACACGCATATTGGGAATGGTAAACCGACCATCATTGTTAGTAGCTGCTCCATACTGCGACCCCGAAGGCAAGTGCTTGGCGACTACAGTAGCCCCAATAAGTGCTTCTCCTTTTTCGTCAGTGATTACCCCGCTCATCGAGGCTGTGGTTACTTGGGCATACAGCGAGGCTGTACATAGCCAAAGATTTAAGAAAATGAGTAAGTTTCTGAATTTCATAGATTACAATTTATGATTTTATGAATAAAATGTAAAATTATTGCAAAATTTACAAAAACAGATAGGCTCTGTATTAAGTATCTATTACAAATAAATGTTCATATTATCAAATTGTTAAATCTAAGTAAATAACTTAAAGAGTAGCAAACTCCATAAAAATTTGCTACTCTTTAAGTTTCTTAAGGCAGAGTGATTGTTCTGACTATGCTCCCGACTGTTACTGTAATTTGTTTGTCGCAAGTGCCGCTTCCGTAGTCTATCGTCATATTGGGTTTGCCCACAATTTTGATGAGGCTTGTTCCGCCTACAGGATAGAAGATACCGTTTTTTGCACAAGATAATTTGATAAGCAAAGGCGTAGTAATTTCTGTGGTAAAGCTCTCATTATTGTTATTTATCCCCGTACAAGTGCCTGTAATGCGTATTTCATTATCAGCAATTTGGCGAGGGTTGCTGCCCAAGTTAATTTCTGTTTTTCTTTGCAAACTTGTAATTGTAATTTTTCTGCTTGCATTGACAATAGCAAGGTTAGAGGCTGAAGTATTGTAAGAAAGTACATTGCCACTTTTGGTGATATTGCTCTGTGTAATTGTTCCAGAGATAGTATAGCCTTCTGCTACATAGTTTTGGAAGGTAATGTTACGTTGGTTATCTGAAAAACTAACCGTAATTTTACCCGACCTGTTTTTGCCCCATACCCCTGCGCACCCCGTACCAAAGTCTATATTCACAGATTTTTGTTGGATGTTCAAATTGATATTCCCGCAAGATTCTACTCTGCCGTTCCCTATACCATCAAAATTGCCGTCCATCGCATCATCAGCAGTAGCAATGGCATCATTGACAATTTGGTCTGCTTCGCCCGATTGTATGGCTGTAGTTTCATCAATAGTTGCATCAGGGCTAGCACTGTCGCTTTTCTTACAAGCTGTCGTACCGAAAAATAATCCTAAAAAAAGTACCAGCAAGATTTTTTTCAACACTACTTTCATAATTTTACGAGTTTAATTTTTTATAAAGTAAAAATAAAATACAGAATAAAAAACCTACTGCAAAAATTAGGACAAGTATTTGCTATTAGTAGGAAATAAGTATTATTTACTGCTATTTACTGATTTGCCCCCAAAATTTTTAGAAAATAAAAGTCTATAAATTATGAAAAGGGACAATCATAACATCAAATTAATCAGCTTATTTGTCATTTTTTTTAGTTTTGTTTCCACAGTTTTCGCCCAAAATCAGGGGGAAGGTCTTGGCTCATGGAATATTATTAATGTAAAGTTAAAGATAAATAACCGATGGAGTATGTTTATCGAGCCACAGCTTAGGAGTCTGGCTTTTTACCAACAGTTTCATTACTACGAAATAAAAAGCGGATTTAGTTATAATATTGACCAAAATTTTTCCATATCTACAGGCATAGGTACTTATAATACCTACAGCGAAGGTGGCAATTTTCATGCTCCACTAAAACAAGGAGAAATTCGTACATGGCTACAAATTGCTATGAATGAGAGTTTTGGCAAGCTAAAATTTGAGCATAGGTACAGGGCAGAGCAACGTTTTGCCAATAGTACCTATCGCAATCGGTTCAGGTATAGGCTAAACCTTGCTATACCCCTTAACCACAAGGGAATAATCCTCAATACTTTCTACGCTATTGTCTGGAATGAAATTTTTTTTACAGATAACGAACCTTATTTTGAGAGAAATAGATTTTTTACAGGCATTGGTTACAAATTAAACGAAACTTTGGCGACCCAAGTAGGTTATTTACACCAATTTGATTATAAGCTAAACGATGAAACAGGGCGAAGTTTCTTGCAGATTTCTTTGCTTTTAAACTTTGATTTGAAAGATGTAAAGCATGGATTTCACCCCGCTATATCAGATTAATTGGTTTTCTCAAAGCCAATCACTACCTTTGGCACTAAGCAAGGTGATAAGGAGTTAAAATAAAATAGACCAAAAATGACAATCCAAGAAGTACAAAAAACAGTAGATGAATGGATTAACTCTGTAGGAGTGAGATACTACAGCGAGCTAACCAATACCGCAATTTTGATGGAGGAAGTGGGCGAAGTAGCACGCATCATGGCGCGCAAGTACGGCGACCAATCTTTCAAACAATCGGATACGGAAATAGACTTGGCAGATGAAATGGCTGACGTGCTGTTTGTATTGGTTTGTTTGGCAAACCAAACGGGCATAGACCTTACCGCAGCCCTGCAAAAAAACTTGGCTAAGAAAACAATACGCGATGCAGAAAGGCACAAGAACAATGAGAAATTAAAATAAATTTCTTAAAATTCAGTTTTGAGGGCTGTAGGAGTGATGACACGTACTCTGCTCATTACCAATGCCCCTACGATAAAAAAGCAAGCCAACGTGAGCATACTGTTTCTCATATTGCCGTCAGAAAGTTGGGTGATGAAGCCATTGAGGAAAGTACCAATGACAATGGAAACTTTCTCTAATACATCATAAAAGCTAAAATAGGAAGCCGTATGCTTGTCGTTGCTATCGCTACTTTCGGGCAGAAGTTTGGCGTAAGTGGCACGAGATAGCGACTGAACCCCTCCCATAACAGCACCGAGCAAGGCTGCCAATAGATAAAACTGTGTTTTAGAGCCGACAAAATAGCCTCCTATACAGATAGATATCCAAATGAAAAGCAACAGCATCAAAGCAAACTGATTGCCTTTTCTTTCAGAGATTTGGGCGGTGATAAAAGCACCTACGATAGCCACTATTTGCAAAAGCAAAACCACACCTATCAGTTCGCTACTCTCCATTTTTATCTCTTTTTCTGCAAAAATTGCTGCTATCAATAGCAAAGTCTGTACGCCCGTGCTATAGCAAAAAAATGAAATCAGAAAACGCTTGATATTTGGGTGATGCTGTACGGAGTACCAAACATCTTTTAGTTCGTGGAATCCCTTAGAAAGCACGTCTATGTTAATAGGTTTTGCCGTAGGCGTATCTTTTAGGTAGTAAAAAGTAATCTGCGAAAAGCCTATCCACCAAATACCAACCGTAATAAAAGAAATTTTTGAGGCGATGCCTGCCCCTTCTAAACCAAACAATTCAGGGTTTAGAACCATGATGAGGTTGAAAATTAGGAGTAAGGTGCTACCAAAATACCCCATAGAAAAACCTCTTGCACTTACCGCATCGTAGCGGTCGGGAGTAGCTATTTCGGGCAAAAACGCATTGTAAAATACCAAACCTCCTGCAAAGCCGATGCTTGCCGTTACCGCCGCAAAAATTCCTAATTCTACATTTGAGCCATCAAAGAAAAAAAGTGTAAAGCAAGCCGCCGCCCCAAGCATCGTAAAAAAACGCATAAACATTTTCTTCTTTCCGCTATAGTCCGATATGCCCGAAAGCATGGGCAGCAAAAATGAAATGATAAGAAACGAAAAACTATAAGCATAACTTAGCAAAACTGTATTTTCTATCTGATAACCAAGGAAAGAAACCATGTTGCCGCCAAAAGCGGTTCGAGTCGCTTGGTTGTAATAGATAGGAAAAATAGCGGCAGTGATTACCAAAGAGTAGGCAGAGTTTGCCCAGTCAAAAAAGCACCAAGCATTAATAATTTTTTTATCGTTTTGTACCATATCTAAGCAAACTATGATTTTTTAGCAAAATAATGACTTTATAGTTTAATTGCTTTATATTGTTCATATTTATTTAGTAACATAAGTTACGTTTTCCATTATTTTGGTCTGCACCGCATTTTAAGGTGTTTTAAACAGTCAGACCTGCGGTGCAGACTGTCTTGTGCAACTTAGGTTTAGTAGTTCAAATAAAATGTGGTAAGCATTTTTTCCATTTCGGTACGGATAGCGGCTGTAGGTTGTAAGAAATGGTTATTCATAAAAGCAAAACAAAGTCGCTTACCCGATTTGGTAATAAGATAGCCACTCAAGCACGCATTATTGCTCAAAGAACCCGTTTTGCCAAAAACGAAGGGCGGATAGCTTTTAAACAAATTGCGTAATGTCCCTGTCTTGCCGCCAATCGCCAACATATCGAACAGACGCTTTTCGCCCGTCTTATCTGTAGCTATTTCTTTGTAAATTTTTAGTAACAATTCTACCTGTGAGCGTGGGCTAAATAAGTTCATGCGCGATAACCCAGAGCCATCTACCCATCTTGGTTTGTCTGTAAAATCACTGAGGTAATTTTTGAGCATAAAATCTATGGTACTTTGCGTATTTACTTGACCTTCTGCTATTTGACTACTACACATCAGCAAAATCTGTTCTGCCAAAAAATTATCGCTTGGCTGCAACATTCGGCGGTAAAGGCTGTCAGCCTCAAAACTTTTGAGGGTATTTATTTCGCTTTTTTTGTATGGATAGCGAATGTATTTTACTTCTTTTTTTAGTGTATCAGTTAGCAAATGCGCAGTCAAATCTGCCGAAGTAACAAAGGGAACTTCCTGACTTTGAGGCTTTTCTGTTTTTTTCAAAGAATAGGTAAAATCATTTTCCCGTATTTTTCTCTGTACCAACAAGCCATCGCCCATTTTGCTATCTTCTTTGAGGTTGGTGCGGAAAAAGGAAGGACTTACTTCTATTTGTTTTTCTGTATGGGTAGAAAAAGTAACGTAGTTACCATAAATAGGGAAAATAGACTTTTCAACCGAATAATACTCATTATAATCGTCCCATGACCAGCCATCGCCAAAGTGCAAATCTTTCCAATTAGCATCTGAAAAATAAATTTTCTCTTTTCTATTTTTCAAAAAATCCATAACTGTCGGATTGCCAAACTCTGCATGAAGGAAAGTAGGATTGCCTGTGCCAAAAATAATCAGAGAATCGGGACGTACAAGATACTGTATAGCAGGGGTTTGCGTTCCAACTTCCTTCCCCAAAATTTTTAATCCTGCATAAAAAGTAAAAAGTTTGGTCGTAGAGGCAGGCGTAAAATATTTATCGTGATTGTGCTGTACTATATAGGTTTGCTTGTCCATATCAAACACACTTACACCTATCAGCGTTTTTTGATGCAGAGGGTTATTTTGCACATACTTTGCAAATTTTTTATCAGAAAAGATAGAAGAACTTGGCTTACAAGAGGAAAAAAGACTGATAAGCAAAGCAATGGTACATAAGTTTTTCATGATTTTGTCGCTAATTTTCGTGAAAATACGATACAAAATCCAAAAATACTCAAGAGTTTGGAGATTTGATAAAAATAGTTGAAAAATCGTGCTTAGAGGAGTTTTGTATCACAAAGCTAATCGCCGCCACCATCACCACCGCCGTCCCCGCCACCATCGCTACCGCCATCTCCTGCTCCGTCTAAGGCATCTCCAATTTCTGAAATCACATCACTTAGTGTTTCTATCATGTCTGTCATTTCTTCAAGTTCTTCCTGCCTAAGTCCTCTGAGCAGGGAGTCAAGAGTTGCTGCAAAGTCATCTTTCTCAAAGAGTTGGTTCAGATTGTTTGTTAAAATTTTTTGTTCTTCTGCATTTTTTTCTACAAAAACTTGGTCAATGGTCTTTGCGGCTTTGAGTAGCCTTAGAAGCATAAAAGTTTGCAAGTCGGGATAGGTTTGCGATAGGATAGCCCTCTCTAACTTGTCTTTTAGTGCTTTGAGCGTAGCACCATCTTGGAGTATATTGGTGGTATAAACTTTCATACCCAAGAGTTTGATAGGCTTTTCGCCAATAATATTTTTGCTTTTCAGCATTTTGTTAGTTTGCGTTTTTAGTTCGTTACTTTCCATTTTCAGGACTTTTAACCAATTTACAAGCGTTTTTTCGTGCTTTTTTCCAAAAAGTGCATAAAAATGCTTTTTATTCTCTATTTTTTCAAGCAATTCTTTTATCCAGATGCTTTTAATTTGCACTTCGGTATTTAGCATAAGTTCCTTTTGCTCTGAAAAGACCATGCTACCCGACAAAATCTGCTCGAAAAGCAAAGCCGCACAAAGCCCATACTCAAATTTGGGATGGGAGTGCCAAGCAGAAAAAGTATGCTTATAGCTATTAAAAGAAAGGAGAAAAAACTCTTCCGTAAGCGTTTGCATAGAAAAAAATATGGTTATCTTTAAGCCATCACAGTTTCAAAATATTTCGATAGCCAGCTTTGGCTTGCCGCAATTTTCCAATTTCGGTCTAATTCTTCTTTTGTCTGAACTATATTATTAAAAATAATAGTTTCAGGAGAGAATTCGCCGCTTGCTATTTTTTGTCTGATGTCTTTGTTTTTTAGTGTCTTGATGTTGCCATTTTCCAAATAGGCAACTGTCAGTCTATCAAATAGTTTGAGGTCAAACATTTGTTCTATTTGCCTGATAATCGCTACAGACTTATCAATCGAGCAGCCGCTTGGTTCGTGGTAACTGCCGTCAACTGCCAAGCAGATAAAGCGATGATAAAGCACCTGAAAAGAGGCTTGCAAAGGATGCTGATGGGCTTCCCAAGCAGAGGTAAACTGTAGCAACGCTACGTCTATTGAGGTACATTCTTCCTTGCTCAAATCTCTGTCCGCCTGATAAATCCAGACCCTGCTATTATTTGGTAACTCGTTGAAATTGATGTACATATTTGTTTTATGTTTTTGGAGAACAAGAACCTAACGACATTTTTTATGCCGTTAGGTATGTGTGTATGTATGCTTATTTGGTTCTCATTTTTACATTACTTTGGCAAAAAATTCATTTGCCTCTGTGCGTAGCGTTTTGAACATTTCCTCGAAAGTAGCTACCTTTTCGCGTAGTTCGCTGTGGTCTTCTATCTTTCTGTGGTCAGTTGCTACAGGATTCATTTCCACACTTTTAAGTATTTTTGCTTCGCTTTCTTTGACGGCATGGCTTAGTTCGTCTATTTGCTCTGCGTTGATGATGCACTGATTCTCGAAGTGGCTCACTTGCATTTTAATTTCTGTTGCAGAATTTTTAGCCGATATTTCGCCTAACCTGTTTCTAAGCACCTGCAACTCGTCTTTGTAAAAAGCCAAGTTTGCCGCCCATTGTTTGTTTTCCTGATGTTGCTCTGATATATATTCCCCTTTTGATGACATGATTTTTTGAGTGTTTAAATGTTTAAATGAATTATGATTATTTAATGTAAGTTGTGTAGTACCAAAGATGTAATCTTTTTATTTCACACAACCCAGACTAATAAGACATTTCAAAATTAAAACAATCCAACCTATTAAAAAATGACATTTGTCATCATTAGCATTTTTTATAGAAAAATAGCATCAGTTACTTCATAAGCCCACATTCGAGGCAATAAGTTCTGCCAAATCATAGACTTTTATTTGTGCTTCCTTTTCCTTGCGTTTCACCCCATCTACCATCATAGTCATACAGAAAGGGCAAGCTACAGCGACAGCACTTGCGTTAGTTTCTATTGCGTCCTCTATTCTTTCGTGATTTACTTCTTTTTTGCCTTTCTCGGCTTCTTTGAACATTTGCGCACCTCCAGCCCCGCAACAAAGCCCGTTTTTCTTGCTGCGTTTCATTTCTACTAAGTCCACATCTAAGGCTTCTAAGAGTTGGCGTGGAGCTTCATAAATATCGTTTGCCCTGCCCAAATAGCATGAATCGTGGTAAGTAATGCGTTTTCCTTTGAAATCTCCCCCTTCTTTTACCTTTATTTTGCCTTTGTCGATGAGCTGTTGTAAGAAAACAGCGTGATGAATGACCTCGTAAGTGCCTCCGAGGGAAGGGTATTCATTTTTGAGTGTGTTAAAGCAATGCGGGCAGGCAGTTACTATTTTTTTGATGCCGTATCCGTTCAAAATTTGAATATTGCTAATGGCTTGCATCTCGAACAAAAATTCATTTCCAGCACGCTTGGCGGGGTCGCCTGTGCAAGATTCTTCCGTTCCCAATACTGCAAAGCTAATATTTACATGATTTAAGATTTTTACCATTGCCCACGTAACGCGCTTGTAGCGGTCGTCAAAAGAGCCAGCACAGCCCACCCAAAAAAGCACTTCGGGCGTTTTATTTTCGGCAGCAAGGGCAGCCATTGTGGGGATTTTTATTTTATCGTCAGCCATGATTGTGTTTTCATGTTTAATTGTACGTTCGCTTGGTACTATTATCTTTGTCCTATTTACTTATTCCGAGCAAAGATGTAATCCTTGATACAGCCTTACACCTTTAAGACTACCAAAAATAATGACTTTACTTTTTAAATCAAAATGTTTTTGATGAATTACTCACAACAAGCTGGTATTCTGCGTGAGGAGTCTTGATTTATTTTGATATAACCATTTTCTGTAAGGAAAAAATTGAAATGTCGGACACTAAAATTGGCTGTATCAAACTTGACTATCAAACTATTATCTACTTCATTATAAGTAGCATAGTGTATGCCTTTCATTGAATAAATACTATCTAATACATTTTTGATGCACTTAGGGCAGTTTACATCAAATTTTACGCTTTTTTCTTGCAATTTTATACAGCTACTTAGCATTGCTAAGGCTGTGCAGACAAGAAGTCCTACAGTACGATACCTCATGTTCTCATTTTTTAAAATTATTTTTCGAAGTAAATAAACAAAATAAATACGAATAACTACTTTTGCGGTTCAGTTTTGTATCAAAAAAATAAAAAGCAAATGAAATTTGGCGTAGTCGTATTCCCCGGTTCTAATTGTGATGAAGATATGTTTTATACCTTAAAGCATCTGCTTCACCAAGACACCATCAAACTTTGGCACAAAGATAGTGATTTGCAAGGCTGCGATTTCATTATCCTCCCTGGCGGTTTTTCCTACGGAGATTACCTCCGTTCTGGTGCTATAGCTCGGTTTTCGCCCATCATGGAGTCCGTGATTAAGCACGCTAATTCGGGCGGATACGTATTAGGCATTTGTAATGGTTTTCAGATACTTACAGAGTCGCATTTATTGCAGGGTGCTTTGCTAAAAAACGAAAATCACCAATATATATGTAAAAACATTTTCCTGAAAACTATCTCTACCAATAGTTTGCTTACCCAGACGCTTGATAGGGAAAAAGCCTATAAAATTCCGATTGGGCATGGTGAAGGGCGTTTTTATGCATCAGCAGAAACGATGAAATCTTTGGAAGATAATGACCAAATACTGTTCAAATACTGTGATGAGGCGGGCAATCTATCTCAAGCGGCAAATCCAAACGGAGCGTTGGACAATATTGCGGGAATTTGCAATAAAAATAGGAATGTTTTTGGGATGATGCCACACCCCGAACGTGCAGCCGATGCACTTTTGGGAAATACTGACGGCTTGTTTATCTTAGAGAGTATTTTAAAACTCACTACGGTCGATGTGTTTGCCTAAAAAAATAGAATTTTAGTGAGGAGCAAGTTCTGCCTTGCTTGTTTCGCTATCTTGCTCGCCCAAAACATATTCGTTGAGTCGTTGTCGGATGATAGTGAGTGGCAAGTCTTCGCTAATTTCTCCGTTTTGAATGATAGAAATTTGCCCTGTTTGCTCAGAAACAACCAACACAAGCACGTCAGTAATTTCAGAAATACCAAGTGCCGCCCTGTGCCGAAGCCCCATGGTAGCGGGAATATCAGGGTTTTGGGATACGGGCATGATGCATCTTGCTGCTTTTATTCGCCCATCTACGATAAGTACCGCCCCGTCATGCAGTGGGCTTTCTTTGTTGAAAATAGCTAAAAGTAACCTTTTAGAAATTTCGGCATCCAACAAATCTCCAGTATCGGCATAGTTGGAGAGTGCAGAGTTCTTAGAAATCACAATCAATGCTCCTGTATCGTTTTCACTCAATGATTTGAGGGCATCGGCAATAGGCGTAACTTTGAAGTCGTACTGCTTTTTGTCTTTTGCCCAGCTAAACAAATCAAAGCCTTTGATGTCGGTAGATTTTCCCAAAAAAAGCAAGAAATTGCGAATTTCCTGCTGGAATAAAATCAGGGCGGCAAGCATTCCTACACCCATAAATTGGTCTAAGATAGCAGCTAATAGCTTCATCTGTGTAGCCTGTACCATGAGGAAAATGAGGTAAAGCACCAAAAAACCGACAAAAATTTTCAAAGCCACAGTTCCTTTTGCCAATTTATAGAGTTGGAAAAGCAATACACTTACTAAGGCAATATCTACAACATCTACCCAAGCTATTTCTAAAAAACCAATATGAAAAAGGAGGGACAAGGTATCGGATTTTTGTTTAAGACTCTTTTTTTCTTCAAAAGTATTAAAATAAATGCAAATCTCATCTTTACTTACTAAATTTCGTTTTTCAAACACTAGTTAACTTTGTCGAAGTTTAGCAAGTTAAAAACTTAAAAAATTCATTTTATTTATGAAAAAACTGTTATTCAGATACTTAGGCGCATTTTTCCTAATGCTCTGCTCCCTTGCTCTTTTTGCCCAACAAACCAAAACTGTAAAGGGAAAAGTTACTTCTTTGGAAGACGGGTCGCCTATCCCGGGCGTAAATATCCTCGTCAAAGGAACAAGTAATGGAACTGCTACAGATGCAGAAGGGAATTATAAAATTGCCATCAAAAGAAGCGATAAAACATTGGTTATTAGTTCGGTTGGTTTTGGAACTCAGGAGGTTCAGGTGGGCAATCGTACTGTTATCAATATAGAACTCAAGCCCGATGTAACGGCTCTTTCCGAAATAGTTATTATCGGCTATGGTGAGCAAGACCGCAAGACACTTACAAGTTCAGTTTCCTCGGTTAGCTCCAAAGAAATTGCGAATATTCCTATGCCAAGTGCCGACCAACTCATGCAGGGACGTGCGGCAGGCGTGCAGGTTAGCTCAAATTCTGGCACTCCCGGCGGCGGCATGAGTGTAAGGGTGCGGGGGACTACCTCCATTAATGCCGATAATAATCCACTTTATGTAGTAGATGGTATTCCTATTTCTAACTCTCCTTTGTCTTCGCAAGGGGTTGGCGGTCAGGTAGTAAACGCAATGGCAGACATCAATCCTGCTGATATAGAATCAATGGAAATACTCAAAGATGCCTCTGCAACAGCGATTTATGGAGCAAGGGCAGCGAATGGAGTAGTCATTATCACAACAAAGCGCGGTGCAAATGCCAAACCCAAAGTGAGTTTTGGGGCGTATTGGGGTACACAAAATCTTTGGCGAAAGCCACAGGTAATCACAAGCGGGGCAGAATTTGAACGTCTTTCCAACGAAGCTGCCATCAATAACGGGGGTAAAGCTATCTTTGCTAACCCTGATGCATCTATCAGCACCGATTGGAACAGTCTTATTTTTCAGAACGCACCGATTCGCAATTATGATGTTTCTGTTTCGGGTGGCGATACCAAAATTCGTTACTTGGTTTCTTTGAACAATTTTAAGCAAGAAGGCATCATTCGCCCCTCCGATTTTGGCAGAACTACCGCAAGGGTAAACTTAGATTTTGCCGTTACCGACAAGGTGAAAGTTGGCACAAGTCTATTGCTTGCCCGAAGTACACGCAACAGAGGGCAAAATGACAACAATATTTATGGTTCACTTGGGGCTGCCTTTTTCAACCCGCCTAATATCCCTGTTTATCAGCCTGATGGCTCTTATACAAAGTTTTCTATTTTTGAAAACCCCGTAGCAGCTACCAATGAGCAGGACTACAAAATGGTAACAAATCGCTTTTTGGGGAATGTCTATATAGATTACGAAATAGTGGAGGGCTTGACTTTTCGCAGTAGCTGGAGCATGGACTACAGCAACAACAAAGAAGATTTGTACTATAATACTTTGATGATTCAGGGCGTTGCAACACGCGGCAGAGGCATTTCGAGTGTTACAGCAGATAATAATTGGATAAATGAAAATACATTAAGCTATCAAAAAAGTTTGGGCGGCGGACATAAAATTAATGTTTTGCTCGGCAACTCACTCCAAGAGAGCTACATAGAACGCATCACCGCCGAAGGGCAGCAGTTTCCAAGCAATGACTTCCGCCGAATCAACTCCGCCGCAGTGCAGTTAGCTGGCTCTGGGGCTACAGGTTTCGGGCTTGCTTCCTACTTTGGCAGGGTAAATTACGGTTTCAAAGGCAAATATTTGGCAACTATCAACGTCCGCAGAGATGGCTCGTCCCGCTTTGGAACGGCAAACAGATGGGGAACTTTCCCTTCTGTGGCTTTGGGTTGGAGAATCTCTGACGAAAAATTCATGCAGAAATTGATTTTTATTTCGAACATGAAACTCCGCACAAGCTACGGCACAGTGGGCAATCAAAATTTTTCTGCCCTCGATACTGATGATGGCAATAGTATTTACCTAAGAGATTTTGTTTCTCGCGGACTGTGGAGTGGTGGCGCAAACTATGGCGACCTACCAGGGATAGAGCCTGTTCAGCTTGCTAACCCTAACTTAAAGTGGGAAACTACTACTCAGCTAAACGTAGGTTTAGATTTGAGTATTATGAAAAATAAATTGATTTTTACCATCGACTATTATAACAAGCAAACCAAAGATTTGCTGCTTGCTGTGCCTCTTGCCCGAAGCGGAGGGTTCAACTCACAGGTGCAGAACTTAGGACAGATGGAAAACAAAGGCATAGAGCTTGGCATCAATGCTACAGTCATCAACAAAGAAGATTTGACGTGGAACATTAACTTTAACATAGCGCGCAATCGCAACCTAATCAAAAAATTAGCATCTCCGTTCACACAGTTTACTCGTGATGTAATTCGATTGGAAGAGGGTGTGCCTATGTATTCCTTTTGGCTGCACAGACAGATTGGGGTAAGCCCTGAAAACGGCGATGCTGTCTGGGATGGTGGCGAAGATGGCGTATTTAACCCCGCTACCGACAGATTTATTGTAGGCAATGCCCAACCCGATTTTTATGGCGGTATCACCAACAATCTCACTTGGAAAGGCTTTGATTTAATGGTGTTTTTCCAATATAGCTACGGCAATTCCCAACTCAATTGGAACAGATTTTTCCAAGAGCATGGCGGCACGCGCAACACCAATTTTAGCCAAAGTCAGTTAGACCGTTGGCAAAAAGCGGGCGACCAAACGATGATTCCTAAAATGACAAATGCCAACTATGCAAGCAACCTTCGCCCTTCTCGGTTTTTGGAAGATGGCTCTTATTTAAGGCTAAAAAATATTGTGGTGGGCTATACTTTGCCCAAAGAAATAGTAGCAAAAGCCTTTCTGAGCAGCGTAAGGGTTTATTTCTCGGCACAAAATCTCCTGACTTTTACCAAATACACAGGGCTTGACCCAGAGCTAAACACAGGCGGCAATTTGTCTTTGGTGCAGGGCATCGAGCTATACGCAATGCCACAGCCACGTATGTTTACGGCAGGTTTTAATGTAAGTTTTTAAGCAATTCCTAATTTTGAAAAACGAATGAAAAAGTTATTTTATATATTTTCAGTCATTATTTTCTTTTCTGCTTGCAATGTGTTGGACAAGCAACCCGAACTACAGGTGGAAGACGCTGCTGCCATTACAGATATAGTAGGGGCAAATGCCGCATTAGCAGGACTTTATAATCAAGTACAAGGTGTTTACCAAGGACGCATCCAACGCTTGGCTGACGTATCGGGGACTACGGCACAAAGTGTGGGGACATGGGATTTTTATCGAGAAATGGATACCTATCTCACTAACCCCGATAATACGGAAATCCTTGATATTTGGACATTTATCTATCGCGGGGTGAACGTAGCAAACAATCTGATTGCTTCCGTATCCAATTTAGACGCACAGCAGTCTGTCAAAGATGGCATTCTGGGGCAGGCATATTTTGTGCGCGGGCTGATGTTTTTTGACGCGGTGCGTATATGGGGGGGCGTGCCTTCGGTAGCAGGTACACTCGGCATCCCTTTGCCCAAAGAACCTTCCCGAAGTGCGGTGCAATACGAAAGAGCCTCCTTAGCAGACTCTTATGCCCAAGTTGAGGCAGACTTACTGCAAGCCCTTAACCTACTGCCCGAAAATAATGCCGCAGGGCAAGCCACCAAAGCCGCCGCAAATGCCTTGCTTTCGAGGTATTGCCTGTACGTGAAAAAATATGCAGATGCCGAACGCTACGCCAATGCAGTCATTAACAACTCAAGATTTGCACTCGTAACGCCCTATTCGGATATTTTTAGCGGGAGAAACACCACTGAATCTATCTTAGAATTGCAGTTTAACAATGCCGACCAAAGCAGTTTGAGATTTTGGTACGTGCCTGGGGCTATTGGTGGGCGTGGCGAATTAGCAGCACACACAGAGTTTTACAACCAAATGAACGCAAATTCAAGTGATGTCAGAAACAAATTATTTGCTTTTGACAATGTGTCAAAGTTCTGGTATCCAACCAAATACGTAAAGGCGGGAAACATAGACAATGCTCATCTTATCCGCTTGGCAGAAGTAATTCTGAACAGAGCAGAAGCAAGGGCAAATACCAACAACTTCGCAGGGGCAAGAGCAGACCTGAACATCATCAGAGGAAGGGCAAATAGCTTGGCAGACAATACCGCAAACTCAACCGAACAACTCATGCTTGCTATCGAGAGAGAAAGGCGTTTCGAACTCTGCTACGAGGGGCATGAATGGTTTGACTTGGTAAGAATGGGGCGTGCTTTGGCGGTGCTTGGCTCCGTACCTCGCAGCAACTCTCCAGGCTCACCCGCAAGGCTCATAGACCGCAACCGCTTGGTTTTTCCTATTCCGTTTCAGGAAGTAAATGCAAATGCTAAAATGGTACAAAACGAAGGATATAGGTAGGAAAATTAGATAAAAAGCAAAACTGCGTTGCTAAGGTGTAAAACTTTGGCAACGCAGTTTTTTTATACAACGAAAAAAGCCCTGCAATAAGCAAGGCAGAGGTCTAAAAAGACCTACAGAATAATCTTTTATTGTGATAAGCTAACAAATAAGGAAATAAGCAATACTAATTTCTTTACTTTCAAATAAGGATATACAAACTTAAAGATTTATTTTGTGATTACAAATTTTTACTCATATATTTACTAAAATTAATAAAAATTCTTTTTATCCTTTAAAAAACATCTAAAAAATGAAAGTTTTAGGGCTTGACATTGGCACAAACTCTATTGGCTGGGGGCTGATAGACAATGAAAAACAAGAAATTATTGCTACAGGCGTGCGTATTTTTCCTATAGGGGTGAATGTTAGCACCCAGTTCAAAGAAGAATCTAAAAACAAATCTCGCAGGGATGCGAGGTCAGCACGTAGGAGACGCTTTCGCCAGAAAATGCGCCGAACTGCCCTCAAAAAAATACTTGATAGTTTGGCAATTCCTTCCAAAATCAAATCTACTAATATTGAGGCGTATCAGCTAAGGGCAAAAGCTATAGACGAAAAAGTAGGCTTGGCAGACTTAGGGCTTATTTTTTTGCACCTCAACAAAAGGCGTGGTTTCAAAAGTACACGCAAAGACGAAATTTTGCAAGAAGGAGATGAGGATTTAGGCATCAAAGCCGACAAAGAGGCGGGAAAAGTGAAAGTAAGCATCGAAAAGCTACAGACAGACATCAGAAATGCAGACTGTAGGACAATGGGCGAATATTTTTATTCCCTCATCAAGCAAAGCAGCGAGCAAGAAAAGTACGCCTACAACCCACAAATGCCCATAGAGCGCATAAGGGGGCGTTATACCTCTCGCAAGCTATACGAAGAAGAATTTGATACAATTTGGCAAAAGCAAAAAGAATTTTATCCCAATTTGCTTAATGCGGAAAACTACAAAAGTATCAAAGAAGATTGCATTTTTTTCCAGCGTGAACTCAAATCACAAAAGCATCTGATAAATAAATGTCGTTTTGAGAAGGACAAACCCTGCTGCCCTACCTCGAAGCCTATTTATCAAGAATTTAGGATTTGGCAAAAAATCAATGATTTAGTAGTTAGTACCGCTATTACTGACGAGGGCAGACCACTTACCAAAGGCGAAAAGCAAATTCTCTTTGAGGAACTGCAAAGCAAGCCAAGCCTAAAAGCTTCGGAGATTAAAAAGCTACTTTTTGCCAAGCCCAAAGCTGTAGAAATGAACTTTGATGACAAGGACAGCATCAAAGGAAATATCACAAGGGTAAAACTTATCAAGGCATTAGGCGAGGAGTACGTAAACGCACTTTCTTCCGAAAAATTAGACCAAGTTTGGCATTATTTGCATATCCAAAAAGATAAAACTTGGCTCAAAAAAATTGCTTTAGAAAAATTACAATTCACAGAGCAGCAGGCTTTTACATTTGCTAAAATCAACTTAGAAGATGACTACAGCTCGCTTTGCACAAAAGCGATGGGTAAGATTTTGCCACATCTCAAAGAGGGCTACCAATACTCGGAGGCGTGCAAAAAAGCAGGCTACCATCACTCCCTTGATACGGAAAAGGCAAATAGACCGCTTGAAGATTCATTGAAAAAATTAGAAGCAAATGAGCTACGAAACCCAATAGTACAGCGAAGCCTGACCGAAATGAAAAGACTTGTCAATGAAGTAATTAGGCTGTACGGAAAGCCCGACATGGTGCGAGTGGAAACCGCAAGAGAGCTACGCAAGCCAAAAGAAGAAAGGGAAAAGATGCACAACAAAAACCGCGATAAAGATGCGCTGCGGAAGGAATACGCTGATTTTCTCTCCCAAAAGTTAGATAGACAAATATCACCGAGAAGCTCCGAAATTACCAAGTACGAACTTTGGCTGGAATTAGGGGCGGATGCCGAAGACCTTGCCAAAAAAGGCGGAAATATGGAGGAGTTTGTCAAGTTTTCCCGAAGGGTAAGCACAGGGGACAAAACCAAGTTTAACCTCTGGAAAGAGTGCCTGCGCCGCTCGGTCTATACAGGTGAAATTATTTCTCTCTCTGACCTTTTTAAGTCCGAAACAGAAGTAGAGCATATCATTCCCTACAGCAAAAGTATGGACAATGGCTTTGCAAATAAAACATTGGCGGAGAGGAAGTTTAACCAAGACAAAGGCGAAAGAACACCTTATGAGTATATTTTCAATACTTTGGGAAAAGAGGCTTGGAATGCGTTTTGTGAAAGAATTAAAATTTTCCCTAAGCACAAGCAAGACAAGCTAAAAATGCAGGAATATCCCCCCGCCGACTTTCTGGAGCAGCAGCTTCGGAATACTGCCTACATAGCGGTAAAAGCGGGAGAAATGCTGACAAAAGTAGTAAATGTAGAGCTGGTAAAAGGGCAAAGTACTGCACAACTGCGGGCGCATTGGGGGCTAAACGGTACGCTAAAGGGGGAAAACCCCGAAATCAAAAACAGAGGCGACCACAGGCATCATGCTGTAGATGCCATAGTAATAGCACTCACTACCAAGTCTTTACTTGATACATTAAGCAAATGGAGTGCCTACAATCCGCAGCGCGACCTCTACCAGATAGACGAGAAATATCTACCCAAGCAAATGTGGAACGGGAAGCTACGCACACAGCTTGATAAGCACTTAGGCAGTATGCTCATCTCTCATAGAGCAGATAATAGGCTGATAGTGAGAAAGAAAGGCAGAATTTTTACTAAATCTAAAGGATTAATCAAAACCAAAACTACTTTTGCGGTAAGAGGGGCTTTGCATAATGACACCTATTTAGGGTACATCAAATTTCCAAATGACAAGCACCCATATTTCAAGAAAGGGCAATTAGTAGCCAAAGTTCGCAAACCGATTGATTTGCTTTCGGATACTGAAATAGAGAACATCATAGACCCAAAAGTAAAAGAACAAGTAAAAAAATATTTTGCTGAAAAAGAGCAAGAAGGCAAGCAAAAAACAAAAGAACAAAAAATAATAGAGGCAAAAATGTATAGCAAAAAAGGCTATGATGTGCCTCTGAAAAGGGTAACAGTTGCCAAAACGGACAAGCCTATTCCACTTTACCCAAATAGGGAAAATACACCCTATGTAATGCCAAATGATAATTATATCATGGGGGTTTACGAAGCTGAAGTCATCAATAAAGGCAAACCACAAACCAAAAGGATGGACATAGTGGTAAGTTTTATGGAATCTATACAGCGAAAAACCAATAACTTACCCGTACTACAGCCAATCATTCAGGAAGGTGAGCAAACTTACAAACTTATTTATACCTTAAAAAAAGGAGATATGTTTGTGATGTATGAGAATCATACAGACGAAATCAGTTGGCATGACGACAAAGATCTTTTTAAGAGGTTATACAAAGTCATAGAAATTTCAAGTGGGACTATTTACTTTGGTTTACACTATGCTGCCAAAACAAGTGCAGATAGAAGCAAAGATAAAAATGAGAAAAAGGAACAGAGTATTGTTCGTATTTTCAGAAGTCCCTCTAAGCTCAAAGCGGTTAAAGTCAAAATTGACATCTTAGGCAGAATTTCTATGGCATAGTCTACAAAAGAGGGAGAAGGTTGTAAACGGTCGCAGACCTTGGCAATCTTTCTCCCTCTCTTTTTAGAACCTTTTTACACCTATTCCGTTATTTTCTTTATTATCCCTTGCCCTAATACCCCTATTTGTATCCATTTTACTTCATCTGCACTACGCCCATGATAAAGCGTACTATCTATTTTGGTAATCCTGCCTACTTAGGCAAAAAAGACGAGCAGTTAGCGGTCTATTCTCCTAAAAATGAATTTTTGGCAAGTATTCCTATCGAGGATATTGGCATCTTGCTACTCGACCACCCCCAGATTACGGTGAGTCATAGCCTGATGGGAAGCCTACTCGCTAATAATGTTGCCTTTATTACCTGCGATGCCCAGCACCTGCCTACAGGCTTGATGCTCAACCTGAACGGAAATCATCTCCAATCTCTGCACTTCAGAGAGCAAATTTCGGCTTCCGAACCGCTAAAAAAGCAACTTTGGCAGCAGACTGTCAAGGCAAAACTACTCAACCAAGCAAGGCATTTGGAACTTCGGCACAAGGAGGCAGACAGCCTAAGAAGATGGGCAAAAGGCGTAAAGTCAGCCGACTCCGAGGGGCATGAGGCAAGAGCCGCCGCCTTTTATTGGCAACGAATTTTTGCGCCGCACCTGCCCGACTTTCGCAGAAGTAGAGAGGGCGCACCGCCAAACGGTCTGCTCAACTATGGCTATGCTATCCTTAGGGCTGTAGTGGCTCGCTCGCTCGTTGGCTCTGGCTTGCTGCCTACTTTGGGTATTTTCCACCGCAACCAGTACAATGCCTACTGCCTCGCCGATGACATCATGGAGCCGTACCGCCCCTTTGTAGATGCGATGGTGCTGGACATGATAGAGGAAGGCAAACCTTTTGCCGACTTAGGTAAGGAAACGAAGGAACGCCTACTTACGATAGCAACCGCAGACGTACGGATAGACGGGGAAAACAGCCCCCTCATGGTAGGCTTGCAGCGCACTACAGCCTCTTTGGTGCGGTGCTTTGCCAAAGAAAGTACCAAAATCTTGTATCCCGAATTTACTAAATAACAATACTATGCTTATTTCTGATGACGTTTTTAACCATTACAAAATTATGTGGGTATTCGTATTTTTTGACCTACCCGTCCAGACCAAAAAACAAAGACGGGCTTATGCCGACTTTCGCAAGAGCTTGCTCAAAGACGGCTTTTCTATGTTCCAGTATTCCATCTATATCAGGCACAGCATGAGTAGGGAAAATGCCCTCGTGCATATAGAGAGAGTAAAAAAGGCACTGCCAAAGGAGGGGCATATCGTTATTTTTAGCCTCACCGACAAGCAGTTTGGTGATATTGAGATTTTTTATGGCTATCAGGCGCAGCAGCTACCCAAGATTACGCAGCAGCTTACGATGTTCTGAAATAAAAAAGCCCGCTCGAAGCGGGCGAGGTCAGCAGACCAAAGGCTGAAAACAGCCTACAGAATAATCTTTTATTGTGATAAGCAATCAAAAAAATGCCTTCGCTTAGGGAGGGATTTCCGAAAGAAGGCATTTTTTTCTTTCAAAAATCCTTGTAACTCACTGACAAATAGATTACTATCCGTACCCCTAATATACAAAATCCTTATTTGAAAGCAAACCACAACAGTAGCCATGATTGCCATTGCTAATCCTAAAATATACAAAATCCTTATTTGAAAGCAAACCACAACTGTGCTGAAACTCCATATAAATCCGCAGGAAATATACAAAATCCTTATTTGAAAGCAAACCACAACACTGCTTAAAGGCTTCATACATTTTTGATTAATATACAAAATCCTTATTTGAAAGCAAACCACAACTATTAGCAAGTTGCACACCCAAAGGTACAAAATATACAAAATCCTTATTTGAAAGCAAACCACAACCCTGTTTGAATAGGGTAAATTGGTCTTTGAAATATACAAAATCCTTATTTGAAAGCAAACCACAACCAGTGGTAAGTATTCCAATAGTTTTTTTTCAATATACAAAATCCTTATTTGAAAGCAAACCACAACACTTCAAGCGTTATCTGTGGTTCTACCTCAAATATACAAAATCCTTATTTGAAAGCAAACCACAACTAATCTTCTAAGAACTGCATTTACAACAAAAATATACAAAATCCTTATTTGAAAGCAAACCACAACGATTGTCTTCAATTAGTTGGAAAAGCATTTAATATACAAAATCCTTATTTGAAAGCAAACCACAACCTATCGCAGCTGACTGTAAACCAAATCAAGAATATACAAAATCCTTATTTGAAAGCAAACCACAACGATAATGACGGCGGTGTCAGTTGTGCTAATAATATACAAAATCCTTATTTGAAAGCAAACCACAACAATCAATACATTGAGTACGAAACCGCTAACAATATACAAAATCCTTATTTGAAAGCAAACCACAACCCAAGACATTCAAACAAAAATTGTGGAAACAATATACAAAATCCTTATTTGAAAGCAAACCACAACTTTTTTTGGGTGGGCAAAAGCTACGGTACAAATATACAAAATCCTTATTTGAAAGCAAACCACAACATTAAGTCAGATGTTGAAAAGATAATGCCTAATATACAAAATCCTTATTTGAAAGCAAACCACAACAAATATTTGAAAAGTTCCATTATACTTCCCAATATACAAAATCCTTATTTGAAAGCAAACCACAACGGTAAACCACGAACGCCCCCAAAATCCAGAAATATACAAAATCCTTATTTGAAAGCAAACCACAACCTATACATAAAATCGTTATATAACTTTCGCAAATATACAAAATCCTTATTTGAAAGCAAACCACAACACACGCTGAAATCTTGTTAGAAAAGTGGCTAATATACAAAATCCTTATTTGAAAGCAAACCACAACCCGAACGTATGCCGTAACTTATGAGGGTGTAATATACAAAATCCTTATTTGAAAGCAAACCACAACTTACTGCTGAAGGCAAACTTGCTATTTTGCAATATACAAAATCCTTATTTGAAAGCAAACCACAACTAATCAACCAATGGTTGTAAAACTCTTGCGAATATACAAAATCCTTATTTGAAAGCAAACCACAACAGTATCACCCCGATTTGGCAGGTGCAACGCAAATATACAAAATCCTTATTTGAAAGCAAACCACAACATATTGCTCATGTTCGTATCAAAGTTGCCAAATATACAAAATCCTTATTTGAAAGCAAACCACAACTACCAAATCGGCATTGTCAATCATGTACTAATATACAAAATCCTTATTTGAAAGCAAACCACAACTTGGTCTTTGAGTAAGTCCCTTGTATTTTGAATATACAAAATCCTTATTTGAAAGCAAACCACAACCCCTGAGTACACCCTTCAAACCGAAAAAATAATATACAAAATCCTTATTTGAAAGCAAACCACAACAGCTATGTAAGTATTCCCTTTCCAAGTATTAATATACAAAATCCTTATTTGAAAGCAAACCACAACTGGCACACAGTACGAATATGAAACCTTGTTAATATACAAAATCCTTATTTGAAAGCAAACCACAACAATTTAACGCCTTACTTGTTTCAAAAGTTAGAATATACAAAATCCTTATTTGAAAGCAAACCACAACACAGAGTGTAAGTCAAGGAGCGAATCTATGAATATACAAAATCCTTATTTGAAAGCAAACCACAACCCTGATGGGCAAATGTTTATAGAGTTCTACAATATACAAAATCCTTATTTGAAAGCAAACCACAACTGTCATTCAGGTACGCTATACGGCTTACAAAATATACAAAATCCTTATTTGAAAGCAAACCACAACTAAGTTCTGGCGATTATAAAGCGGAATTTGAATATACAAAATCCTTATTTGAAAGCAAACCACAACCACAAGTGGATGCCGCCAATAAAGAAATTAAATATACAAAATCCTTATTTGAAAGCAAACCACAACATAAGGTCGCCGCTAAAAAATATGATACCTAATATACAAAATCCTTATTTGAAAGCAAACCACAACTGTCTTGTAATACTGCCAAAAATTAGACTGAATATACAAAATCCTTATTTGAAAGCAAACCACAACCCTCTCCGCTTTCATGCAATTCCTGCAAGTAATATACAAAATCCTTATTTGAAAGCAAACCACAACAAGAAGTTTGGGGGCTAAAATAAGGTAGAAAATATACAAAATCCTTATTTGAAAGCAAACCACAACTTTAAGCCTATTGTACCTACTGTGCTTGTAAATATACAAAATCCTTATTTGAAAGCAAACCACAACACTGAAAAAAGCACACCCCACAAAAAAAACAATATACAAAATCCTTATTTGAAAGCAAACCACAACTAAATAATTGCTAAAGATATGCTCGGCAGAAATATACAAAATCCTTATTTGAAAGCAAACCACAACTCGCTACGCATTGGCTACAGGCAGAGTTCGAATATACAAAATCCTTATTTGAAAGCAAACCACAACCTATTCAAAGATATTACTACAAATAATGCAAATATACAAAATCCTTATTTGAAAGCAAACCACAACTGGCTTGGGCGGTGCTGTTGATTCAGTTATAATATACAAAATCCTTATTTGAAAGCAAACCACAACACAAACCCGCCCGCCTCCGCTCTTTTGTGCAATATACAAAATCCTTATTTGAAAGCAAACCACAACATGTATGGCGACCTTGATTTACAGGCATTAAATATACAAAATCCTTATTTGAAAGCAAACCACAACTTAAAACACATTGCACCTTATTTGCCTTATAATATACAAAATCCTTATTTGAAAGCAAACCACAACTGTTGAATAGGAGATTAAAAATATAAAAAGAATATACAAAATCCTTATTTGAAAGCAAACCACAACAAGGTGAAGAAGCCTTCAAAACGCTTATTAATATACAAAATCCTTATTTGAAAGCAAACCACAACTGTGCCAAGCAATCCGATGGACTGACTAAGAATATACAAAATCCTTATTTGAAAGCAAACCACAACTATAGGTCAATTGATATAAGCCGTGTTTTAAATATACAAAATCCTTATTTGAAAGCAAACCACAACTATAGCCCGCTTCTGCTTTATTTAATGCTTAATATACAAAATCCTTATTTGAAAGCAAACCACAACTATATTTGAGTGGTTGCAATGTCTGTGTGTAATATACAAAATCCTTATTTGAAAGCAAACCACAACGTGAGAAAAGAAACATACCCGCAAGACCGTAATATACAAAATCCTTATTTGAAAGCAAACCACAACATGGTAGGGTAGGTGTTTTGCATGGCATTGAATATACAAAATCCTTATTTGAAAGCAAACCACAACCAATTGCTATATTATAGATTGCAGTAAGAGAATATACAAAATCCTTATTTGAAAGCAAACCACAACATGACAGGAGTATTTTCCTCGAGAAAATCAAATATACAAAATCCTTATTTGAAAGCAAACCACAACCCGTATTACAGTTTGAAAGTAGGGGTTTAATATACAAAATCCTTATTTGAAAGCAAACCACAACGTGAAGCCAGATGTAGAAGACTTAAAGTTTAATATACAAAATCCTTATTTGAAAGCAAACCACAACGATAAAGCATTGCCCTAATTTCTTGGTTTCAATATACAAAATCCTTATTTGAAAGCAAACCAATAACTAATAACCAATGACCAATAACTAATAACCAATGACCAATAACTAATAACCAATGACCAATAACTAATAACCAATGACCAATAACTAATAAATAACCAATGACCAATAACTAATAACCAATGACCAATAACTAACATACAAATCCTTATTTGAAAGCAAACCACAACGCCAAGAATGTATATTAATTTTATTGCTTTTAGTGATTTTTTTAATTCTACCTATTCCTCTGCCAGTGTTTCTTTTAGCTTTTCCATCGCTGCCCTATTAAAAGGGCTGTGAATCATCTGTTTGATGTCTTCTTTTTCTTTGGTAGTAAGTCGCCAGCTAAGTGATGCGGGCTGCGAAGTTTCCTGCTGATACTGAAACTCTATCAGGCTAATTTTGCCGACAAACCACGCCCTTGCGTATTCCAAATCGTTGTCGTTTCGCACGTCTTGTAGGCGAGAGAGGTTGCCTATCATGTCCTCAATGGGGCTGAAAAGATAGTTGAGAAAAGTTCTTTCGCTGTGTTTGGGAATTTCCTCTTTTTGAGGGTCGCGTATCGCAATGAAAACCACGCCCGAAGTATTTTCGCTAATCCACTCCCTAAACACATACAAGAAACGAATGGCATTATCCAAACCGAAATTGTCTAACAAGCCCGCATCCATCACTTCCATAAGCGGATTGGAGGGCAGCAAAACGTTGGGCGTAATGTAGGGGAAAGTGGCGTTCATTCGCAACGCTGTTACAAAATGCAGACTATCAGCGTCTTGTGCTTCAAAAAAACGCCTAAATTCAATGCCTTTTATCTTGCTATGAATTTCCTTTTTCTCATATAGTTCGCTTACACTCATATAAGAAATGGGCTGCGAAGAAATAAAAAGTTTGCGACCATCATTGACGATGCAGGGCGAAAGTATCATCATCGGGATTTGGGCTTGCTGTTCAGGTAACTGATAGTCTATGAGGCGTTTATCTAACATATTTTCTGTATCTCTGATGATTTTTCGTTCAAAAAAATAACTACGGTCTTTGAAGTAAGACTTATTGCCATCATTAAACTGTTGGAATTTGAATCCCAAATCGCCTGTGAGTAGGGCAAAAATAAGCGTGTTTAGTCGGTCTTTGGCTATATTTTCTAAGTATTTTGTATCGTTGAGGGAGATAGATTTTTCTTGCTGCTGTCGCAAATAGAGTTCTCTGAAATAAGCAGCCCCAATCATGCCTCCTGATGCCCCCGTCATGAGCATAGTTTGCCGCATTACCTCCCCTTTGAAGGCACTATCTAAGGCTTGCAAGCACCGCATAGACCATACAGAGGCTCTTTGTCCGCCTCCGCTACTGCAAATAAAAATCATTTTTGGCTTTTTTTCTTTTGGAAATTTTGCTCGCCAATTTTCCAGCACTTGCGTTCCCGCTTTGAAGTCTTCCAAGTAGTTATTGATACCGCCCAAGTCCTGAATTTTTTCCAGCGAATAGGTTGCTTTTTTATCGTAATTCAGCCCGTATGCTTGGTTAAACGGCTTTTCTGTGCCTACTCTTAGCAGTATGCCGTTGGCAATAAGAGCAATGATTAGTACAACTATTCCCGCCCAAGCCCGAAACCAATAGGTAAGCGCGCCCGCAAGCATCATCACTAAGGAGAGCAAAATCATGCCACTTGCTGCTGCGGGAATTTGCATATATTCTATATCGCGGAAAATGCCCAAAACAACCAAAAAAGCAAAAGAAACGGCTTGGATTATCAAAGCATTGAGTTGGTTTTGGTCAAAAATTTTGAGCATATCTTCCTTATTATAGGTATAGTCGTATCGGATCCGCTTAAAATAAAAAGGCAGTTGGAAATACGATTTTACAATGATGCGGTTCGTTTGTGTGTTTGCCAATCGCTGCATGATGAAAAAGCGGTTAAATTTGTTTCGCTTCAGTTGTTTGTCCACGTTTGCAGCCAAATGCTTGAAAATGTCTTTGTTAGTATAATGGAAATAGACAAAAAAGAGAATGAGCATCCCCGCCAAGCCCGAAAGCAAGCCTGCTACTTTGAGCAGAATATCGTCCTGCCCAAATGCTTTTTGGTAATGGATAAAGTTATAGAGATAAATGATAGTGAAAGCCAATGGGATAGTGCTGTTATTTACACAAAACTTTGTAAAGGGCAGCCGCAGGGATACCAAAAAACCAAACTGATGCCCAATGAGAATGTAGCAAGTGATATGAAAAGACATGGACAAGATGCCAAAAGCAGCACCAACAAGAAAAAAACTTGTAAAATTTACCTGACCTAAATACTCTGCATCTAAAAATAGGTAAGGAATTCCCAAACTTTTCCCGAAGTAGCCCGTAACTACGGCAACTAACACCAACCAAAGTAAAAGCAATACCTGACTTTTTTTGATGTGGTAAATTAATAATTGTAATGGAAATGAATAAAATAAGAGATGTAGCATGGATTGAAAGTAAAGATATAAAAATGAATAGATAAATTAAAGTTTCTTAACATACAAAAAATTCATTATTTTAAATTTGATTCCTAATTTTACGGCAGATTGTAATTCTGAACACAAATTACATAAATTACACGAATTTACTAAGAATAATAGAATATATGGAAAATATAGAATGGGGAAAAACTCCACCTGTAGATGCGGCGGCACTGCGTGTGAAAATTCAGCAGGTTTACGAGGAGATGAATAAAGTCGTAGTTGGGCAGCGTTATATGATTAATCGCCTATTGATAGGACTTTTTACCAACGGGCATATCTTGCTTGAGGGCGTGCCAGGTCTTGCCAAAACGCTCACTATCAATACACTTGCTCAGGTATTACGCCTAAATTTTCAGCGTATTCAATTCACCCCCGATTTGCTACCAGCCGATTTGATAGGGACGATGATTTACAATCAGAAAACCGCAGAGTTCGAGGTAAAAAAGGGTCCCATTTTTTCTAACCTGATTCTGGCTGACGAGGTAAACCGTTCTCCTGCCAAAGTGCAGTCTGCCCTGCTCGAAGCCATGCAAGAAAAGCAAGTAACGATTGGGACGACTACTTTTAAGTTGGACGCACCTTTCTTGGTATTGGCTACGCAAAACCCTGTGGAGCAAGAGGGTACTTATCCTTTGCCAGAGGCACAGTTAGACCGCTTTATGATGAAGGTGTATGTAAACTACCCCGACAAGGAATCAGAATTGGAAGTAATGCGCCGCATGTCGAACCTTACTTTTTATGGAGATGTGCAGCCTGTATTGAGTAAGAATGAAATTTTTGCGATACGCGATGCCATTAATGCGGTGAAAATTTCCGATTCATTGGAAAAATACATCATTGAGTTGGTTTTTGCCACTCGCAAGCCCAAAGAGTACGGACTTATCGAGGAGGCATCTTTTATCCAATTTGGCGTTTCGCCGCGGGCAAGTATCAATATGAATCGTGCTGCTAAGGCGATTGCATTTTTGGAAGGCAGAGATTATGTGCTTCCCGAAGACATCAAAGAAATAGTATATGATGTGCTAAATCACCGCATCTTGCTCAACTACGAGGCAGAAGCAGAGGGCATCACTACGAGAGAAATTATTGAAAGCATACTCAAAAAAGTAGCAATTACCAAATAGAAAAGAGCAACATGAAAGAAGATTTGTTTTTCTTGCCACTCTTTATCACAGAAAAAATCTATGTAATTGCTAAGGATGAGGAGGTCGGTATTGCGCATTTAGCCGACCTCCCCAAACAAGAAACAAAGCCTTTTCTTATTCTGCATGAAGAAAACTCACTTCCCGTAGCCCAAGAGGAACTGCTTGCTAATATTCTGAAAGCTGTCAGCATTTCTTCGGATAAGTTAGAAAGATTATTTATAGGCGATTTTCAGCCCATTAATTTGGCATCGAGAAAATTTATTTTTGTGTTTTCCTCCGCCAAGATTCCCCCTGCTTTTGCTCAGATAGAGAAAAATAAAGCAAGGGAAATTACCGAAGGCACTCAAGTCATTTACTCAGATTCACTCACCGACTTAGCGGGCGACAAGCAAAAAAAATTAGCACTTTGGGCAGAACTGAAAAGAACGTTTAGCCTATAAACTAATTCAAATATTCAGATTTCATATTGATTGTCAATCTGTCATTGCTTACAAGGCGGTGATGTAATGCTTGTATTTTGGGTAACTCATACTCAAAAAAGTAATGTACTGTGAGTATTTTTCCCTGATAAAAATTTTTATCATCTTCGCTCAACTCAGTATTAAGGAGTGCTTTCTCTGCCACCAAGCCTTGTGTGAGCCAAATCCAAGCAATCGTTACTATGCTAAAATAGTCTAAGTAGAGGGTAGCATCTGCCAAAAATACTTCTGGTTTGTTTTCTTTTATCAAGTCCGTCAGATGAATAGTAACGGCGTGCAAGTGCTGAATAGCCTCTGCAAATTCATGTTTTCTGATACGCAAATCGCTCCAATGAGGCACAGAAACAATGGTTTTTCGCATTTCATCTATGAGCAAAGTAAGGGCTTTGCCATTGTGCATCGTTATTTTTCTGCCAAGCAAGTCTAAGCCCTGTATGCCTGTTGTGCCTTCGTGAATAGGGTGTATGCGGGTATCCCTGAAAAACTGTTCGGGAGCATAGTCTTCCAAATATCCGTAGCCGCCCAAGCACTGTATCGCCGCACTTGTGGTTAGCACCGACATTTCGGAGGGGTAACTTTTAGCAATAGGGGTGAGCAAATCGAGCAGTAAAAAATACTTTTCTTTGTCCTCGCCCTCGCTCACTCTCTCCAAATCGGCATATAGACTGCACTGTGCCAAAAGAGCAAAAGAGCCTTCTATCACTGCTTTCTGGAAAAGTAACATACGCCTTACGTCGGGGTGTTCGATGATATTTACCTGCGGCAGAGCAGGATTTTTGGAGGATAGCGGTCTTCCTTGCGGTCTTTCGTTGGCGTACTCTAAAGATGCATAATAGGCTGCGGAGGCGATGGAAACAGCTGACATTCCTACCCCCAAGCGTGCCTCGTTCATCATCTGAAACATATAGCTCAAACCCTTATGTGGCTCACCAACCAGATAAGCCCTACATTCCTCTTTTTCTCCCATGATTAAGTGGGCAATGGGCGCACCTTTATAGCCCATTTTATGGAACATTCCTGCCGTAGTAACATCATTACTAACTAATTGCCCATTTTCCAAACGTTTTTTAGGCACTACAAAAAGGGAAATACCTTTTACGCCTGCGGGTGCATCTTTGATGCGTGCGAGCATGAGATGTACTACATTATCTAAGCCAGTGTGGTCGCCCGCTGAAATAAAAACCTTTTGCCCTTTTACGAGATAATAGTCTTTTTCTGTGGGTGTTGCGGTAGTTTGCACGTCAGAGAGCGAACTACCTGCTTGCGGTTCGGTCAGTGCCATTGTCCCCTGCCACTGCCCTTCGTACATCTTTGGAATGTACTGTTTTTTTAGTTCTTCGGAGCCAAAATTGCGGATAAGATTTGCCGCCCCTGTGGTAAGAAATGGAAAAATGGAGGCAGAATAATTTGCCGCACCAAAGATAAAACCTACCATATTTCCGACTACAAGTGGCAACTGCTGCCCACCTTCTTCGTAAGTAGAACTTGCCGAAATCCACCCGCCCTCGCCGTAAAGTTTCATTAATTCCTTTATTTTGGGGTGAACATGAATTTCACCATTTTCATATTGGGGAGGTTTCCTATCCATTTCTGTCAGATACGGGAGTAAGTGCTTGTCAGCCAACTGCTTGGCTGCTTCTAATACCATATCAAAAGTTTCTTTACTGTGGTCTTGGTAATAGGCAAAATTGCTCAATGAAGATATTTCTAATACTTCATGGAGTATAAATTGAATGTTTCTGGGGTTAAGGTACTGTCTTGGCATGATGTTATTAATATTTGGTGTGCAAATTAGGTATTTTTTATCTTTTTTTGATAAAAATTGCTATTTGAATGTAGTTATAAAAAAATAAAAAATATAAGAAAATATAGTCTGCTAAACTATAAGGAAATTTATACCTTTGTGCTTATTCTTAATTTTAAAAAAATTAAACAAACACATGAATACCAAAATTTTTAGCTTATTATTCTTAGCTACAATGCTTTCATTGGCTTCTTGCGCACCTTCTGGAGAGCAAGCTACCGAGGCAACTACAGATTCCACGGCAGTAACATTAGATACGATTGCCCCGAAGCCTTTGGCGGAATTGGTGAAATTGTGGGAAACAGACACTACGCTTACTACCTGCGAATCAGTAATTTACAACCAAGCGGCTAATATTTTGTACGTAGCCAACATACAAGGTGACCCTACAGCCAAAGATGGCAAAGGTTCTATCTCAAAACTGACTACTGATGGCAAAATTGAGACTTTAGAATGGATAAAGGGTTTGAATGCACCAAAAGGAATGGGCATTATTGGCAATAAATTATTTGTAACAGACATTACTGATATTGTAGAAATTGATATCGAAAAGGGCAAAATTGTAAAGAAACACCCCGTCAAAGGTTCTGAATTTCTCAATGACATCACGATTGATGTTACTACAGAAACAGTCTATTTTACAGACATGAAGAAGAACAAAATTCAGATGTTAGCAAGCCAAACAGGTAAAATTACTGATTTGATTGCGGCTGACTCTTTGGGAAGCCCTAACGGTTTATTTTTTGTAGATGCAAATACGCTAATGCTTGCAACAAATGGCGATAGTAAATTCAAAAAAATAGACTTGACTACCAAGCAAATAAGCGTGATTACCGAAGGAATAGATGCGGGTGATGGCGTAGAAAAAGTAAGCGAAAATGCCTACTTAGTATCGAGCTGGACAGGAGAAGTTTTCTACATCAACAATGGCGAAAAATTTAAACTTTTGGACACCCAAGCAGATAAAATCAACGCTGCTGATATTGGTTATATTCCTGCTCAAAAAATTGTACTTGTGCCTACTTTTTTCAAAAATAAGGTAGTTGCCTATCAATTAGTTATCAATCAATAGTTTTTTATTTCAAAAGATGACATCTTAGCCAGAAAAGAGATGTCGTCTTTTTATATTTTTAATCTCCTATTCAACAATGCTTAGATTTAAACTTTTTTCTCTCATTTTCATTGGTTTATGTCTAATTAATTTGTCCTACGGGCAGAATACAATTCGTTTGCGTTCGCCTCGGCAAACAGTAGAAACGCATTTGAAGTTTCTATCAGAGGAATACCAGAAAAAGTCGAATGCGTGGCGATATACCATGTACTCCTCTTATGCACTCAACAACCCAACAATTACCAACGAAGCACGCAAAGATATTCAGCAGCGTGCAGTCATGCTCCAAGAAATCTATGAAGGGCTTGGCGAATACATTGTTTTTGACGAAATCCCCGACAATGCAAACTATACAGATTCAACCAAATACAACAAAAATGTTTATTACCTCACTTCCAGATTTGGCATTGATATTTATTTGGAAAAAACTTCTAATGGAAATTGGTACTACTCCAAAGAAACTATAGAGAATATTCCCGAACTGTATAAAAAAGTCTTTCCTCTACACCTCCAAAAACTTTTTGGTTTAGACATTACCAACGCCGAGAAATTTTTAAATCTTACTTCCTACCAATATATTGGCATTGCGGTCTTGCTTATATTGGCATTGCTGTTATTTAAGGTTTTCAAACTCATTATTAATAAAATTCTTTCTCGAATCTTAAAGCGTACGGCAGAGAATACAGAGGTTTTCGAGGGCTACCTTTCCCAAATTGCCCAGCCGCTTAGTCTTGCGTTCTTAGTAATTGTCTTGCGTGTGCTTGTGCGTTCCTTACAGTTTCCTTTGGAATATTCTTATTATATCCAAGGCTCTTTCTCTCTTGCCCAAATTGTATTTCTTACCTACGTCGCCTATAAATTGGTGAATATCGTAGGGGCATATATGGATACTTGGGCAAACAAAACAGGCAGTTCCCTCAACCCCCAACTAAATGTACTGCTTCGCAAAACGGCTCGTATTCTCATCGTACTCGTTGGTATATGGCTTTTTACCGAAGATATTGGCTGGAATATCACAGGCGTAATTGCGGGCTTGTCTTTGGGCGGCTTGGCTATAGCTTTGGCAGCTCAGGATACGCTCAAGAATGTATTTGGGTCTATGATGATTTTGGTAGATAAACCTTTTAAGATTGGTGATTGGATTATTACCGAGGGCATCGAGGGTAAAGTAGAAGATATTGGCTTCCGCTCTACGCGCATCCGTACTTTTTATAACTCCCTTATCACCGTTTCCAATGCCAAAATTGCCGATATGAACATAGATAATATGGGCATTAGGGAAATGATACGCTATCGCACTCGTATCGCTATTACCTATGATACGCCGCCTATATTGATAGACACATACATAAATGGACTCAGGCAAATTATTGATAATCACCCATATACACACAAAGAAAATTCTTATATTTTCTTGCACGATTTTGCGGCATCCTCTTTGGACATTTTGTTTGTTGTACATTTTATCACCTCTGATGTATTACAGGAGTTTGCATGGAGGCAGGAAACACTGCTAAAAGCTATTCATTTGGCGGAGCATTTAGGCGTGCGTTTTGCTTTCCCAACTTCTACATTACATATAGAGAATATGCCTGAAAAACAACCCCTTACGTCACGAAAAAGGCTTACAAAGGAAGAATATCAGCAAAAGTTGAATGAATTTTTAGGGAAATAGTATAAATTTGCAAAACTGATTTTTTGGCTTGAGTAGCTTATCTGTACTTTTAGCCCAATACCTTGATTAATAAACACAAAGCAAAACATAAAATATGGCGTTAATAGAAATGGTGATGCCCAAAATGGGCGAAAGTGTCATGGAAGGCACTATCCTAAATTGGTTGAAAAAAGTAGGAGATAAAATAGAGCAAGACGAGCCTGTGTTGGAAGTAGCTACGGACAAAGTAGATACGGAAATTCCCTCTACACACGCAGGGGTTTTGATGGAGATATTGGTGCAGGTAGGAGAGGTTGTGCCTATTGGAAAAACAGTAGCTCTGATAAGTACCAGCTCCTCAGACCAAGCACATAGCACGCCTGCTGCCAAAGCACACACTACTAAAATATTGGCAGAAAGTATGCTCCCTGACGAGCCAATGGTTTCGGAAAGTTTTGCGGCATTGCTCACCGAGCCTATGGAAAGTAGATTTTATTCACCTTTGGTGATGAATATTGCCAAAGAAGAAAATATTGGTATGGACGAACTTAGCCGAATTGCTGGCTCTGGCAAAGATGGCAGACTTACCAAAAATGATATTTTGAAGTATGTTCAGGACAAGAAAAACGCACCATTACAGACTTTTGCAAAGCCCATAGCACCAAGCGTAGAAAAGCAAGAAACGACTATTCAAAAAGTAGTTGTGAACGAAATAAAGCCAATAGAGCAGTCCAAGCCCGCCGCTTCTTATACGGGCAATGCGGACATCATAGAAATGGACAGAATGAGGAAGATGATAGCCCAAAGAATGGTGGATTCCAAGCGTATTTCTCCTCATGTTACCTCTTTTGTGGAGGCTGACGTTACCAATATTGTAAATTGGAAGAATGCGAATGGGAAAATGGTGAAAGAGAGAGATGGCATTAGCCTAACTTATACCCCTATTTTTATCATGGCGGTAGCTAAGGCATTAAAAGATTTTCCGTTTGTGAATGCCTCCATCGAGGGGGATAATATGATTATAAAAAAAGACATCAATGTTGGGATGGCAGTTGCTTTGCCAAGTGGCAACCTGATAGTGCCTGTAATTCGCAACGCAGACCAACTCAACCTACTCGGATTGGCACACAAGGTCAATGACTTAGCCAAGCGTGCCAGAGAAAACAAACTCACCCCTGATGAGCTTTCGGGAGGTACTTATACACTTTCTAATATTGGTTCTTTCGGCAATGTGATGGGAACGCCTATTATTTTGCAGCCGCAAGTTGCTATTTTGTCGGTAGGTGCTATTCAGAAAAAGCCCGCCGTTCTCGAAACCGAGTATGGAGATGTGATAGCTATTCGCCAGATGATGTTCCTTTCTCACTCTTACGACCACCGAATTGTGGACGGTGCGCTTGGAGGCTCTTTTGTGCGCCGAGTAGCGGATTATTTGGAAAAGTTTGATGTAAAGCAGGGGATTTAAAATAAGCAATACTTCCAAATTTTGGTAAGTATTGCTTATCTTTGTTTAAAACAACAATACTATGAAAATTCCAAGTTCTTACAGATATTATCAGCTTGAAGACTTAGCTATTATCTGCGGTATTCATGCTACAGTTGATGATACTTTTTTAGATAAAGTAACACTAATAGAACCTTCTGTTGTTCTTGCAGGCATTTTGGCAAGAAATATGAAACTTCCGCTAAAAAACGAAAAAGCAAAGTCAGAGTTTATTGTAGCCCCTATTTTAGCAGAAGTTTGGGAAATTAATAATAACTTCAAACCACTTTCAGGACTCACTTTTAACATAGAACCAAGTAAGGGTTTAAAAGGAATAGCCGATTTTTTAATATCTTCCAATCCTGATGCACAAGGTTTAGATGCACCAATCATGTGTGTATTTGAAGCTAAAAATGATGCTATAGAAGATTGGTATGGGCAGTGTGGTGCGGAAATGTACGCAGCCCGCCTATTTAACGAAAGAAAAGGAAATGATATAAAAATAATTTATGGGGCAGTAACAAATGGTTTTATTTGGCAATTTTTGAAACTTGAAAACCAAACCTTGTTTATCGATTCGCAGAGATACGGTACTGCCAATTTGCCACAGTTATTAGGGGCAATCCAGAAAATTTACAATTATTATAAATAAAAAAACCTCCTCATAAAACAATGGAGGAGGTTTTTTTATGAAGTGCTATATTTTAATTCTTCTAATATTCCCAAAGCAATGCCTCAAACTCTAAGAGGTCATATTTGATTTGCTCTGCTGCAATGAGTGCCGCTCTTTGGTCGTTTCCATACATATTTTCTAAGTAAACATCTTCGCCATTCTCCATTTTTACAATCTTGCCGTTGAATAGGTGCAACTCAAAAGCATGGGCTAAATTCATGTGAGAGGCGGGATTTTCGAAATTATACCAAATTGCCTCTGGATTGTCGGCAAATACCCCTTCTACCAATTCTTTATAGGAAAAAGTTGCTATCGGAATATCTATGCCCTTTGCAGGGTTTTTTTCGGCAGGAATAACTATAGTAATAGACTGAATATCACGGTACATTCTCGAACGTTTCTTATCAAAAATCAAATCCATTTTAATCTCGAAAATGTACATATCTTTTGGTAAATACAAGTTACTTGTAGGCGTTTTGTCCTTTTTCTTGTCGTCTTCTTCCCAAGCATCTGCACCACCTAATAAATCTTCGGCCTTAAAGCCCATTGCTTTTTCCTCATCACTTAGTTCTGCCCCCGCCTCTGGTATCGTAAGTCTTTCTGTTAATGTCTGCTCGTCGAGGCGTGTTAAAAGAGAGTCGTTAGTATAGGGGCGTACAAGCCCTGCACGCATGGCATCGAGCATTACGCGGGCTAACTCATGATTTTTGGCATGAAATGGCTTATTAATTTTTTCTCTGCAATCCATTCTCACCCATAGCGACCTTTTGAAAAGTTGGTCGTGCTTGTGGACGGGGTTCAAAGAATGAGGATTATAGCCTGTATCTACGGGCTTTTTTTGGGCAAATGTGGCGATACTTACCAATACCAAAAAACTAATAATGAAAGACTTTCTCATAAATTTGTATGAATGTGAAAAGATATAAAAAATAGGAGCGTAGTAGCCTAAAAAACCATTAATGTATCTCCGACTGTTCTCCATACTTTATAGCAATTAGCCTGCAAAAGTAAACATTCTACGGATATTTTTTTATGTTTACCTACAAAATAGGCAGAAAACAGCTTTTTTACTTTTTGTGAAATAATTTTTTTCCTACTTTTACAGAATCATAATTGTAATAGAAGTATTTTTCAAACAAAAAACCAATCAGCAGCAAAGTGAAAAACTGCATTGTTATCATTCCTACGTATAACGAAATAGAAAATATAGAGGCGATAGTCCGAGAAGTATTGGCTCAAAACGATGCAGGCGAATCTGTCTTTGATATAATGATAGTAGATGATGGCTCGCCTGACGGTACTGCGGAAAAAGTAAAAGAACTGCAAGAAGAATACTTAGGTAGAATTATATTGGAGCAACGCAAGGGCAAAATGGGCTTAGGTACGGCATACATTCATGGTTTTAAGATAGCTTTGGCAATGGGTTACGAATTTACTTGCGAAATGGATGCTGATTTTTCGCACCGTCCCGTGGATATGGTCAAATTGTATTTTGCTTGCCTTAATGATGGCTACGATTTGGCAATAGGCTCTCGCTACAGCAATGGTGTTACTGTCATCAACTGGCCTATTGGTAGGGTATTGATGTCATATTTTGCAAGTTGGTATGTGCGGCAGATTACGGGTATGCAAATTATGGATACTACGGCGGGTTTCAAATGCTACAGGTCTATAGTGCTAAAAACCATTGGATTAGACAAAATAAAATTTGTAGGATACGCCTTTCAGATAGAAATGAAATTCTTAACTTGGAAATATGGATTCAAAATTACAGAAGTACCTATTATTTTCCAAGACCGCACCAAAGGCGTTTCTAAGATGTCGACTAAGATATTTAAAGAGGCTTTTTTAGGTGTTATCCAAATGAAATTGAGGAGTCTGTTTAGGACTTTTCATAGATAGAATTTTTACTTTTAAGATACTTTGATGCCGATTACCGTAATATCGTCTATTTGTTTATGCCCTTCCATCCACTGAGATAGGGTAGTTTCTAAGATTTCTTGCTGCTGATTCATTGGGAGATGGTGAACTGAAAAAAGGAGTTCTTTGAACTGCTTTACCATAAATTTTTTACCGAATTTCCCTCCAAACTGGTCGGGGTATCCGTCTGAAAATAGATAGATTGTGGTAGATTTAGAAACATTAAGCGTATGTTTGGAAAAAAATCTTTCTTTTTTGAGTTCATGCCCGCCTATCGGCATCTTGTCTGCCTTGATTTCTGTGAGCATAGAAGGCACTATTTCTCCGTTTTCATTTTCTTTTTCTTGGATAATATAGAGCGGATTCATTGCCCCTGCGTATTCTAATATTTTATTTTCCAAATCTATGCAGCAGATAGCAATATCTAATCCATCACGACTGTCATTTTCATCTTGCTTAAGTACCTGCCTGATGAGTTTGTGCATTTCTGCTAAAATCAAATCCAAGGAATGAATTTCCTTTTCATGGACAATCAAATTGAGTAAATCATTGGCAATCATGCTCATAAATGCGCCTGGCACACCATGCCCTGTGCAGTCAGCTACTGCCAATAAAATTTTGTCGCCCTTTTTTGCAGACCAGTAGAAATCACCACTGACAATATCTCGCGGCTTAAAGAGTACAAAACAGTCTGCAATATGCTGTTTCAAACTGCTGATGCTTGGCAAAATAGCCATCTGTATCCTTTTGGCGTAAGTGATGCTATCTGCTACATCTTTATTTTTTTTCTCAATAATGCCATTTTTTTGCTGAATTTCCGCATTTTGTTTGTTTACAATTTCCAGATTTAGGTTTAATTCTTCATTGGTCTGATTTAGTTCATCATTGAGTTCTAATAGTCGTGTAGATTTTTCCTTTATTTCATGGTGCTGTTTTTCTAATAACAAATTTGCCCTTTTCTTCACATAATTTCCTCGCCAAAAAGCTAAAGCCAATCCGACTAAGAGTACCAAGCCAACAATGAAAGCCCAATTTAATAAAGTTTTTCGCTCATTCTCAGATTTCAATAGGTCTATCTCGCTTTTCTGCTTTTCGTTTTGATAGCGATTTTGCATTTCTTGTACTTGCCTATTTTTTTCCTCATTAAAAATGCTGTCATTGTATAGAATATAAAGACTTTGATAGCTAAAAGCCATAGTAAATTTTTTTTCTGACGCATATACTTTAAAAAGCGTTTCATAGCACTCTTTAATTACGTCTTTTAGCCCTATTTTTTTTGCCAATGATATACTTTGCTCCGCATAGATGATAGCACTATCTAACCTATTTGTTGCCAGATGTACTTTTGCAATGCTATTGAACATACTTGCCACATTGCGGTCGTTGTGCAGTTTGAAGTAAATCGCTTTTGCTTGGTGCATAAATACCAGAGCTTCTTTGTACTTTTCTTGCTTGTTTAGCGTAATTCCAAGCATGGCTGTTGCTGTGGCAATTCCTCCCATATCTTTTTCTTCTTGCCTCACTTTCAGTGCCTTGCCGTAGTAATAATAGGCTTTTTGCAAGTCGTCTTCGGAGGTATGAATATTACCTAAGGTAAGGTAGCAAAAGGCGATGCCACGCAGATTTTTGATTTCTTCAAATATCTGTAACCCTTTGATAGCATATTCTATTGCTTGCTTCAGATTGCCCAATTTGGCATTTATTTCCCCCATGCTTTGGAGAGCATACCCCGTTTGTTCTTTGTCGCCTGCTTGTTCTGCTATTTGGCTACCTCTTTGGCTCATGGCTAAGGCTGTGTTATAATCTCCCTTGTTCCGATAGATGGCACTCAAATAATTGTATGCTTGTGCGTGTTTTCTATCTTTTTTGAAGTTTTGAGCTAAGTTAATTGCCTGATTGCCATACATAATTGCCGTATCGCTTTGCACATTTCTGTACTGCCAGCAAAGTTCCAAAATGACATTAAGTTGTAGGGTATCTTGGGAGGAAGAAAGCATTTTTCGGAGGCTATCTATTTTTGCATTTTGAGCAAATACCAAAAACGACATCAGTAATAAACTGATAACGAGCGTATTGAAACGATATATAAATTTACTATAATGTATCATTCACCTAATTAAATATTTTTTAGTATCCCCTTTTTTATCATATTCGGGCAATTAGATGGAAGTTTAAGAGAGTTTTATGTGCTTTCACCTATGACTTGGTGGACATTTATAAGTGATTTATATATATAGTCTTCAACAAAACAATTACAAGTTATGTAAAAGATATAGAATAACAATTTATTGTATAAAAAATTATCTAATTCATTACCTTTGCGCTGCAAACTTAGATAAGGTTTTAATAGCTAATACAAATTTTGTAAATGGAAAGAAAAGTAAGGGTGCGTTTTGCACCAAGCCCCACAGGAGGACTGCACATCGGCGGAGTGAGAACAGCCTTGTATAACTACTTGATTGCCAAAAGGAATAATGGCACAATGATTTTGAGAATAGAAGATACTGACCAAACTCGCTATGTAGAGGGAGCAGAGGAATATATAAAAGAAGCATTGGAATGGGTAGGGATAAAGTTAGATGAAAGCCCATGGCATGGCGGGGCGTTTGCTCCCTACAGGCAGTCGGAACGCAAGCATCTCTACAAAGAATATGCACTAAAGTTAGTGGAAGATGGCAATGCCTATTACGCTTTTGATACAGAGGAAGAATGGAACGAAAAGCGAAAAGAATTGGAAGCAGCAGGGATAGTAGCTCCACAGTACAATGGCATCACGCGCCTACAGATGAAAAACTCCTTAACTTTGGGCGAAGAAGAAGTGAAAAGAAAATTAGCTGCGGGAGAGCCTTACGTGATACGTTTAAAAATACCTAAAAAAGAAGAAATTAGCGTACATGACCTTATTCGAGGCTGGGTAACTTTCCATTCGCCACTCTTAGATGACAAGGTATTGCTCAAATCTGACGGAATGCCTACTTACCATCTGGCAAATGTGGTTGATGACTATCTTATGCAGATTTCTCACGTAATCCGTGGGGAGGAATGGTTACCGTCTGCCCCAATTCATGTTTTGCTATACCAGTTTTTGGGGTGGAAAGAGGTGATGCCTCAGTTTGCCCATTTGCCACTGATTATGAATCCTGACGGCAATGGAAAACTAAGCAAGCGTTATGCAGACCAATTAGGCTTTCCTGTTTTTCCTTTGCAGTGGACAAACCCTGAAAAACAAGAAACAATGATGGGCTACAGAGAAGAAGGTTATTTTCCCGAAGTAATGGTCAATTTCTTGGTGCTATTGGGTTGGAACGCAGGGACTGAGCAGGAAATATTCTCGATGGAGCAACTCATAGAAGCCTTTACTATAGAAAAAATTGGTAAATCGGGGGCAAAGTTCGACATAAACAAAGCCAAATGGTTCAATCATCAATACCTGAAGGCTAAACCGAATGAAGAATTGGCGACATACCTTTTGGAAGAAGCAAAAAAACAGCAAGTTAGCCTTTCAAAGGAAAAAGCTGAAAAGGTGGTAGCTATTCTCAAGGAGAGAATAACTTTTGTGAAAGATTTTTTGACTGAAGGCAAATACCTATTCGAAGCACCGCAAACTTTTGATGAGCAAATAGCAGGAAAAAAATGGAATCAGCCATTGGTAGATGTGCTAAATGCCTATAAAAGTGCTTTGCAAAACCATGAGGGAGCGTTTGATGCACATACCGCCAAAGATTTGCTAAACAAAACAACGGATAGCTTAGGCATCAAGTTTGGCAGCGTGATGCAGGGGGTTCGCTTGGCAATCACAGGCTCTGGAACTGGGGCAGATTTGATGGAAACAATTGCTTACTTAGGCACAGAAGAAGTAGGCAAACGGATAGATTTTTCAGTGAATAATTTAAAAGTAGTAGCATAGACTCTGCTCCGAACAAAAACGTTTCCCAATACACTTTTATAATGAAAATCAATTATTTAGCCATACTCAAATATTTAATTTCTTTCATCATTGCCATTGCTATTTTTGCCTACCTATACCAAGGGCAAGACGTGGGAAAAATGTTTACAGACCTACTTGACGTAAAAATTGAGTGGGTTTTGCTTTCCTTTTTTCTTTCTTTACTTAGCCATTTTTGTAGGGCATGGCGGTGGAGTATCATGCTCAAGCCGCTTGGCTATCAGGTGGGCTTATTTCGCCCTTTTTTGGCGGTGATGGCTGCCTATTTCGCCAATTTTATTCTACCTCGCATGGGCGAAGTAACAAGATGTACCGTCCTTCAGCGTACCAATGATGTTCCTTTTCAGCAGTCTTTCGGGGCAGTCATTGCAGAGCGTGCTTTTGACCTTGTTTGTCTGATAATCGTAACCATATTAGCCATTTTCTTAGAGTTCGGCCGCTTAGAAAGCCTCCTCAATGACATTTTTGCGGGCAATGCTTCCCAAAAGTCAAGCAAGATTCCATTGATTTTGGGTGGTATCCTTGTTTTCGGTGGCATAGTAGCACTTGCTATTTGGTTCAAATTCAAGGAAAAAATAAAGCAAATGACTGTTTATCAGAAAATTATTGAAATACTGATAGGCGTAAAAGAAGGATTCATCAGCGTACTAAAACTGAAAAGTTTGGATAGAAATTTATTTTTCTTTAATACCGTAGCTATTTGGGTACTTTATTTTTCTACGGGCTACGTATTATTTTTTGCACTCCCCGAAACGGCACATCTGAGTATGGGTTGCGGTTTGTCTGCTTTGGCGATGTCGGGTGTTGCTATTGTAGCCCCTGTTCAGGGTGGCATAGGCGTGTATCACTACCTCATTTCCAAGACTTTAATCGTTTATGGCATAGCGGAAGTAAGTGCCAAATATTTTGCATTCATGGCTCATAATTCCCAAACAGTCCTGCTAATTGGGGTAGGCTCTATCTGCTTGGTAATCAGTTTGTTTGTTAAGAAAATATCGACTCCTCCATTTGTTGCCTAATATTTTAAGAAACGAAAACGCAAATCAATAAAAAATGCGTAACTTTGAAAGAAAAATTTAGCAAAATGTTTGACAACGCTACCATAGACAAATCTTGGAGTTTTACTGATTGTTCAGTAAAAGACACTTCTTATATTACACATAATTATTACACTTATCCCGCTAAATTTATTCCACAGTTGGCGAGTAGGCTTATTACACATCTTTCTGAATAAAACATACTAAATTTGCAAAAAAAGTTGATTATGAATGATAAATACGCTGCTTTAAAAGAAAATCCAAAATATTGTAAACGTCTTTTTGGGATAAATTATGAAAATTTTAAAACAATACTTGAAAAAGTACAAAAACACGAAGTAGATTTTTTAGCCCAAAATCCACTTTCTTGCAGAGGCATAGAAGGAAATTTTAGTTTAGAAAATCAATTATTACTTGCTTTAGAATATTTAAGGCAATATCCTACATTTTTAAGTCTTGGCTTTTCCTATGGCATTTCTGAGAGTTATGCAAACAAAGTTTATCATAAAATTCGTATTATTTTAGCGGAAGTAATAGGGCTAAAAAATCCTGAAAAATTAAAATATAAAGATGTAAAAACACTTATTGTAGATGTAACTGTACAAGCTGTAGAACGCCCTTTGAAAGGGCAAGAAAAACAGTATAATGGAGTAAAAAAAAGCACATTATTAAAACACAACTAATTATAAATCAAAAAGATAATACTATTTTACATTGTCAAGTAGAACAGGAGGGGCGTAAAGCAGATATCACAATATTAAAAGAAACAAAATTAGAAATACATCCTAAAATTAAATTAAAAGCTGATTTGGGTTATGTAGGAATTGAGAAAATTCATCCCAATAGTTATGTCCTACCCTTTCATCTAAGCACCCATTTTAGAAGTAGAGAAAAACTGTTTTTCCACTTGGACAGGGGTCAAAAAATTTAGACTACTGTGCGGTCTT
>REAZ01000032.1 GCA_004294445.1 Cytophagales bacterium
ATTTGTGCTGGCACATTTTTTACAAGAAAGAGAAATTTTTATCATAGAATTTGGTTTTTTGCAAATATACAAAAAACACTCTTATATTTACACTACCTTCTTCTTTACCAAGCCTTTTTTGTCCTTTTTCACAGGCTTTATTTTCTGCTTAATCAACTCTTTGTGAGCTTCGGCTATCTCTGCCTGCGTCATGTAGGCAGGGCATTTTTGCTTCTGACAAGCAGGGAGAAGTAAGAACAACGAACTGCACAAAAATACAGCCCGCAAAGTCAATAGAAAATGTCGTTTTTTTGTCATAATTATTAGCATTTTTTTATGGTACAAGCGAAAAGCCTATACTATTTGAACGCCTATTTATGCTGAAAAGTTGTTTGCCTTAGATAGAATTTACCTCTGCTTCTTTGTGAATTTTTTTCACCAAGCCCTGCAAAACTTTGCCAGGTCCCGACTCTATGAAGTGCGTAGCTCCGTCAGCTACCATATTCTGCACACTTTGCGTCCACCGTACGGGGGCAGTAAGTTGGGCAATGAGATTTGCCTTTATTTCTTCGGGCTTGCTAAATGGTTTTGCACTTACGTTCTGATAAATAGGGCAAATAGGGGTAGCAAAGTTTGTGCTTCTGATTGCCTCTGCCAACTCTATCTCTGCGGGTTTCATCAGAGGGGAATGGAACGCACCGCCTACCTGCAAGGGCAGTACCCTTTTAGCACCTGCGGCTTTTAACTTTTCACCCGCCAATTCTACACCTTTGAAGCTGCCAGAAATGACTAACTGCCCTTGACAGTTGTAGTTAGCAGCTACTACGGTTTCGCCGCTTTCGTTTACTTCGGCACATATTTTTTCCACCATTGCATCTTCCAAGCCCAGCACCGCCGCCATGGTTGACGGATTGGCTTCGCAGGCTTTTTGCATGGCTGCTGCTCGCTTTGCTACCAACTTTAGCCCATCTTCGAAACTCAGTGCTTTGGCAGCAACTAAGGCAGAAAACTCACCCAAAGAATGTCCTGCAACCATATCAGGATTAAAATTTTCAGAAATCATGGCTAAAATAACGGAATGAAGAAAAATAGCAGGTTGGGTAACATTGGTTTGCTTGAGCTGCTCGTCTGTACCGCCAAACATAGTGTCTGTAATGCGAAAACCAAGAATTTCATTTGCCTGCTCAAACAGAGCCTTTGCTTTTTCGGAGGCTTCGTAAACCTCTTTGCCCATTCCCGAAAACTGCGCCCCCTGACCGGGGAAAATATATGCGTTTTTCATAGTTTTATGCGTTTTTTGTAGTCAGTAAGCAAAGGTAGGAAAAAACACAGTACAATTTTTTAGTTATGGTAAAAATAGAATAAATTTGTAAGGTGTGGGTACTTTTTTAGTAATACGTTCAACTAAGTTGGGTAACTTTCTTAGGGGCTTATTTGAAAATTTGATACTTATCCATCTGTTTATCAATTTTTTGACAAAAACAATATATTTTTGCGTGTTGTCTAATTTTGACAAAATAATTTCTAAAAAACCTTATCAATATGGCACAGATAAAACTTACATTCAAGCTATTAGTTTGTTTCTATTTAGTTGTTTCTCAAAGCATTGCTTGGGGGCAGCAGAAAGCAGATAACAGTCCCTACAAGTCAGAAACCTTTTCTGGACTAAAATTCCGTTCTATTGGTCCCGCAGTAACTTCGGGGAGAATTTCTGATTTTGCAGTCAATCCACAGAACCACAATGAATACTACGTAGCTACATCTGCGGGCGGAGTATGGAAAACGACCAGCAGAGGCGTAACTTACACGCCTATTTTTGACAAACAAGGCTCATATTCCATAGGTTGCGTAACCTTAGACCCAAGCAATTCCAATGTAGTTTGGGTTGGCAGTGGAGAAAACAACAACCAACGTTCGGTTTCTTATGGAGATGGCGTTTACAAAAGCGAAGACGGGGGGAAGACTTGGAAAAATATGGGGTTGAAAAACTCTGAGCATATTTCTGAAATTGTAGTCGACCCAACTGACCCAAATACAATTTATGTAGGTGCTTACGGTCCCGTTTGGAGTGAAGGAGGCGAAAGAGGCGTTTATAAGTCCACAGACGGAGGTGCTACTTGGTCTTGTGTAAAATCAGTGAGTGCTTATACAGGCTGCAACGATTTGGTCATAGACCCTCGCAATCCCAAAGTGCTTTATGCCGCTTTTCACCAACGCATAAGGAAAGTTTTTACCTACATAGGAGGAGGTTCTGAATCAGCTATTTATAAAAGCAGTGATGGAGGAGCTACTTGGAAAAAATTAGAAGGTGGCTTGCCAAGCGGCGAAATAGGGCGTATGGGCTTGGCTATCAGCCCTGTCAATCCTGATGTACTTTATACGGTAGTAGAAGCGAAGGGCGAAAGTGGAGGCATTTATAGAAGCACCGATAGAGGCGCAAATTGGGAAAAAAGAAACAGTTTTTTCACTTCTGGGAATTACTACCAAGAAGTTACTTGCGACCCCAAAGATGTAAACCGCCTATTTATTACAGATTCTTATTACAAAGTAAGTAATGATGGTGGCAAAACAGTCGTTAATTTAGGGGAAATCAACAAACATATTGACAATCACTGTATATGGATAGACCCCAACGACACCAATCACATCTTAGTAGGCTGTGATGGTGGGATTTATGAGTCTTGGGATTTTGCTAAAAGCTATGATTTCAAAGAAAATCTCCCCGTTACTCAATTTTATAAGGTAGCTACGGACAATGCTTATCCTTTCTACGGCGTGCATGGAGGCACGCAGGACAATTTGAGTTTAGGAGGTCCCAGCCGTACTACTTCCGCCAATGGAATTGTAAATGCGGATTGGTACATTACCTCTTTGGGAGATGGATTTGAAACACAAATAGACCAATCCAATCCTGACATTATCTATGCCCAATCTCAATATGGTGGTTTGAATCGCTTTGATAAAAAAAGCGGTGAATATCTGCCTATTAAGCCAATAGAAGCCGAAGGAGAAGAAGCCTATCGATGGAATTGGGACGCACCACTTTTGATAAGCCAACACAACAACTCTCGTCTATATTTTGGCGCAAATAAGGTTTTTAGAACGGACAACAGAGGCAATGCTTGGACAGTGATTAGTCCTGATTTGACCCGCAAAATTGATAGAAACAAGATAGAAGTCATGGGGAAAATCTGGTCGGTGGACGCTATCGCCAAAAATGGCAGTACAGATATTTATGGACAACTTACCAGCATTGCCGAATCCAAACTTGACCCGAACTTACTTTGGGTAGGTTCTGATGATGGATTAATTCATCTCACTACTGATGGCGGAAAAAATTGGACAAAGTTTGACAACTTGCCAACTGTGCCTGCTCAAAGTTATGTTCATCAAATCATTGCTTCTTTGCACGATAAAAATACAGCTTATGTATGTTTTAACCATCACCGCTACGGAGATTTTAAACCTTACGTGCTGAAAACAACCGATGCGGGAAAAACATGGAAACCTATTCAATCCAATTTGCCAGAAAGAGGAAGCATTTACTCCATTGCCGAAGACCATATTGATGCCAATTTGCTCTTTGTAGGGACAGAATTTGGCGTATTTTTTACCAATAATGCTGGGCAAAATTGGCTACAATTGAAAGCAGGACTACCTACCATTGCAGTACGTGATATAGAAATCCAACGCAGAGAAAATGACTTGGTTTTAGCGACTTTTGGCAGAGGTTTTTACATTTTGGACGATTATGCCTCTCTTCGAAATCTTAAAAAAGAGGATTTGGAAAAAGAAGCAATCATTTTCCCCATCAAGGAAAGTTTGATGTTTATAGAACGCTATCCGCTTGGATTAAGGGACAAAGGACATTTAGGGAGCAGCTATTTCAATACACCAAACCCAAAAGTAGGGGCAGTTTTTACTTATTATCTCAAAAATGAAATTAAGAAACTAAAAGATAAACGAGCAGACGCAGAAAAAGCAAAATATGAGAAAAAAGAAAAAGTTTTCTACCCAAGTTTTGATAGCTTGCGAATAGAAGACAATCAGCCTGACCCTTATTTGCTTTTCACGATTACAGATAAGCAAGGCAATGTGGTAAGACACCTGAAAACTGCACCAACCAAAGGCATAAATCGCATTGTTTGGGACTTCCGCTATGCGACCAATGCGCCTGTGGGTCAGCGTTATACGCCTACACCTGACCAACTTTTCGGTTCGGAAAGAATAGGACACTTGGCAATGCCTGACGAGTATTTTGTATCCCTTGCCAAATACGAAGATGGCATTCTGACAACTTTGGTAGAGCCTACCAAGTTCTCTTGCAAACTCTTAGAACAAAGTTCTATCCCAACGGACATGAGTGGAAATGTTGCTTTTTACAAGAAAGTCAGCAAGATAGCCAAGACAATGAGTGCCATCAATGGTCTTGTTGGCGAGATGGAAAATAGGTTAAAAAACATCAATTTAGCAATTTTGGATATGCCAGCCCCTGCCAAGCCACTCTTGGAAAAAGCCGCAGCACTGAGCAAGGAATTGGAAAAAATTAAACTGCAACTTTACGGGGATGTAACAAAGGCAAGACGAGAATTTGAAACACCTCCGTCCGTCAATGATAGAATTGGAACGATAGAATATGCCGTTTGGAACTCTACCGCCCCTATTCCCCAACTCTACAAAGACAATTACGACATAGTGGCAAAGCAACTCTCTGCTGTGCTGGCAGAGATGAAAAAAGCAGATAGCACAATCGCCAATTTAGAAAAAGAACTGGAAGTAAATAATGCACCTCATACGCAAGGGAGATGGCCTGATTGGAAGTAGGAAAGCAGGAAAAATTAAAACAGAGAGTATCAAACTTTTGAGTAGTGCAACACTCGTAAGTTTGGTACTCTTATAACAAAATATGCTCACTTTGCCTTTTTCGCCTTCCAAAACGATAGCCTTATAACTTGGAAGGTAGGAAAGCCGTACTCCCTTGCACTTCGCAATTTTTCCTGATGCGTAAGCAGGTAGTCAGCCCAAAGAGAGAGAAAGTTAGGCTTTATCTATGATAGCGATTTCTTCTTGGTTAAGTTCGTAGAGCTGGTACAACTTTTCGTTAATCAGATTTTCATTGTGTTTGATTCTGTTGTTTAATTGGTCTATTTCAGTAGTTAGCTTGGTTTTTGATTTTTTTTCATTCAACTCTAATAGAGTAGTTACTGCTCTGATTATCAACTCATAAACTTCTTTTTCAGGCTTTTGGGAAATATCTAAGTAAGGTATTGGGATAGATAATATAGCTTCCTTTTTTATTTTTGGGAAAGTTACTTTTTCATCTGAATGTGTTTTTTTCCAAAAAAATTGATTTGCCTTTGAATTGATGATTCCCAAAATGAATTTTAAATCTATATCTGACTGATTATAAACATTATAAACTGTATTTAATGCAAAAATACCACTCCCAACTATTGTTGCAATTGGGACATTCCCAATTTGACGAATGCAGATTCTTTCTTGTCTATAAAATTTTTCTTGTCCCCCGCTTTTAATGGCTTCGGGAATAAAATATACAAACTCTTTACAGGGTTTCAAATAATAAGGTTCTATATTTCCCCCGTCTATAACAGGTTGATAATCCTTATTTATCTTCTTTTTTGCGACATATTTTGTTCTATCAAATGTTTGTATGCCAAAGTATGCGCCACAGAAATTGCTTAAAGATTTTGATTTACTTTTTATTTTTGCAAGTATTTCATTATCAAAACTATTTGCGGAAATATTAAAATCTAACCGTTTGTTTTTTCTGAATAAGTCTTGCTTGATTTTTCGTACTTCTTTTGGTAAGAAAACTACTTTTGCTTCTTTAATAATAATTTCATTATCTGTATTTTCTATGTTTTTTTCAAATAACAAAATGCAAGTATCTACGCTTGCTTGTGAGAAAACTTGATAAGTGAAAAGGAGAATCTCATTGATTTTTGTATTGTCAAGTAGAATTTTTCTGATTGGTTCGGCATGAATATTTTTTAAGAAAGTATTAGGCATGATATAACCAAGTAACCCATTTATTTTCAGTAACTTCACTGCCTTTTCTAAAAATAGTTGGTACATATCTATTTTGTATTTTGCACTTGCATAATTTTTCAAAGCATAATCAAAAATAGCTTTTTGTTCCAATTCTTGCAAAAGTACATAAGGAGGGTTTCCTATAATTACATCAAAGCCGCCTTGTTTGAAAATCTCTTTAAAGCCATTTTTCCAATCAAAAGCATTGATTTTCATTTGTTCTGTTAAAGAAGATTGAAGCAGTAAATCCAAATTATTATCATAAAAATCAAAACCGATTAAGGAGTTTGCACTTAGAATATTTTTATCCAAAGTAGGCAAAGCCTTTTCTTTAAAAAGTTTCCTTTGCGATTCTATGCTCGACTGCGTTTCGCCTTCTAAACATTTAATGAGTAAAGATAATTTAGTAACTTCACTTGCTTGATGATCAATATCTACTCCAAAAATATTATTCAGCAGTATCTGCTTTTTTATAGAAATGCTTAATGTATTATCATCATTTAGGTATTTTTTTCTCTGTTTTTGGTATAGCCAATCTTCCATTCCGTTGCCTACATAATAATCTATATTCTTTAAGTAATAATCTCTATGGTAATTTATTAAATAATCATACGCCCCAAGCAAGAACGAACCCGAACCGCAAGAAGGGTCTAAAACCTTAATTTTGGTGATTTCTTCTGGTGTTTTTCCCGCTACCAGTTTGCCCAAAGTGTTTTCAACTATGTAATCTACAATGTATTGAGGCGTGTAGAAAACGCCGCCCGCCTTGCGAACTTCTGGTTTTAGCTCTATTCTCGCTACTTTGTTTTGGTCAAAAACAATGACTTTCCCCAAAAACTGCTCATACGCATAGCCCAAAATCTCAACAGGAATGAGTGCAAAATCAAAACTTTCCTCATTGTATAGGTCATCTATGATATTTTTGATGACCTTGTTATCCACGACCAATTCAGATGCAAATTTATCTTTTTTGAAGTCAAAAAGTCCCGAATTGTAGCGTTGGTCTGCGGTTTTGAAAAGTTCGTAAATATTTTGGTAAATCGTACCTTTTTTAGCCGCATTGAGTAGCTGATTTGGTGCTTCTAAACCTCTATCTTCGGCTATTTTTAGGAACAGAATCCTATCTATGGTTTGCTGAACGGCATAGTTTAGCCCTGCCTCGTCTAAGTCCTTATTTTTCAGGGCAATACTTGTGGCTAAGTAAGTGCGCCAATTTTCCAATGTTTCCAAAAACTTTACGCTAACACTCTCTTTTTCATTGACTTCTGCAAATTTCTTGGTGTATGCTTCTATGCTGCCTTTGTAGGCATTTTCTTTGGCAAAAGTATCCCAAAAAAAGTCAAATTTGGGTAGGTAGTCTTTGTAAGTAAAATAGTCCAATCGTCCTACTTTTGCAGTATCTGCGCTTCGAGGCTGCTTGGTGCAGTTATAGATAGCAAATTCCTCAAAATCAGTGAGTAAAGAAATTTTTAGGCTACCATTCCAGCCATATTTGCGGAGCTGGAAAGCGGGAGATTTGTCATTTTTCAAATCTACGGAAGGCTTTTTTGCCTCTACATAAAAAAAAGGCTTCCCTTTCCCCGCTTGGAAAAGGTAGTCAGGGGCTTTGGTTTTGCCGCTCTGCCTTTGTTTTGCTTCATGGATAATTTCTGCATCGTGCGGCATACGCTTTTCATGGTTGTCCATGTCCCAACCCAATGCCTCAAAAAATGGATTGACAAACTCTATGCGCGTTTTTGCTTCGTCATAGTCCTTGCCTTTGTAGAGTTCGAGGTACGCCTCAAACTTTTCTACTAATAATTTTATTTTTTCTCTTGCTTCCTCTTTTGTAGTATTTTTCATTGACTAAATTATTTTGCTTTGCCCAAAAACGAAAGAAATTGCTCGCCTTCTGCCTTTTAGCATTGATGTGATGTGAGCAAGAACGCAAATAGTAAAAAAAATAGCTATCGCAAGTTGGTAATTTTTCTTTAAAAGACATAGTTTTTATTAATTTTAGCCCAAAATGGTGCTACACTTTCTAAAATCATGTTGCTTTCAAAAACAACTTCCTAATTTTAAAACTAAAAAAATGAATAATAAGTATCAATTTATTCTATTTTTCGCCCTTTGTTTTGGGCTATTTTCTTGCGCTCTTAGCCGCAAACCATTAGAAATCAGTGCTTCTACTGACCAATGTTATACTTCGGAAACAGGGCATATCTATGATTCTCTGCTGGCAGTTCAGAAATCGTCATACGATACTGTGGGTGGTGGCGTGCTTGTGAGTAAGCGTTTTTCACGCAGGGCTACGGCTATTGCCAAAGACATCAATGTATATCCGATTTTGTGCGAATATGTGCGTATGGAATCTCAGGCAGATAAGGATAATATTAAATTTTTGCTTGTCAGGCAAGAGTTGAGCCAACGCATTGCTTTGGCTAACAATGACTTAACAAGTTCGCTTGCGGAGATTGCTTGCGAAAAAGCACGCATGATGGAGGCAAAAAGCAGCTTAGACGGCTGGATAAACCGAAGTGTCGCAAGAGTTACTGTAGCCTCCATAGTAGCAGGGGCGGCGGCTACTATAGCGGCAAGTGCTGTGTCTTTGGCTGAAGGCGAAAACCAAACAGAACAGAGTATAGCCATAGCGGGTGCCGTAGTAGGGACGTATTTAGGTTTTAAGGCATTGGTTAATAAAAGAAAAATTCATTTTATGCACCCGCGCAATCACCTACAAGATTTTTGGGAAGAGAAGGCTCATTCTCGTATTTTCAGCCCTATTATATGGAACTTCGTAAGCAAAACTTTTACCCTCAAAGGAGAAAGCACAAACGGTAAAAAAGAAGTCATCAAAAAATGGGCAAGTAGCAATTTGCTCACAAAAGGAGATGCCAAAGATGCCAGAAAGGAAGCACTCCTGATGGGTGCGGGCGGTGCGTACTCCTCTGACGAGCTTGGCGTGAGAATAAATATGTTTGAAGGCATAGAGGCAGAAATAGACCTCATCAAATACGATTTAAAGCGATTGCAGCAAGAATTAATTTTGGGGAAATAAAAGGTAAATAATAAATTGGCAAGGTGATAAACACAAACAAATGATATTTTGGTCATGGGAATACATATAACAAATCACGAATAACACTTTAAATGATGTTTAAATATGAAAATACTACTTTTGATGACATGCCTATTTTTTGCTGCTAATCTCTGTTCGGCACAGTCCAAAGCGGACGAGATTCGCCTCATTGTTCGCTCTGATGATATTGGTTTCTGCCATGCCGCAAATGTAGCCTGCATGGAAGTTTATACCAACGGCATTAGTCGCTCCGTAGAAATAATGGCTACTACGCCTTGGTTCTTAGAGGCAGTTACTATGCTAAAAAAGCAACCAAACTATGACGTAGGCATTCACCTTGTCCTCACAAGCGAGTGGACAAACTTGAAATGGCGACCACTTACACACGCGCCAAGTCTGGTAGATGTTGACGGCTATTTCCCTCCTTTCATTTGGGAAAACAAAAATTTGCCTGAAGCCGATTATTTGCTCAAGCACAAAATCAATTTGGCAGAAGTAGAAGCCGAACTAAAAGCACAAATAGAATTGGTAAAGAAATACTTGCCACACGCAAGCCATCTCTCTGCGCACATGGGCTGCAACCGAGCAAACCCTGAAATTACAGCATTGGTAAACAAATTGGCGGTGGAGTACAAACTGCCCATCGAACTGAAAGCAAGCTACGTAGAAGGTTTTTCTGGGGCAAGCAAATCGCCTAAGCAAAAAGAAAAAGACTTGATTAAAATTTTGGAAAACCTGCCTGCGGGAACACACTATATCGTAGAACATCCAGGCTATGAAAAAGGAGATATGGAAACCGTTGGGCATAAAGGTTACGAAAACGTAGCCATAGACAGGCAAGGTGTTACCCAAGCCTTTACGAGCAAGGCAGTAATGAAGGTGATTCAGAAAAGAAATATCAAATTGCTGACTATCAAAGAGGTAATGGCTGAAAACTGATATGTAAGGCACAATATTACAAGCAAAAAACTCCCAAAACCTATGAAAAAAAAATTAGTTTATTCAAAATGAAAATAGAACACATTGCTATCTGGACTTCAGATTTGGAAAAAATGAGGGATTTTTATTGTCATTTTTTCGGAGCAACAGCAGGACAGAAATACACAAACCCTAAGAAAAATTATACTTCTTATTTCTTAAGTTTTGATGATGGGGCAAGGATAGAACTCATGCACGTTCCTACGATTCCGCCGCGCAAAGATGATATTTATACTCAATTCAGAGGTTTGATTCATTTTGCGATAGCTATTGGTAGCGAGGCGGGAGTTAATGACCTTACCGAAAAACTACGCAACGAAGGCTATGAGATAGTTGGTGAGCCAAGATGGACAGGAGATGGCTACTACGAAAGTGTCGTGCTTGACCCCGAAAACAATCGCATAGAAATTACGGCATAGTCAAAAACTATCATTCCCCAAAGATAAATCTCTTAGGTAGCAAGTTTATTTTTCTTTGCTCACAAAATAGAAAACCAAGCCCAAACACATAATGCCAATGCCTATGGAAGACTCAAGCGGTCTGTCCAAAAAGACATATACCAACGTCCAAAGATTTAAAATTAGGAAAATAGCGGGTGTAAAAGGATAACCCCAAACTTTGTACGGTCTTGGCATATCGGGCTTGCGGTAGCGGAGAACAAATACGCCCAAAACAGTAAGCGAAGTAATGGAAATGAGGGCAAAGGAAGCATAGGTAAGCACCTGATTAAACGAAGAGGTATAGATAAAAAGCAGCGTGAGACTTGTTTGGAAAAGCATAGAAACAAGGGGAATCTGTTTTGAGGATAGCTTTGCAAAAATTCGCAAGCCTTTGAAATCCTCGCCCATGCGCTTAGTGATGCGGGGACCTACAAAAATCATGGCACTCATAGTAGAAACGAGCAAAAGAGCAATAGTAACAGACATTACTTCAGCACCGATATTACCAAAAATTTGCTGTGCAGAAAGAAATCCTACCTCCAAATACCCTTTTAGGTTGTCAATTTTTACAGTATAAAGAAAAATAAAATTGAGCAATACATACATCACAAGTACAGTTAATGTGCCGATAAGCAAGGCTTTAGGCAAGTTTTTTTGCGGGTTTTCAATTTCACTCGTTACGTAAACGGCAGCATTCCAGCCTGTGTAGGCATAAGAAACGTAAATCAGCGAAACCGCAAAGGAGGGGCTTGCCATCAGTGCAAAACTTTCTGCATCGGGCAGTACGCTAATAGCTTGCGGATGAGGTACGAAAAATGCCGAAAGTATAAAAACAAGCACTAAGGCTATCTTGATGAAGGTAAAAATATTGTGAAAGCGGCTCCCCCAATAAACACTGTTAGCGTGAATCAGCGTGATAAGCAGCACCGCACCTGCCGCAAAATGCACTTCGGGAATGTCAGGAAAAACGGTTTTGAGGTACTTCCCAAACGCCATCGCCGCCAATGCTGTAGGGGCTGCAAAACCTACGGATGCTGACACCCAACCCGCCAAAAAGCCTACAGCAGGGTGATATATTTCCGATAAAAAATGGTACTCTCCGCCAGAGCGAGGCATACTTGCCGCAAGTTCACCATAGCTAAATGCACCGCAAAGAGCAATGATGCCCCCTACAAACCACAGCATAAGCAGTGTAAAAACAGACTGAATACCAAGCACTTGGAAACCCAAACTTGTAAAAACTCCAGTTCCTACCATATTAGCTACTACTATAGCAATGGCAGTATGTAATCGCAGTCCTTTTTCTTGCATAAGTACGGTTTGAAAATTGTTTTCTAATTGCAAGCACAAACATACGTATTTAGTCTTTGTTTCAAAACATTGACTCAAATTTTTCTATTTTTATGCAAAAACAAAAGTATAACCCATGAAATATACACAGATACGAGCAAAAATAAGCATTTGGACTGTATTATACGCCATATTTTTATGCTCAAGCGTTTCTGCCCAAACAAACCTACTCAGGCAAGGGCAAATCATAAACAAAGATTTTACGGATACCATTCCCTTTGAGTTTGTGAAAAACAAGGTCATTATTCCTGTTTTTTTGCATGGGAAAACAAGGCGTTTTATCTTAGATACTGCTGCCCCTTGCCTTATTTCCAAAGAGTTACAAGCTGAATGTCAGTTTCCCGTACTCAAAAAAGAACTTATTGCAGATATTAATAGCCGTTTGGATAGCACGAGTTATGTGCAAATTCCCTCCCTAAAAATCGGAAAAATAGCTTTTGAAAATAGCGTAGGTATGCTTGCCGACATCAATGCGAGTTTGCTTTTTTGCTTCAGTGTAGAAGGAATTATTGGAAGTAATTTATTGAAAAACAGCATTTTACATATAGATTATAGTCGGAAAGAAATTATCCTTACCAATCAGTTAGCTGTTTTAGGTTTGTCAGCAAATGCTATCAATATGTCTTTAGATGAGCGGCAAGGTAGCCCCATTATTCAGATTAGCCCTTTTCCCAAAGCGAAAGAGCAAGTATTTATAGATACGGGAGATGACGGTTTTTACTCGATGAGTTTTCGTAGTTTTGATTTTTTTATGGAAAAAACTAACTTAAGCAATTATGTAGTTTCCAAAACTAAAGGTGCAGGCACTTCGGGCTTGTATGGCTTGGAGCAAGACACAAGCAAGCACTTGTTGCAGTTGGATAGCTTCAAAATCAGTGATTTATATTTTTCTGGCGTGAATGCCATGACGCAATCCAACCCAAACTCACGAGTTGGGGCAGAGCTACTCAAATACGGCACACTCACGCTTGACTACCTGCATCAGAAATTCTACTTTCAAGGCTTTGCCAAAGAAAACACAGTTCGCTTTCAGCCCGAAAATAGTGCTAATCTTGGTTTTTCCCTCAAAAATGAAGGAAATATCCTCAAAGTTGGTGCTGTTTGGGAGGAGTCTGATGCTTTTTACAAGGGCGTAAAAGTAGATTGGACAGTAGAAAAAATAGGAGATTACGAAGTAAAAGGAAAGACAATTTGCAATTTGTTGCTCGATTTACCTACGCTATTTGAGGGCAAAGAAGAAGTAACTTTTGTTTTTTCAAGCCCGCAACGAGAGCGGAAAACCATCATCATTCGTTTAAAATAATAAAAAGTGCTGACAAGGTTTTGAACTTTGCCAGCACTTTTTTTAGAACGCCATTCGTGCCAAAGGGCTAACTTCCTGCCCACAAAATTCCCCTGCCAAATATTTATAATGCGCCGCCATAGCTATCATGCCCGCATTATCGGTGCAGTATTGGAAAGCGGGTATATAAACATTCCATTTTTCTTTGAGCGCAAGTTCCTGCAAACTATTTCGCAAGCCACTATTGGCAGAAACGCCGCCTGCTATTGCTATCTCATTGATTTTTAATTCTCTTGCTGCTCTTTTTAGCTTTTGTAATAAAATTTTTACCAAAGTATATTGCAAACTTGCACAAATATCATTCAGATTTTCCTCGATAAAATGAGAATTTGCTTTTGTATTTTCTTGGATAAAGTACAAAAAGGCGGTTTTTATGCCACTAAACGAAAAATTGAGTTCGGGCATACTTACTTCGGGGAATGAATAAGCCAATGGATTGCCTTCTTGGGCATATTTGTCTATCAAAGCCCCCCCAGGATAGGGCAAGCCGAGTATTTTTGCTGCCTTATCAAAAGCCTCTCCAACGGCATCGTCTTGAGTTTGCCCTAAAACTTCCATTTTCAAAAAATCTTTGACAAGGACAATTTGCGTATGCCCCCCGCTTACGGTAAGGCACAAAAACGGAAATTTAGGCTTTGGTTCGTCTATAAAATGTGCCAAAACGTGAGCTTGAATATGGTTTACTTCTATCAACGGAATATCAAGAGCCAAAGCGAAAGACTTGGCAAAAGAAGTACCTATAAGTAGCGAACCGAGCAGCCCAGGTCCGCGAGTGAAAGCTACTGCACTTAGGTCTTGCTTGCTCATGCTTACCTCTTTGAGTGCTTTATCTACCACAGGCACAATGTTTTGCTGATGCGCTCTCGATGCCAATTCGGGAACTACTCCGCCGTAATGCTCGTGGATAGTTTGGTTGGCGATGACATTGTTCAGCACTTTCCCATCACTAATGACGGAGGCAGAAGTTTCATCACAAGAAGATTCTATAGCTAAAATGTTTATCATTTTTATCAAATTGTAACAGCTTTCATTTTTACGACTTCTTCCTTACTGAACCCATTTTGGCGAAGATAGTTTGCCCCCAAATACTTACAGTCTTTTAAGGCTTGCATACTTTCAAAAGGCACAATTACTTTTTCATAATTATACACTTCTTGGAGTGGCATCGTTTGGTTGCTATCGCCCACACTCACGTCTATATCGTGGCTGGTGAGTTGGCTTGGGTGTTCGTATCCGCAGGCGTGCGTAATTTCTAAAATTTCTTTGCGTAAAGTCTTGACATAATTGTAAAAACGCACCGATTTGTAGGCGGGGTCTAAGCCCGACATCAGCCATTTATTGTTGGTAGCTACTCCCGCAGGGCAACGGTTGGTGTGGCAAACTTGCGCCTGAATGCAGCCAATAGACATCATCGCCTCGCGTGCTACATTGATGAGGTCAGCCCCCATCGAGAATGCCATCATCGCATTGGCTGGGAAGCCTAACTTGCCCGAAGCTATAAAAACGACATCTTGAGTAATACCCGCCTCGGCAAATACTTTATAGACGTTGGTAAAGGCATGAACGAAAGGCAGGGCTACGTGGTCAGCAAAGGCTGGAGGGGCAGCACCCGTACCGCCTTCGCCGCCGTCAATCGTAATAAAATCAGGTCCTTTACCTGTTTTTTTCATAATATCAGCCAATTCTCGCCAAGATTCCATTTTGCCCACTGCCGATTTAATCCCTACAGGTAGTCCTGTTCTTTCTGCTATTTTTTCTATAAAATCTACTAATTCAGGAACATTGGAAAAAGCAGAGTGATAAGAAGGAGAAAGCACATCTTTGTTGAGTTCTACACCACGAATTTTCGCAATTTCTGGAGTAATCTTTTTCCCTGGGAGTACGCCACCTTTGCCGGGTTTTGCGCCTTGCGAAAGTTTCACCTCGATGGCTCTGATAAATGGATTTTTTTCAACCAATTCTGCTATTTTATCAAAACTAAAAGTACCGTCCAAATTTCTACAGCCGAAATAGCCCGTACCAAAGTGAAAAATTACATCTGTGCCAAAACTATGATATGGAGAAAGCCCGCCCTCGCCTGTGTTGTGGTAGCAGCCCGCCATTTTTGCTCCTTTGTTAAGTGCTTCTATCGCATTGGCGGAAAGAGAACCGTAGCTCATCGCTGAGATATTGACCGCCGAATAAGGTCTGAACGGTTTTTTTCTATTTTTTGCTTTTCCTATTATTTTGGCGCATGGCAAAAAATAAGGGTCTTTGAAGTTTACGTGTCCCTCTTTGATAGGCACAGGAAACATAGTAGGGTTGATGAAAATATGCCCCGCTACAAAGAGGTCTTTATCTGTTCCAAAGCCTGAATAATTATTTTCTTGCTTGGAGGAAGCATAAACCCAACTTCGTTGACTGCGGTTAAAAGGCAATTCTTCTCTGTTATTCGCTACAATGTACTGCCGAAGTTCGGGACCAATCATTTCTAAGAGGTAGCGCAAACGCCCTACTACAGGAAAATTGTTTTTGATGGTTTGTCGTTTGTTGCGAATGTCTTGAATGAAAATGATGATTAAAAAAATGACCAAAGCAAGGGCAATATAAAACCCCCAATGAATATTGGATACATAGTCGGCAAAATGGTCGAAAGCCGTAAGTTCTCTAACGATTTCCTCTTTCATATAATTTGTTTGATAGTTAAGATTGTATGTAATAGCCCGTCAGACGTGTCTGTAAACGGAAGTGGGTAAACGGCGTAGAAATAATTGAAGATTTCTACACACAAATTAAAATAAATTTTAGGGAAAAGCAAGAGAAAATGTAAAATTCTTTTGCTTGCGAACCACAACCCTACGAAAATACCCAAATCAGGAAGATAAACCACTACGAAAAAGCAATGAACTATCACCAAAACTCAAAAAACGATACTGATTCGCTAAGGCTTGAGCATAGATTTCTCGCCATTTTTCACCCACGAAAGCCGCCACAAGCAGTATCAGTGTAGTGCCTGAAAGATGGAAATTAGTAATAAGTGCATCGCATACGTGGAAGGGATAACTCGGCACAATCATAATCTCTGTTTCCCCACTTATCTTATCTAAGTTATTCTTCGTCATGTAGTTAAGTACCTCTGTAAAAGCATCTTGCCTATTTGGTAGGACGGAAGGGGCATATCTATAGGGCATCAATTTTTTGATTTGGAAAGGAGCATCGGGAATAGTCATCAATTTTATGCCATACCAATACAGACTTTCCAAAGTACGCATAGAAGTAGTGCCAACGGCAACTATTTTTTTGCTATTTATCAGATTTTCAACATTTTGCTTGCTTACTATCATCTGCTCGGCGTGCATCTGATGGTCTTCTATCTTATCGTGCCGTATGGGTTGGAAAGTGCCTCCCGCTACGTGCAGCGTCAGGTAATCTAACTTTACGCCTTGTTTTTGCAACTTAGCTAAAACTTCCTCTGTAAAATGTAGCCCTGCGGTTGGGGCGGCAACTGCTCCCTGATTTTTTGCATAAACAGTCTGGTAATTTTCCTTATCGCTTTCTTCTACCTCCCGCTTTATATAAGGCGGCAGTGGAGTCTGCCCTACCAAGGCAAGTAATTCTGCAAAAGAGAGTGCCGCGCCTTCCCACTCAAAACTGATAAACTGTTTTTCATAGTCCAACAAGGTCGCTTTCAGCGTAAGCAAGTCATTGCCCACCTCTATAGTTCTGTTCAAAGAACTTCCCTCTTTGATTCTTCTCAGGTTACCTATGGCACACGCCCAAGTGCATTGTTTTTCCGCTGTCATTGCCAAATTTACCTCAGTAGGGCTGATAGGATTTAGCAAAAAAATTTCTATGATTGCTCCTGTTTCTTTTTGAAAGTACAGCCGAGCAGGGATTACTTTTGTATCATTAAAGAACAAAGTATCATCTGAAGTAAGGAAATTAACTACTTCTTTAAAGTGGTGGTGGGCTATTTGCTCATTTTGAAAAACTAATAGCTTGGACTCATCACGCTTTTCCAGAGGGAAATTTGCAATGCGTTCTTCGGGCAATTCGTAGGTATAATCTGCAAGATTGATGTCATTAAGGCTCATAATAGGTTTTGAATATTTGTCTGGAATTACATTTCTTTGATATTTTCCTTTAAAAATTTGGCATATTGCAAGTACATAAAGTTATAAAAATAGCTCATCTCTTCATGGTTTCTGCTCTGCTCTAAGGCATTGATGTATTTGATTCTGTCTTGCTTATAGACAATGGACAAGGGCAATCCGAAAAATGCTTGTATATAATTCATAAGTAGTCTTGCAGTTCGACCGTTGCCATCACCAAAGGGGTGAATACTCACAAAATCAAAATGTACTTGGAAGGCAAGTTCGCACTTTTGAGCAAAAGTAATCTCATTCTTAGACTGCAAAAAGTCATTGACTTGCTTGCACAAATTGGCAATGAGCATAGGTACTTTCGCATAATCAGGAAAGGTACGTGTCCCCGCTCTGACCGAACCTAAGCGAAAATCGCCTTTGCTAATATCATAAACACCGATTACTGTATTGACAAAACCTCCTGTATTTTTCATTACTTGCGCCCCTATTTCTTTGATAAAAATGACATTCAGTAGACTCTTTTTTTGTGCTTCTGCTACTACATACTGCAAGGCGAGGTAGTGGTCTGAAACCATCTGATGATGCTCGTAAGGCTTGTTCGTTGCTGTTTTTCCGTACTCTAATAAATTGATGACCTGCGATTCGGTGAGGGTGCTACCTTCTATGCTTGTCGAATGGTGTGTAAGGGCGTAATAAGTGTATTTTTTAAAATCTACCACGCCCTTAGACAAATGACTGTATGTATGCACTAATTTCTCTATGTCAATGATTTTCATTGAGACTTGCCCTTAAATAATTTTAAACAGACAAAGATATGAAATATCTAACTTAAGTTAGATAGGACTTAACTTTTTATATTAAGGCAAACTCAAAAATTACATCTCTCGCTTATATTCCGAGGGCTTAAAATAGACGCATTTTTAGCTAAAAAATAAAATTATTAAAAAAACTTGCTATTTTTTTGATAAAAATTTGAAAATAATAGGTTTTTTTATGAAATTTGGCTAAAAATTTAAGCAAAATTAATAAAATCCTTAAAAATATGGCTAAACTTAGATTTATTGCCTTAGAGCAAGCACAAAAAAGAACTCCTGTTGCAGTTACAGCACCTTCGAAAAAAGTTTCTGACTATTATGGCATGAATGTTTTTGGTGAGGAAGCGATGAAAGCAAATATTTCATCGGACACTTACAAAAAACTAAGAGATTCCATAGACAAGGGCGAAGAAATGGAGGACAATGTAGTGGATGCGGTCGCCTCTGCAATGAAAGTTTGGGCTATAGACAAGGGTGCCACACATTACACACACTGGTTTCAGCCACTTTCTGGAGTAACTGCCGAAAAGCATGACGCATTTTTTGATGTAGCGGGTGCGGGCAAGGTCATTGAAAAATTCAAAGGCAGTGCCTTAGTGCGTCAAGAGCCTGATGCTTCTTCTTTTCCAAGCGGCGGTATTCGCAATACTTTCGAGGCAAGAGGTTATACGGCTTGGGATCCAACTTCTCCCGCTTTTATTATGGACATGGGAGCTACAAAAACACTTTGTATTCCTACGGTTTTCGTTTCTTATACAGGCGAAGCCCTTGACCATAAAGCTCCTTTGCTAAAAGCCTTGTCTTTCATAGACAGTGCTGCTACAGCAGTTATCAGAGAGTATTTTGACAAAGATGTAAACAAGGTAGTAGCTACTTTGGGTATCGAGCAAGAATATTTCTTAGTGGATAGGGCTTTGTACTATGCAAGACCTGATTTGATGCTTGCGGGCAGAACGCTATTTGGACACTCGCCTGCGAAGGGACAGCAGTTAGAAGACCATTATTTTGGCTCTATTCCTGTGCGTGTAAGAGATTTTATGGCTGATTTTGAGATAGAAGCCCTCAAATTAGGGATTCCTTTGCGTACTCGCCATAACGAAGTTGCTCCTGGTCAGTTTGAATGCGCCCCTACTTTTGAGGAGGTAAACTTGGCAAATGACCACAACCAACTCATCATGGACATCATAGACAAGGTAGCCGAAAGACATCACTTTAAAGCTATTCTTCATGAAAAACCATTTTCAGGCATCAACGGTAGCGGAAAGCACAATAACTGGGCTTTGGCAACCAATACAGGGGTAAACCTTTTGGGACCAAGTAGCAAAGCAAAGGAGAATTTGCAATTCCTTACGTTCTTTGTAAACACTGTAAAAGCAGTTTACGAAAACGCTGACCTATTGCGTGCAAGTATTGCTTCGGCGGCCAACGATTTCCGTTTAGGAGCTAACGAGGCACCGCCTGCTATCATGTCTGTATTTATTGGAAAGCAAATGACAGAAGTGCTTGACGAACTCGAACACAACGGCAATATAAAAATAGATAAAGGCGATAATATGTACATGAAACTCGGCATAGACAAAATTCCTCAAATTTTGCTCGATAATACCGACCGTAATCGTACTTCTCCTTTTGCCTTTACAGGAAACAAATTTGAGTTCCGTGCCGTAGGTTCTTCCGCAAACTGTGCAACAGCAATGACGATTTTGAATACCATTGTAGCCGCACAATTAGTGAAATTCAAAGAAGAAGTAGATGCGAAAATAGCCAAAGATGTCAAAAAAGAATTGGCAATCGTAGAAGTATTGCGCGATTACATCAAAACTTCTAAAGGTATTCGCTTCGAAGGCAACGGATACGGAGATGAGTGGGTAGCCGAAGCCGAAAAACGCGGTCTTTCTAATATCAAAACTACGCCACACGCTTTGCAAGCATATTTGAGCAAAAGTGCGCATGAAGTTTTGGTAGGCAATAAGATAGTAAACGAGAGAGAACTACACGCAAGGGTAGAAATCATGCACGACCAATATACGCTCAAAACACAAATTGAGTCGCGTGCTTTGGGGAACTTCTCCATGAATCAAATCATTCCTGCGGCGGTAAACTACCAAAACAAGCTCATTAGCAATGCTGAAGGCTTGCAAGATATTGGGCTTGACGAGGAAGCAAAATTCTTTATCGATATCATCAAGAGTCTCTCTCAGCATATCTTGGCTATCAAAACCAATGTTGATGCCATGGTGGAAGCACGCAAAGAGGCAAATGAGCTGGAAGGCTATCACAAATCAGTAGCCTATTGCGAAAAAGTAAAGCCTTACTTTGATGTTATTCGCTACCATGCCGATAAATTGGAACTTATCGTAGATAACGAAGAGTGGCCTATCGTAAAATACAGAGAATTGCTTTTTGTGAAGTAATTTGATTTTCAATACCAAATAAAAAAGAGGCTGTCCTAAAAGGTTAGCCTCTTTTTTGTTTTAAGAGAGGTATTGCAGCTTTGTTTTTTGAAAAACATATTTTTGATTCAGAAATAATTCCTTAGGCAAGCTTTGTAGGGCATCAAAAATCATTTTAAGGCAATAAAAATAAAAAAGTACAAAAAAAAGACTGCCCAAATTTTGGACAGCCTCTATCGTATGAAAAAAAGAAAAGTGATTAATAATATTTAGCCAAATCACTTTCAGTTTTTGTAATTTTCTTCAAGGCTTTCAATACTTTTTCTGCTGTTTGGCTATTTCTTTTGCCTACTATTTGTTCCTTATAAGAGTTATAGTCAGCTACTTCGGCAGCAGGAGTGATTTCCACTACTTCCATTGCCATGATTGCATTTTCGTCTTTGAAAAGACCTGATTTTTGACCTTTCTTCAGACCGAATGCCTTACCAACCGCTACGGGAGCATAACCAACACCGTTCAACGAAGGAGTTTGTAGTGTAACATCAGGCATTGTAGTAACGCTTACGCTCGTACCGTAGGCTGCCGCAATAGCTTCCAAATCTGCATTGGCAACTTTTGCTAACTTGTCCATGATTTCTTTTGCTTTCTTTTCCTTGCGAACTTCTACTGTCAATTCTTCCTTCACATCTTGCCATCCAGCATTGCCTTTTTCTACTGCACCCCTTAAAACAGCAACTATGTATTGGCGAGTTTCTTCTAATTCGAATATAGGAGAAACTTGACCTAACTTCGCATCGTTATAAGCCCAACGTACTATTTCACGCACTTTCCCTCCTGTGATATTATTGATAAAGCGAGCATCTTTGGCGATATTGAGTGCTTGCAAACTAATGAGTTTTGCTGCTCCTACCCTATCTACATATTCTTTGATGTCCTTTGCTGTTGCAAAACTCGATGCATCTCTGAATGCTTTTTCTCTTGTTGCGTCACTTGGAGCTATCTCTTTAATGATAGTTGCTAACTTGTACTTCGTTTTATTTTTTACTCCTGTAACTTTGATAACATGATAACCAAACTGTGTAGCTACTAAATTTGGAATTAGTCCTTCTTGCGATGCAGCCATTACTGCTTGTTCGAAAGGAGCAACCATTTGCTTCTGTGTGAACCAGCCCAAATCTCCGCCCTTGTCTTTTGTACCATCTTCGCCATACATACCTGCAAAAATCTCAAAATTCTGACCTCCTTTTAGCTGGTTAAGTACACCATCTGCTTTAGTTTTGATTTCTGCTTTTTGTGCAGCTGTTTTTCCTGTAGTATCAAGCAAAATGTGGCTTGCTCTCATAGAATATACAGTATCTTGCTCTGTGGCAATAAACTTATGAAGTGCATAAATACCTTTTTCTCTGTCTAAGAAAGGTCCATATACTTTTCCTTGTTCCAAAGTAACAGCTAACAAATCTTTTGGAAGGTCTGAAGGCTTTACCGTACCAACGTTCTTGTTTACATCTGAATTTGCATTTGAAAAAGCTTCGTCATCAGTAGTAGTTGCAAACTGCTGCACTAAGTCTTCTAAACTTTTTTTAATTGTTGCTGAGTCAATAGAAGAAGGGTTGAAAGAGAAAGGCACATATTCTATAGCTCTGTTCTCTGTATTTTTGTATTTATCCTTGTGGCTATCAAAATAGGATTTCAATTCGTCATCACTTACTTTAATAGTAGAATCTTGTACCAAGAAAAATGGAATTGCTACATATTTTAAGTTCAATCTCTCATTTTGCTCTTTGTAGTAACTTTCAGCCTCTTTTTTTGTAACGTAGGTAGAGAGGTCAAACAGTTTGTTATACTTTTCTTTGCTTCTTTCGGGTGCAAGGGAAGCCTCAAAAGTGTAGAACTGTGCTTGTTGCTGCGGTTCTGCTTGCCCAATGTTCTTCAAAAAGTTAAGAATCATATTTTTATCTAACTGCCCCGTCTGAGGATTGGTAAAACTTTGCGCCCAACCTGGGTGAATGTTATTGCCTTGTACCATGTCTGTAACTTCTTCATTGGTAACAGCAACGCCAACTTTGTCAAATTCTTTTTGCATCACCAACTTGTAAACCAAGTTATTAAATGCTTCATTGCGAATATACTCCATCTCATTCTCATTAGGTCTTCTGCCGATTTGTGCGGCGTACTTATCGACCAATGTAGAAAGTTCGGCTGTATATTCTTGGAGGGAAATGTCTGTCCCGTCTATCACGCCTGCTACAGGCTTGTTAAAGCTCTGCATAATCCAAGAATTTGCAGAAAACATATCTTGTATTACAAATAACCCTATGGATACCCCGATTACTACGGCAGCTACCCACCCTTTTTCTCTAATTTTTGAAATGATTGCCATGCGCTAATTTTTTAAGACTGCAAAGGTAAGTACATATTTGGTTTATGTCAATAAAACCTAAACTTTTTTAACAGCTTTTTAATAAATAATTGATGTTTAAGTGCTAAGACTCAATATATACCTCTTTATTTCTTGCTTTTGTCCAAATCTAATCACGCAATATCTCTATCCAACCTTTCATTCGGGTAGTATTATCTGCTCGGCGTAACCTAATAAAGGTAATGTCTGCCTCGTAGTAATAAAGCCCCGAAGGTAATGGTTTTCCATTTTGGTCTATCCCTGCCCAATTGAGATTGATGTCATTATCACTTTCATAGACCAACACGCCCCAGCGATTATACACCTTAAAGACTACTTTTTCGACAAATCTTGGGCATACCATTGGGCGAAACTTGTCATTTTTATTGTCTGCATTTGGCGTAATCACGTTCGGCAGTTCGTAAGAAGGGCAGTTATCATTACAAACTATATTACTCAGTTTGCTTTCATTTCCTGCTGTATCTAAGGCACTTATCGCATAGCAACCCGCCAAAGAAGCCAGATTCTGATGCAGGTAAAAAGTATCTTTAACTGTAGTCAGTAGCTTGAGGCTATCGTCTTCCGTGGGCTTGAAATAAATTTTATAACCCGAAATAAATGTATCGCAAGAGGGGCGGCGGTCAGCATTCCAAGAAATGCGGTTGCTGTACTTGCCATCACAAGTGCTTGGGTCTTTAGGGTTAAAACTTTTGCAATCCAAAGGAACAATAGTAGCTATAGGAGGGCAAGGAGGAACGGTATCTCTTGTAATAGAGCAAATTATTTGTGATTTGTTAAGCAGTGGCTCAACAATATTAGGGTTTTCGTAAGAGCCTCGCGTAGTTACAAAGTAGCAGTAACGTACGCCGTCTTGTAGGGCTTGATTTTGGAAACGCCCCACGTCAGTATAGTTAAAACCATTAGTACTTACGTCTATGCTATCAATCAAATCAAAAGTTCCCCTATTGCTAACTCTTTCTCTATGAATATAATGCCTTTTGTATTTTTGAGAAATATTGTTCCAAGGGACGACCGAACTCCACTTTAGGCGTATTGCCCTTGATGCGGGAGCTACGTCTAAGCGAACAGAAGAAGCCACTTCAGAGCTATCTACTAATACACCATTTGCAAAGAAGGTAACTCTGTAGTTATATACTTTTGCATCTGTGTTTAAGCCTGAATCTGTGAAAAAAGTATCATTTTCAGCAAAAATTCTTGGCAACTGCCTTATACCGCTTACACCGCTAAAGTTTTCCGCCCTTGTTACTCTGTATGTATGAGGTCTTGGAAATTTTGTTACATCTATGGCTATTGGCTTTACCCAACGCACAAATATTTCTCCTTGCGTGGCATTGGTTCTTTCCACGCTCACATTAGTGATTAATGGGGCGTTGGTCTGCAAAGTAGTACAAACTTCGGTAGAGGCTATGCTTTCGCCTCCTTTGGGGTCAGGAAAAACGGCATAAATGCGATAGCAATAAGTTACGCCTCGTTTAAGCCCTTGCCCACCATTATTATCCACAAAGCGAGTTTGCCCTATAGCCAACTCTCCAACTTGCTGATAACCCGCAGAAGCAGGGATACCTGTTTGGCAAGCACTCGGATTCCAGCCTGATGCTCCTTGTCTTCTGAATACAAGCATTTTAGTAGCATTAGGGCAGATGTAGTTAGCCCAAGAAACCACAATGCTGCGGTCGACATTATTCGGGGTAGCAACTAACTGAGTAGGGGCGGGACCTATGACAGTAACACGCCAAGTTTTGAGTACGACTAACCTATTTGAGCGTGGCGTAGGGCGGTCTTCAGCCCTAAAAACAACGTGATAGGGTTCTTTGCGTACATCAGTACATACAGTTTGCCAACGAAAAACACCAACTCGCCTGCCTGCCGTAGATTGGCTTAGTAGCGTATCAAAAGTAGCACGATTGCCGGGTGTGCGTGTTTGAAATAGCTCTCCAAAGGCATTAAGGGTAATGAAATCTCTGTCGGGGTCAGTCGCAATGATGTTTTTTTGGAGACTCGTACCCGCAATCACACAAGTATCCTGCGGAATAATGAGTTCGGGAGGGCGGTTCGGGTTTTCTCTGATGATAATTTGAATATCCCTGTTGATAGAACTTATTTTTACGCCATTTCGCCATTCGTTTACAAAAAAAGCAACGTTGTACTGACCAGGCTGTAGCGGTGCATCCCATACCAAATCACCCGTAAGCGGGTCTAAGATGAGTGTCGCAGCGCCTGTTCCCGCTCTATTTTGTGCAGGAGGAGGCACTTCTTGGGGGAAAGAGTATCCCTCAATAGGTCTATTTTTATCTCTCTTACATATTGTAAGCTCGTAGGAAAGGCTATCTCCTTCGGGGTCAAAAGCACCTGGATTATGGATAAAAATCTGTCTTGAAGCACCAAAATCCAAAATAGGATAGGTAAGAATGGGTGCGCTATTTAGCCCTAAAAATGGCGAAATAAGAAATGTAGATTCCAAATAAAAAGGCGTATTTACGGAGTTCGGAATGTTTAGCACGCCAGGGTTACGGTTGCGAATACCTACTCCTACCTTAAATTCCCCAGGACCTGCGAAAGTATAAGAAGTAACATAAAGCAGTCTTTCTGTTTGGTTGCCAACATCTTGGGTGGAGGTGAGCCTGACTTTTGCCTTGCTGCCATCGCCAAAATCAAACTCGACTTCTTCGTCTGCTGGCACACCTGTAATATCTCTATAAATGGTCAATGTGAACTCGTAGGTAAGTCCTGCTCCCGCCAAACGTCTGGCGGTGAGGTCACCACCCCTGATATGAGTAGCACGAGCTTGCGATAGAAATAAGAAAAACAACCCCAAAAGTATGGTAAAAATTCGCATTTGTTGCCGATTGAAAATCATAGAATAGGAATATATATATTTTAGCATTTGAAAGTTCTGTTGTTTTAAAAAAATGTAAGATATTAGTTATCTCCTAATTTAAGCATAAATTTAGGTAACTCTTTTCAAATTAAACCATTTTTTAACAATAATATCATGCGTAGGCAAAACTATGATTTTATCAAATAAGTTTGGTTTATCTTTGCTATAGAATGAAAACGCATGACAGATATACATTTCCTCACAGACTAATTCTTTTCATTTGTGCCTAAACCAGCAGTCAGTTCTATTGGTTTGATATTCCTTAAATACCGTATTGATAGGCTCGCCATGCAAAAGCTGCTCGTTGAATTGAGTACGTATCAGGTAGTTAAAAGCACCCATGTCCCCAGTATAAGCGGTCTGATTGTCATGATTATAGCTTTGGTGAATGGAGCATAGCTTTTCAATAAAGTCTTGCATAATGTCAATTTCCCCGCCAATAATTCCGCAATTGAGCAAGGTTTCATTGCTGAAATTTTCCTCATAAGCCTCATAGTCTGCAATACGGCTGCGCAAGTGTGCCGAATGAGCTTTCATCCACTCATTATCAAGGCTTTTTGGCTCGTCCCCACAAAAAATAGCTTTGGGGTTTTCCCTAAAAAACGGTTGTATGAAAGGGTTATTAATGGCAACAACGTCTGAAATATCAGTAACAAAAATACTTTCTATTTCGCGGGCATGGGTTCGCAAAAAATCCCGATACACAAAATAGCGATACACATTGGGGTTAAAATGGGCTGCATGGCTTACTTTGACGAAAGTAATATTTTCACTTTCGTATTTTTTGCAGGTAGCGTCTGTAAAACTGTTATGAAAAATAATGCCTTTTAGCTGTAAATTAGCCAGAGATTCAGCCCATTTACTCACGAGCGAGTAGTCGTCATCTGCCAAAGTTTCGCTGCGGTTTACGTCATATATGCCCGTAAGTAGGCAAGCCATGACCAAATGTTTGTTTGAAAAAGAGCGCATATTTATAGACTAAACAGAGGTAAGTAAATTTGCTTTTTTCATTTTTGCACAAGTGCTGTTGGGAATGTTGCGGTAGTAAATATAAGTTCGCAAGTCTATTTTATTGACGATGTATTTTTTGGCGGCGGCTTCGTAGAAGTGTGCATCTGCGGCGTACATATCTTGAAATTTCAGAGTAGTAAAGACTTCTCTTTTCCCAAATAGTGTGGCAAAAAGAATACAATTATCTACATGAATTACTTGTTTAATGTCGTATTTGTCAGGCACATAGTAATCATCTTCGGTATCTACAATCGTCTTGGTTGTGGAGGCAATCAAATCATTATATTTCATTTCTCGCAAACATGACATTAAATGATTCGGCTTGTATTCATCATCAGCATCAATAATCGTGATATAAGCACCTTTGCTATTCAATATGCCCCGATTGATAGATTTGGACTGCCCGCAGTTCTGGTGGTGAAGGTAAACAATTTTATGTTCATGCTTTTTGATATAGCTGAGTAAATCATTTTGCGAATTGTTATGGCTACCATCATCAATGACAATAAGTTCAAAATCTTGAAAATCTTGGTTTAATACAGAATCAATAGCCCTTTTTACTAAAAAAAAGTCAGTATTATAGACCGCCATAAGCACTGATATTCTTATCTTATTTTCCATGCGAAGGTATTTATCGTAGGTTATTGTAAGTAGGAAAGTAATGATATACTCATTTTTCAATGCGTAAATGTAGTAAAAAAATGATTTGTCTTAACCTAATAAGAAAAAAAACAGCTACTCAAGATTGGTTGAGTAGCTGTGTCCACTAAATATTATAATTTTTTCTTACTCAATATCTATACTTTCTACATTGATGAACTTAATCATGCCGTCATCATCTAAGATAATGCCTACGGGCGTATCTTTGGTTACTTTGCCGCTGAGAATATCCTTTGAAAGTTCGTTCAAAATATGTTTCTGTAGAACTCTTTTGAGCGGTCTTGCCCCAAACTGCGGGTCGTAACCCAACTCTCCCAAGTAGGTAAGTACCTCTGGCGATGCCTCCATGACGATACCCGCCTCGTCCATGCGGTGCTGAATCTGCTTGAACTGAATCTCCACAATCTTTCGCATATCTTTTTTGGATAGCGGTCTGAACATAACAGTTTCATCTATACGGTTCAGAAACTCTGGGCGAATAGTGCTTTTGAGCAAGTTCATGACCTCTTTTCTGGTTTGCTCTACGATGCTATCTTCGTTGAAAGCCGAAATTTTCTCAAAGCGTTCCCTGATGATGTCCGAACCCATATTGGAAGTCATGATGATGATTGTATTCTTAAAATTGGCTAACCTGCCTTTGTTGTCCGTCAGTCTTCCTTCGTCAAGGACTTGCAAAAGCACATTGAAAGCATCGGGGTGCGCCTTTTCTATCTCGTCTAATAAAATGACAGAATATGGCTTGCGGCGTACGGCTTCGGTGAGTTGCCCGCCTTCATCATAGCCTACATAGCCCGGGGGCGCACCTATCAAGCGGCTTACGGCGTGCCTTTCTTGGTATTCCGACATATCTATCCTAATCATCGAGTTCTCATCATCAAATAAGAACTCCGCCAATGCCTTTGCCAATTCGGTTTTTCCCACACCCGTAGTGCCTAAGAAAATAAATGAGCCAATAGGTCTTTTTGGGTCTTGCAAGCCCGCCCTGCTTCGGCGAACTGCATCGGCTACTGCCCCTATCGCCTCTTCCTGCCCTGCTACTCTCTTGCCAAGTTCTGCCTCCAAATGCAGCAATTTCTCTCGTTCACTTTGCAACATTTTGCTCACAGGAATCCCCGTCCACTTCGCTACTACTTCGGCAATATCTTCGGAAGTAACTATCTCTCTGAGCATACTCTTGTCTTTGGTAAGTACGTCAAATTGGGCTTGCAGCACCTTAATTTTTTCGTGAGTTTCAGGAATTTTTGCGTACTCCAGCTCTGCTACCTTGCCGAGGTCGGCTTCTCTTCTTGCTTGTTCGGCTTCGGTTTTGTAGCGTTCTATGTTTTCTTTTTCCTGCTGCAAATTAGTAATAATCTCTTTTTCCTGCTTCCATCTGCCGTGCATAGAGTTTTTTTGCTCCTCCAATTCTGCTATTTGAGAGGACAAAATGCGTTCTTTTTCCACATCATTTTCTCGCCTAATTGCCTCTCTTTCAATTTCCAACTGCATAATTTTCCGATTTACCTCGTCCAGTTCTTCGGGCAGCGAGTCAATCTCTATTCGCAAGCGTGCCGCCGCCTCGTCCATGAGGTCAATGGCTTTATCGGGGAGAAACCTATCCGAAATGTAGCGGTCGGAAAGCTGCACCGCCGCAATGATGGCATCGTCTTTTATCTGAATACCATGATGAATTTCGTACTTGCCTTTGATGCCCCGCAAAATGGAAATGGAGTCTTCTATATTTGGTTCATCAACCATTACCGATTGAAAACGGCGTTCTAAAGCCTTGTCTTTTTCTATGTATTTTTGGTATTCTTTGAGCGTAGTTGCCCCAATTGCATGAAGTTCGCCACGAGCCAAAGCGGGCTTGAGCAAGTTTGCTGCGTCCATTGCACCTTCACCGCCGCCTGCCCCTATGAGCGTATGAATTTCGTCTATGAAAAGAATAATTTTCCCTTCGGCATCTATCACTTCTTTGATGACGGACTTCAAACGCTCCTCAAATTCGCCTTTGTACTTTGCCCCTGCTACCAGCAAGCCCATATCCAAAGAAACAAGCATAACCCCTTTCAGGTTTTCGGGTACATCACCGTTCACTATTCTTTGTGCCAAGCCCTCCACAATCGCCGTTTTCCCAACTCCTGGCTCGCCCAATAAAATAGGATTATTCTTCGTTCTTCGGGATAATATCTGCAATACCCTTCGAATTTCCTCATCTCTGCCTATCACAGGGTCTATTTTCCCCTTTCTTGCTAACTCATTGAGGTTCTTGGAGTAGCGTTCCAAACTTCTGTACTTAGTTTCTGCATCTTGGTCTTTTACGGAAGTATTCCCACGCAAAGATTTGATAGCTTCTATGAGGTATTTTTCTGTAAAACCTACTTCCTTCATCAGGTCGGCTACCTTGTCCCTGCCGCCCAAAATACCCAATAAAATATGCTCGATAGTGATAAATTCATCTTTGAAAGTTTGCAGGTACGTTTGTGCTTTTTGCAAGGCTGCGTGTGCATCGTTAGAAAGGTAGGGCGAAGAAGTGCTACTCGATTTGGAGTAGCCATTAATAAATTGCTCTAACTTGCTGTCTAACAGAGTTTTATTTACACTTACTTTCTTGATGAGAAAGCTCGTAATATTTTCGTCTGTGTCCAATACCGTTTTGAGGATATGTCCCGTTTCTATGATTTGCTGTCCTTTGGAAGTAGCTACGGAGGCAGCCTGCTGAACGGCTTCTTGTGCTTTGATGGTGAAGTTCTCGAAATTCATATTTTGATTTATTAGTTTTTCTTTAGATTGAACAAAAGCATTGCCAAGCAGCTACACTATGCCAATATCAGAAATTTTGTCATATTTCAGAGAAATTTTGCACAGATATTAAGACAAAATGACATTTTTTTTTGGTTTTACAACTTTTTTTCTAAATTTATCCAAAATATGTATAAATCCATGAAATCACAGTATTTTAATGCCGAACATCAACTTTTCCGTGAAAGTTTGCGGCAATTTTTTGACAAAGAAGTCGCTCCCTACGCAAACGAATGGGAAGAAAAACGCCAAATTCCCAAAGACATCATGCTCAAAATGGGCAAGCAGGGCTATTTGGGCTTAAACTTCCCCGAACAGTACGGCGGGAGCAATGCCGACTTGTGGTATTCCGTTGTTTTTTTGGAGGAGCTTGCCCGAACAGGCTTGGCGGGCTTTTCTACTATGGTTAGCGTGCATCAGTTTATGGCTATCAACCATATTTTCAAGGCGGGAAGTGCTGCCCTCAAAGAGAAATACCTTGTCCCCGCTATTCGGGGCGAAAAATTAGCTGCCTTAGGCATTAGCGAGCCTGCGGCAGGTTCTGATGTTTCCGCCCTCCTCACCAAAGCCGAGCGGCAAGGAGATAGCTACCTCATTAACGGCTCAAAAACCTTCATTAGCAACGGCACTTATGGCGATTTTATCACGCTTGCTTGCAAAACTTCCGATACCGCCCTCAGCCTCATTGTCGTAGATTTGGATGCCGAAGGAGTGAGCCGTACCAAACTCAAAAAAATGGGCTGGCATAGCTCCGATACTGCCGAAATTAGTTTTGACAACGTGAAAGTACCACTGACTAACCTCATAGGCAAGGAAGGAATGGGTTTTTATTACCTTATGGAAAGTTTGCAGTTAGAACGCTTAGTTGCGGCTATCATGGCAGTAATAGGGGCTACGCATACCCTCGATTTGACCGTAAAATACTTGCACGAAAGAGAAACTTTCGGCAAAACGTTGGCTAAATATCAGGTCATTAGGCACACTTTGGCAGACCTATTTACAGAGGTAGAGATGGCAAAACAGATGGTTTACAATACTTGTTGGCTATTTACGCAGGGCGAAACGGTGGTAAAGGAATGTTCGATGGCAAAACTTTACACTTCGGAATTGGCTAACAAAGTGGCTGACAAATGCTTGCAATACTTTGGCGGCTACGGCTATATGGAAGACTTCCCGATTTGTAGGATTTACAGAGATGTGAGGGTAGGCACTATAGCGGGCGGGGCTTCGGAGATTATGCGAGAGATTATTGCCAAAATAGCGATTGACGGAGTAAGTTTTGGGAAAGTGTATTAGAAATAAAACTTTTGAGTTATCTGAATAATAGCTTAATTTAGAGATAAATAGAGCAAGAAATTGACTAATTTCATATACTTTTCAATCTCTACTTCGCTTACTTTTAGCTTTTCTAAGGCTTGCTGATGCTTATCTATCAGTTCGAAAAACAAAGGGTTATTGTTGAGTTTGGCTACAATAATACCCTTAAAGCACCTATGTGTCTGATTATAAACGTGCGTGCTTGCTTTGTGGGGTTTTTCGTTGAGCAGCACGTCTAAGTTAGCAAGGCGGCAGGCATAGTCTAAGAAGGCGAAACCTTGTTCTTGCATAAAATCTCTGATGGCTTCGTAACAAGTATTTACATCTTCCTCATTTTCAATTTTATAACGCAGGTATTTTGTATTGCTCAGTTTCCCAATAGAGGTAATGATAGTATTGGCGTGCTGCCTGTACTCTATAGGAACATCTAAAAACTGCTGTGCAAAGTCTTCCACCAAGTTCACCCGCACGCCTATATTTACTTCTACAATGATCTCCTTGTCGTACTTTGTTACCGATATAATGATGTTCTGAAAACCAATGTCTGTATCTTTTCGGAACTGCTTGTATTCGGGCAATAGCTTGAAGGAATGTAAAGAGAAATGCTCTTGCAACTGCTGGTACAAGGCGATTTCTAAATTTTTTAACTGCATAAACATAGTAATATATTTCAAATAGTTTTTGAATGTTTTATAGAAACCGTTATTGGCTTACTATGTTTAGAATTATGTGTAATTATTTTATTAACATTAGACAGACCAAGCGTAACACTTTCAAAATTTTTTGGTAACATCTGATTTACATTGACTTACTAATTTTGCGCAATAATTAAATATTTTAGATGGAAGAGCAAAAAGTAAGAAAAAGGAAGCCCGAAATTGTGGTAATTTCAGATGTGCATTTAGGAACTTTGGGCTGTAGGGCAGACGAATTATTAGCCTATCTGAATAGCATAAAACCCAAAGTATTGATAATGAACGGTGATATTGTGGATATTTGGCGTTTTAGCCGCAGGTATTGGGACAAGGCACACAACGAAATTATCAGGCGAATCATCAAACTGATGACCAAAGGCACTCAAGTTTATTACCTCACGGGCAATCATGATGAACTTTTGCGGAGATTTCCAGAAGTCCATGCGGGTAACTTCCACCTAATAAATAAGTTGGTGCTAAATATTGATGACAAAAGAGCGTGGATTTTTCATGGAGATGTCTTTGATGTAAGCATCAAACACGCCAAATGGCTTGCCAAATTAGGCTCTATCGGCTACGATTTCCTCATCATGCTTAATTTTATGTCCAATTTTGTATGTCAGAAATTGGGCTTTCCCAAAATGTCTTTTTCCAAAAAAATCAAAAATAGCGTAAAGCGAGCCGTAAAGCACATTAACGACTTCGAGCAGGTAGCGGCAGAGTTGGCTATAGACAGGCAGTATGATTACTTGCTGTGTGGGCATATTCATCAGCCAATCATTAAGACCATCGGCAATGAAAAAGGAGAAGTAATTTACTTAAATTCAGGAGATTGGGTGGAGAATATGACAGCATTGGAATACGAAAAAGGAGTATGGAAAATATTTCAATACGAATACCCAACCATAGAAAGCAAAGCAGCAACACCAACAGAAATAAAACAGACACAAGCAACTAACAGTTAGCTATAAAATTGATTATCAATAATTTATAACTAAAATGAAAATATTATATGCTATTCAGGCAACGGGTAACGGACACATCAGCAGAGCAAGAGAAATTATCCCTCATTTGCAGCAATTCGGAGCTTTAGACCTATTTGTGAGCGGGGACAATGCCCAAATGACCTTGCCTTATCCCATCAAATATCAAAGCAAAGGATTCAGTATTTACTATGATAAAACAGGAGGGTTAGACTACCTAAAAACGTTTAAAAACACAAAGCTAAAACGCCTCATGAATGAGGTCAGAGAGTTTCCTATCAAAGACTATGACCTGATAATCAACGATTTTGAATTTATATCGGCGTACGCTGCTCGGCTAAAATCCAAAGAAATCATTGGTTTTGGTCATCAGGTAGCTTTTCATTCCCTAGACACCCCTCGCCCAAAGCAAAAAAGCTATTTTGGAGAAATGATTTTAAAGCACTATGCCCCCTGCCAATACGGATTAGGGCTGCATTTTGATGAGTTTGATAGCTTCATCAAAAAGCCTATTATTCGTCAGGAAATCAGAAACTTAGATGCAAAAAACTTGGGGCATCATACCATTTATTTAGGGCATTACGAGGACAGCGAAGTGATAAAGCACCTTAAAAGAGTAAAAGATGCAGAGTTTCATCTGTTTTCCAAAACAATAAAAAAACCAGAGAGGTATAAAAACATCAAAATATTTCCTATCAATAACGAACTCTACTTGCGTAGCTTGGCGGGCTGCGAAGGGCTTATCACAGGGGCGGGTTTCGAGGCTCCCGCCGAAGCTATTTTCTTGGGCAAAAAAGTAATGGTTATCCCTATCAAGGGGCAATACGAGCAGCTTTGCAATGCTAAAGCCATGAAAGCTATAGGCGTTACGGTAGTAAAAAAAATCAGCGAAAAATTTAGTTTGAGGCTCTCCGATTGGCTACAGCACGCAAAACCGCTGCAAATAAATTACCCCAACAATACTGGGCAGATGATTGAAGATATTTTTGCCAACAAAAATTTGGCAAGGATAGCTCCTGCTGAAAATATATTTTTTAAATTAGGACTAAAACTTTGGTAGTTTGGCTATGTAAATATGCTCATTATTTTTTATTTTTGTGCGATGTCTATTTTTTTATCTGATATTTGCTATTTTTGCATCCTACCCTCAATTACTGTATTTATATGTAGAAAATATACGGATCATATAACACCGCACAATAGATTAAATGAGGTACTTGTTCAGTTTCTTTTTCCTTTGGCTACTAAGTTCTGCACTTTTTGGGCAGAATATAGAACTGGATTTTGCTCGCCTCTCCGTAGAAAACGGTCTTTCCAATAATAATACTACTTGTACCTTCCAAGACTCGAGAGGTTTTATATGGATAGGTACTCAGGACGGGTTAAACAGATACAACGGTTATGAGTTTACGCATTTTAAGCATAATCCCAAGGACAAAAAAAGTATTTCGAATAATATTATTTTAGCCATTCACGAAGATAAATTTGGAAATTTGTGGGTAGGTACGCAAGACGGTCTCAACAGATATGACAGAAAAAGCGGTTCTTTTTCCTCTTACAAACACCATAAAGACTCCGCCAAAAGTATCCGAAACAATAAGGTATATGCCATCTTAGAAGATAAAAACGGCTACTTATGGGTAGGTACAGAGGAAGGCGTTTCCCGAATGGATAGGGAACGCAAAGATTTTACGCACTTTAGGTTTCCCTCTTATTATGATGCTGAAAGCAATGCTACTGCTAAAACTATTCTTGAAGACAAAGCAGGAAACATTTTGGTAGGAACTTATGGAGCAGGCTTACTCATCAAGGCAAATGACAAAAAAGATTTTATACCTATGCCCGCCTATGCAGACTCTCTGAAGCAAGAGTTTATCCAGCATATTTTCCAAGACTCTAAAGGGAACTACTGGATTGGAACTTTGAAAGGCATACGAAAAATAGATACTAAAAACCAATTATTGGGTTTTTCTCCTTACCAATCTTCGGCTAATGACAGAGAATTTAACCAAATTTTGTCCATAGGCGAAGACAAGCAAGGGCGTATATGGGCGGGTACGAGCGGCGGCGGCTTGTTGTTAATGAATCCGTCTGACCCTATGCGTTTCAAAGTCTTTAAAAATGATTTCAAAAAACCGCACAGTATTAGCCGCGACCTCATCAACCAAATTTTTATAGATAAAACAGGCACAGTTTGGATAGCTACTGATGGCGGTGGGCTAAGTGTTTATGACGAAGGAAGAGATAAGTTTGAGCATTTTAGTTATGAAATAGGGAACGCCAACGCACTGACTAACAATATAGTAACTTCATTTTACGAAGACGCAAAAGGAGTGCTATGGGTAGGCACTGGCGGCGGTGGACTGAATAAAATTTTGAATAATAACAAACCAAGTGAGAAAAAGATATTTACTTCTTTTAAAAATAATCCGCTTGACAAAAATAGCATTAGCGACAACTATATTACCTGCATCGCCCCAAGCAAAAGCGGTGGCTTGTGGGTAGGAACAAGCAACGGACTTAATTACCTTGATACACAAAAGAATACCTTTAAAGTTTTCAGACGCGACATTACTACCAAAGAGGAAAGTTTGGAAGACGACCATATTATCTCGCTCTTTGAAGATGAAAACGAGGTTTTGTGGATAGGTACTTACGATGGGGGGCTGAATAAGTTTGATACTCATAAAAAAACATTTAAAGCATATCGGAACATAGCAGAGTTCGCCGAATATACCCTAAGTGATAACATGGTACAGGTAATTACGCAGGACAGAGACGGCTTTCTATGGATAGGTACGGGCGGCGGCGGGCTAAACCGATTCGATAAAAAAACAGAAAAGTTCATAGTTTTCAAAAACAAACTCGAAGACTCTCTTTCTTTAGCCCACAATAGCATCAAAAGTATTTATGAAGATAGCAAAGGTACTATTTGGGTCGGTACGCATGGCGGCTTAGATAAATTTGACAAGGTAAACGGCACTTTCCAAAATTTTGACCGCAAAAACGGACTCCCAAGCAACACAATTCATGGAATTTTAGAAGATAAAAAAGGCTATTTATGGCTCAGTACCAATGCTGGGCTGGCGCATTTTTGGATAGATAAAAATATCTTTTATGTCTATGACCTCTATGACAACCTACAGTCCGACCAGTTCAATACGGGAGCAGCGATGAAAAGTAAAAATGATGGCAAGCTGTATTTTGGTGGAAATCGCGGCTTTAATGCTTTTTATCCCGATTCAGTAGAAAATAATACACAAAAACCTGCTGTTTATATTACTGATTTTCAGATTATTGGTAAAAATACGAAAAAAAATAGACATATAAATATTGAAGATTTATTAGGCAAAGAAAGCAAAAGACAAAGCATCGTTCTCACGCACGAGGAAAATACTTTTACCATTGATTTTGTAGCACTTAACTACCGACACAGCGAAAAAAATGAATACCAATGGCAGCTTGAAGGATACGACAAAGATTGGACAAAGCCAAGTAAGCAGAGAAGTGTTACCTACACCAATTTGCCCAACGGGAAATATAAGTTCAAGGTACGGGCAAGCAATAATGATGGTGTTTGGAGTGAGCAAAGTGCCGAACTGCTCATCGAAGTCCAAAAAGCCATTTGGGATACGGTTTGGTTCAGGCTTTTAATCGCTTTGCTCTTCATAGGTGTTATTTATGGATTTTATAAAGTCCGAGTCTATCAGGTAGAGAAGCAAAACAAGAGGTTAGAAAAGCAAGTGCAAGAGCGAACTGTAGAGATTTCAGCACAGAAAGATGAAATCATGAAAATTTACAGTGAGTTGCAGGGAAAACAAGAAGAAGTTTTGGCACAACAGCAAGAGATTGTTGCCAAAAATGATTTCTTAGAAAAAGCAAATGGCGAAATATCAGCACAGAGAAACAGAGTAGAGAAAAGTTTTGCAGATATTCAAATCATTAGCGAAATAGGGCAAAAAATTACCACCATTTCGCACCACGATTTTGTAATAGAAACAGTTTTTGATAAAATCAATACCTTAGTAGATGTGGATATGTTTCGCATTGGTATTTTGGACAAGGAAACTAAGAAAATCGTCTTTCAGGGCTTTTCGGGCAAAGAGAGAATATCTACCTACTACCATGATTTCTCGACCAGAGAAGGGCAACATCTTTCTCTTTGGTGCATTGAAAATCAAAAGGAAATTCTCATCAACGATTTTGACAAGGAATACAATCTTTATATCAAAAATGGAAAAATAAATACTTCCATCAAAGACCGACCGCAATCAGTGATTTACCTACCGCTTATCGTAGAGGAGGAGTGCATAGGCGTAATGACGGTGCAGAGCTACAAGAAAAATGTCTATACTTATGAAAATATAAATATCCTCAAAACGCTTTCTACTTTCACTTCTATTGCCATAGACAACTATCGCAACTACACCGAACTTTCCGAAGCCAAAAAAGAAATAGAGAACAATAAGCAAAAAACAGAAGACAGTATTCGCTATGCGGAAACTATCCAAAAAGCTATTTTGCCCGATGACCATTTCTTGAAAAACGCATTGGAAGACTATTTTGTCATTTTTGAGCCGCAAGCGATAGTATCAGGCGATTTCTATTGGTGCAAAAAAGTAGGCAACAAAGTGTTTTTAGCCGTTGTAGATTGCACAGGGCATGGAGTGCCTGGGGCATTTATGTCCATTATTGGCAGCACTATCCTGAACGATATTGTGATTCAGCAAAAAAATTACGAACCCGCACAGGTGCTGGAAGAACTGCACTTTGGCATACGAACCGCACTAAGGCAGGAAAATAGAATAAATGATGATGGCATGGATATTTGCTTTTGCGTGTTGGAAAGACAAAAAGCAGAAGGCGATAACAAAGACTATAGTGCTAACTTGACATTTGCAGGGGCAAAAAGACCGCTTTATTATGTGATAGACGGCAAATTAGAAACACTTAGTGCCAACAAACGCTCCATTGGCGGCGGCAGAAATGTATTACAAAGTCCGTTCACACAGCAGACCATCACGCTGCCAAAAGGAGCAATGATTTACCTTGCTACTGACGGGTATGCAGACCAAAATAACCCCGAAAAAGAAAAAATAGGCTCACAAAACCTCAAGCAATGGCTACAAGAGATATCGCATGAGCCTGTAGGTGTCCAAGATATCAAAATGCTCACGCACTTAGTCAATCACATGGCAGACAAAACACTTCAAAGAGATGACATCACACTCATTGGGGTAAGGATTTAGTATAAACAGCATACTTCAGAATCCCTGCGATGCTGATGGCATCTGTAATCTGCCCACGCATCACCATCATTACCGCTTCCTCAAAAGGCAATTTTTTGATGTGTAATTGTTCCGTTTCCTCAAATTCTGTTTCTCCCGCCTCAAGGTATTCAGCCACAAAAACATAGCCTACCTCGTCAGTTACAGAGTTAGAAGTATGAATCTTCATGATTTCAGTCCATTTGAGAGCTGTAAATCCTGTTTCCTCTTTGAGTTCGCGCTTGGCAGATTCGAGCATATCTACCCCTATTTTGCCGCCGCCCATAGGTATTTCCCAAGAATATTCATTAAGCGAGTAGCGATACTGCCCAATGAGATAGGTATTCCCTTCGCTATCAATTGGGATAATGCCAATCGCTATATTTTTGAAACTCACTACCCCATAAATGCCCTTTCCACCTGTAGGGTTAATAATTTGGTCTTCCCTTACGCTAATCCACGCATTATCATATACTTGGCGTGTTGAAAGTGTAGTCCAAGGGTTTTTCTCTGATTCAGTCATTTTTTTTATAGATTATGGTAAGTAGTATTTAATTAGTTTATACTTTTTTATGGTAAATAATTTATAATGTGTGATTTAAAGCAAATTAGAACTACTATTTACTTATATAAAAGGAATTATAATTTTGACACTGCACAAAGTTCAAACTTTTTACTTTTTTATCCTAATTTTCTTTGAATAGAGTGCCTTGGCTGCTAAACACTACGAAAATACGAAGCTAATTTACGCCTTTTCTTAAAATAGTTATGTATTTTTGCAGAGAGAGTAATTCTCTGATAAGGGTAATACAAAAAACAAAACAATCGCTTAAGTTAAAATGAATGATTTATTTTTCTCATTTACCAATGTTTTGCGTTTTTTGTTTGGCATATCTTCTGCTGCGTTAGGGCTTTTTTTCATAGCTTCGGGGACTATGGTGATGCTCAAGGAGGAACTTAGTACAGGGTTGCTCATTTCTTTGCTCTTTGGCGTTTTCCCACTCTCTATTGGTTCTTGGTTTTTATTTTGGACTTTCAAAGAGGCACAAAATAATAGAGAGAAAAGTTTGGCAAAAAAAGTAATAGGGATAGCAATAGCCCAAGGCGGGAAAGTTACGCCTGTGGAGGTCGCTTTGCTATCGGACTGTGCAATAGATGAAGCCAAAAAGGAGTTAGATTTACTTTACGGGCAAGGCTTGTTCGACCTTCAGCTTAGTCAGGAGGGCATCACAGTATATCATTACAAAGAGATGCTAAGTACGGAAAGCAAAAACAATGCACAAGACATTATCACAAATGTCTAAGAAAAATAGTGCATAATCTTTGATTGATTTGTTCCCTTGCGTTTTGAAATCGTCATTGCAAAACTAAGAAAACAGCGATAGCACACTTTTTTATGAAAGCAAACATAGCAAGTTTCGGGTTTTACAGTAGCAAAACTTCAAGTAACTTTGTCCTATCAAATTCGAGATACAATGGATACACAAGCAGACATAGATTACGATAGAGTTGCAGAGGCAATTGATTACATTAAAGAAAATTTTAGGCAACAGCCTAATCTTGATGATGTAGCAGACCAAATTCATTTAAGTCCTTTTCATTTTCAGCGTCTTTTTACTGAATGGGCGGGAGTAAGTCCTAAAAAATTTTTGCAGTACATCAGCATCGAACACGCTAAACGAGTGTTGAAAGATAAACAAGCTACCCTCTTTGATGCTGCCTACGAAACAGGGCTATCTGGTACGGGACGTTTGCACGATTTATTTGTTAAAATAGAAGGAATGACTCCTGGGGAGTTTAAAAATGGAGGAGAAAACCTAACTATTTGCTACAGTTACGCAAAAAGTCCCTTCGGAAACGTTATTATTGCTTCTACTTCAAAAGGCATTTGCTACATGACTTTTTTTAGTAATGAGTCATCTGCCCTGCTTGCCCTCCGTCAATATTTCCCTAATGCTCTCCTCAAACAAGGCATTGATGAGATGCAACAAAACGCACTTCGTATTTTTTCTTATGACTGGAGCAAACTTCCTCTGATAAAACTGCACATCAAAGGCACAGATTTTCAGCTAAAAGTATGGGAAATGCTTTTGAAAATACCTATAGGACACCTTTCCACATACGGCAATATTGCAGAAGAAATTAGCAATCCCAATGCTGCGAGGGCGGTAGGTACTGCTATTGGCAGCAATCCCGTAGCTTTCCTAATTCCGTGCCACCGTGTAATTCAGGCAAGCGGCGTATTAGGCGGTTATATGTGGGGGACAACGAGAAAAGCAGCTATCATTGGCTGGGAGGCAGCAAAAGTAAGTTCTTCCGATTAAAATAATACTAAAATGGAACTATTTGATACACAAGCTCCCATACATTTGCTACCAAATGATGGTATTGCAACTTATTACGGACAAATATTGGAGCAGCAAGAATCGCAATATTACCTCCATAAATTAGTGGAAAATATTGATTGGAAAAATGATGAAGCTATCATTTTTGGAAGGCATATTATTACAAAGCGAAAAGTAGCTTGGTATGGAGATATAAATTATGCCTATACTTATTCTAATACTACAAAACAAGCTTTGGCTTGGACAAAAGAATTGCTGATACTAAAAGCAATGGTAGAAGAAATTACAGAAACAAAATTCAATTCGTGCTTGTTGAATTTGTATCATAACGGGGACGAAGGCATGGCTTGGCATAGTGATGATGAAAAAACATTGGAAAAAAATTCTGCTATTGCCTCGCTGAGTTTGGGTGCGGAGCGAAAGTTTTTATTCAAACACAAGCAAACCAAAGAAACAATCTCGATTTTACTGGAAAATGGCAGCCTGCTACTCATGAAGGGCGAAACACAGACAAATTGGCTGCACCAACTGCCAAAAATGAAAAAAGTAATAATGCCAAGAGTAAATCTGACTTTTAGAATGATGGTAGGATAAAAATAAACGATAAGATAAAAAAAAGAGGCTACCCAAAAGTTTGGATAGCCTCTTCTTTTGCCATTGTTATCTTGCAATTTCTAAATTGACTCGTTTCCCTTTGATGGTGTTTTTGTCCATAATCCTAATCACCCTGCGGACTTCGTTGTCAGGAATTTCTACGTAAGAGAATTTTTCTAAAACCTCTATTTCTCCTATCATTCTTCCTTTCAAACCTGTTTCGCCTGCGATTGCACCCAAAATGTCGCCTTTGCTCACTCTTTGTTGCTTACCAATGCTGATGAAAAGTCTTGTCATCTTCGTATTGGCAAATCGAGGCTCATCGCCACCGATAAAGCCTGTTTCCAGCTCATCTAATTGGCGCATCTCTCCCAAATTCATGCGTACTAAGGCTGCTGCAATGTCCGTAATCTCCATTCCCTCTTTTGCTAATTGGGAAACTACTTCAGTATATTTTTCCAAATTGCCTTTTTCTATTTCTTCTTTTAACCTACCTGCAAAACGTTGGCGGCGCACCGTATTAATTTCTTTTTCTGTTGGTACTTTGCCTCGCTCTATCGTAGATTTTGTATAGCGTTCTATTTCTTTCAACTTGCTCATTTCGCGCGAAGTAACAAAAGAAAATGACATACCGCTTTTGCCTGCTCTGCCCGTCCTGCCGATTCTATGCACATAATACTCTGTATCCATCGGAATATCAAAATTGAATACCGCATCTACATTGCTCACGTCAATCCCTCTTGCAGCTACGTCAGTCGCTACCAAGATATTAACGGCACTGCTTCTGAATTTAGCCATTACGTTAGTTCTCTGGGACTGTTTCAAATCGCCATGAATACCCTCTGCTTCCAAGCCGCTAAGTTGTAGCTGCGATACCAAATCATCTACCTGTCTTTTTGTGTTACAAAATACAAGCATCAATTTGAGGTCATGCAGTTCTATGAGGCGAGCCATTACCTCTATTTTTTGATTACCTTTTACGGTAAAATAGTATTGGGCAATAGAATTAGCTGTTACTTCATTTTTAGCAATTTTGACATGAAAAGGGTCTTTTAGATACTTTTTTGTCATTGCCAATATAGGTGTGGACATGGTGGCAGAAAAAAGCAAAGTTTGTCTTTCTTCTGGCATTTGGTCAAAAATTTCTGCAATATCTTCTGCAAAGCCCATGTTAAGCATTTCGTCTGCCTCGTCAAGAACTGTAGTGTTGATGTGGTCTGTGTTAAATGACCTTCTGCCCAAGTGATCCATCAAACGCCCAGGTGTAGCTACTATCACTTGCGCTCCGCGGCGAAGTTCTTTGAGTTGGCGTTCCATAGAATCGCCACCAAATACGGCTACTATGTTTAATCCTCTGATATTTTTAGAGAATTTCTTCAACTCTTCTGCTACTTGAACGGCAAGTTCTCTGGTTGGGCAAAGCACGATGGCTTGTGGTTGTTTTAGGCTTGGGTTAATCTTTTCGAGAAGTGGCAAGCCGTAAGCTGCCGTTTTTCCTGTTCCTGTCTGTGCCTGACCGAGAATATCTCTGCCTGAAATAGCCGCAGGAATAGACTGTGATTGGATAGGTGTAGCAGTTACAAAGCCCATTTCGGCTACTGCTGACATGATTTCTTCTGACAAACCAAGTTCGCCAAATGATAAATTTTCCATGAAAATCTTTTTAGTTAAAAAATTTGATTAACAAACATTTATACCATTTCAAGTCCAAAGTTTCATGGAAACACAAAGAAACACAGTTGAGTTTTTTTTACGAAAAAACTCAGTCAAGAAACTACAAACTCGAAACAGTAAAGCAAATTAGTGAAGGACGAATCTCGGAGATAATATCGTGAACACTTCTACCGAGCCAAATGGTATGAGTTGCTGAAACATCAGCAGACCAAAGTGAGGAAATATTATCATTGAAACCTAAAAGAACAATTTTTTTATTTAATTTCAAAAGAATCTAACAATCAATTCAATTTGCGAGTGCAAAGGTCTGAATATAAATTGATAAAACAAATTATAATGCAAATTATTTTTTAGTCTTAGTATTTGGAACGTTCCTTGTTTTGATTTACCTTTGTTTGGGCTGCAAAATAATTAGTTTTCAGAATCACCCAACTCAAACATCATCATATATGAAAAAGCTAATCTTTCTATTGACTTCATTTATCGTAAGTAGTCAGTTATCTGCACAAAATTTTACACTCAAAAACCTCCCCTTAGATAGCATTAAGGTTATTAATAGCATAGCAGTTGAGGTAAATGGCAACCGTTGGTTTGGCACGGAAAAGGGGCTACTGAGCATTGGCAGCAACAATCAAATAACTGTGCTAAAGGTACAAACAAATTTGCAAGATACGGCGAAGGTAACAGCAATAAGTAGTATTTTCATTGACCCGCAGCAAAACAAATGGATAGGTACTTACTCAGGACAGATTTTCAGACTTTCACCACAAGGCGTTTTTGAAAAATATGATTTTTCTAAGTTTGGAGAATCACTCATTACTGCTATTGTAGTTGATAAAAACAATGGAATATGGGCAAGTACCGCAGGGAATGGGCTTTACATGATGAATAGTGGAGGAAATATGATGAACCTAAATGCACAGAATTCCTCTTTGCCCGATAACCAAGTTTTTGCACTGCATCTCGATAATCAGGGAGCTGCTTGGATAGGAACAGGGAAAGGACTTAGCAAACTTTCAGGCATCAATAATTGGGATAAGGAGAAAAAAATAGACGGAGAGGTAAGTGCGATTGCGGAGTATAACGGCGACTTATGGGTAGGAGTAGTGGGCTTGCAGGAAACAGAACTTTGGAGGTACGAAAACTATAGGAAATGGACAAAAATAGAATTGCCTAATTTCCTCAGATACACTCGCTTTATGAAATTTACTTTTGATAAGAGTGGTAAACTTTGGGCAGCTACAGATAGGATAGCAAACTTGGATAATGGCGTATGGAATCTGTACGGTGATGAGAATGGCTTAACGACTAACTCGGCTACATACGCCGCCTTTGACCAAGAAAACAACCTTTGGGTAGGCTCAAATGGCAAAGGGCTTTACACAACGGCTAATATTATTATTCCTATCAAAGAAGAAAAAAAGATGCCTGTGATGAGTTTTGTGGAAGAAAAGAAAACGCCCATAACGGAGTCAGACGGGCTAAATCCTGAACTTGCAGATGATAAACTCTTAGACCGAGCCATTACACTAAAAATTCAGTTTGAGCAAAGCAAAGCTGACCTTTTGCCTATTTCTATTATGGAATTAGAGAAATTAGTAGAGATATTGGTACGTAACCCGACTTGGCAGATAGAAATAGGCGGACATACTGACGGAGTAGGGAATGCAAAACTCAACCAGCAACTTTCCGAACAGCGCGCCAATATTGTCAGAGATTATTTAGTGCAAAGAGAAATCAATAAATCACGCATTACTACCGTTGGCTACGGAGGGACTAAACCGCTTGCTAATAACAATGACGTAAGCAGTAGGGAGCAGAATCGCCGAGTGGAGATTATCCTCCGAAAAGCAGACTAAAAGCCTTTTAAGTCCAAGTCGTCAGTTTGGTGCATGACGATTTGCTTGCCCATTTTCTTCTGAATTACCTTAAAATGATGCTCGCTTGCAGGGCTTATCAGCGAAATAGCTATCCCGACAGAGGCAGCGCGCCCCGTTCTCCCTATTCTATGTATATAGTCTTTGGGCGAGCGGGGTAGTTCATAGTTTATCACAAAGGGCAAAGATTGAATATCAATTCCGCGTGATGCCAAATCAGTAGCGACTAACACGCGCAATTTTCCTGCTTTAAAACTTCGCAAGGCTTCTGTTCTTGCTCCTTGACTTTTTTCGCTGTGCAAAGCTACTGCTTGTATGCCGTTGGCATTGAGTTTTTTCACTACACTATCCGCTTTGTGTACCGAAGAAGTAAATACCAATACTTGTTTCATTTCTTGCTTTTTAATCAGATAACGCAGCAGAGGGCTTTTGCGTTCTTCAGCCACTAAGTAGGCAGATTGGTCAATGGAATCTATGCTAAATGTTTCCCCTTTGATTTCGATTCGGACGGGGTTTTGCAACAAAAATTCAGTAATTGAGTCTATTTCTTTGCCCAAAGTTGCCGAAAAAAGCATATTTTGTCGCTTGGCGGGCAGCAAAGCAAATAGTTTGGTCATTTCTTCCTTAAAGCCCAAATTTAGCATTTTGTCTGCCTCGTCAAGCACCAATATTTTTACTTCCGAAAGATGTACTGCTTTGGAGTCAATCAAGTCCAACAACCGCCCTGGTGTCGCTATTAATATTTCTACGCCATGCAAAGCCATCATTTGCGGGTTAATGGAAACACCCCCAAACACCGCAAGAGTTTTTATTTTTTGCGGCAACTTGCTCCCTAATTGTTGAAAAACCTCCCCCACTTGGGCGGCAAGTTCTCTGGTAGGTACTAAAACTAAGGCTTTGATGTATCTGCTTTTGGCGGCAGGTGTTTTCGTAAGTAGCTCTAAAATTGGCAATACAAAACTTGCTGTTTTCCCCGAACCCGTTTGAGCTATGCCAAGAATATCTTTCCCCGCTAATGCCGCAGGAATTACCTCTGCCTGAATAGGGTAAGCCTCCGTATAGTGCTGCAAATCAATAGCTTTGAGCAAGGGGGCAGATAGACCAAGCGAGGCAAATGAAGAATCGTTTGTCATGTTCGTAAATTTTCGTAAAAGTAAATATAAAAATCAAAATCACTGCATTTCTTTGCACCTCTTCCGCCAGTAGGGGCTTATTTTGACAAAAAATGAGGCACTTAACCAAAAAAATTATTGTTTTGAAAATGAATAATATAAATCAAGATCGTACTTTTGGCATTATTTTTAGGATTTACTTCATATTGTTTTTAAATTATTGGTTTCATTAATATAAAATTTTACCCTGAAAAAAATTAAAAATATGAGAAAAATAACTTTTATATTCATTTTCTTACTTTCCTCTGCTATTGCTTTTTCTCAGCAAAACAACAAAGAGTATGAAGCAGGGAAAAAATCGTTTAATGCCAAAGATTACAAGGCTGCTATCACCCAGTTTGGAAAGGTGCTTACAAAGAATCAGGAAAATGTGATGGCTCGTTATTATCGTGGACTGTCCTATGGCGAGATGAAGTTCTATAAAGAAGCCCTTGCGGACATGAACGAGGCTATCAAATTTGTTCCTAATAATGCCGACTTTTATTACCAAAGAGCAATGATAAAGCGAAAACAAGGAAACAACGAATTGGCTATTAGTGATTTGGATAATGCTATTATCTTAGACAGTAAGCAATCTAATTACTTTTTTGAGAGGGGTAACTTGAATGTTGCCATGAAATATAATAGCGAAGCGGCGGCAGACTTTGCCCAAGCACAGCTACTTAACCCCGACAATGAAGAACTAAAGAATAGTTTTAAATCGGCTTTTGAGAAAATCACAAAAGAGGAAAGAGATGAACTTGCCTATTCATCGGGTTTGACTGCTGCGGGCTTAGGCGGCGGAAAACCTACCGCAACTGCTACGGCAGATGACCAAAATACAATTGCTGAAAAAAAATACATTACAGAGCGAAAATTCAAAACATTAGAAGAAGGGAAACAATACTTCTTCCAACTTAAGGCAAAACAAGGGTTTGCCGCAGGAAAGAAAAATATACTTCTTGGGCTGCTCAGAAAAAAAGTATTAGCAGATGTGTATGGAGAAACTCCCTTTGCCGAGCAGATAGAGGACATGAAGTACTTTGTAGATGTAGAAACTTGGTTAAGTCCTGAAGGTAAAAAGTATTATTTTGACCTGACAAACGACAGCAAATATTGGTTTTCAAACGGCATACAGCGAAAAAATACTTATTATTTTTACAAGGCAATGCGTTATAAAAATAGTGAAAAGTATCGTTTGCAAGTTTTTGCGGTCGTAAATAACGAGTCTAATTTGGTGATGAGCAGCGAGATTCGTATCAAAGAAGACAGCACAACCCGCACTATTACTATTCCTCATGCAGTAAACAAGGGGTATATGTGGGCGACCTCTAATACGAATATCTTAGAAACAAAAATAGATTTGGCAACTAACCAAGCTAATTTCGTTGGCTTAGGGAGCTTGGGTAGCTCGGAAGACAAAAATCATGGAATAGGTCAGGAGCAATACAGACAGCTTATTACTCCGACTGATGCTTCTATCAAATCGAGCATGAAAGCAGCCATGAACTACTTAGTTATTATGTATCCGAGTCTTTTCAGACCGTAGTACAGATTGGCTTTGTTCGTTAGAAAAAAACATTTTGGGTTTTATACTTCCTTCTAAGCCTTTGTAAAACCCAAAATACTTGTTATTAAAACTTTATACCAGATGCTAAAAGCGATAAACATACACAAGAAATACAGTCAGTTAGGAAGCAGTACCGCCAATGATAGCTCTCTCCATGTCTTAAAAGGCATTGATTTGGAAGTAAGCAAGGGGGAAATTGTATCTATCGTTGGGGCATCTGGTGCTGGGAAAAGTACACTTTTGCATATTTTGGGAACATTAGACCGTCCTGACGTTGGCAGTGTGCTTATCAAAGAAATAGCTTTGGAGCAACTTTCAGAAGAAAAACTGGCTAATTTCCGTAATCAAAATATTGGTTTTATATTCCAATTTCACAATCTACTCCCCGAATTTACGGCTCTTGAAAATATATGCCTGCCTGCCTATATTGGTAATCGGGATATAAAAGAAATAGAAGAACGTGCTGACTATCTGATGAATATGCTCGGAGTATATGAGCGTAAAAATCACAAGCCTTCCGAAATGTCGGGCGGAGAGCAGCAACGCACTTCTGTAGCAAGAGCCTTGATAAACACGCCTTCAATTATTTTTGCAGACGAGCCAAGTGGCAACTTAGATTCTAAAAATGCAGAAGAACTGCACAAACTTTTTTTCAAACTCCGAGATGAGCTTATGCAGACTTTTGTAATAGTTACACATAATTTTGCTTTGGCAGAAATGGCAGATAGAAAAATAGAAATTATAGATGGGAAAATAGCTAAAAATGACAGTGTATGATATTTTTCTAAAAAATAATCTAAGTATTTTTACTAAAATTAAATTAAAATATATTACTTTGTGAATTACTAACGCCCTTACATAAAATTTACCTACATTTTTTGGTGTTTCAACAAAAAATTGTTTTAAATTTAACTAATAAAACTACATAATACGTTCCAATGTTTGACGCACTTTTCACTACTCAGGGCTTTATAAGCCTACTCACGCTTACAGCGTTAGAAATAGTTTTAGGGATTGATAATATTATTTTCATTTCGATTATTGCAGATAAATTACCATCACAGGCTCGTAAATCAGCACGTTTGGTAGGTTTGTCTTGTGCCCTTGTAGTTCGTATTGGGCTACTTTTTGCCATCACCTGGATTATAGGCTTAAAGGAAGATTTGTTCAGGGTTGATTTAGAATCACTTGACATTCACACAGGTATTAGCGTTAGGGATTTAATTTTACTTTTGGGAGGGCTGTTCCTGATGGGCAAAAGCACTTCAGAAATTCACGCTAAGATGGAAGAGGTAGAAAGTCATGATACTGCTCAGAAAAAAACAGTAAGTTTTGCCCTCATTATTATCCAAATAGTATTAGTTGATATTGTTTTTTCTTTTGATTCCATACTGACTGCCATAGGTTTAGTACCGCCAGAGCAAGTAGGTATAATGATTACTGCGGTTATTATTTCTATGGGCGTGATGATGACTGCCGTAGGTAAGATTAGCGATTTTGTAAACGAACACCCTACTATCAAGATGTTGGCTTTGTCATTTCTAATTATGATAGGTATGCTTTTGGTTGGCGAAGCAGTTGATGTGCATATTCCTAAGGGCTATGTGTATTTTGCGATGGCTTTTGCTTTCCTGATGGAAATGCTCAATATTCGTCTTCGCAAGCGTACAGCCGTAGCCGTAGCCAAGCGTGCTGCCTCTGCCCGAATTGCTGAAGACCTCAATTCCGATAGTTTTGCAAAGGGAAAAGAGGAGTTTTCACAAAAACAAATTTAGTAATTCAAAAAGATTTTGTATCGCTCATTTAGGGCATAAAACTATTCCTTGCGAATAAATATGAATGCAGAATATCATGTAATTGGCTTGATGTCAGGCACTTCCTTAGATGGATTAGATATCGCTTATTGCAAATTTGTGTATGCCAACCACCAGTGGTATGTAGAGCTACTTCATTCAGACACAGTAGATTATGCAGACGAGTGGAGAGAGGTTTTGAGCAATATTGAGAACGGTACTGCATTAGAGTATGCCCGTACGCACGTATCACTTGGCGAATATTTCGGCAATGAAGTATTGAAGTTTATCAATAATAACAAAATCAAGAAGTTAGATTTCATATCATCGCATGGTCATACCGTTTTTCATCAGCCCTCCGTCCGTCTTACTACGCAAATAGGCAATGGTGCTTCTATAGCTGCTATTTGCGGTTTTCCTGTTGTTTGCGATTTCCGAATTACAGATATGGCTCTTGGCGGGCAGGGTGCGCCCCTTGTTCCTATTGGTGATAAAATGCTTTTTGCCAAGTATGACTTTTGCATCAATTTGGGCGGTATTGCCAATGTATCTTTTAACTACCAAGCAAGCGGAAAACCCTCCGATAGAGTAGCTTTTGATGTCTGTTTTGTCAATATCGTACTAAACTATTTAGCCAAGCAGTTGGGCAGGGAATACGATATGAATGGCGAAATAGCTCGTGAAGGCAGTTTGGACAAGTATATGATGGAAATGTTAGAAGAATTAGATTATTATTCTCACCACTTCCCCAAATCTTTGGGTAAGGAATGGTTCATCGAAAACATCAAAGGCATGATAGACAACGTGCAGAGTAGCATCCCCGACAAACTGCACACCTATACTCAGCACATAGCCAAGCAAATAGTCAAAGATTTGAAACCCTATGCCAAAGACAATGCGAAGGTTTTGCTTTCGGGCGGCGGAGCTTTTAATGCCTATTTGGTCGAGTTGTTGCGCGCTTATGCCCCTTCTTGGGAAATAGAAGTGCCAGAGGAAAAAGTAGTCATGTTCAAAGAAGCCATTATATTTGGCTTTCTCGGTGTGCTGAGATGGCGAGGCGAAAACAACTGCCTCAGTTCAGTAACAGGGGCAAGCAGAGATAACTGCGGGGGAGTAGTATTTAGCTTTCGTTAGTTTGATATATGCTGGAAATAGTACATTTTGTAGGATAAAGAATCTGACTTTCAGTTTTGGGAAGAGGGCTTCCCTTTCTTCCTGCCTTGATAGCCCACTTCTTGCCCTCCCCTTTTAGATAAACTATGGCTACTGCCTAACTGAATAGGGGATAAGTCTAATTTATGTTTATACTTGGCTAAGAGTGCTACCCAAACCTTTTGCAGGCTCCCGTCTTTGCACCAATTATTAAAATGGTAGTAAACAGATTGCCATGTGTATTCCCCTTTTTTAAAAAAGGAACTATAACATAGGCTACATTTTGTGCCTCTTTTTCCAACACTTAAATGTGGAATAATTTCTGAAATTATTATATCTTTGTCTATTAACACAATGAAAAGGGTATTTTTTATGCTTGATACCACAAACTTACCCTTTTTTATTGTGCTTTTCTTTTTTTTAATAACTTTAAACAACTTCAACACATAATCCATAAAAAAAATGGCACACCTCACAGGCATTGGCATAGAAAACTTTCGAGTATTCAAGGACTACACAGAGTTTGACTTCGCACCGATTACGATACTGACAGGGGCGAATAGCTCTGGCAAAAGTAGCCTTTTCAAAGCCCTCTTGCTCTTGGCAGACAATGCAAAGCGCAACGCACTCACTGAACTCAACTTTACTGGTGAAGGGCATTTTTTAGGCACTTTTGAAACAGCGAAAAGCAAGGGGAGTGATAAGGAGGAAATAAAATTTGTGCTTGAATACAAACGCAAGATAACAAAAGGTCTTCCCTTACGTTTCGAACCTTTATTCGGCTTATTGTCAGAGGGAGCTATATTTGAATATATTTACAATAAGGAAGGACTTATTAGTTTAACGTGAACTTGGGATTATTTTTAGGCATAATTTTCAAAATACACATTTGGTTTGTTAGGGTAAAATTGATACGCTATTAGACAAGATAAAATATG
>REAZ01000009.1 GCA_004294445.1 Cytophagales bacterium
TCTAAGCTACCATGAGTTAAGTGAAACTTTTTTGGTACAGTACGGCAAGATACGTTATTTTTACGTATTGAAACGGGTTTCTGGGTGGCTAAGCAGAACGGGGGAAGAATGTCATAAAAAGATTCATAAACAAGACTAATATGGAAAAACTTACATTTCATAATATAATAGCTAATAATATTAGAGTAAATGGTTATCATTTGACCATTGTTAATAGCAATCTATTACCACGTTATGCTTATACAATAGGTTTGACTAACACATTAGGCTTTGAGTTAATGTTTGCAGGAGGTATGAATTATTATTACAAGGAAGTAGCAAGTATTATCTATCAAATAACAGAAAACTTTAAAAATACAAATAGTATTGATTCTATATTTGAAATAGAGTCAGGCATTTTTTCAATTTTGAAAGTACATGAAAGTTGGAGTAAATTGATGGCTTTGGGAGTTTATGATTATTTTAATAAAACAGATATAAATATTTTTCAAATTTTACCAAATGCAACAAACTTATCCCTTGACATTCCTGATATGAGTTTAGACTATGATTTGGTTAGAAACTCGGTATGGCAATACCTAAAACACGAATGGCAATATAGTTTACCAGAGGACTCTAAAATTACTACAAATACCGATGCATTATTTGGAAAGAAAATCAAAGAAATAGCGAGATGGGAGATAAATGAATGGGAGGGATTTACAGAAAATGGTAATCAGGTAGATGAAAATAATATGAGAGTATTACCTTTATCTGTAATACTCTCAATAGATACATCTATGATGGATGTGATAGACTTAGGTGTTGGGAAAGGTATTTGGCGTGATGAGAGTAGTAATTGGACATGGATAGAATGGGGGTAGCAGGATAGGAATTATGCAGGAGAGCAGAGATTATTGGAAGTGTTGTTTCTTTGAAAATACTTTTTAAGCTTGCGCCTCTTACGCAAAACGGGGGAAAACAAACATGCTTATATTTACAGAGTAAAATTAGAAAACACAAGGTAATTAAATATTGCGTCCCTCGTTTTTCGGCAAAATAACCTAAAGGATAGGACTTCCGAAAAAAAATGTATCTTTGCGTATGCGAAAAATTACCTTAAATTCAGATGAAAAAATGTCTTCCAAACATACTCTAAAAGTCTGTATTATCGGGGCAGGCTCGTCGGGAATAGCAGCGGCAAAGGTGCTAAAACAACATGGCGTAGCTTTTGACTGCTACGAAAAAGGCTCGGCTATCGGGGGAAATTGGCGTTATCAGAACGACAATGGTATGTCGTCTGCCTATTTGTCTTTGCACATCAATACTTCGAAATCAATGATGGCTTATTCAGATTTTCCTATGCCCGAAGCGTATCCCGCTTTCCCGCATCACAGCCTCATTTTGCAATATTTTGAAGCATATATCGACCACTTTGACATCAGAAAATACATCATTTTTAATACGGGTGTTCAGGAAGTCAAGCGAAATAATGACGGTACTTATACAGTTATTACAGACCAAGGCAACTCTGAAACCTACAAAGCGGTCATAGTCGCTAATGGTCATCATTGGAATCCTCGCTATCCTGAACCTGCTTTCAAGGGCAATTTTAAGGGTGAAATCTTGCATTCGCATTATTATAAAACACCTGATGTTTTGAATCATAAAAATGTATTGGTGGTAGGTGTGGGAAATTCTGCTGTGGACATTGCTTGTGAGGCGGCGCGCTTGCACACAGGTAAGGTTTTTATTTCCACAAGGAGTGGTGCGTATATTTTGCCTAATTACATTTATGGTATCCCGTTTGACACTTTGGCACACCCGCTTGTTTCATACTTACCTTTGTTTTTTCAGAGAATAATCCTGAATATAGCCTTATTTCTGGCGCGCGGCAGGCAGGAAGCGTATGGAATGCCCAAGCCAAAGCGACCTATTCTGAGTGAACACCCTACCAACTCACAGGATTTGCTCAACTTAGTGGGGCGCGGCAAGGTAAATATCAAGCCAAACATTGCAGAGTTGCTGGGCGAAGAAGTCCTTTTCGAAGATGGCACAAAAGAAAAAATAGACATCATTGTCTATTGTACGGGCTATAAAATTACGTTCCCCTTCTTCAAAGACAGTTCGTTTGATGGGCTAAAATTGGAAGAAAACAATGATTTACAACTTTATCAGCGCGTAGTTCACCCCGAATTTGATAATTTGTTTTTCTTGGGCTTAGTGCAGCCTTTGGGAGCTATCATGCCTTTGGCGGAGGTGCAGTCCGAATGGATAGCCAAACTGCTTACCAAGGAGGTAAAACTGCCGAGCAAGGAGGCAATGCAAGCCGCTATTCAGAAAGAGCGAAAGAAAATAAAAGAACGCTATAAAGACTCTCCTCGCCATACGATTCAGGTCGATTTTTTCCCCTATAAGCACCTTATCCAAAGAGAAATAAAGCGTATGAAAGTAAAAAGCTAAATCGCAACTGCCGCCCTAATATGCGGATGTGGATTGCCGACCACTGACACATTGATTACAAAACTGATACAACTTTCCATAAACTTTCTTTCTTAAATACTTGTTTATCAAGTTTTTATATTTGAAAATTTGTTAAATGTATTTATTTTTGAATAACAATTTCTATAAACATAAGCAAAGTAATTACGGGGAAAGATGTAGGAAAATAGAAGAAAGTTATTTTTGAAAGAAAATCATATTTACTTTCTTATTTTTATTTTTACTTTTGTATGTGAGTGTGTAATCATTTATAAAAAAAAATAATGCAAAGCTACCCAGAAATACAAAGAAATTTACGTACAAAAATATTAACCATGTATAAGCGTGCCAATGCAGGGCATATTGCTTGTTCTTTGAGTTGTATTGATTTAATGATAGCCTCGTTGATTTTAGAAAAGACAGAGGACGAACAGTTTATTCTCTCTAAGGGACACGCTGCCGTGGCTTTGTATGTAAGTTTGAATTACTTAGGTGAAATTAGTGATGAGGAACTGCTCACTTTTTACACAGACGGCACGCGCCTCTCCGCACACCCCTCTGCCAATAAGTTTAAAAATATTCCCTTTGCTTTAGGCTCTTTGGGACATGGCTTACCTATTGCGGCGGGCATCGCAAAAGCAAATAAAATACTAAAAAACAACGATTTTTGTTATGTACTCATGTCAGATGGCGAAACAAACGAAGGCACTACTTGGGAGGCGATGCACTTTGCTGTTAAAAATCAGTTAGATAACCTAATTGTAATGATTGATAAAAATCGTGTGCAAGGTTTTGGTTATTTACAAGATGTACTCGGAGATACCGCCAACCCAAAAGTATGGAAAGAAATCGGTTTTGAAGTACATGAAACAGGTGGGCATGATGTAGCCCAAATTAGAAATACTATCCAGCACATAAAAAGCCACCAAAATAAAAAGCCACGCGTTATTATTGCCAATACTATCAAGGGCAAGGGAGTAAGCTACATGGAAAATACTATAGATTGGCATTATTTGCCTATGAATGATGAGCAATACCAACTTGCCTTAAAAGAAGTAAATCACCAAAAATAAACTAAGAAAATGCGTAATCTATTTTCTAAAAAAATACAAGAAGTTGTTTTACAAGACGAAAAAATTATATTTGTTACTGGTGATTTAGGATATAACGCCTTGGAAAACTTGCGCAATAGTATCCCTGATAGATTTATCAATGCAGGAGTCGCAGAGCAAAACATGATAGGCATGGCAGCAGGATTGGCATACAAAGGGTTCAAAGTTTTTTGCTATAGCATTGCTCCTTTTATTACTTATCGTTGCTTGGAACAAATAAGATTGGACGTTTGCATTCATAAATTACCTGTTTTTATCGTGGGTAATGGGGGCGGCTACGGTTACGGTATTATGGGGGCTACGCATCACGCCATCGAAGATTTGGCTTGCCTGAGCAGCCTACCGAATATAGATTGTTGGATACCCAATATTGATGATGACGTGCCTTTTGTGATAGATGAAATATTAAAAAATAAAAAACCTGCTTATTTGCGTTTGGGAAAAAATGTAAAAAATCCCTTTGGAACTCCCCCCGAAATTATCTCCCAATTAAAAAAATCTCCTCAACCCAGAGTAACTATTATTTCGCAGGGTGCAGTTACACAGAACGTGATAGAGGCCACAGAAAATAGTTCAGACATAGATATTTTTACCGTCAGCAAGTTACCTTTGTTAGAAATTCCTATTAATCTCAAGCAAAGTATTTTACAGTCTAAAAAGCTACTTATCGTGGAAGAGCACGTATTTAGAGGTGGGCTATCGGAGAATGTAAGTCTAAAATTATTGGAAAACAACATTCAGTTGGACAAATTTAAGGCTCTGTATGCTTTGGGCTACCCTAATGAGCTATATGGTAGCCAATCCTATCATCAAAAAATTTCGGGATTGGACAAAGAAAATATTTTAAAAGTTTTGACTGAATTATAACATGACTATTGAGCAAAAAATAAAAGCCTTAGAAGGTCCTATCTTAATTTTTGGAGCAAGCGGTTTTGTTGGGGCAAATTTATTAGAAAAGATTTTAGCGATACGCAAAGATTGTTACGCAGTTACGCATAACTACAGGGCGGCTTGGCGTTTGAAATTATTAGAAATAAGCCCTGAAAACATTGTTTTTTGCGATATTTCTTATAAAAACTCCGTCAAAGATGTTTTTGATACCTACCAAGCCAAAACTGTTTTTAACTTGGCTGCTTATGGTGCTTATTCCAAGCAAAATAATACAAATTTGATTTATGAAACCAATGTAGTTGGTTTGCTTAATACCTTAGAAGCGTGTTTGCAAAGAAATATTAAAGCCTACATACACGCAGGGAGTAGCTCCGAGTATGGTTTTAATTGTGAAAACCCAAAGGAAGATGACAGACTTTTGCCGAACAGTCATTATGCAGTTTCAAAAGTTTCTGCCAATTATTTGATTAAGTTTTATGCAGATGTGCATAAGCTACCCACACTTAACCTGCGACTATATTCCATCTACGGTGCTTGGGAAGAGCCAGACCGATTAATTCCACGCCTGATTGAGAAGGCACAACAAGGCTCTTTGCCGCCTTTGGTGAATCCTTCTATTAGCCGAGATTTTGTCTATATTGATGACTGCGTAGAGGCTTTTTTGGATGCCGCTTTGCACATCAAACCAGAATTTTATGGCGAGTCTATTAACATAGGTACAGGGCGGAAAACTACACTCAAAGAATTGGTAGATGTTACCATCAGTGCATTTGATTTGAGTTTGCAAGCCCAGTGGGGGAGTATGCCCAATAGGAAATGGGATTTGGAAAATTGGTACGGAAATTACGAAAAAGCGGAATCTACGATAAGTTGGCAACCTAAAACTTCTCTTAAAGACGGCTTACAAAAATATGCTCAATGGCAGAAAAATATTGATTATCAAGAAAAACTGCTGCCTTTTTTTGAGAATCCCGCCAAATTAAACAAACTTTCCTACATTGTTGCGTGCTATAAAGACGAGCAAGCAATTCCTTTTATGTATGAAAGATTGGTAAAAGCGAGCCAAAAAATGAATGTGCAGTATGAGATTATTTTTGTCAATGACTGCTCGCCCGATAATACACAAGAGGTAGTTGAGGAAATTTGTACCAAAGATACCAATGTCATTGCTATCACACACTCTCGTAATTTTGGTTCTCAATCAGCTTTTTCAAGCGGAATGGAAATATCCTCTGGCGATGCAGTGGTACTGATGGACGGAGATTTGCAAGACCCGCCCGAAGTGATTCCTGCTATGTATGAAAAGTGGTTGGAAGGTTACGAAGTCGTCTATGGGCGGAGAGTAAAAAGAGAAATGTCTCAATTTATGAACTTTGTCTATAAGTTTTTTTACCGAATATTCAGTTATTTATCTTATATCAAAATTCCTAAAGATGCAGGTGATTTTTCTGTGATAGACAGAAAAGTGGTCAATGAATTGATAAAACTGCCAGAAAAAGAGCAGTTTTTAAGAGGCTTGCGAGCTTGGGTAGGCTTCAAACAAATAGGTGTAGATTACCTAAGACCTGAAAGAATGTTTGGTGTTTCAACTAATAACTGGTACAAAAATATAGGGTGGGCAAAAAAAGCTATCTTTTCCTTTAGTTTTTTCCCCTTAGAAGTGTTGAGTTATACAGGTTTTATTATCACTTCTTTGGCATTTTTGGGACTCCTATTTCAAGTGATTTATAAAGTAATATACCCCGATATTCCTCATGGTATTACTACGATTATTGTCTTAGTTTTGCTCTTTGGCGGTATTCAAATCATGGCTATTTCTGTTATTGGAGAATATGTAGCCAAAATATTTGAAGAAACGAAAGGAAGACCTAAATTTATACGAAAATCTATTATTTATAAAGGCAAAAAAATAGATAGTACGGCAAAAAATGATACATTATTTAAAAATCATTAATTCTAAATCATAAAAATTCTAAGATGGGCAAAGAACAATTTCAGCCGATAGCCAATACTTCACCAGATACTACGCTGAACAAACTTAAGTTTTTTGGTAGAATGTTGTTAGATTTTCAAATTTTATCTATTTATCAGCACGTAAAAAAGATTGCCCCAAAAATGCAAGGTAAAGTCCTTGACGTTGGCTGTGGAGATAGCCCATACAAGCATTTACTTAGCCCAGCAGTAGAATATAAAGGCATAGATGTCAATATTGCAGATGATTTTAAGTATAAAAATAGCAATGTGATTCTTTTTGATGGAAAGCATATTCCATTCGAAGATAATACATTTGACGGAATAATATGTACTGAGGTTTTAGAACACTGCGAAGACTTCAAAACACTCGTAGATGAAATGTATAGAGTATGTAAAAAAGGAGCTATTGGTGTAATTACGATACCTTGGAGTGCAAGATATCACTATATTCCTTATGACTATTTTAGATATACGCCAAGCACACTCAAAAATATGTTCTCGTCTTTCAGTGAAGCAGAAGTGCTAAGCAGAGGCACGGATATTAATGCTATTTGCTCAAAAATTGTAGTTTTGTTTTTCAGAAATCTCACAAATTTCGGCAATCCTCTTACATTTTTGTTGGCATTATTATTCAGTCCTATTATCTTACTGCCTGCCGTCATCATCAGTCATATAGCACTCTATTTTTCTATTGGCTCGCAGGACGACCCTTTGGGCTACACTATTTATATAAAAAAATAAAATAATGAAAAAAGTAAAAGACGATAGAGGTTATAGTCAAATCTACAAAGAAAGTGCCGCCGTACCTATTCGTATGGAAAGGCGTTGTGATTACATGATAGGGCAAATGCCAAAACTCTCAGCAAAGCATACTATTTTGGAGATAGGCTGCGGCACGGGCGAAGTAGCCTTTATGATGGCAAAAAAAATCCCTGCTATGGTTGTAGGCACAGATTTGTGCGAACCTTTTATAGAACTTGCTAATCAGACCTATCAGTTGCCCAATCTCTCTTATAGTATATTAGATTTTAATGATGATGCCCAAATACAAGCCTTAGCCGTTCAGAAGTTTGATTATATTGTGGGTAATGGTATTTTGCACCATTTGTATCATCATTTGGACAATACCTTAGAGAGGTTCAAAAAATTATTAAACCACGGGGGAAAAATTATTTTTATTGAGCCTAATATTTACAATCCGTACATTGCAGCCATATTTCAAATACCATTTCTGCGTAAATGGGCAAGTTTGGAGCCTGACGAAATGGCATTTTCTCCCACATTCATCAAAGAAAAATTGGTAGCTCATGGTTATCAAAATATTGATATTGAATTCAAAGATTTTTTACTGCCCAATACGCCCAAAGTATTGATACAGCCTATCATTACTATTGGCGATGTGGTTGAGAAAATTCCTGTTCTCAAAGCAGTTTCCCAATCTATTTTTATAAATGCCTCTATCTAAAGAAACTCCCCCAATGCTTAAAGAAAATATAACTATTTTGAGTAAATACAAGAGTGTTTATACCTTACTTATTGCTTTTTGTGCTTCCTACACATTGAGCTATTTGCTCTATAGCCTATTTTATTACTTTTCACCCTACTTTTGGACTTTAAATTTAGACGTAAAAACAGAGGATTTAGCTCCTATTGTTAGGTCGTACCTCGAAAAAGATGGGGCAGAAGTATATGTTATCTTTTTTGTAGTATCTATTTATCTTCTGCTTACCTACCTAATTTCGAGTTTTATAGTCAAAATACAAAGTATTTATATTTTTGCACTTTTGGCGGTTATTTCTTGTGCATTTTTGTACAAAATAGGTTTCCATTTCCCCATGCCCCCCGAAAATACCAATAATTTTAAAGATTTTTTGCTCGCTTTATTCTCTTTTATATCTCTGCCATTTTTTATCAAATTTTTACAATACCGCAGTTATTTACAATATGGATTTGTATTTATTTTTTGTTTTATAAGTTGTCTGATTTCCACAGGGCATATCTCTCATTTTGATTATGATTTTGTGGTTAGCCCTGCTTTGAGGCTGTACCACGGATATAATTTGAGTGAAATTTATTTCCAATATGACCTTTTCCTTACTTCTTTTCCTTATCTGCTCATTTTATTGGACATAGACCTGTCTTATCTAATGCTCATCTGCCAAATTTCTTTTTTTATATTCTATATCGTTTTATTTCTCTTTGCTCGGCAGTTTTTCAAAGATAGTAATCTACCCTATTACTTTCTTATCTGTGAAATTTCTATTAGAATATATGCGCTGTTTTGTGACCATGCGACAATTTTTCAAATCAGTCCGTTGCGCTTGGATATATGGATTTTATTGGTTCTGCTTGCCCATAAAAAAGGTGTTTTTCACTATTCTATGGGGCTTTTATTGGGATTGCTCTTAATAGTACATAAGAGCTTTGGAACAATTTACACTGCTGTTTACCTTGAAACATTGCTTTTTTTATTCATCATTGATGTTTTTTCAGATAAAGAACAGCCTAATTTTCTTACCTCGATTAAAAAACAATTTTATATTTATTTCCAAAAAACATACTTTAATATTGTTATTATCGCTGTATTCTATTTAATCTCTCTATTCATGTTTGGTAGTGATAGTGCCTCTGCCACTTCGCTTTATCGTAGCATAGGTATTGGTTTCTCAAAAATTAGTGAATTATCTTTTTATTGGCATATCTTTGCCTTCAAAGGGTTTTTCTTCTTCGTTTTGTTGTATTATAAAGGTAAATTAGACCCAAAATATTTTCAAATTTGTATTCTTATTTTATTTTTAGCAATTGGGAACTCTTTTTATTTTTATGGTAGAAGCCATGAGAACAATCTCATTAACATATCAAGTATCTTTCTACTATTGCCTTTTATAGCTTTAGATATTATTAACAGCAACAATACTATTTTGAAGATGGGAAAGATATACCATTACCTACCCGCCTTATTTTTTGCTGTGATTATATACGGATATTACCACCGTATTCAACAAATTGCAGAAATAAAGTTACACCACCTCAAACATGGTAGATTTTATGCACTTGAAAAAAAACATTTTGAGTATGCCATTGGGAATGAAAAAAATGTGATAATTAAATATACAAAAAATAGCAAAAAAGTGTATTTTATTACACTTGCAGATGGCTATTATTACTATACATTAGGCATAAAACCAGAAGGTTTTTTCCAGCCATCAAGCATATTTATCTATAAAAAAGACATGGTTAGCTTTCTTGGTAAATTATTGAAAGAAAACTATATGCTTGTGATAACTATTCAGGGCGAGTATGACCAGATTATAGATACCATAGCTAAAAACAATAATCTTAAAATCCAACGTGATACTATCTCTGACAACACAAATCCTCAAAGCAGTTTATCTGTTATTTATTTACAAGGCGAGGCATTGCAGATAAACACCATAAAATATTAAGTTCAAGAATTTTTTTTGTACCATGAAAAAATTATCACTCATAATTTATTGGCTACTCCTATCTTCCTGTTTTTTGCCTATTTATTTCGTTATACGTTAGCTGTGCCAGAGTTAGACGATTATTTTTCAGTAGTTGGCTTCATAAATGACTTTGAGAATAGCAGCACTATTGCCGAGAAAATAGCATCGCATCGTACTTAATTGCCTATTAAATCTGCTACTTTATACCTTGACAAGCAAAACTCAGTTGGCGGGTTTAGTCTATGATGTCGGCAACTTGACAGTCTTACTTTTACTCTTCGTATTTTATCATTCTTCTTGACTTTTTATGCCTGTTAATTCAGAAAAGATGGCATGATAGCTTCATTTGGTGCTGTTTTTCTGGCGCAGTCGTATTTGTCTGTTTCTTTGATTATGAACATGATGGATATCTAAAAATTGCGAGTCTTTGGGAGTTCCCTTTTCAACTAATCCAATAAGCCTTACATTTTATAGGGTCAAGCCTACGCTAAACCGCAACTGCCGCCCTAATATGCGGATGCGGGTTATAATTTTCTAAGGTAAAATCTTCAAATGTGAAATCAAATATATTTTTAATCTCTTTATTAATTTTTATTTTTGGTAAAGGTCTTACCTCTCTCGAAAGCTGCAAATTTGCTTGTTCCAAATGGTTTGAGTATAAGTGTGCATCTCCTAATACATGAACAAAGTCGCCCAATCCCAAATCGCACACTTGCGCCACCATCATTGTGAGCAAGGCATAAGAAGCAATATTAAACGGAACGCCTAAAAATACATCGGCACTTCGTTGGTACATCAGGCAGGAAAGTTTGCCATCTGCCACGTAGAATTGGAAAAGAAGATGACAAGGAGGAAGCTTCATTTTGCCAATATCTGCCACGTTCCAAGCACTGACTATCATGCGACGAGAATCTGGGTTATTTTTTAACTGCTGAATGACCTCCGAAATTTGGTCTATTTGCCTACCGTCTGGGCAGTTCCAACTTCTCCACTGATAGCCATAAACAGGACCGAGTTCGCCCGCTTCGTCCGCCCATTCGTCCCAAATGCTCACACCATTCTCTTTCAGATAGGCAATATTTGTAGAGCCTTTTAGAAACCAAAGTAACTCATGAATAATTGATTTGAGATGAATTTTTTTGGTAGTTATCATTGGGAATCCCTCGCTCAAATCGAATCTCATTGTATAACCAAACACGCTGATAGTACCCGTGCCTGTGCGGTCTGTCTTTTGTATGCCTTTGTCGAGGATATGCCTCATCAAATCGTGGTATTGTTGCATTTTTTTTGATGATGTAAAAATAAGCTAAGCTAATTTTGGAAAACTTACTGAAAAACAGATGTTACACCTTGCGAAACTGATGGACTTGGTATGTTTAGGAGGATATACTAACTATAAGCAAACTCCATAGAGGCGATATGTATTATTTCATCTCTATAGAGTTTACGATTATGTTTACAAAGTTAAATTCGGAGAGCTTTCCCAAAGCTATGCTTTGTTACCTAACTTATATTCCGAAAGCGGCTTTTATTTTATCTACATAGTCTAATTTTTCCCAAGTGAAAAACTCCACTACTTTTTTCTCTCTGCGGCGAATTTCTTCTTTTGCACCGCCTGTTTCCCTTACTTCCACTCTGAACATTTCTACCTCTTGCTTGTAAGGCTCTCTGCCTACGTGTCCGTAAGCCGCTGTCGGAGAGAATATTGGGTTTTTTAGCCCAAGCCTATCTACAATCGCTTTAGGACGCATATCGAATAGTCCATTAATAATTTTTGCAATTTCGCTATCTTTCATCGATACTTTGGCAGTTCCATAAGTATTGATGTTCAAAGATACGGGGCTTGCCACGCCAATAGCGTATGCAACTTGCACCAATACTTCTTCGGCTATGCCCGCTGCAACCATGTTTTTGGCAATGTGTCGGGCTGCATAAGCCGCGCTTCTATCTACTTTCGAGGGATCTTTGCCCGAAAAAGCACCGCCACCATGCGCACCTTTTCCGCCGTAAGTATCCACAATAATTTTTCTACCCGTCAAGCCCGAATCGCCATGAGGACCTCCGATAACGAATTTGCCTGTAGGGTTTATGTGGTAAATCGTATTTGCGTCCAATAAATTGGCAGGGATAACTCTTGGAATTAGAATATTGCGAATGTCGTCATTAATTTTCTTGAGCATTTTCTCATCATCGTCGAAGTCGTCATGCTGTGTAGAAACTACAATCGTATGTACGCGCAATGGCTTATTATTTTCTCCATATTCGATGGTTACTTGAGCCTTTGCATCAGGGCGAAGGTAAGGCATCAGATGCAACTCATTTTTGCGAATATTAGCAAGCTCTTTCATCAGTCGGTGCGAAAAAGCAAGTGCCATAGGCATCAGTTCGGGAGTTTCGGTGATGGCGTAGCCAAACATCATGCCTTGGTCGCCTGCTCCCTGTTCCTTACCGCCTGTTTCATCTACGCCCATCGCAATGTCGGGAGATTGGCTATGCAAAGCCACTACTACGCCACAAGACTCGGCATCAAAACGGTATAAATCGCTATTATAACCAATTCTCTTGATAGTTTCCCTCACTATATCAGGGATTTCTACGTACGCCTTTGTTGTAATTTCGCCCGCCAATGTCGCCAAGCCTGTTGTTACTAAAGTTTCGCAAGCCACGCGAGAGTCTGGGTCTTGGGTAAGCATTGCATCCAAGATAGCATCAGAGATTTGGTCTGCTATCTTGTCGGGGTGTCCTTCAGATACCGATTCAGAAGTGAATAAATATGACATATTGAATTATAAATTAATGAGTTATGAATTATAAATTAATGATTTTGAGCTATTTTTGTACAACTTACTCGCTTTTCGTCTTTTTTGTATAGAATATGGCAAAAAACTCAAACAAGAAACCTGCCATGACAATAATAGGACCTAAGGTAAGCCCTAAAAAACCAAAGCCATGCGGCTCGCTATCTAAGGACATAATGAAAAAGCCCAAAAGAATAGCACCTATTCCCGCTAACATGAGTACATAATTATCCCTTGTAAAAGCAAAGTTTGCTTGGACTGCAGTTTTCTTTACTTGCTCATTGGCAACTGCTTTGCCTTGAATATTATTTTTGATTACTTTTGTAGCCATTTTTTTAGTTTTATATCGAATTTGGGTGCAAAGTTGCAAAATCAAATTTTACTTTTCAAATTAGTAAGTTCATTTGAAGTATTTTATTTTTTTCTTAGCCCAAAGCAGTTGAAGTCAGTAATATTGTTTTACCAAAAAAATTAAGTGAAAAAATATACCAGTTATAAATTTTTAGGAAATAAGTATGTTTTTTCATTTTTTTCCTACCTTTGCCACCTCAAAAGTTTGGATAATACCAAATAAGCAAATAATTCATGTTAAAAAGCCGTTTTATCATCAGATTTTATAGTATTTTTTTTCTAATACTTATCCTCTGCTCTCTTATCGGGAGCGGCTCTCACTTGTTGGCGAGCAAGGAGGATGGTAAAAAAAAAGAAATTAGCACTAAGGCAGACGGCTCAAAAAGCAAACAAGAACAAAAAAAAGACAGCCAAGAGCAGGAAAGATTAATAGAAAAACCATTTAATGCAGTTGTAAATGCAGGTTTACAATGGGATTTTCAAAAGCAGTTCTGCCTTGTTGCCCCTTTTGTAGTGTTTCTTGTTCCTCAAAAAATTAATGTAGCTTCTTACGAAATAATCACACCATTATCGTATTTTGTTACGCTTTTCCATACCTCTATCTGCGTAAACGCACCTTAGCTTTTGTTTTTTAGCACTTTTTACCACAGACTTTTAGTCTGTATCACTATTATTTTATCTTCACAATTCAATAATCTCTTAAATATATGATGAACAAAAGTTTCATTACAGCAGTAACAATTATTATTACTTTACTCTGTTTATATTATTTGTCTTTTACCCTTGTATCTTCGGGAATACAAAAAGATGCAACATCCTACAGCACGGACTCAAAAGGCAATGTAGATTACTACAAAAAGCAAAAATACATCGATTCTATTTGGAATCTGCCCGTCTATGATTTGGGATTTGCCCAATATTCTTACAAAGAAGTAAAAGACCATGAATTGCATTTAGGTCTTGACTTGCAAGGTGGTATGCACGTAGTTTTGGAGGTTTCTCCCGTAGAAATAGTAACGGCAATGTCGGGCAATAGCAATGATGAAAATTTCCAAAAAGCCCTAAAAGCTGCCAAAGAAGTAAAAGGTAGCAAAGAAGATTTTGCATCTGTATTCTTTAACGAATACGAAAAATTGGCAGGGCAAGGTCAGTTGGGCAAAATTTTCGCAAATTCTGCCAATCAGGGAGTGATAGAGCCAAACACAAGCGATGCTGAAATTAAACGTATTGTAACTTCGGAAGTAGAAAGTGCGATAGAACGTTCTTATAACATTATCAAAACTCGTATAGATAAATTCGGGGTAACGCAACCAAACGTACAGCGTATTCCTGGTACAGGTCGTATCCAAGTGGAACTTCCCGGTGCCGACAATCCTGAAAGAGTAAGAAAACTTTTGCAGGGCGTTGCCAAATTGGAATTTTGGGAAGTTTGGGAAGGCAATGAATACAGCGAATCGCTGATAGCCATGAATAACTACTTGCTCAAAAAAGAAAAAACAAGCAAGGACACTACTGCAAAAACAAGTGCAGCCAAAAATGAAGACCTTTCCGCTTTGGTAGCCTCTACGGATACACTAAAATCTGCGGGCGGAGATAGCACAAAAGCAACTGCACAAACAGAAACTGATACAAATGCAGTAGCCAACGACTCGGCAACTTTAGCTAAAAAAGATTCCGTACCTGTCCAAGAAGGCGTATCGTCTTTCTTTTCGAAGATGGTGAGAGTGCCAGGTATTCCTGATATGGTTTTCGAGGCATCAGATACAGTAGCTATCAACAAAATTATCAATGACGAAGGCGTAAAAAGTTTATTGCCAAATAATTTGAAATTTATTTGGGACGTAAAAGCCATGCAAAAAGATAAAAATGACAATAGCGGCAAATCGTATTACCAACTTTATGCTATTAAGAAAAGCAAAGGCGGGAAAGCACCTTTGGGCGGCGAAGTAGTGAGCAATGCACGTCAGGGTTTTGATGAGAGAGGCAGACCTGATATTTCTATGAGCATGAACTCCGAGGGGTCAAGAGGTTGGAAAAAACTAACAGGTGCAAACATCAACCGTAGAATTGCGATTGTATTAGATAATTTCGTTTACTCTGCCCCTGTAGTACAAGACGAAATTGGTGGCGGTCAGTCTTCTATCACAGGTAATTTTACTGTAGAAGAAGCAAAAGACTTAGCTAATATATTGAAAGCTGGTAAGTTACCTGCTCCTACACGCATCGTAGAAGAGGCTGTGGTAGGTCCTTCTTTGGGTCAAGAGTCTATCAATCAGGGCTTAACCTCCGTATTGGTCGGCTTCCTTTTAGTAATTGTTTTCATGGCGGTTTACTATGCCTCAAGCGGATGGGTAGCTAATGCAGCCCTGATGGTAAACGTATTCTTCATCGTTGGTATTTTGGCACAGTTAAGTGCTTCGCTCACACTTCCGGGCATCGCAGGTATCGTGCTTACTATCGGTATGGCTGTGGATGCAAACGTATTGATTTTTGAAAGAATACGTGAAGAAATGCGCAACGGAAAATCATTAATAGAAGGAATATCCTTAGGCTTTGACCGTGCTTTCTGGACTATTTTTGACTCTAATATTACTACTTTATTGACTGCATTTTTCTTGTACTCTTTTGGTACGGGACCTATCAAAGGCTTTGCAACAACGCTTATGATTGGTATTGTTTGCTCGTTCTTCACGGCGGTATTTGTGTCAAGAATAATCATTGAATTGATAATAGCTAAGAAGGGGAACGAATCAAAACTATCTTTCTACTTACCTTTCTCCAAAAACTTGTTTACAAAAATGCACTTTCCTTATATGCAAAAAAGGAAAATGGCGTATGCTTTCTCTGGGGCTATTATCGTGATTGGTTTTGCGCTCATCGCTTTCAGAGGATTAAACTTCGGTGTAGATTTCAAAGGTGGTAGAACTTTCGTGGTAGAGTTCAAAGAAAAAGTAATCGCTTCTGACATTCGTTCTGCCTTAGTAGATAACTTTGAAAGCAAAGGTACAGAGGTAAAAACTTATGACACAGACAATAAGGTAAAAGTAACTACAGTATATCTGATAGATGACGACTCTGACGAGGCTGACGCAAAAGTATTGGCAGCCTTAGAAGCAGGCTTGAAAGATTTTGACAAAATAAGTCCAAAAGTATTAAGTTCCTCAAAAGTAGGTGCTACTGTAGCCTCTGACATCAGAGATTCAGCACTTTGGGCGGTCATGACTTCTTTGGCAGCTATCTTTGCCTATATCGTATTGCGTTTCCGCAAGTGGCAGTTTGGTTTGGGTGCAGTTGTGGCTTTGTTCCACGACGTACTTGTCGTTTTTGCGATGACTGCCATCGTAAGAGAGTTGGGCTTGTCTTATGAAATAGACCAAGTATTTGTAGCGGCTATCCTTACCATTATTGGTTACTCCATCAATGATACCGTAGTAGTTTTTGACCGTATCAGGGAATATTTGAATAACCATACAGAAAAGAAAACAATGGAAGAAACGCTTAATGAGGCAGTTGGTAGCACATTTAGCCGTACTTTTATCACCGCTTTCACGACCTTTGTCGTGGTATTTATTTTATTCATTGCGGGCGGTGAAGTGCTAAAAGGCTTCTCTTTTGCCATGATTATAGGCTTGGTATTCGGTACATATTCTTCTATCTTTATAGCAACAGCAGTAGTAGCAGATACTATTACAGCCAAAGACTATAAGCAAATGGAAGAGGAATCGTTGGCGGCAAAGCCTGTAGTGGCTGCACCCGCCAAGAACACTCCGAAAGGAAAAGTCGCAAAATCATAAAATATAAAAAAGCCCACTCCTAAAAAGTGGGCTTTTTTAATATTTCTGATGAGCAAGAAACCTACGAGCAAATCACAGAAATCATTACAAAAAGTGTTGCACTTAGTGGTGCAAACTTTGGCATTTTAGTTTTTGCTATAGTAGTTGCTTCGGTAGGGCTTAAAGTAAGATTAAATAGTTCTGAAGTAAGTATTTATGCCATAGAGAAAGAGTAATTTAGAAAAAAACAATTCCTATCTCAACTTTGGCATCATTTTTTTATAGTTTTTAACAAAACTTTATAACAAAGAAAAACTATGAAGAAACATATTTTTATTCACATTGCTTTGGTATCCATAGCACTGTCTTTATTCACAAGTTGCACAAGTACCAAAGATTACAATTCTCTCAAGAGCAAAGTAGCGGCAGAAGCCGACAAAAACCAGAAATTGCTTGCTGAAAATCAGAAGTTAAAAAAGACAGTAAGCGAGCAAGAAAATGGCGTTGCTTTTATGAAGTCCGAAAATATTGTCCTCAAAGATGAGTTAAAAAAACTCAAGGCAGATTTGGAAAATGCACAAAGACGATTAGACGAAAAGTTGCAAGGGGCTATCCAACAAAAAGAAGCACAATGGCAAGAAGCAAAATACCAAGTAGCCAAAACCGCCGCCAAAGAAAGCTACCTAAGCAGAGAAGAACAAAATGTTTTTTATTATCTCAACTTAGCGCGCATGAACCCACCGCTATTTGCAGAAACTTTTTTAGATAAGTTTATGCAAGAAAATGAGTACCATAACAATCCGAGTACTCGTTCTCTTTTTAACGAGCTAATGAATTTGCAACCCTTATCACTCGTAAAGCCCAGCAAAAAAATGTTTGATTTAGCCCTATGCCATTCTACAGAATCAGGCAAAACAGGCTATACAGGACATGAGCGAGTGAAAAGATGCGAGAAAGGCTATAAAGCAGAGTGTTGTTATTACGGAGATGATGCCTATTCGGGCTTGAAAATAGTATTGCAACTTTTGATAGATGAAGATATTAAAACATTGGATAACAGGAAAGTATGCTTAGGAGAATATGCCGAATTAGGTGTTTCTATTCAGTTGCACAAAACAAACTCCTACGGTGCAGTATTGGATTTCCAATAGTTCTTGTAAATTTGTGCTGTTTCTAATCACAGCAAATTGATAGCATTTATATTTTTCCTATTATTTATTCCTTTTTTTGCCCTCGTAGGTGTCTATGCAGAGCGAAAAATAGCTGCTTTTATCCAAGACCGCTTAGGTCCGATGGAAGTGGGCAAGTATGGCTTTTTGCAAACTTTTGCGGATATTCTTAAGCTACTTCAAAAAGAGGACATTGTCCCCCTTTTAGCTGATAGGAAACTGTTTCTCTTTGCCCCCTTTTTGGTCTATGCTTCAGTATTTGCGGGCTTCGCTGTCATTCCTCTTACAAACGCTTTGGTAGGCTCGCAAGCTGATGTAGGCGTATTCTATCTGCTCACTTTTGTATCTTTGGACATCATAGGCTTGCTTATGGCGGGCTGGGGGGCAAACAACAAATTTGCTATGTACGGTGCTATCCGCTCCGTAGCACAGATTATTTCTTATGAAATTCCATTGGGCTTATCCGTCATCTGCGTAATAATTACTACTCAAACGCTTGATTTGCAAGAAATTAGTTTCCAACAAGGCATTTTAAATAATACTGATGAAAAAAGCTATCTATTGGGCTTGGCGTGGGTAGAAGTTACAAATTGGGGGGGCTTTTTTACTTGGAATATCTTTCGAATGCCCGTCTTGTTTTTTGCTTTCGTTGTTTTTTTTATTGCGAGTTTGGCGGAGTGCAATCGTACCCCCTTTGACTTGCCAGAGGCGGAATCCGAATTAGTTGCTGGTTTCCAAACCGAATATTCAGGTATGCGGTGGGCTTTTTTGATGCTTGCCGAGTACGGTATGATGCTCTTAGTGAGTTTTTTAGCAAGTATTTTATTTTTGGGCAGTTGGAATACTCCTTTGCCAAACTTATGGGCATTGAAGTTAGCCACTTATACTACAGGCTTTGCTTGGGGCATTTTTTGGCTGTTTGCCAAAGCTTTTGTACTTATTTTTCTTCAGATGTGGATTCGCTGGACGTATCCAAGATTGAGAGTTGACCAGCTGATGACACTTTGTTGGAAATATCTTACACCTTTTAGTTTAATTCTGCTTATATTGTGCGCAATATGGCGATTGACGTTAATCTAAAAAAACAAGCATATCCCCCCCAAATAAATAGTAGTATGAAAAAAATAACAATAAGGATTATCGCTAAAATTATCCTCATCATTATTGGTGTAATGGCACTTTATAGCCTCTATGGTTATATAAATAATTTGTACCAACAAGACTTTTTTAGCCATATACTTGACTCTGCCAACTCGCTACTCGCACAGCAAGCATACGATTTCACTTTTACCAACGAACTTTTGACGATGTATCGACAAAGTTTGGGAGGTTCTATTTTTTATACCTGCCTTTTTGTTAGTTGCCTACTTGTGTTTATTTTCCTGCGTTTTAAAAGTACAGAAACTTTTTTATGGACTATTTCTTGGGTGCTTACTGCTACCTTTTCTGTAGCTACTTTGGCTATTTGCGGAGTAGCGATTCGCTATGCTTCCAACCATGACCTCAAAAAAATTATTAGTAGTAAAGAAGACCTAAGTGATTTTTTGCGTGTTGCAAGCCAATCTCCTTCGGATAGCAGTTATGCACCTCCTGTTTTCATAAAAACGGGACTTTTTATCCAAAGTATGCAATTTAATAGTGCTAATGATGTGGTAGTTACTTGCTATATTTGGCAGAAGTACGACCGCAAACAACTCCAAGATACTACTCTTCATATAGGCTTTGTACTCCCCGAAGCTACTGCCGTCAACATCAGTCATGCCTATACTAAAGAATACAAAGATTTTATAGTGTACGGATGGGACGTGGAAACTACTATTCGTGAAACCTTCAGTTATAAGAATTATCCTTTTGATTTTCAGAATGTATGGGTGAGAATGTGGCATAAAGATTTTGAGAAAAACATTGTCCTTATCCCTGACTTGGATGCGTATAAGCAGGTACATCCCGATGCAAAAATGGGGATAGAAGAACATATTGTACTGCCAGGTTGGGAAATTACGCAGAGTTTTTTTGGCTATATGTACAATGACTACAATGCCAACTTTGGAATACCCGACTACGTAGGTTTGGATGCTTTTCCCGAACTCTATTACTGCATATTGGTAAAGCGGTTTGTCCTTACAACCTTTATTTCAGAACTTCTGCCTATTCTTACTATTCTATTTATTCTGTTTGTGTGCGTGAGCATAGCCCATGACGAGGCTTCTGACGATTTTTTCAAGTTCAACGTCATGGAGTTACTAAGCCTTGCAACGGCAATCGTGTTTGTAATTATCTTACTCCAAGTGGACTTGCGCCGCAAAATTTCTTCGAGCGAAGTCCTATATATCGAGTATTATTATTTTATGCTCTATGCTGTTATTTTTGGAATTCTCTTTGACTACATTATGCTCAATAGGTTCAAGCACTTCAAAATCATACAGTATGGAGATAATATTCTGATAAAAGTAGGCTTGCTTCCATTGTGTACAGGGTTCATTCTTTGCGTTACCTATATCACTTTCACATAGATTGGGGTAAAAAAAGCAAGTACAAAAAACTTTGATACTTTAATTGAACTTATTACTCAAATTAATGTTTTTTGAATATACACAATCCAATTTAACAAAAAATTAAAAATAAAATGGCAAAGACAATTGTAGCAACTGACAAGACATTTGACGAGATTATCGCTTCTGATAAGCCTGTACTGATAGATTTTTGGGCTGAGTGGTGTGGACCTTGCCGCATGGTAGGCCCTGTGGTAGAGGAATTGGCTGCTGATTATGACGGGAAAGCTGTAGTTGCGAAAGTAGATGTGGATAGCAATCCAGAAATCTCTGTTAAGTATGGCATCCGCAGTATTCCGACTCTGATGTTCTTCAAAAACGGGCAAATGGTCGACAAAATTATCGGAGCTACTACTAAAAACGTATTGGCGAAAAAATTAGAAGCTCAAATGTAATTTTCAGAAATATATTTTCAAAACGCTTGTAGGTAGCTCCCGCAAGCGTTTTTTTATTTCTCTTACTTCTTTCCCAGGGTAATCATGCCATCATTACTAATTTTCATCGGCACTTCAGGCAAATCTGTTTTCATTAGGTTACGAATCACCTCAATCACACGCTTTTGCCCATCTATCTGCACGCCTCCTGGGGCAGGCTGGATAATCGGTGTAACCTGTGCTTTGAAAAACTTACCGCTTTTATCTGTAAACACTTTGACAATCGGGGCTAAACCACTTACCCCCGAAAGACTAAACTGTCTATAAGTGCAAAAGTTGCCCAAGCTGTAGGCTATAAAACGGTCTTTGTAAACTTCCATTGCCCTTGTAACGTGGGGTCCGTGTCCAAAAACTATATCCGCACCTACATCTATTAATTTGTGGGCAAAGTCATAGACATTCCCTCTATTTTCACCATAAAAAGTTTCTGTTTTGCGAGTAATGTGCTGATGCTTTGCCCCTTCTGCCCCTCCATGAAAAGAAACAATGACAATATCTACCTTTGCTTCCAACTCTTTTACCAATTTGATAGCATTAGGTAAATCATTGATATTCAGCGTACCATTATTTGGTGCAAAAGCGACCAAGCCAAATTTTACACCCTCTTTCTCGAAAGTTACCGTAGGGCAAGAAGTAAGCCCTGCATAGTACAAGCCTTTTTCTTTCAATACTTTTACTGCATTTTTTTTCCCTTCTTCCCCGAAATCGCCTACATGATTATTGGCAATACTCATCACATCAAAACCTGCGGTAATAAGATTATCGAGGAGGTGTTCGGACATACGAAAGGCATAGCAAATGCTTGGGTCTGAGCATTTTTTTACCGTACCTCCGCTATTCAGCACCGTACCTTCTAAGTTACCAAAAGTAACAGTTGCATTTTTCAAAATATCGTTTACTTCCTTCATCAGGTCTTTGCCTTTGTTGGGAGGAAGGTAAGATTCCGAAGGGTAGTTGGAGCCGAGCATCATGTCGCCAACGCCAATGACTGTAACGGTGTCTGTCTGGCTAAACGACTGATAATGAAATACTAATAATAAAGCAATGGAAAGACATAATTGTTTCATTTCTGTTGATGTGAGTATATGCAAAACAGCCGTTCTTTTCTCAAAAACGGCTGTTTTGCGGTTATCTATTTATTTTCTACTAAAAAGTGGTCATTACACCATCTACGATGCCATAAGCTACCGATTCTTCGGAGTTCATCCAATAATCGCGGTTCATGTCTTTCATCACTTTTTCATAGGACTGATTACAGTTTTCAGCCAATACTTTTGCTCCTAATTCTTTGATTTTCAAGATTTCTCTTGTCGCAATTTCTATATCGGCAGAAGTTCCTTGCGCTCCGCCGCTTGGCTGATGAATCATCACCCTTGCATACGGATAAACGAATCTCCTCCCCTTTGCGCCCGCAGAAAGCAAGATAGAACCCATCGAAGCTGCCAATCCCATACAAACCGTAGAAACGGGAGAAGTTATCGCCTTCATTACGTCATAGATAGCAAAGCCCGAAGTAACCATGCCGCCAGGACTATTGATGTAGAGCGTAATTTCTTTGCCCGGATTTTCAAGTTCTAAGTAAAAAAGCCTGTCAATGACGTGCTTGGCAGAGGCATCATCTACTACGCCCCAAAGGAAAATTTTTCTTTCGTCCAAAAGTCGCTTTTCAATAGCGGGAGAGCCAGCAATTTTTTCTGGCGGTGCTTCTGGTGTGTCTTCGGAATTATTTTTGAAATTCATGTTTTTTTATTTGATGTATCTATTTTTGGTCAAAAAAGCTCATTTGTTACAAAAATGAGTATTTACAAATCTTAAGCCTTAAAATATACAATGACAAATTGACAGCGATTTATTACCATTTGCCCTCGACAAAAATACAATAAATTATTTTAATGGTTTTGAAAATACTTACTTTTGTAAAAGTATTTTATCACCAATTGATAACCCGATGGAAAACAAATTTTTAGAACTTACCCGCGCCCAAGAATCTCGTGCCGCTATCGAGAAACTCTACATAGAGATGCGTCATCTCTTCAATCGTGGCTTTTATAAGCCCGCAGGCATCTCTGGCAGAGAGGTCAGCAAAGCCCTGCTCACACTTCGTCCCGAAATTTACGGCTCTATCAACGACCCTGCTAAAGTGGAGTTAGAAGGCTTAGTGTATGTGATAGACCGCCTGCCCAAGGGCATAGAGGAGTGCCGCTACATCAAATTGGTGTCCGAAGAGGGATACTACAGCTCCGAATTTGATACCATCATTCCCCCAAAAAGAAAAAGAAATTGCTACAGAATAGACAAGGAGCAGATGTTCATGGAAATCACAAGAGGGAGAAGCGAAATATATGACATTCTGACACATCTCACTTTCCTGTTCATAGAAGCCGACAAAATAAAGCGGAGAGCCGCAGATGAAAAAGGCAGAGAAACAAGGGAATGGAAAAAACTTTCAGAAATAATAACCAACGGCTTTGATGCTGACGACACGAGCCGCGAAGTCGCTTTTACCTACCTAAGCACAATTCTGGGACGCACTTTCGAAGAAACCAAATATGCCCACAACCGATTGGAAGACAACAGACAAAGCAATAATGGACTTTTTCACGTAGTTTATTGGTTGGGGAAAATTGCCTTAGACGAGGAAAGAGAGGAAAAAGACAGGGAAATTAGCTTTACTTCTGCCCTCCGAGAGCGAATAGGGCATCATATCTACGGAGAAATTTGGGCTTGGAATATCAAACAATTATTGGCTGAAAAAGGCTTGCTCAACCGTCCTATTCATATCATCAGTGCCAATTTGCACAGCGTTTTGAATAGCTTGTTTGCATATAGTGCCTTAAAAGACGTATTTAAGGAAAAAAAACTTGACGAAATAGCCGCTGAACTTAGCCGCCCACAAAATAAAGCCCTGATGGAGGAAATAGAGGAGTATGCCGACCAGCATGGAATGTACGTGCTTCACGACCACACAGGAACTAATATTACGGTGCAGATTTTTGATACGGCAAAAATTGATATAAAAACACTACACCCTGATATTCAATATGATGAAAGCTATTTGAAAGATGCAAAGCCCGTTATTTTTGTGATGGATTATGCCTTCGGAGAGCAAGCTTATGAGGTAATGGACGAGCTACTCAAACCTTATAATTTTAACGAGGAAAACCATCACCTAAACGTAGCATCTATCGCTATTATGGGGAAAGCTGGAATTTTGACAGGGGAAAAAGGAGATTTGATGATACCTAACGCCCACGTTTTTGAGGGGACTGCCGATAACTATCCTTTTGAAAATGACTGCAAAAAAGCTGATTTTGCAGGCAACGGACTCAATGTCTATGAGGGGGCTATGATTACCGTTTTGGGTACTTCTTTGCAAAACAGAGATGTACTTTCTTACTTCAAAAACTCCTCTTGGGACGCTATAGGTTTAGAAATGGAAGGGGCGCATTACCAAAAAGCAATTCAGGCTGCCTCCCAAATCCGCAAGAATATTTCCAAAGATGTCGTTTTGCGCTATGCTTACTATGCCTCTGATAATCCGCTTATTACGGGAAGTACGCTTGCTTCGGGTAGCTTGGGAATGGTTGGCGTAAAGCCAACTTACCTCATTACTATTCAGTTTTTAAACCAAATTTTGAAAGGCAGAAAATAGATTTTTTACCCTTTTGCAGGTCTTAGCGTGGCGCAGGTGCAAAAGGGGGATTTGGTGAGTTGTACTTAACAGCCAATAAAGGGATAAAAATGTAATTGCGTTTATACATATATTTTTAAGTTTACGGTTTATTTTTTAGGTTGATTATTAAGAATTTATGTATGAAAAACATATAGTTTCATTTAACAACATCTATTGGTTTGTATAAATAGAGATTAAAGAAGCGTTTAACCCAATAATATAGCTAAAAGCAACCAATAAGCGATAATAATTCCTATAATTATATTTCTTTGTGTTTTTGTAATTTCTTTATTACTAAAGGTAGAAAAAATACCTAAAAAGCCAAGCAAAAATAAAAAAGGCACAAGTGCTAATTTGATATGCTTTCTGTTGTTATTAATTGTCTTTATATCAATATATTCTGTATCTTTTTTCCTTAATCCATATATTTCTATAAATCCTTGTGTTGTATCTTTATTTACTTGATTAGTAAGGACTTTTATATATACTTTATCCCACAGCCTAATATTTTTCTTTAATTTTATAGTATCTAATGCGATATGTGAAAAATTTTTAATTAAATACATTTTTCCATCTTCAAAATGAACGAAAATAGTATTTTTATCAATTATTTTCAATGGATATTGTAGTATAATTTCTTGTTCTAAAAAATCCGTGCTATTTAGTTCTCTGAGATTATACCAACCAAAAATAGATAACGCAATAAAACCAAGAGATATTATTAAATACAATATTTTTTTTGAAAAAGTAAAAAAAGTTTTTATATTATTCATTATCATTGTTTTGCAGTAGTTTATTTTTGCTTTTCACGTGATGATTAATCAATTATGTGTGTGTTATTACACTCATCACTAAGCAAACAAAAGAATTTAGCACCCCAAATAACGGAACAAAAAGCCAAAGAAAATGCAAGAACTTGGTAGGAACTTACGCATTTTTCTATTACAGAGACGGGAAAGTGAGGGAATTTATTTTTGGGAACAACAGAAATAAAACTTTCTCTAATTGAACCTCGTTAATATCCTCAATTTAATTTTTAGAAACAAGTATAATAATTATGATTGAGCAATTGAGTGAAGAAGATAATAAAAAAATTGATGTATGGAAAAAAGGAGATAGAAGTGAATTAAAGTTTATTCTTTTTATTGCAGGAATGGTAATTTTTGTAGTTTTGGTAGCTGGTTCGAAGTGGTTAGTTGATGGATTTAGTTATAGAGTAAAGGTAGGTGTTTTATATGTTCCTATTATGTCAATTACCTTCCTCATTTTTTACTACTTAAAAAAATGCTGGTATTATGGATTACCCCTTTTTGGTAATTCACCAGAAAGCCCAGAACTCACTGCTTACAAAGAAAAAGTAGATATTGATATAGATAGAAATTTCAAAATGGTGGATAAAGTCTTTATTTTATCTAAAACACGAAAAAAAGGCAGATATTCTATCAGATTTACAAATGGATTAGTTTTAGAAGATTCATGGCTTTCTACTTATAATATTTTATTAGATGATTTGACGAATAAGACTCCCTTAGAAATAGAATATTTGCCCAAAAGTAAGCACATTTTGAATATCAGGAAGCTGTAAGTTAGTTGAGTTTTAAATACTTAAAACCCCACATGAAAGTTACCAAAGCAGATTTTTTAGCAATCAGAGAGATTCATAAATCTTTCCTAAAAACTCCTTTTACAGAAGAAAATATACCTGTTTATGAGAAACTGACTGAAAAGGTAATCAAAATTTTAAAAAGGTATTTTAAAGAAGAAAGTGGAGTATTAGAAGACCAACTTACGTATCATCAAATCTTTGTACGAAAAATTATGCTATATGAACGAGATGCAAAATATTTTAGCCCTTCTGAAAGTTTATACTATTATCTATCAATGATTTATGAGAAAAAATTGGATATACTTAAGTCCTACTATGAACACTTTATTAGTATCAAACCTGTTAAAGAAAATATAGAACAATTAGCTAACCTAATTGATAATTTTTCTTTAACAATGTTAGCAGGGAAAACTACCAAAAAATCATTTGAAATATCTAAAAATCAATTACATATCAAAGATAAAGATGGATACTCAGTAGGTCATCAGAGAGCAAAAGATACTATGAAAAGTGTTATTGATACAATTGAAATGTATGTATAAATTTTCAGTATGGTGCACCTGCAAAAAGGGTTTGTAGAGCGTTATGCTAACAAACAAACAATGGAATGAAAGAACCAAACTGCAAGAACTTGGTGGGAATCTACTTGTTTTTTGAGTGATTAGGTAAGGAAAAGCAAATTTATTTTATTTTCCTACCTTTGGCTGAAAATAAACAAAGCCGAGATAAAAGGCTATCCAATTCATAAAAATTATTTGAGCCAATGAAAACAAATACTATTCTTTTTTCGGTGCTAACTATCAGTACCTTTTGTGCATTTATTCTTTCTACTAAAAAAAATACAACATTTTCTACTGAAAATCAAACAAATGCAGCAGATACACTCACTTATAAAGAGGAAAAACATCTCAAAAATCTTAAGCAGCTTACTTTTGGTGGCGATAACGCCGAAGCCTATTTTAGCTTTGATAATCAAAAAATAGTTTTCCAATCCAACTTCAAAATGTGGGGGCTGGAGTGCGACCAAATTTTTTATTTTGACCTCAACAAAGGCAATATGAAAGATAGCAAGCCCAAAATGATTAGTACCTCCAAAGGTAGAACTACTTGCTCGTATTTTCTGCCCGGTGATACTACTATAGTCTATGCCTCTACGCACAGAGGCGGCGATGCTTGCCCACCTACTCCCGACCGAAATACAGGAAAATACGTTTGGTCTATTCATGACGACTACGATATTTTTGTGGCGGACTTGAAAGGAAATACCAAAAAACAGCTTACCAAGAAAAAAGGATATGATGCCGAAGCCACAGTTTCCCCAAAAGGCGACAAAATTGTGTTTACTTCTACCCGTAGTGGAGATTTGGAACTATGGACGATGAATATAGACGGCTCAAAACCCAAACAAATTACGAAGGGATTGGGCTATGACGGCGGTGCGTTTTTCTCTCCCGATGGTTCAAAAATCGTTTTCCGTGCTTCCCGCCCAAAAACTCCAGAAGAAATAAAAGAGTACAAAGACTTGCTCAAGCAGGGATTGGTACAGCCTACAAATATGGAAATCTATATTTGCAACGCCGATGGCTCTGACCTCCGACAGGTTACCAAATTAGGCAAGGCGAACTGGGCACCTTTTTTCACGCCCGATGGCAAGAAACTCTTGTTTAGTTCCAATCATGCGTCTGCACGCGGTTTCCAGTTCAATATCTATATGATTAATTTAGACGGAACAGGCTTAGAACAAGTTACTTATGACAAAGTTTTTGATTCTTTCCCTATGTTTTCACCTGATGGTAAAAAACTCATTTTTAGCTCCAACCGCAATAACAACGGCACAAGAGATACTAATCTGTTTATTGCCGAGTGGGTAGATTAATGGTAGTTTGTACGGTCTGACGGTGATAGTCTGATAAAAATAATATTTGCCTGCATAGGGGGAAGTTTAAGTTGGCTTGTCTTATTGATGAAAACATAAAAAAGATATTCAAACTTAAACTTCTTTATTTTAATGAAAACTTTAAAAAAAATCTTCTCAAAAAATCAAATTAGTATTTTATCTTTCGCTTTATCGCTCATCTTTTTTTCAGCGAATGCTCAAGAAAGTGAAACAATGCAGACGCTATTTTCAGGTAAATCTCGCATTTCAGGTTTTGGCTCCGTAGTCAATCAAGTAAGTTTTGCTAACAATGCCAAACTTCGCAACTTTTATTCTCTTGGGGCAGAAGGTGGCGTTCTTTTCAATCACCGTTTTTATATTGGCTTGTACGGCTTGACTTCTCTTGCTTCTACGGAAATCAATACTTGGAGCAACGGTATGGGTAGCATTACTAACGACAGCCGCAATATCCGCCTCATTCAAACGGGAGGACTCATCGGATATAAATTATTCCCCACCAAAATACTTCACTTTAACATAAATACAAAAATGGGTGGCGGATTTATGATAGATGAAAAAAACATCGGGAATTACAACGCCGATGTCCAAGTATCTACTGCTTTTTTTACTGTCAATCCTACTATAAATGTAGAACTTAACTTATTTAAGTGGATGCAAGTATTTGCAGGCGTGGGCTATAACTTCATGTCGGGCAGCAAAACTTTTGACATAAACCCCAGCGAAGACCTGAGCGCACCTACGTTGCAGTTTGGGCTTTCTTTTGGGAGATTTTAAAGTATTTTAGTGGAAATTTCTGCCTTTTTGGTAAATAAGATTTACTTTAGTAGCTCGTGCGAAACGACCACGAAAAGCAAAAATTTATCTTATATCCAAAATCTTTAAATGTATGTCTAAAAAAGAAAATGAAGTGCCTGAAAAAGAAGGTATTTCACGCAGAAGTTTCCTCAAAAGTGCAGGTCTGGCTTCTGCGGCTTTCACCATTGTGCCTCGCTTCGTCTTGGGCGGGAATGGCTTTATTCCGCCAAGCGATACGCTCTACATAGCAGGCATCGGGGTAGGTGGCAAGGGAGAGTCTGATTTGATGGGTTTTGCCAAAAACCCAAAAGCCAAAATAGCTTTCCTTTGTGATGTAGATGACAGAATGACTGCCAACTCAAGGAAAAATTTCCCTACGGCGAAATTTTATGTAGATTTTCGGGAGATGCTCGACAAAGAAGCAAAAAATATTGATGCAGTTTCTGTTTCTACCCCCGACCACACACACGCCGTAGCAACGATGGCAGCTATACAAAGGAGAAAGCACGTTTACGTACAAAAACCGCTTACGCACAGCATTTATGAGGCGAGAATGCTTACCGAAGCGGCAAGAAAATACAAGGTAGTAACTCAAATGGGTAATCAGTATGCCTCTGCCGACTATGTACGTACTGCCAAAGAATGGGTAGATGCGGGACTTATTGGCGATGTAACCAATATCCTTGCATGGACAAACCGCCCTGTATGGCCTCAGGGAATCCCTGCCCCTACAGGAAAATATGACATTCCAAAAGAGCTGAATTGGGATTTGTGGCTCGGCCCCGTAAAGCCTATAGATTACAATCCCGCTTATCTACCTTTTAATCATAGAGGTTGGTGGCAATTTGGTACAGGTGCGCTCGGCGACATGGCTTGCCATATTTTGGACGCTGCTTTCCGCATTCTGCCAATAGACTTCCCTTCGGAAGTTGAATGTAGCTCTACTACGGCGTGGGAAGGATTCTTCAAAGAAGCTAACTATACAGAGAGTTGCCCTGCTTCCTCCATCATACACCTCAAATTCCCTCGCAAAGATGGCAAGGGAAATATTGGGCTTACTTGGATGGACGGCGGACTTGTTCCCAAAAGACCTGAAGAGCTACTCCCCGAAGAGCAAATGGGCGTGGGCGGCAATGGCTATATTTTTGAAGGTACGAAAGGCAAAATCATGGCGAACTATGCCTCGCCTCCCTTGTTACTCCCTACTACACGCATGAAAGAGGAACTTCCCAAGCCAAGCATCAAACGCATAGCGGGCGGCGAAGCAGGTCATTACACTGAATGGGTGGACGCTTGCCTCAAAGGGTTTGGCAAAATGGAGCTAAGTTCTGCTTTTGACTTTGCAGGACCTTTCACAGAAGCCGTTTTGATGGGTAATTTGGCTATCCGTAGCTATGGAATGAGAAATGGCAGAGAATACCCTGGTAGAAAAAAACTACTATGGGATGCTAAAAATATGAAAATCACCAACTTTGATGACGCAAACCAATTTGTAAAGAGAGAATATAGAGAGGGCTGGAGTCTGTAAATAAAAGAGGCTGTCCAACTTTTTGGACAGCCTCTTTTTATTATGCTAATTGAAAAAATTATCTTTTCAATACAGGTTTGAACTCAACACGACGGTTCAAAGCTAAGTTAGCAGGAGAGTTGTTCGGAACAGATGGAGATTTCTCGCCAGATGCACGAATTTCTAATCTATCAGCAGAAATACCTTTTGTTTTAGTCAAATAGTGTTTTGCTGCTGCTGCTCTACGCTCAGATAAGCCTTGGTTATAAGCATCACCGCCACGGTCGTCAGTATGCGCCTCTATGCGGATACTCACCTTTGGATAGTCGGACATAAACTTATAAACTTTGTCAAGTTCTGCTCTTGCTTTTGGCAAAAGTGCTGCATCAAGTTCTTTCTCAACCAATGTGCGAGGTCTTGCAGTTTCGAAGTTAATGTTCTGGAACACTATCTTAGATAAGTCAAACAAGAATATTTCTCTGTTGATAGTATCACCAGCAACTTTGTTTTTCAAATCTAAAGAAACAGAAGAAGGCTCATACTGGTCTGCAGTACCATTAGCTGTGTAAGTAGTACCAGGCTCTAACAATGCGAAGAATTTACCAGGACCTGTCTTTTTGAATTCTGAAACTTTTCCTTTGCCGCTTTCATCAGGTTTGATGTCTGCATTAGATTCAGCGATTAGTTCATTAGTTAAGCCGTCAAGAATAGTAACAGTAGCCAAAACGCCTTTCTTACGCATTTTTACCATTTTGCTACACTCCCACTCCGACATATCTTTTGTCAAATCAACTACAAAAGTAACAGGCTCATAGCCATCTAATTCGAATAAGAATCTGTATTTGTTACCTTCTGTAAGCACAGTCTTGAATTTACCTTCGTCAGACATCTTGTCATAGCTCAAAGGGTCGCGAGTCAAGTTACTTACTTTTACAGTAGGCTTCAACTTCTTCAAATCAGAAGAATCTACTATAGTAGCATTAAACCAACAAGTTCTTTTTGGCTTAAATCTCTCTTGTAATGGATAAGTGAATAGCTCATGCGAAGCACCCATGTAAGCGTTAAAATACGCCAATACGTGCGGGTTGTCGTTAGGAGCTACTGAAACCAACATATCAGGTTGGTAAGAATACATCGTAGATTTTACCCAAGGACTCATGTCTGTTAGTACTGGAGCAGTCCAAGCACCACCTGGCTGCATCATAGAGTAGTACAAGTCGAAGTCCTTAGAATCTTTTGGAGATAGCCAAGTACGCGTAGATGAAAAGAACAATGACTGACCGTCAGGCATAATTCTTACGTGCTTGTCGCAATCACCAGGGATTGGAGAAGGAAGCTCGGCAGGTTCGCCAAAGCTACCATCTAATTTTCTCTTAGCTACAAACATTTTGTAGCAAGAAGGGTACTTTGTAGCGGCTTTGCTGTCTTTGCCTTTGTCAGACTCTGCGCCAGCAGTTGATGATGATGAGCCGCCATCTTTTTTCCTTACAAAGTATAGGAACATACCGTCTGGAGAAATAGAAGGAAATCCTTCATAATCACCAGAGTTGATAGCACCTGCTACTTTTTCAGGTTTGCTCCACTTTCCGTCAGCTCCTTTTGTGGATTGATAGATGTCTTCTGAACCTCCATCGCCCATTTTGGCGAAGAAGTACAGAGTCCTTCCATCATAGCTGAGGGCTGGACCGCCGAAAATGTCACCTTGTTTGAAATCGCCATTGATTTCGTCAATTGGCTTGGGTTCTGTCCAAAACCCTGTTACAGTATCGCGCATGGAATGCCACAATCTGTAATACTCCCAAGTTTTACCGCCCTTGTTTGACTGATAAACCAAGGTTCTCCCGTCTGGGCTGATAGCCGGTGCATACTCATCGTGTAAAAGTGTGTTAATGACGTTAGGCATTCTTTCACGCTTTGGCTGCACATCAGCTTTTGTAATTCTATCCGCAATGGTTTGAGCTTGAGTTTTCACGCTCAAAAACAAAGCGAACAAAATCATCAGACTTACATAGTTCACTCTTTGTTTCATAGGTTTAATTATTAGATTTAGGTTATTCAAGTTTAAAGATTTGAACATAAATTTAGGTATCAAAAATAGTTCTTAAAATTAAAAGACTGCAATTTTATCTTGAAATTTTTAAATTTGCTAATTTTCAAGTATTTAAAATCACATTTATAATCTTTTAATCCTAAATGTTACCCTCAATACGGTTAAATTGAAATTTAGGTTTCTAAGAATTAAAATGTAGTTTACTCTCATTTTTTGCAAATTTAGGAGATTAAATTGATAATTCACACTATCGAGTTGCGAATTTTTGATTATTTTATATAAACTTGTATAAAATATCGAGATAAACCCTATATTTAGTCAAATATTTGATTGTTTTATCGGTTTTTCACGCCATGCCTTTGGCACTAACAACAAATTTGTAACAAAAGAAATGAACAAATAGCAAGGAAAAAATTATTAACCAATTACTCACTCTTGTAAATATGGAATTGAAACGAGCATTCGACTTTATCAATTATCAGTTAGAGCAATATCCGCGAACTGATGCTTTGAACGGAAAATTAGATGGGAAATGGATAAATTACAGCACACAGCAAGTAATAGATATTGCTAACCGACTAAGTATCGGCTTGCTTAAGTTAGGCATCAAAAAAGGCGATAAGGTGGCTATTGTTGCTGGAAACCGCCCTGAATGGAATCTGTTAGATATTGCTACGCAGCAGATAGGTGTAATTAATGTGCCTATGTACCCTACCATCTCTATAGCCGATTATGAATATATATTCAATGATTCGAAGGCTAAAATAGCTTTTGTAGCAAACCAAGACCTGCACGACAAGGTAAAACAAGCTACTGCTAAGTTAGACGTGGCGGTTTATACTTTTGATAAGTTGCCAAAAACAAGGCACTGGACGGAGGTAGAGGACTTGGGCAAGAATGAAGATATGAAGCAGCTGGAGGCACATAGGGCAAGTGTGAAAGAAAATGATTTGCTTACGCTTATATATACTTCAGGTACTACGGGCGTGCCTAAGGGTGTAATGCTGACCCATAAAAACGTAGTAAGTAACGTGCTTGCGGTGGGCAAGGGACTCATCGATATGGCTCAGGCGATGAACTACAAAATTGGCTATACAAAGGCTGTAAGTTTTTTGCCTCTTTGCCACATATACGAAAGAACGGCAAGTGTGATGTATTGGTATTTGGGCTGTGCTATCTACTACGCTGAAAGCATGGAAACTATAGTGCCTACTATCCAAGAAATAAAACCCGACAACTTTACGGCGGTGCCTCGAATTTTTGAGAAACTCTATAACGGCATTGTCGCTAAGGGTATGGAACTCAAAGGCATGAAAAAGAGTATTTTCTTTTGGGCATTGAAACTTGGCGAACAATACGAGCCAAACAAAGATTTGGGGTGGTGGTATAATAAACAGTTAGAAATTGCCAACAAATTAGTTTTTAGCAAATGGCGGGCAGCTTTGGGTGGAAATATAAAGTACGTAAACTCTGGGGCGGCAGCCTTGCAACCTCGCTTGTGTCGAGTATTTTGGGCGGCGGGCATCAAAATTTATGAAGGGTATGGCTTAACAGAAACTTCTCCCGTGATTACCTCCTCGATGACTACCGACGACAAAGTGCGTATTGGCTGCGTGGGTGAGGTCATAGACGGAGTGCAAGTGAAAATAGCCGAAGATGGTGAAATTCTTTGCAAGGGAAATAACGTAATGCTTGGCTACTACAATCAGCCCGAACTCACCGACCAAGTATTGAAAGATGGGTGGTTTCATACGGGCGACATTGGAGAGTTGGTAGAGGGCAAGTACCTAAAAATTACTGACCGCAAGAAAGAAATTTTCAAAACTTCGGGCGGCAAATACATTGCCCCGCAAATGATGGAAAACAGCCTCAAAGAAAGTCCTTTCATCGAGCAAATTATTGTTATTGGGGAAAACAAAAACTTCCCTTCGGCACTCATTGTGCCTGCTTTCGACCAGCTCAAAAAATGGTGCGAACACAAGGTAATTACCTACACAACGCCCGAAGAAATGATAAAAAACCCAAGGGTGATAGAAAAGTTTGATGAAGAGATAAAAAAAATCAACGAAAAGTTTGGAAATTGGGAAAAAGTAAAGAAATTTACGCTGTTATCTGCTCCTTGGGGAATAGATAGCGGAGAACTCACACCCACGTTAAAGTTAAAACGTAAGTCGATTTATAGTAAGTATGAAAAAATAATCGATGAAATATATTCGTAATAAGGGAAATTTATCTCAACTTTAGCTATTTTAAGATAACAACGCAAACTAAGTACCCTTGTGATAACCTCCTGAGTAAAGAATTTTCATCTGATTGCAAACCAAAAAGAGGCTATCCCAAAAGGTTAGCCTCTCTTTTATTTTAAGAGAACTTGTAAAGACTGATTTTTGAATGTTATCTTAGCCACAATTACTGTCGCTTTTTGTTGGTTAAAGATAAAAATAATCGGCTAAAAAATAAAAAGGTACACAAAAAAAAGACTGCCCAACTTTTTGGGCAGTTACTAACTGTTTAATTTACAATTGGGTAGCTTGCTACCTGCAAACCCAAACCACTTACTATTTCCGTTTGGTTTTTGAAATTCATCCGCTTTACTTCGTGTACTTGAATAATCAGTCGGTCTCCAATCCTCGCGTCCGCCGCAAAAGCATTAAGGTCTATGCGTGTGCCATCTGTAAATCGCTGATTTTTCACCATTTGTCGCCCTCTTGCCAACGTAATTTCCACATTTGTAACTTTGTAGCGCGCATCGTCAGGTAAAAACTCCTTAAAATCGGCATCGGGTACAGCCCGAATCGAAACCTCGCGAACTGCCGAGCCACCTTGCACCACATTGAGTTGCCTGCTGCCGCTAAGATACTGAATAGTTGGCAAAGGAATCCTTTTGACCTTAAACTTCTGATTGCCAAGCAAGAATCCCTTGTTTTTGACAGCCAAGTCCACCTGCGAATTATTGGGAATCACCGTAATAATACCCTTTTGCGAAGTAGTATTTACCTCTGCTCCCGTTGCCGAAAAACTTGGCTCATAATAACTTCCTAATTCTGGTACTTGTACGTTTAGCTTATTTCCACAGTTCAGATACAGGGCTTGCACATTTGCTGCTTGTATTTGAATATTCGGTTTGGCAACAAAATATTCTTGCTGCACTTCGAAAGTAGAATCTCCATTAGGCGTAGGCACAACAAAAGTACCCTTCCAAACCCTTTTTGCTCTGCCCGTAGCATCAAAATCATTGGCTTGGGCGATAAATTCCACACTTCCTGCCCCATCTTCTCCTATTTTCACATTGCCGATGCTCGCCGTAAGTTTTGGCATATTGCTCGATGAGCTTACGGTTACATACATCTTTGCTTTGTAGGGCGTACCTGCCGTAACTACTTGTGATTCAGTACTAATTACAGGAATAATTTTATCAAAAACTTGCTTTACCCCAACCAAACTCGCCATTCTATCTAAGGCTTTTGTTTCTACTTTTGCTACTTCGGTCTGTAGCTGACTTAGCACTGCCAAGGCTGCTGCTGTAGGCGTATTTTCAAAATTAAGGTGTGCGAAATCCTTATTTTTCTGCCCTTCCTTATTTTTGAACTGCTCAATCTGGGACGCATCTAATGCCAAAGGTTTGATTTTCAAAGCTGTATCATACTCTGCTATTTTCTTTGCATACTCATTGAGCATAGTTTGAAGTTTGTAAGCCCGCCCATTTTTGCTATTCCCCGCCCCAAGTGCTATCTGCATTACCTCATCATAAGAGGCTGCCCCTTTGTAAGTGCCGTCTTTGTCTTTTCCGCCCGAAACTTCTACTACTTGCGTGCGAAAATCTTCGAGTTCCCGCATCACAACTTCTGTTTCTGCAACTATTTGATTTGCTTTCTGCCAAATAATCAAGTCTTTCGGGCTTTTATTTCGCCTTTCTACGGCTTCCTTAATGCCTTGCAGAATGAGGTCGTTGTCTTTGCGGGCTTCGCTAACGCCGTACTGCAAACTATCGTCAATGAAAAGCAATTTTTCTAATACACTGTTATCGACTTGCAAAGCCAATAAAGCGGTGAGTACTAAGTACATCAGGTTTACCATTTTTTGTCTTGGTGTGTCTTTTATTCCTGCCATGATTTTTTGAAATTATAAATGATGAATGATAAAATATAAATATTTGTTGTTTACAATTAATATGTGTATATGCGTTTAGGCAAATATTTAAAACCTCGCTAAATGCGAGTTTTTCAAGATGAGCCTTAACCATAAAATAAATACTAAAACTAAATTCTGTTTTTCAACCTTTCAATCTTTATAATGCAGGTTTTTGGAAAAGGTACAAGAAATAGGAAAATTTTTGTGTTTTTTGTAAACTACTTAGGGAGGGTAAAATAAAAAAGCCACTTTTTTAGAAAAAAATGGCTTTTTTATCATTCAATTTCTTAGGTTACAAGTATGACTCTACCAATTTATAAATATCATTGCCAAAAGCAAAAACCATTAAGCCGAGCAAGATGACCATGCCGACCTTTTGAGCGTTTTCCAAGAATCTATCCGAAGGAGCGCGCCCAGAAATAATTTCGTAGGTAATAAAAACGACATGACCGCCGTCAAGGGCAGGAATTGGGAGCAGGTTCATAAAGGCAAGCACCATAGAAAGCATCCCCGTAATCGTCCAGAAGCGAATCCAATCCCAAGTACCCCCAAATACTTTGGCAATACCAATAGGGCCGCTCAGAGATTTGGTTGCAGAAACTTCTCCTTTAAATATCTTCCCGAAGGCTTTTACTTGCGTCCCTACTACCTCAAAAGCATTTACCGTACCTCTTGGGATAGAAGAAAGCAGGGAATATTGGGCTGTAGCAGGTGCCAAACTCGATTCAGGTCTGAACCCGATAATGCCATCTTCGCCTACTTCTATTTTTAATATTTGTGATTCTCCCTTGCGTTCTACCTTTACATCTACCGTTTTCCCCTTATTATCTTGCAGCACTGTTCTCAAATCTTGGAAATAGACAATCGGAGAACCGCCAATTTCTACTATTTTGTCGCCCGTTTGCAGTCCTGCTTTTTTTGCGGGCATTCCGTCAGCTACCTCGCCTACCACAAAAGTAAACAAAGGCTCTATGAAGTTACCGCTATTTTCTTTGTCAGAAAGTTTGTCTAAAAAATTGGAAGGGATAGGCACTTTTATCTCTTGTCCTGCACGCAATACAGTGTAATAACTTTGGTTTTCCAATAGGTATTTAGGGTTTCTCAAATCTTCGAATCTTTCCACAGTATTGCCGTTGATGGCAATAATTTTATCGCCTGTTTGCAAGCCAATTTCTTCTCCTAATTTGGAAACATATACCCCATATTTATTTGCCTCTTTTGCAGGAATATATGACTCTCCTATGAAATATACCATCGCGATAAAGATGATAATGCCTGTAACTACATTGACAAATATGCCACCAAGCATCACTATTAGGCGTTGCCAAGCGGGTTTGGCACGAAACTCCCAAGGTTCGGGCTTACTATTCATCTGCTCCGTATCCAAAGACTCATCAATCATACCTGTTATTTTTACGAACCCCCCCAAAGGCAATGCCCCAAGTCCATATTCTGTTTCCCCATATTTGAAACCTATAATCTTAGGAGGAAAACCAATAAAAAACTTTTCTACTCTCATACCAAACATTTTGGCGGTGAGCATGTGCCCCGCCTCGTGTAATCCTACCAAGATAGACAAACCCAAAAGTAGCTGGGCGGTCATTACCAATCCTTCCATGCGTTAGTTTTGTATATTAAAATTTAATGTATTTTGTTTTAAAACCTCTTGTCATTAACGCCCTTGCATATAACAAAGTTTGTTAAAAACTCACAAAGATAAGCGAAAATATGCCAAATATAGGATAGTCTGCTTTGAAAATAGATAAAAGTTGTGAAAACGAATAAAAAAGTGGCTTACTTAAGGCAATAATTTTTATTAGCGTATTATTTTTGTGGACAAAATTCATCGCTTCAAAAGTTTATTTACTTTAAGTAATTATCAAAACCAAAGTTCACTGTTTAAAATCACAAAATATCATGAAAAAATTATTATTCTCGCTTGTCGTTTGCTTTGCATTAGCTACTACTTTTGTCCAAGCCCAAGAGGACAAGGAAGTAACCAAAGCAGCGAAAGATGCAGTAAAAAATGCAGAAAAAGCATTGAAAAAGAATGACTTTGCTACTGCAAAAGTAGAAATAGAAAACTCACTAAAGTCCGAAAAAATTAAATCAGAAGCCAAAACATGGCTACTACGTGGGCAGGTTTACCAAGGGCTATCTACTGCGGGCGATACTACTAATATGCCTGAAATAGAAGGTAATATCAAAGAAATGCTAAGTTCTTATAACAAAGCCAAAGAAATAGATAGCAAAGTAGGCATCTTGAATGTGGACCCGCAGCTAAATGCGGCTTGGAGTGCTTTTTTTAATAGAGGAGTAAATGCCTATAATTTGAATGAAAATAGATTGGCAATGCACTATTTTGAAAAAGCTGATTTTATTTTGCAAAAAGATTCGTCTGCGCTTAATAATGCCTTTTTGGTAGGTATGAGTGCCAAAGACAAAGACAACGCAAAAATGAAAGAAATAGCGAATCGAATCATAGTTTCTAAAAATTTTACAGACAAGGCTTTAGCTTATTATATGCTTGCAGATATGGCAAATAGGACAGACGGAAAGCCCGAAGAAGCATTGGCAATCGCCAAAAAAGGGTCTGCTGAGTATCCAAATAACAAAGACTTGATGCTCATGCAAGTTGATTTGTACAGCAAACTCAACAAAATTCCCGAAGCAATAGCAAGTTTGGAGCCTGCTATTGCCAAAGACCCTACCAACGACTATTTGCAGTACGTATTAGGTTATTTTTACCAAAAAATGAATAATCCAGAAAAAGCAATAGAAAGTTTCAAAAAAGCCATAGCATTAAAACCCGAAAAATACGATTATAACTACGAACTTGGTGCCGCTTACTACAATCAGGGAGGCAGCATAGGCAAGCAAATTAATGCACTAAGTTTGGAAGAACAAAAAAAGAAGGAAAAAGATGGCTCTTTTGCTGCTATGCAAACGCAGATGAAAGACCTTTATAAGTCATCTTTGCCTTATTTTGAAAAATGTGTGAAGTTAGCACAAGCAAAAGCAGAAGGGACAGACGACAATTCAGCATTGAATAGCTTGGGAGCATTAATGAGTGCGGCAGTAAGTACAGAAAGTTTTACATTGGTATTGCCGTATGTAGAAAATGCCGTAAAAGCAGAGCCTAAAAATGTGGAATACTTGCAACACCTTACTACACTTTATAGTAAATTAGGTAAGCCAGAGGCTGCTGTCCCTTATTATGAGGCGGCAGTCAAAGAAGATGCATTGAATTTAGAACTTTTAGACGGACTATTTAATGCCTTCAAAAATGCAAAAAAATACAAAGAAGCCGTACCATACATCGAAAAAGCAGCTTCTACACTTGGTACAGAAGTAAGTCTTTGGGAAAACCTTTCTACACTTTACTATTTCTTGGGTGAAAAAGCAAAAGCTGACGCAATAGAAAAGAAAATAGAAAAATTGACAAAGAAAAATTAAAATATCTTCATACATCGTTAATATCAAGATTACATCTTTTCCCAAAAAGATGTAATCTTTTCTTAAGGAAGTCAGTATTTTTCTAATAAATTTTTGCAATTTTGTATCGTCATTTTTTCTTTACTGACTCCTCTTTTTTATGAGTGATATAATTAAGCATGAGTGCGGTGTGGCGCTCATCAGGCTCAGAAAGCCTCTCTCTTACTACATCGAAAAGTATGGAACACCTACTTACGCACTCGATAAGCTGTACCTACTTATGGAAAAGCAGCATAACCGAGGGCAAGATGGTGCAGGTGTCGCAAATATTGTTCTCAATGCAAAGCCAGGCTATCCGTACATCTTCAGAGAACGTTCCGTAAAAGCACAGCCGATTGCCGATATTTTCAAAACGGTTTACAAGAGGTTCAAAAAGGCGCAAAAACAGTTCCCAAAGGAATATAACAATGGAAATTGGCTACGGCATAATGTTCCCTTCTCTGGAGAATTACTCTTAGGACATCTTCGCTACGGTACGCATGGAGAAAATTCGATAGAAAGTTGCCACCCGTTTATCAGAAAAAATAACTGGCGAAGCAGAAACTTGGTCGTTGCGGGTAATTTTAACATGACCAACGTAGATGAACAATTCGAGAAATTGGTAAGCCTTGGGCAGCACCCCAAAGAAAAAGCCGATACAATTACCGTACTTGAGAAAATTGGGCATTTTTTGGATATGGAAAACCAACGCCTATTCGACATTTATAACGAACAAGGCTACTCCAACGAAGAAATTACAGACCTTCTTGCTGATAATATCGATTTGCAACGAGTTTTGCAGCGAGCCTGCAAAGATTTTGACGGCGGCTATGTAATGGCAGGACTTACGGGCTACGGTGCTGCATTTGTGGCAAGAGACCCCGCAGGTATCCGCCCCGCTTACTATTATGCAGACGATGAAATAGTAGTAGTTGCTTCTGAAAAGCCCGCCATCAAAACAGCCTTTGATGTCGAATATAGTGCCATCAAAGAAGTTTCTCCTGCCCATGCCCTTGTCATTCAGCGAAATGGCGAGTTTGAGGAATTCCAATTTACGGAAACATTGCCACAGAAATCATGTAGCTTCGAGCGAATTTATTTTTCCAGAGGCACAGACCCCGATATTTATAGAGAGCGAAAGCAACTTGGTAGATTGCTCACCAATACCGTCCTCAACTCTATAGAGTACGACTTGGCAAATACGGTTTTCTCTTATATCCCTAATACTGCCGAAACTGCATTTTTAGGGCTTACCAAAGGTGTAGAGCATTTTTTGATAGAGCAGCGAAAAAAAGCAATAATAGCGGGAAACTTGACCGCCGAAGACATGGATAAAATATTGTCATTCAGACCAAGAGTCGAGAAATTGGTACTCAAAGATGCCAAAATGCGAACTTTTATCACTGATGACAAGCACCGCGATTATATGGTCGCCCACGTCTATGATACTACTTATGAGGTCATTAACAAGCGGGTAGATTCTGTAGTAGTCATTGACGACTCTATAGTGCGGGGAACGACCTTAGAGAAAAGCATCATCAATATGCTGGAAAAATTAGAGCCTAAGCGTATTATCATTGTTTCCTCTGCTCCCCAAATCCGTTTCCCCGATTGCTACGGGATAGATATGTCGAGGATGCACGATTTTATTGCATTTCGGGCGGCTTTAGCTTTGCTCAAAGATACAAAAAATCAATATTTGTTAGAAGAAGTTTATCATAAATGTCTGGATTCCATGAAGTTAGAAACGCATAAAATTCAAAATCATGTCAAAGAAATTTATGCACCTTTTTCGTATGAGCAGGTTTCCAACAAGGTAGCAGAAATAGTAAAGCCAAAGCACGTAAAAGCAGAGGTGAAAGTTGTTTTCCAGACGGTAGATAATCTGCATCTTGCCTGCCCAAATCATAGCGGGGACTGGTACTTCACAGGTAATTACCCAACTGCAGGTGGTAATAAAGTTGTAAATAAGGCTTTTATTAACTATATGGAAGGGAAAAGTGGAAGAGCGTATTAAATCGCTTAGTTTTGAGAGAAACAACAAATAAAATAATTTTAAAAATAAAAAATTGAATTAAAACAATGAAATTCAGAATTTTAGCTCTAATAATGGGCATGGCAGTTGTCTTTTCTTCTTGTGGAGAAAGCAAAGAAGAAAAAGAACGCAAAATCAAACAGTTACTGATGAATGCAGCAAATGGTGTTGCTTGTGTTTCATTAACGCTTACGCCTGACTCCCTCGACAAAGAAATGCAAATCGCCATAGGAATCATGGAAGATAGCTCAAGAGTGGAGGCGTACATCAAATACAATGACAAGGACGAACCAATGGCACGCGAAACCTTTAGCTCTTTTTTAGCAAGGGAAATAGGCACAAATGTAGGAATGCGTATTACTGATATGAGCTTGAAACAAATAGACAATGCAGAAAATTTCAAGGGAAAAGCACTCCTTAAATCTGGCGAAAAAATTAATTTTCATGCAAATCCCAATAAAGGCTGGTATCCTGAAAACGAAATACCAACCTTAGAAACCATTGTAAAATACCAAGTAAGCAAGGGCTTACCAGCAGGGCAAAAAGTAGATAGCATAGGCATTTATTTGGAAGCACCAAGCAGGTACAGAGGCAAGTATAAACTGAATTCGGGCGTAGAACAGTGGATATATGTGGCACATACAGGTACTGATTTTTCTTGGACTTTATCGCGGGCATACACACCGCCTACTACGGCAGAAGAAAAAGCAAAATAATAGTTGGGTAAGACAAAAATACATTATTTTACTCATTTAGAGATAGATAAAAAAAAATGGGACGAGTGCATACATCAATCTTCACAAGGATTGGTCTATGCACTTTCTTTTTATCTGGACATCGTCAGCCCAAATTGGGATGCAGTCATCGAAGAAAACGAGCAAGCCTATACAGCAGTCATGCCCTTGCCTAAAAAAAGAAAATATGGCATTACATTTTTACAGCAGCCCCTCTTTTGCCAGCAGTTGGGCATTTTTTCGGTAGAAAATGAAGTTTCAAACGCCAAATTAGAGATATTTATGGCATTGATAGTGCAAAAATACAAATTAGCCTCGCATTATCACTTTCATACCAACGTTAGGCTAAGCCAAACTCCAAACATGGAGATTACTTACCTCCATACGCATCATCTCAATCTTTCTTGCTCATATACAGCTATTTACAAAAATTACTCGGCAGATAGGAAGCTAAACCTAAAGCTAGCAATAAGGGCAAACTTGCAAATCGTTGAAAGTGCGGACATAGAGCCTCTGATACAGATGTTTGAAAAAGACATTGCCCATAAAATAAGTGGCGGAGTAGCTGCAAATGCGTATGATATGCTAAAAAAACTCTATAAAGCATTGCATAAAAAAGGCTTATGCAAACTTTTCTATACAAAAAATCAGAAAGGACAAATTGGGGCAGGTGGCTTATTCGTCTTTTATCAGCATCAAATTATCTATCTTTTCAACGCCGCCTACCATACCCACCGCAAAGAAAACGGTAGGACTTTGCTCATAGACCATTTACTAAAAAAATATGCTCAAAGTTCATACACTTTTGATTTCGAAAGCCCTGAAATAGTGCAAATTAGTCAGTTTTACAAGAGTTTTGGGGCAGAAGCAATCCCATATCCCAAAGTGAGCTACAATCACCTGCCCGACTGGATAAACAACTTATGGAAAGTGAAAAAGAAAATTTATGAAACCATTTTCCCAAAATGAAAACAAATTCTATTTACTTTGCAGAAAATAATCAAACGCAGAATGTTAGCAAATAACAGAATGCCCAAACCAATAAGACAATGATAATAGGAGTTCCAAAAGAAATAAAAAACAATGAAAATAGAGTTGCCCTTACGCCATCAGGTGCTGATGAGTTAGTAGATAGAGGGCATACCGTTTATATGCAAGCGGGAGCAGGTGAAAATAGTGGATTTTCAGACGAGGAATACAAAGAAGTAGGAGCAAAAATATTAGGCACAGCCAAAGAAGTATTTGATATTGCCGAAATGATAGTGAAGGTAAAAGAGCCTGTAGCTCAAGAATACGACTTGATAAGACCTAATCAGTTGGTTTTTACTTATTTTCACTTTGCTTCTTCCGAAGATCTTACGCATGCTATGGTTAAAAGTAATGCTGTTTGCTTGGCTTATGAAACCGTAGAACGCCCTGACCGCAGCCTTCCCTTGCTTATCCCAATGTCAGAGGTAGCAGGCAGAATGTCGGTGCAGCAAGGTGCAAAATACTTGGAAAAACCAATCAAAGGGCGTGGCATTTTGCTTGGCGGCGTACCGGGAGTCAAAGCGGCAAATGTACTGATTTTGGGTGGCGGTATCGTAGGCACTCATGCAGCAAAAATGGCAGCAGGCTTAGGAGCAAATGTAACAATTATGGACGTAAGTTTGCCACGTATGCGTCAGCTTGATGACATCATGCCCGCTAACGTAACTACTGTCATGTCAAGCAGATACAATGTTATCCAAGAAATAAAACATTCGGATTTGATAATAGGTGCTATCCTTATTCCGGGTGCAAAAGCACCTAAACTGATTACTCGTGATATGCTCAAATATATGCGTGCAGGTACTGTAATGGTAGATGTGGCTATAGACCAAGGTGGCTGCTTCGAGACGAGCCGAGCAACTACACACGAAAATCCTACTTACATCATAGACGATATTGTGCATTATTGCGTGGCAAATATGCCCGGAGCGGTGCCTTATACTTCTACTGTAGCCCTTACAAACGCTACTTTGCCCTACATAGTGCAGTTGGCGAGTCATGGCTGGCAGTCTGCCTGCAAAGCAAGCAAAGATTTGATGCTTGGTCTGAATGTGGTCAATGGAAAAATAGTCTATAAAGGTGTTGCAGAGGCGTGGAATCTGCCCTATACAGACGTAAGTGAAGTATTAAATTAAAAAATTATATCATGGGAAGAGCATTTGAAGCCCGCCGCTCACGCAAAGAGAAAAGGTGGGACTTGATGTCAAAAACATTTACAAAATTAGGGCGAGAGATAGCCATGGCGGTAAAGCAAGGAGGAGCAGACCCCGAAACGAATGCTCGCTTGCGTATGGTAGTACAGAACGCTCGCGGTGCGAATATGCCCAAAGACCGCATAGACAATGCCATCAAGAAGGCTTCTTCAAAAGAAGAGGGTAACTTTGAAGAAATGGTCTATGAAGGCTATGCCCCGCATGGCATAGGCGTAGTCGTAGAATGTACTACTGATAACCCTACCCGTACTGTAGCGATGGTACGTATGCACTTTAACCGTTCGGGAGGTGCTTTGGGCAAATCTGGCTCTTTGGATTTCAATTTCCAACGCAAAGGTATTTTTACGATTGCCTCGCAAGGTTTGAGCAAAGACGACCTTGAGCTTGAGCTAATAGATTTTGGGGCAGAAGAAATTTATGACGGTGAAGAAGGAAGTTTTGTTGTCCAAACCTCTTTCACAGATTTTGGAATCATGCAAAAAGCGTTAGAAGACAAAAAAATAAACGTCATCAGTGCAAAACTACAACGCCTCCCCAATACAACAACAACGCTTACCGAAGAGCAAGCGGAAGAAGTATTGGACTTGATTGATAAGTTTGAGGAAGAAGATGACGTGCAGGCTGTTTTCCATAATTTGGCATAAATGAAAACGCAAGAACGCTATCAGCAACGAGGGGTTTCTGCCTCCAAAGAAGACGTACATAGTGCTATCAAAAATTTAGATAAAGGCTTGTTTCCGCAAGCCTTTTGCAAAATAGTCCCTGACCTGCTTACTGCCGATAGTGAGTACTGTTGCATCATGCACGCTGACGGAGCGGGTACAAAATCTGCGTTGGCGTACCTCTATTGGCGAGAAACAGGCGATATATCAGTTTGGAAGGGCATAGCTCAAGATGCCATAGTGATGAATCTCGATGATTTGCTATGCGTAGGTGCTACTGATAATATTTTGCTTTCCTCTATCATTAACCGCAATAAAAACCTTATTTCTGGGGAAATTATTTCGGCGATCATCAACGGAACTGAGGAAATTTTGGAAACCCTACGCAATTACGGCATTGGCATCTATAGCACAGGCGGCGAAACCGCAGACTTGGGCGACTTGGTGCGAACTGTAACCGTAGATAGCACTGTAGTAGCCCGAATGAAAAGAAGTGAGGTAATTTCTAACCATAAAATCGCTGAAAATGATGCAATTATAGGATTCGCCTCTTCTGGGCAAGCCAATTATGAAACCGAATACAACGGCGGCATGGGCAGCAATGGACTTACTTCGGCACGGCATGACGTTTTCCATAAGCTATTAGCACAAAAATATCCTGAAAGTTTTGACCCCGCCCTTCCTTCAGACTTGGTGTATTCGGGTAGCCGAAGCCTCACCGAAAATTATAAAAATCTGCCTATTGATATTGGCAAATTGGTACTTTCGCCCACCCGTACCTACGCCCCCGTGATGAAAAAAATATTGGAAAATCATAGGCAAAATATTCATGGTTTGGTGCATTGTAGCGGTGGTGGGCAAACGAAAATCTTACATTTTGTAGATAATCTGCACATTATCAAAGATAATCTGTTTGCTTGTCCTCCTCTTTTCGAGCTTATTCAGAGCGAAAGCGGCACAGATTGGAAAGAAATGTATAAGGTGTTCAACATGGGGCATCGAATGGAAGTATATATTGCTGAAAAGCACGCCCAAGAAATCATAGATATTGCACTCTCTTTTGGCATAGAAGCCCAAATTATCGGCAGGGTAGAAAAAGCAGATACAAAAAAACTCACTATCAAGAGTGAGTTCGGAACGTTTGACTATTAGAAATATAAGATAGCAGTACCATAAGATTTTTGGAAAAAAACAGAGATTGTTAGTAATCACAATCTCTGCTTTCTGAAAATTTATACACCTGCTATAAAAATTTTCTATATTTTCCAATAAAAGCCCATCACTTTTAAAATCTATCAAATTATACCTTATCCTGCCTTTGCCATCTTTATCTTTGTAAAGTAGGCTTTGAGGGGAAACATCTATATCCGTAAGCAAGCAAATTTTTGAATTGTTTTCATATAAATTTTGTGTTTGATTTACAGTACAATATTCGCAAAAGGGCAGCGAAATGTTTATGAAGGAAAAGCTAAACAAAACTTAAAGGTGGGAAAATGAGGCTTACTTTTTCTTCAGTCCTACGCCTTCATAAATCTTTTTAATTGGCAGCTTTACATTTACGGAGGGCATTTCTACCGTTTTGTCTAAGCCTTCTATGAGGTTATTTTCCCACTTTTCTTTGGTTTTTTTGATGTACTGCTCCGCTTTGGCTTCGTCTTGGGAAAACATGATGTATTCTTGCAAAGAATCTATGCTTCGGTACTCCTCCAATTTGTCCGTTTTGTCTATTTTTTCAGTCGAAGGCGACCAAATCTCTATCAAGGCTATAGGATTAGTGAGTTGATTTTTTTCGTTAAAAATTTTCTCTTTAGTAGTAAGTATGCCATCTGCAATTCTGCTATTCGTTTTGTTAGGAATAGCAAGGTTGTTGGTTTCAGCCACATAGTCAAACTTTTCTTCATCTAACTGTTTTGCTATCTGCATATTAAGATTGGTAGCAATAATTTGATGTTCTTTGCTTGATTTCATAAGGTTGTATGATTCAATAAGTTGTAAAAATTTTTCCCAAGAGTAGGCAGGGCTTAAAATAAAATCGACAAGGTCTATCGGCAGGAGTTCTTGGGTATATCTCCAGTAAATCTCTCCTTCTACATACTCAAAAGGCGAGCCTTCCCCTACTTTTTCGCAGATTTGCTCATACTCTTCCCAAGTATAAAGCGAAATCTGTGGCTGTTTTATCTCTGTTTGGATAAGCATATTTTTCTATTTTTGAGCTAATTTACTAATTTTTACTGAATTTTTCGCCTTTTTCCTTTATTTTTTTCTGAATACAATGAAGGAAAACTTAAACAAAACTTAAATCTTTGAGGGATTTAGACTATTTTTTTCTTTATTTTTACTTTTGAGGCATGAAAAAGTCAGTATATATTATCCTTCTTGCTTTGATGAGCTTTCCAGTAGGCTTAATAACGGGCTTGGAAGTAGCCATGCTACAACGGCTATATGACAAGGCAAAGACAAACTTCGCTAATGACGTAAAAATGGCTGTAGGTGAAGCGCAGTATGTCTATTCGTTATGGGTAAGCCATACTTCTAACGAAAAAGACAGTAAATCTTATAGCTCACTCTATGTCAATCCAGATAGTACCTTTTGGTTACTTACTGCTTTCTCTACGCAGGCTTATCCCAAGCTCGATTTCAAGCCAGATACGTTACTCCCTCAAATTAGAAAAGCACAATTTGAGAGATTTAGGAACGAGTTAGAGCAAAGTCGGAGAAAAGAAAATAAGCGGCTGAAGGAATATTATGTACTAAGAAGTATTCAATATTGTGTGGATTGTGATAAAAATAGCGTAAGCATTGCCCAGATTTTCCCGATGGATTCTTTGCTCAAAGCCAAATTGGCAGAGAAAAAAATAAAGCAGGATTTTGAATTTGCTTTTTTCAACGAGCAAGAAAATAAATATAGTTTTTTGCCCCAAACTATTGATAAGCAGCTTTTTGATAGTACAAAACACAAGTTTGCTTTTAATGAAAGAGAAGAATTATGCTTGTATTTTCCGAAAGAAAATGAGGAAGTTTGGCGTTCTTTGCTTGTACCTTTTATCGCCTCTTTGGTGTTGGTGTTGATTTCTATGATTTGCTATGGCTTGGCAGCACGAATGCTTACTAAGCAAAAAAAGTTAGATGCTATGAAAAATGACTTTATCAATAATGTAACACATGAGCTAAAAACCCCAATAGCAACCATTGCTTTTGCTACGGCAAACATTGAAAATGAGCAAGTTTTACAAAATCCAGAGGCAATTAAGCAGTTTACTAAAGTCATCAAAGAAGAAAATAAGCGGCTTAATTTGCAGGTAGAGAAGGTTTTACAGGCGGCAATCATAGATAAAAAAGCATTAGAACTAAAAAAAGAGAGTGTAAATATGCACTTGCTCATCAATCAGTTGGCTGATGCTTACGAGTTAAAAATTGGAAAAAAGGGCAAAATTAATAGGCGACTCAATGCGGCAAAGGCTGAAGTAATTGGCGATAGTTTTCACCTTTCCAATGCCATTTCTAATTTGTTGGACAATGCCATAAAGTATTCTTATGAAGAAATTGATATTAGCATCCTGACGGAAAGTAATGATAAGTATTTGAAAATCAGGATAACGGACAGGGGCTTGGGAATCAGCAGAGAGCAGCAAAAAATGATTTTCGAACGATTTTATCGTGTGCCTACTGGCAATATTCACAATGTAAAAGGCTTTGGCTTGGGACTGAGCTATGTCAAAGAAATAGTAGAAAAGCACAAGGGGAAAATTTTTGTAGAAAGTAAGTTAGGCAAGGGCAGTATCTTTATCATAGAGTTACCATTATGAAAAAACAACAAATTCTTCTCGCAGAAGACGACACAAACTTCGGCATGATGCTCAAGATATTTTTGGAAATGAATGGCTTTCAAATCACGCTTTGCGAAGATGGAAATTTGGCGGTGCAGTCATTCAAAGAAAATGACTTTGATTTGTGTATTTTAGACATTATGATGCCACATTTAGATGGGTTTTCGGTCGCAGATACGATTATCAAAAGCAAAAAAGATATTCCTTTTGTTTTTCTTACTGCCAAAGCCCTCAAAGAAGACCAAGTAAAAGGCTATAAATTAGGGGCGGCAGACTATCTGATAAAGCCTTTTGACCCTGAAATTTTGTTGCTGAAAATCCAAGCTTTACTCAAAAATAAAGAAGGGAAATCAAGAGAAATTACCATTTTCCAACTTGGTAACTTTACATTTGATTACGAAAAAAGATTGCTCATTTTGAATGAGAAAATAGAAAAACTAAGCCCGAAGGAAGCCGAACTGCTCAAACTTTTGTGCGAAAGAAAAGATGATATACTTTCTCACGAGGAAGCCTTGATAAAAATTTGGAAAAATGATGACTATTTTACCAAGCAAAGTATGAACGTTTTTATCACAAAACTTCGCAAATACCTAAGCCAAGATAGTGACTATGAGATAGAAATAGAAAATTTACACAGCAAAGGATTCGTGCTGAAGTGGGAAAAGGTCAAGTATTCATAGAAAACGCATTACTTCACCCTCAAATTCAGCTAATAAAGAAGAAACTTTTGAATGGTACAAGCAACAGCACATTCGTCTGTTTGGCATGGAGATTATTTTTTGTGCTGAAACCGTTTATGCCTTTTCTTTCTTATTTTTTATTGCTTTATTTAGGAAAGGGATGGCGAAAGTATTGGAAATAATATCAGAAAACCTAAGTATTATGATTCGTAGGCAGGCTAAAGAAAAAGGTAGTCCCCTTTCCCTGCTCACTTACTATCCATATAATCTCATTGTCTTTGCTTGGCAATAAATATATTTGTAAGAATTGCAAAAAACTATTATTTTTGAATATGGAAACTAAAAAAATACCCTTCACTGTAACTGCAAGAACAGCACGACTCATAGGACGTGAAAACGTAACCAATGCCGAAGGTGCAGTGATTGAGTTGGTAAAAAATGGTTATGATGCAGACGGTCGTGTATGTTTGGTGTATATTGACAATAGGTATCACAAAATACCAAGCAGTTTAACTACCGAAGAATATCAATTATTTTGCGAAGAAACTAAGCATAACTCCTTGATTAGCAAGTATTATGAATTTAGTTTAATTGCTTATAATCTCAAAAATAATATTCCTGAAAACATTTTATCTGAATTACGTAGTTTTTTTAGACAAAAAAACGTGATGTATATTTTTGATAATGGCGTGGGCATGACAGATGATATTATCCTTAAACAATGGATGAAGATAGGAACAGCCAATAAACTCGATGACTATGAATCAGAATTAGGGAGAGTAAAAGCAGGTGCGAAGGGAATTGGTCGTTTTGCTCTTGACCGTTTAGGAAGCAGATGTAAGATGTTCACTTTTCCAAAAAATAAGGAAAAAAGCAATAGTTTATGGGAAGTAAATTGGGAAGACTTTGAAAAACAAAATGCTACTATTCAAGAAGTTACTGCAAATTTGACTACAAATATTCCAAAACAATATGCAGATATTTTGCAAGAAGAATTTTCAGCTACTCGAGATTCAAAATTACAAGAAACTCTCACCAAATATGATTTTCGACACGGCACATTATTCAAAATTTCGGGCTTGCGTGATGAATGGCACGAAAAAGCTATGAAAAATTTGTTTAGCAGTTTAGAAATTCTTACACCACCCAATAGCGAAACAACAGATACCGAAAATAATAAATTTGCAGTTTTTTTATACTCTACTTTCTACGAAAACTATAATGGAAAAGTAAATCACGAGGCTTTTGATGATTATGATTATAAACTTTTTGCAGAATATTTAGCAGACGAAAAGCATACCATACGCATACATATATGGCGAAATGAAATTAACAAGCAATTACTGTTAGCAAATAAAGATATTTTTGAATATCCTGATATGAAACAATTCCCTTTTGATAGAAAAACTATTGAAAAAGGAGATTTTGAACAATATTATACTGTTTTTGACCTTTTAAAAGGCGAACAAACAGAAGAATTAGAAAGATTAGTTAAGCAATTAGGGAAATTTGATTTTACCTTTTATTTTCTAAAAGGAAGTATTGGAAAAGGAGAAGACCGTCTTAAATTTTATTTTAGAGAATTTAATGCTTCACAAAGACGAGAATGGTTGAGTAAGTTTGGTGGCATTCGTATTTATAGAGATAATTTTCGAGTAAGACCTTATGGAGAACCAAATACAAGTGCCTATGATTGGCTGCAATTAGGTGAGAAATCAAGTGGTTTGTCTGTTGTTGCTAAAAAATATAATTTTAAGGTAAGACCTAATCAAGTAACAGGAATTATCAATATTTCACGAATTTATAATGAAAACTTAGCAGATAAATCGGGCAGGGAAGGATTGCAAGAAAATGAAACTTTTGCTTTATTCAAAGACATTGTAGATGGCATTATTAAAATTTTTGAAGATGACCGTAGTACCATTGCTTACAATTTAGATAAATTATATAAATCTAATAGAAAAGCTGAGGAATTAAAAGAGAAGGCTGAATTAGCATTGGAAAAGCAAAAAATTGCAGACCAGCGTAACGAAAATTTGTTACAAGGGGCAAATATTTTTAGTAACTTTATTGGAAAAATAGAAAAAGGAGAGAAACCGTCAGAAAATGAAATTCAAGAAGCTAAAAATGCTTTCGAGCAAAGTAAAACTTTTCAAGATGCTTATATTGCTATTCGTGAGGAAGTAGAGGAAAAAGATGAAGAACTTAAATTAATGCGAAGTTTGGCAAGTGCAGGGCTAATGATTGCAGGTTTTGCACATGAGTTTAATAGGTTAAGTAAGGAACTTAACAGTCAAGTTCCCTTTTTAATAGACTATACAAAACGTCTTATCCCAGAAGATAAATTAGCCACATTGAGAAAGCAGCAAAATCCAATTCTTATTGCTGAGGAAATCCAAGAATTACATAATCAATTAGAAACTTGGATAAGTTTTGCCTTTGGCATTACACAAAAAGAAAGACGTAAAAGAAAATTAACCAACTTAAATGCTTATTTTGATAAATTTATTCAGACTTGGACACATTTATTAGCAGATAGGTATGTAAATATCACATTTACAGCTTCTGAGGAAAATATTTATTTAAAAATTTTTGAAATAGATTTCAATACTATTTTTGAAAATCTCTTAATAAATTCTATTGAGGCTTTTCAAAAAACAAATAATAACGCAGTAGAAAAAAGTATTACGATTGAATTGATAAAATTAGATAATCAAATTAGTATTAATTATCGTGATACAGGTACAGGTTTGTCTCCAATTTTTAAAGACCCTTATTTGATTTTTAGACCTTTTGAAACAACGAAAAAAGATGATTTAGGCAATGATACGGGAACAGGTTTAGGAATGTGGCTGCTAAAATCTACTGTTGATGAGTATAAAGGTGAAATAAAGTTGTTAGAAATAGTGAATGGTTTTGCTTTAAATATTACTTTTGAATATAAAAATTAAAAGCAAATGGAAAATACATATAAATTGGGTATTGTTGATGAATATGAAGGAGATATTAATACGCTTTTTCGTTTCTTCGATTTATACTATCCTGAAATAGAAATAGTTACCATAGAATTATCACCTGATATAAATCAAATCATAGATAATATCATTAGTAGTCATGTTGATGCAGTAGCTATTGACTTTAATTTGAATGAATATGCAAAAATACCATTTCCTTTTCAAGGAAATATAATTTTAGACACATTGGAAAAGCTATTGCCTGACTTCCCAGCTATGATATTTACAAACTATACTGCGGATTCCGAAAAAACATCTCCAAAACCTGATTCTTTTTTAGTGATACAAAAAAAGTATTTTACTCCTAAGTATAAAGATAGTGAAGGTTTAGAATTTGCTCGCAAAATCAAAAGTAAAATAGAAAAATACAAACGTAACCTTGCCGAAAAACAAGAACAACTAATTGCTTTACACAACAAACAAATGAAGGTCGAGCTTACGTTGCCTGAACAAACAGAGTTAATAGAACTTGACGAATATTTGGAAAAGGCAACAGGTGGAAAGTCTTTTTTACCAAAAGATTGGAAAAAGCCTGATACGCTGAAAAAAATTAATGACTTAGCAGATACAGCAGAAAAACTATTAGCAGAACTCAAAAAACAATAGACTATGGCTATATTTCGTAACCAAACACCACAAAGACGCACAACTGTTAAAATAAAAGCTAAGTATGGATATTACAAAGATGATTTACAAAGAGATTTTAATTTTCGTTGTGGCTATTGTGATGACCTTGATAGTTATAGAAAGGCAGATTATCAGATAGACCATTTTGTGCCTCATGAATATTGTAAAACTATTCAAAAAAATACTTATTCCAACTTGGTATATAGCTGTCGTAACTGCAATAGGGCAAAATGGCATAAATTTCCAACACAAGACGAAAACATACATCATGATGGTAAAGTTGGTTTTATTGACCCTTGTCATAATGATTATGCAAATCAATTTGAAAGAGAAAGGGGCAAAATAATTCCAATAACTCCACTTGGAGAGTATATGTGGCGTGAAATTCACCTGTATTTATTAAGACACGAATTGATACATACCTTAGAAAGACTTGATGATAATATTAGGGAATTACGCAACTTAAATCTTCCTGATGGGCATATTGCCAGAGCTATTCTGTCCCAAATGTGCGAACAAGCATGGGAAATTCGTGAGCAGTTAACAAACGGTTAATCCATATCGCCCAAATTATTTAGTAACTCACCATATTCTAAAAAAACAACTGTCAGTAGTTCCACTAGGGGTCTTGCGACCTACTGACAGTGTTTTATAAAAATTCTTACAAAAACTTCACTCTTTCTATCGCTTTTGCCATCGCTTCAGTGCCTTCTTTGGTAGAGAAGTAGCTCATGTGGTCGCAGGCAGAGTAGATAATTTCTTCTTCTTTTACCCACTTTACATTTTTGATACTGTCCAAACTTACCGCTATGTCGTTTTCAGAGCCAAATAGGAACTCATCAAGCACTTTGCTCTGTATCTTGCCCAATAGTCTTTGTAGGGAGCCATTTTCTGCCGAACCTGCCGTCAGGAGTGGTGTCAGTTTCGTATTCCCCGCTATGATGGTATAAGGCGTTTTTGGTTGCGCTGTTTTTGCTAAGTTTTGCAAGAAAGGTTCGTTGCCGTTGAGTTGTTTTAAGCTCACGCCAAGCTCTTTCATGGTTTTGTTGAAAAGGAAAACCATAGGTGCGGTAGCCCAAGCAAACATTGCTAATTTGCTCATAGCCATAGAGATTGCCATTTGTACCCAGTCTTTGAGGGCAGAAATAGGGCTACCTCCGTTAGGCGTGCCAAGCATGATGAGGTGATTGGCTATCTCGTCCCCGCGCAAGTTTTCTATCATGTAGCGACTCACCAATCCGCCCATCGAGTGTGCATAGATATGTACGTTTTTGTCGTGTCCTGATTTCAAACCGATATGTTCTAAGCGTTCTTTGAAAAACTGTGCATTTGCCTCTATTGGCGTGTTCAGGTTTTCGTAATCTAAGGTAAGCACTGCATCATATTTACTTAGCAGCGTATTTCCTTGAGCGTCCCTACCTATAGCCAAACTTTGGGGCATAGTTTCCGTATCGCCAATGATGCCATGCACGAAAACGGCAATGTTTTTCACATTTTTGTCTTCTACTTTGCGGGCTATCTGATCGAGTACGTTGCCGTAGTTTTGCTCCTCTTGCACTTTTCGCAAATAAGTGAAACTATCTGATTTGACGTTCATTGCCAAGTCGAGCAGGGGATATTCAAACTCTCGCCCTAACTTCTTGCTCACCACTTTTTGGAAGAAAATCTTGACCGAACCTGTGAGGCTACGTGTCTGCGTATTTGGGTCGACTGTAGGCTCTGCTGCTTCTTTTGGCAAATTGTTCACGCTAATAATGGCGTTGCCGTCTGCATCTACCTCCGTACTTGCATTGATAGGCAAGAAAAACTCGCCATCAAAAGTGATGGGGAAAATGACATCATCAGCGTCCATGTGTGCGTCTATCTTCATGTCAAAGAGAGGTTTGCTCTCGTCTGACTTTTTCAAGTTAGAGATGCCTTTCATCTCCAAAATGCTCAAATCGGTAGTGTCGCCGTCTTGGTTGCTGAAGCTAATTGGTTGGAATTGGCTGCTTTCTTGAAAAACAGAAGGCACTGCAAAGTCTTTTGACTTCTTTTGGCTTACATCTCTGGTTGCTACCTGCTGTTTTGGGCTTGCCAAAGCTACTTCTACACCGCTTGCAAAGTTACTTGTAATGCTATTTTTCCCTATGAGGTTATCTGCCTTGCCTGTAGCTACTTTTTTGGCTTGCGAAGGCATCGTTACGGTAACGAATAGGTTAAATACCGACCAATCGGAACCTGAAGTCTTTTTGACCAATCCTCTCGTTGCCGAATCTACGTCTGGAGCGGCAGGGAAAGGCAAAGGTGCTTGCTTGAACATCTTGATAAAGTCAGGCGAAAACTCCTCTGTGCTGTAGATGAGCTTTATCACGATTTTTTCCTGAAACTCACCGCCAAGCAATAAATGCTCGTGTACGGTCAGGTTTACGGGCGAACCATCGAGAACGTCAAAAGAAGTATTTGGCTCTAAGTGCCTGTTTACTATCTGTAAACTTGCATCACTTTCAGCATCGATACCGAAGTTTTGCGACATCCAAAGGGCGGTGCAGTAGAGTTTTTTGCTTGTGTTGTTGCGAACCCTCCAATAAATATCGGGGGTAAGCATCGTGCCTTCGTAATCCTGATTTGCCAATAAGTTCAAACCGTTAGAAGCAATATCCATTGGTTTTTGCTGGGCAATAGGATTATTGATTTGTTCGCTATCAATGACCTCAATCACTACGGAATTATCTGAAAATGAAGTATCTGGGTTGTTAAGTTCCAAAGTTTTTTCCCACTTCCCTATAGTTTGTATATAGCTCCACGCCGCTTGCGCCATTGCTCCTTCGCCATGCGTATTGGAGTTTTGTGGCGTTACAGCCTGCCTTCCTCTGATGTCCTTACATACTTTTTTGCCGTCTTCATTGAGCAAAAATTCATATTTCTTAGTAAAATCACCTTGAGTAACTTGTATTCTGTATTTTGCTTCGGCAGCATTTGCGGTGATGCGTGAATATGGATTTACACTTACATCTGACTCTATTTGTTGTTTTAGGAATTTGGTATCCTCCTCTTTGCCATCTATGAAGAACAAAATTGGCTTCATTGCCGAAGAAATTAATTTCGCCTTATAAATTGCATTGGCATCGACAGCAAAAGCGGAACGGTTCGGATTGTCTTGGAACTCAATGAGGCTGTAATCTTTCTCTACTTTCTTGATGATTGCCTTCGCTACGTCATTGCCTTTGAACTCATCAATAGAGAGTTTATATTCTTTGTTTCCTGTTTTGTCGGCATAATCGAACACCGCCAAAACGTTAGGGTCACTTGGTGAAAAGTTCTTTGATAAGCCGTGCATCTGCCCAAAGTTCACTATCCAGCCCTTGAGGTCATCTCTGTAATAAATGCGCAAGAAGTCTTCTTTTGGGGGCAAGCCGCCCAAAAATGTTCTGTCCAAACTTGCAAGTTCGGTAACACCTTCCAAACTTGTAGGCACGCAAATTTCCAACTGCGGATTCTGCTCTGGCACAAGGCTAATTACTTTTGCCTTTACTTTTGACATCAAATCGCCGTAGCTCATGTCGCCTTTGGCACATTTGAGTGTTTCGATGAGTGAAAAGTTGAACGCTCCACGTTTTTGCCCATCAAGTGTTGTTTCTTTGGCAAATTCGTTGCTTCTTGCCGCTGCAAGTGCCACATAATTACCTCTTTCCATCTGCACGATGCCATCGGCACGTAGCTTATAAAAACCTTCCTCATAGCCCAAGTACGCACTCAAAGGTCTTGCTTTGTTGGTAGTTGGGATTTGCCGAGTCGTAATATCTGCCTTTGAAGGAGCAACGCTGCGTGTGCCGCCTCCTGAGTGGCAGCAGTCCATCACTACTACTAATCTTGGGCTTTTTTTGCTCACTTTCCAAAGCAAATAAGCCGTTTCTTTATCTACCAAATCGCCTACGCCTCCGTCTTCGGTGCGGCTATCCACACAGACCATAGATTCGTTGAGCTTGTCTGGCTCCATCTGCCAAAACTCTGGCGGTGCTGCCTCCTGCGCCCCATGCCCACTATAGTAGAAAAAAGCATCATCTTGGTCAGTAGCTTGGCTAAGATGCTCCAAAAAACCTTTGACTACATTCGCCCTTGTAGCTTCCTTATTTAAAAGTTTGACTACTTTGAGGTTAAGTCCATCAGCTTTGCAGCGAAAATCTAAAAATTCATGAATGGCATTTACATCATTGGCACAGCCATTAAGCTTGTGGCTTGGAATTGGATAATCGTCAATTCCGACTAAGAGGGCATAAATATTCCTTTTTGACATAGAGATTAGTGGGTTACGTTTATTTAAAAACATTTTGAGTAGAAATACGATAAAATTTCGATATAATGTTAAATAGAAATCTTTGAAAAAACCAATTTCTGCAAAATATAATTTTGTAATCTCACTTCTTGGAAAGTTTTTCTAATTTTGTAAGGTATATTTATAGCGGGGAGTGAGCTACCTCCAAACACAAATTTTATCAAAAACACAAATGAATTTTCTAACACCTGGTCCCTCACAGTTATATTTTACGGTAGAAACACACATTAAAAGTGCATTGAAAAATGATATATGTGCCATTTCGCACCGCAGCAAAGCATTTCAGCAGGTCATAGGGCATACCATAGCCCAGATTCGCCAACTTATGAACGTGCCTGACGATTATTACATTACTTTTACCGCCTCTGCCACAGAGATTTGGGAGAGAATCCTGCAAAATCTATCTGCCGAATATTCTTATCATTTGGTAAATGGCAGTTTTTCCAAAAAATTCTATGATTTTGCCGTCAGTCTGAAGCGAAATGCCTCCAAACATGAGGTCGCTTTAGGGCAGTGTTTTGACTTAAATAGTTTTACCGTGCCGAGCCAAACTGAAGTGCTTTGCCTTACACACAATGAAACAAGCACAGGCGTAAGTATGCCTTTGTCAGATATTTATGAGCTAAGGAAGCAGCATCCCGATAAACTCATTGCCTTAGACATGGTTTCTTCGGCTCCCTATCCTGACCTCGATTTTCGGCATATAGATACCGCTTTTTTTTCGGTACAAAAGTGCTTCGGCTTGCCTGCGGGCTTGGGCGTTTGGATTTTTAACGAAAAATGCTTGGAAAAAAGTTTGGCTTTGGAAAAAGCAGGCATGAGTACAGGTACGTATCACACTATCAGCTCATTAGTAAAAAACATCAGAACTAATGAAACGCCCGAAACGCCAAATATGCTTGGCATTTACCTATTAGGAAAGGTTTGCGAAGACATGAATAACAGAGGCATCGGGGCAATTAGGAACGAAACGAACTACAAGGCAGCACTTATGTATCACACTATTCAGCAGGGGGAAAACTTCAAAGCCTTTGTAGAAAATGAGAAATTCCGCTCCAAAACGGTGATTGTTGCTGACGTAATCAAACCAAAAGCGTCTTTTTTCATCAATAAATTCAAAGAACATCAGATAACTGTAGGCAGTGGCTACGGTGCGGGCAAAGATACGCAAATACGCATCGCCAATTTCCCAACGCACTCAAAGGAAACTTTTGAACTGTTGGCTGAACTGATGAGTAAATAAGCATAAGTAATGATGAGTTATGAATTATTTTAAATTGCTCATTATGAGTTTGTTATTATTCTATCCTAAAAAACTTTTGTATTAGAAATCCGTATTTTATCCGCCAAATCTGTGTTATCCGTGTGCTATTTTAGAACACAGATGACGCAGATTATACAGATTTTTACTTTATATTCTTATTACCAATAAGATTTTAAAAAAATTAGGGCAGAGTAAAAAACTCATCACTACTTATCATGATTTTTAAGAAGTTATTTCAGAAAAAACAAACAGATGAGCAGCTCATAGAGCAGTATCGGCAAACGGGCAATCTTGCAGATGTAGCCGAGCTATACCAACGCTATGCAGCTATGATTTTTGGTGTTTGCCTGAAATACCTCAAAGACGAAGAAGATAGCAAAGACGTAAGTAGGTCGCTTTTTGAAAAATTGGCGAAGGTGCTAAAAGAAAATGAAGTACAAAACTTTAAAAGTTGGCTGCACGTTATCGTTCGGAATCAGTGCCTGATGCACATTAGGTCGCAAAAACTGAAAAATGCAAAAACAGTCCCGCTTAACGACCGCTTTTCATCAGGGGCAGACGGCGAAAATGATGATTTCCAAGAAATTTCTGATAAAAATACTACAGGAAGTATGGAAAATCAAGTATTTTGGAATCCTAATGATGAGGACTTGCTGGAGGAAAATTTGGGCTTGCTCGAAAAGGCAATGACAAACTTACCCATCGAGCAGCAAACCTGCATCGACTTGTTTTATTTGAAGGAAAAATGTTATAAGGAAATTTGTGAAATTACGGGTTATGAGCTAAATAAGGTAAAAAGTTATATCCAAAATGGGAAACGCAATTTGAAAATTTATTTGGAAAAATGAGATGGTAGCAAAGCAAATAAATATTTTGTAAAAGGTTTGATGCAAAAAAATAAGCAACATATAGAAAAAGAGGAGTTTTTGAGTGAGGAGATGCTTTTGAAGTATCGGCAAGGGGAACTTTTGCCTTCAGAAATGAGGCGAGTAGAGGCTTTGTTGGAAAAATACTCCTTATATGCGGATGCTTTGGAGGGCTATGAACTATTGGACGCAGAAAAAATACGCACCAATACCGCTTTTCTCAAGGCAAGCATACGAGCCCAAGTTCCCGCTAAAACCATTTACCTTCGTCAGTCAAGGCTGATGCGTGTTGCTGCTGCTATTGTTTTTTTGCTTGTCTGCTCATTTGGAATTTACTTTTTTGCCAACCAAAGTAGTAGCTTACAAAACGAAATGGCTCAAGCCACTTCCGTAGCTGATGAGGAAAATAAACTTGCAACAGCACCACAAACAGAAGAAAAAGCTATAGAATTTCCACAAAAAGAGGTTGCAGACGAGCAGCCCAAGATTACAGAACGAAAGGAAATAGCAAATAATCATACAATTAAACTAAAAGATGAGATTGAAAAAATAACAGATAGAGAAATAAGTAAGCCAGAAAATAATGCAAGTCTATCGCAAGCAAAAATAAGCAAAGATACTATAGCTACTCCTCTCGCACTTGCAGAGAAGGAAAAGCCAAGCCAATTAGACGACAAAATAGTGGGAGAAGCCGAAGGAGTAATACCAGCTAAACCGCAAATAATCAGCGACATAACGGTTGCAAAATCTTCTCCTGCGGCAGAGAACCGCAAAATGGAAAGCGAACTTGCCGAAGAAACAGCGAGCAAAAAAGACAAAAAGAGAGAGAAGAAAATGACCGAAAAAAAGACTGCCCAAACATCGCTACCTGCAAGAGAAGAACTCATAAACCTGCTCAAAAAAGAAATTTTACTTTTTGCCAAAGAAAAAAATGAAACCCTCAAAGGCAAACTTTTACTTACTTTCTCCACCTCCAAAGAGGGCGTTGCCGAAAATATTGTCATCAAAGAAAGCCCATGCCTATCTTGCAATGAGTTGATTATCCGTTTGATAAAAGAATTTAAAAATACATCAGCGACTTCAAATAAAAATGAGCCAAACCAAACAATAGAAATTACTTTCTGATGTACGAGCCTTCATACGAGCTACTTAGCTTTTCCATCACCGCCTGCACGAGTTTGTGATGCCCGCAATCTAAAATTTCTATTTCCGATTTTTCTAAAAGATGTGTAAAAGACTTTACAGTTTGAATATGAATGAGTCTATCGTATTTCCCTAAAAAAATCTTTACCCCCACCTGATGCTTGTTAAATATTTCCGCCAATTTCTTTCTTTCTATTTCCAAAAAGCGATAGAGCATCCAAGTCTGATAAACACGCCTTCGTTTTTTGGGGGTAGCCATCTCCGTTTCAGCCAGTTTTAGCACCGTCTTATGCACCAAGCCATACTTGCCTAAGTTTTTTACTACCTTCTTATATATATTAGTTTCCGAATGAGTGAAGTATTTGAAAATGTGCTGTAAAGACGAAAATTTGGTGGCTACTCTATACCACGCATTGATTTCTATGCCATCGGGAGCAAGCAAATAGAGCATTTGTACTTTTGTTGCAAAGAGGCTTGCCGTAATCAATGCAATTCTGCCACCCATAGAGAAGCCAAGCAAATCAAACGTATCTATTTGGTTTTCAAACATAAAATCTTTGATAATTTTTTCCCAGTAGGCAAAATTCAAGCTATCCAAGCCGTCATGCCATTCACTTTTGCCATGAAAAAACAAGTCTATACTATAGATAGTATGATTGGGAAAAGCAGGAGCAATATTTTGGTAAATACTATTTTCCTGACCGTAGCCATGAAAAGCAAGCAGTTTTGAATCTCCACTGCCAAAAATTTGACAAGCAAGCTGATAGTTCTCTTTTTTGATAAGTTGGGACATAAAATTTAGGATTGACTAACTTATAACCAAATATACATCAAATTTATAAATCCGTATGTAGTCCCCAATTCATTGTAATCTATCAATGTAATAAATATCAATATTATTAACTTTTTTGAATCAAATGCCACTTAATATTAATCACTGTCTTCCAAAAAAATCAAAACGTATGATAATACTCCCAAATAGTTTGCTTTTTTTAATACAATTTAAACTCTATTTTAGCCAATTATCTCTTGTTTAAATCCTATTTTTTTAAATAATTGTACTTTTTGAATATATACATTGTACTATGCAAAGAGGAAAAACCTGCTTTTATATTTCTTTTGTATGTTTTGTGTTTTTTTTTAATTATTTTGTCAAATTATTTGCTTTTATATAATTTTATATACTATATTTGTAGTGTCAGTATTTCAGTAACAAAAACAGAGCGAAATCTGACTTTTAAAATAAACATGATTATTCTCACTTTATATATATATTAAGGATATGAAAAAAATTACAACATTAACACTCGCTTTTATCTGTACTTTATTTGTCATAAACATGGCTACTGCTGCAGAGTTCGTTATCAAAGGTACTTACAATGGCAAAAACTTGTATATTCACAATCCTCACAACGAAGATGAAGATTTTTGCATCACTGAGTTTTATGTAAACGGTGTTCGCTTTACCGCTCCTAAGTCAAGTGCTATTGATGTAGATTTATCTCACCTTATTGTAGAAACTAATGTTACTATCAAAGTAATTCACACAGAAGTATGCGAGCCTAAACTAATGAATATGAATGTGTTGCGTAAAAACCAAGAATTTCATTTTTCAGCAGTAGAGTTCAACAAAAACCAATTAAATTGGATTGCAAAAGGAGAACAAAAGCATGGCGTTTATTTCTTGGAGTCTTTCAAAAATGATTCTTGGAATACTATAAAAGTAGTGAATGTAAAAGGTAGCGTAAGTAATCTTTATTCAGAAGAAGTTGCATTGCACAAGGGCATCAATAAATTCAGAGTTCGTTATGTAAACAATCATGGTAAAATGTTTTTTTCTAACGAAGTAGCTTGTTTCTCAAACAAGAAAGAAAATCTTGCAGAAAGCATCACAAATGAAAAGACAAATCTTGCCGCACAGGTTACAGATATAAAATAAAGAAAACAACTCTCTCATTGTTATTAGAAAATGAGCGCAAAAAAAAGACTGCCCAAAAAGTTGGGCAGTCTTTTTTTGTGTACTTTTTTATTTTTTAGCCGATTATTTTTTATCTTTAGCCAACAAAAAACGACAGTAATTGTGGCTAAGATAACATTCAAAAATCAGTCTTTACAAGTTCTCTTAAAATAAAAAAGAGGCTACACTTTTTTTGTTGGCAAATATAACTTACGTTATTCATAAATTACTAACTACACCATCATATTTAAAATGAAATCAGACTTCGAAACTATTGTTATAGGAAAGGGCTTAGTAGGCTCTTCGGCGGCTAAATATCTTTGCCAAAACGGTGAAAAAGTTGCCGTCATCGGTGCTGATGAGCCTGCACAGAATACATCTGCTCTTGTATATGCAAGTCATTACGACCAAGCAAGGGTTCAGAGGATTATAGGAAAAGATGAAACTTGGACAAAACTCAATGCCGATTCGGTACAAGCATACGAAAAAATACAAAGAGAAAGCAAAATAGATTTTCATAAGGGGGTTGGCTGCTTGTATATCAATCCTTATGGGCAAGATAATTATCTAAGAAATCTACCCTCTCTTGCGCAGAAATTCACAACTCAGTACAGTTTGTTTGATAGCAAAACAGACAATCATAAATACTTTGATGGTCTAACTTTCCCCGAAAATTCGGTTGGCATTTTTGAGCCAAGCCCATCGGGTTTCATAAATCCACGCCTCTTAATAAAAGCACAACTCGAAATCTTTAGAAAACATCGAGGCGTGGAGATAACGGATACTGTTATCGACTTAGCGGTCATAGGAGATAAAAAATTTGTTCTGACCACCGAAAGTGGTAATACTTACACAGCCTCAAAAATATTGGTAGCAACAGGCTCTTTTCTTAACTGTTTCGGCATACTTGCTCAAAAAGTACAACTTCAAACAAAAAGTGAAGTTGTACTTTTAGTAAAGGTCGAGGCAGATATGGTTGCTCACTATTCCAATCTTCCGTCTTTGCTTTATGAAATCGATGAAAATGGAACCGAAGGAATCTACATGATTCAACCCGTACTATACCCAGATGGAAATTTTTATTTAAAAATTGGCTGTAATTCGCCAGATGATATATTTTTTGAAAGTTTAGAACAAATACAAAATTGGTTTGAGGCGGGAGAAAGCGGAAAATATGGAAACGCATTAATGGGAGCAGTGAGTAAAATACTTCCTTCTTTAAACTTAGCTAATGTTTTGACAAAAAAATGTGTCATCAGCCGCACGCCACATGGAAACCCTTATATTGGAGAAACTTCAGTAGCAGGAGTATTTTTGGCGGGCGGATGCAACGGCTACTCGGCGATGTGTTCGGATGCCATAGGCAAGGTCGCTGCAAGCCTCCTCTTAGATGGGGTATTTCCAGAAGGTTATTCCAAAGACGCTTTCGAAATCAAATATGAAAGTAAGTAGCCATTTGATTTATCCTTTATTAGCAGGAGTATAGCACACCCCAAAAAATGTGGCAGGTGCGCTTTGCTCACACTTGCAAGGGCGAAAAAAATCCGTTAGGATTGGCATATTTGTAGAGAATCTTTTACGCAAATCTGGAGATTTGCTTGCTAAATGCGGTAGAGAAAAACATTTTAACGCTACCACAAACAGCGTGATGAGGCTGTCCGAAAAGGGCAGTCTTTTTTTTTGTTATAGGGCGTGTTTTTGATAGGCTGTTGCTGGTTGGTTTGTAAAAAAGAGGTTTTTGAAGCAGCAAAGATAAAAAAGAAGATTTTTCCAACCTTTTGTAGCCATTTTTCGTGCTGTCAGTTCCTCAGAACTGACAGAAACTCAGGTTTGAGAACCTGATGGCACGAAGGGCTGGTAGGGCTTCAAACTTTCATCTAAAATCCATTGCAAAACTGCTAATACTTCGTGAGGTTTGGTAAAAGTAAGCGGCACATAATTAGGGTCTATGTATAAGTTTTTGTTTTCTAATTTCAAAAAACACCAAGAAAAGGCATTGGTAACGCAGCCAAAAATCTGCTTTTTTGGGTTGCCTTCTCTTTCGTTAAAAATGTGTACGGCATACATTTCTGCTCCGCATTGGGCTAATCCTCTATCAATTTCTGCATTTTTGGCTTCTACCAAACAAAAAATTGGGGCGGTTACTTCTAACTTCTCAATATTTGCGGACAGCATAAAGTCGCAGTAGCCGTTCAGTTTTTTTGATTTATCTACATCAAATTCGTAGCCTGAAAATATTTTAAATTTATTGGCGTTTCGGCGGCGAAGTTCTCGCAAAATAGGCACGACTACAAATTCAGATTTGGCTTTTTCGGTCATCAATGACTCCCTGCTTGCCTCTTCCATATCTTCGAGCAGTTTATCGCTTACTTGGAAGCTATCAAAATGAGTATTGAGCCATTTTAAAGTTTTATCGGTTATTCCTAAATCAGTGCTTAATTGGGCTAACTTTTTAAATTGATTGTATGCCATCTTTTTTTTGATTTTTACAAAGATAGTAAAAAAAACAAAAATATAGCTAACAAAAAAAGTCCTCTTTCGTGCTGTCAGTTCCTTAGCACTGACAGAAACTCAGGTTTGAGAACCTGATGGCACGAGAAAGTATTTTTTCGTGAGGAACAAAAAGAATGTATTATTTAATTTTTATTCCCATCACAAGGATATCATCTGTTTGTTCATAATAATCCATTTGCCAGTTTTTCAGTGTATTATCCAAAATGGTCTTTTGCAAGTGCAAAGGTTCATGATGGATAGAAAATAATAACTCTCTAAAACGTTTTTTCATAAATTTTCGATTATCAGCACCTCCAAATTGGTCTTGGTAACCGTCTGAAAAAAGGTAAAAAATAGTTGGTTTGGAAATATCAATAAAATGCTTGGTAAAAATTCGCTCTGTTTCAGTTTGGTATCCGCCAATACCAAGTTTATCAGCCTTATACTCATGCAAAACACCTTCTTGTATCACATACATTGGATTGTTTGCCCCTGCGTACTCCATACTGTTGTTGGCTTTGTCTATCACGCAAACCGATATATCCATGCCATCTCTGTTATTAGTTTCTTGCTGCTTGAGTGCGTATTGTATTTTTTTATGTAATTGGTTGAGTATATTGTCTGCTTGTGTGATTTTAAGAGAAACAACAATTTCTTCTAAGGTATTCATGCCTATCATTGACATCAAAGCCCCAGGCACACCATGCCCAGTGCAGTCTGCGGCTATAATGACTAACTTATCATCTATTTGTTCAAAAAAATAGAAATCACCTGAAACAATGTTACGTGGCTTATAGAGGATAAAAAACATATCTTTCTGCAAGTTTTTTTCTATATTTTCTTCTAAGGAAGGCAGTATGGCTGCTTGAATGCGTTGTGCATAGCTAATACTGGCGGCAACATCGTCATTTTTTTTTGCTAATTCCTCGTTTTGACGATTGATAGCTTGGGCTTGGCTTTGCAACTCTTCGTTTTGGTCAAAAATAGATTGATTTTGCTGTTCTATAATTTGGGCATAGCGTGTAAATTCATTTTTAAAATTTTTGATAATAAAAAGTAAACCGAAAAACATCATGCTAAGGTTAAGTGGCATAAAATACCGATAAGACACATTCGATAGGAGAGGGTTAAAATAGGCATGATGCCATTTGGTAAGCCAGAAAAGAATAAAACTAATAGAGGCAAGATACCGTATCGTGTTCCAATTATCAAAAAATATGACAAGCACAGCAACCATTATTAAAAAGGCATATTCCATTTGCAGGACTTTACCCGCCATAATGCTGGCAATAAAAATGGATAAATTAATAAGTAATACAAGAAAAATGCGCGCAAAGAAATATCTACGCTTATGGTTCAAATACAAGGTCATGCTAATGAGTAAGATGGTGGAAACGTTAGTTATTATACCTGAAATATTGTTTTCTCCCTCAAAAAAGTATAAATAAAATAAAGAAGGTAAGTAAATTGCTGTAAGTAGAATCACAAACCACGCAATAGTATTCAAAATACGAGTCCTGCGGGCTTCTTGAGGTGCTTGCTCGGCAAAAACCCCTATACTAACAAGCTTATTCCAAGATTGTCTTAATTTCCAAAACATAAAAGTATTGTTTTTATATGGCTAAATTGGGGTAGAGTAGAATAAGCAAACCTGATTAATACCTTCAATATTGTGTTTAACATTTGTATAAACACAATATTTACAGTTGCTTACTAAAAAAACTTTTACCTATAGTTTCAAATGTAGAAAAATGTATATGAAATGCAAAATAATCATACATTTTCTATTTTAAGTGAGAGGCGACTCTTCTTAAGTCTTTTGCCCTTATTTTTTACCTTTTTTCGTGCTGTCAGTTCCTCAGCACTGACAGAAACTCAGGTTTGAGAACCTGATGGCACGACATAAGGCTTCAAACTTTCATCTAAAAGAACTGCTCATAAAGTTGAATAGCAGATTTATTCAATTGATAAGAGGCTGGTTCGATATATTGCTCGCGACTCTCGTCATGCGGAACAATAGTACCTGCCTCAATAAGTGCTGCAATCATTAAGAAATGCTTTTGTAAGTCAATGCCTAAATGCTCTTCTGTGGGAAGACTTAGTTTTAAGTCTTCTAATTTTCTCAACTGTTCCTCTATAGAAATACTCAAATTAAGAAACTGCCAGAAGTAATTATTATCATCTTTGTTGTATTTATTTTGTTTTTCTAAAACCCATTTCATATATCTAAAATGATTTTTTTACTTTGACAAAGATAGCAAAAAAGTATAGTTGCTTTGCAAAATTTATAGATATACTTTGTAACTTTGATAAGTACAATTATTTTGTTTTTTACAATTTTAAACACTTAAAGAAGATGTCCAACGAAAATGTAGTATCTATCCAAATCCCAAAAGAAGATTTGAAAAAAGTAATGCAGCATTTAAAAGCCATTGATGAAATTTTGAAGCCCTATTTGGTTGCACTTACACCCGAAGAGCGCAAAACTATTCCAAAAATGAGCGATAAAACCATGCCTTTTGTAGAAAAAGTAATGGAATATGCAGAACTGAACCCCAAATTTGCACCTATGTTTATGAACGTTCCAGAAATGAAAATAGACTTAAATGCAGTAAACGACCTTAGTCCAGTCCAAAAACTTACTGACCAGCTTTGCGATAACATCAATGATACCATTATGCTTTCGGGTAGTGAGGCATACGTAGCTGCTTTGGCTTACTACAACACCGTAAAGCAAGGGGCAAAAATGAATGTTCCCGATGCAAAAGCCATTTATGATGACTTAAGCAAGCGTTTTGAAAGAAGTAAAACAAGTAAGGAAAAAACGGTATAATTTTTAGTAAAAAGGCTTAAAGTTTGAGCAAAAAGCCTCAACGTTTGAGTAAAAAGGTGCAAAATTTGAGCAAAAAGCCTTAGTATTTGAGTAAAAAGCCTCAGTGTTTGAGCAAAAAGGTGCAAAGTTCAAGTAAAAAGCCTCAGTATTTGAGTAAAAAGGTGCAACGTTGGAGTAAAAAGGCTCAATGTTGCACCTTTTATGTGTCCAAACGATTGACAAGGTGCGAAAAATGCACCCTTGCCAACGTTTTGACACAAAAAAAAGTCCGTAACCCCAAAAGAGCTACGGACTTCCAAGTATAATTTTAATGATTATTTTGTCATGATAATTTTTCTTCTCAAGTTTTCCTTTTCAGTGCTGATGTTCAAAAGATACACCCCGCTTGATAGGTTTAGATTTAGCTCGGCTTCTACACTGCCGTTTGCTGAGATAGCTTGGTTAAATACTACTCTGCCCGTCATATCCAAGACGTTGATTTGTGCATTTCTGCCTTTTAGCTCATTCACCCTAAGGGTAAAGCTGCCATTGCTTGGGTTTGGATAGACTTGGAAAAGTGAATTTGCAGCTTCTTCCTCTGTGCCGAGAACTACCGAAGTGCGAGCCGATACGGTAGCAGAAAAATCTCCTGCGCCTTGCCTGCCAATGGCTACAATACGGAAAAAGTAAGTAACGCCATTTTCTAAGCCCTCTATTACAAAAGATAAATCACCGCTTGCATTTACTACTTTTGGAGCATTATTATCGTTTGTACTACTTCCTAAACTATTGCCTGCCGAACTTACCGTACCTACTACTACAGTACCTGCGGTAGTTGCTACCAATCTCTGCGGCATATTGGCAGCATACATATAAATCTCATAACTTTGAGCAAGTGGCACAGAGTTCCAATAGACAGTAACCTGTCTGCTGCCTGCTACTGCTGCTATACTCGAAGAGGTGCCAAGAATATTATTATAGGTTTCGCCACTATTGAACGCTACTACTGCACTGCCTGCGGCATCCGTCATGCCCGAAGTAGCGGGAACTTCCAAGCCAAGTGTGCTTTGTGCATCCTGATTCATGGCTACGGTAACATCTACGCTACTGCCAGAGGTAGCAGAAACGCTGGTAATAGAACCATTGCCAGTCAATACAAAACGATTGGTCGCTATGTTATTCACAGGCTTAGAGAAAGTAACGCTAAATATCACAGATTCGGCATCTGTAGTAGGTGCTAATGGGCTTTTCCTTGTGATGCTTACCACCGTAGGGACTACTCTGTCTATAGTATAAACTTCCCCTGTGCTAAATGCCCCCGTGATATTATTAAACTCGTCATTGATGGTATTTGCCAATGGAATATCCAATCGCAAAGTACCCGACCCCGTAATGCCACTGACAGTTACGTCTATGCTCGTGCCTGTAGTAGCCGAAACAGAGGCAATAGTCCCATTGGCGGTGCTTGTTCTTGTCAGCACAAAATCAGTAATATCTACATTTTTGACTGCCTTGTCAAAACTTACCCTATATACCACGCTTGCATTATTAATGACAGTAGCAGTAGCAGGCGTTAGTCGCACTATGCTCGTGGCTGTAGGGACAGCAAAGTTATAGCTATCGCCTGTGTTAAAGGCTGCGGTAAGGGCATTGCCTATCAAGTCGTTTACGGTAGCGGTCGCAGGCACGTCAAGGCGCAAGCTCCCTGCTCCTGTGATGTTATTTACGGTAACATCATAAACTGTAGTGCTTATCGCATTTACAGACGCTACCGCGCCCATCGCTGTGCCTGAGCCTGTCAAAGTAAAATCATTTGTTCCTACACCTGTAACTGCTTCGGAAAAAGTAACCCTATACACCACAGTATTGGTGGTAACAGCCGCAACTATTGGGTTTTGGCGAACTATGCTCGTTACAGTAGGTCTTGCCCCGTCAATAACTATGTCTTTGTTTGCCCCCAAAGAGCCTGCTCCACCAACGGTAGGAAGGGTTAAGCCTGCATTGGGAGTACCTATGCTCGTCCCTTTGATTGTTCCGCCACTCAAGGCAAGGGCTGTAGTGCTTGCATAGTCCAAGTCTGTACTTACATCAGTAGCCTGAACTGTATAGCGGAAAGTAAGTGTATTCGTACCACTACCGCTTACATAATTTGCCACCCTATTGGTAGGGGTGGTACCCAAAGTAAGCTGTGGCGTACCTGTAACGGTTACATTTTCAGAAAAAGTAACTGTAATGTCTATGTTACTCCCTATGCCATAAGTGCCATTGGCAGTAGGAGAGCTAATACTATTAATAAATGGACCGATAAAAATACTACGAATACGGACGTTGCCCCTATCTGCTACATAGAAATTGCCCGCCCCATCATAGATAATACCAACAGGCTGATTAAACAGTGCACCTGTGCCTATTCCATCCACAAATCCAGCTGTCCCACCTGCGAGGGTAGTTACCTCCCCTGTCGCTATCACGATTTTGCGAATGCGATTACCACTAAACTCTGATACATACAGATTGCCCGCCCGATCAGAGGTAACGCCAACAGGGTTTTGAAATCGTGCAGCAGTGCCTATTCCATTCGCAAAGCCTGATGTCCCATTTCCTGCTAAGGTAGTTACTGCGCCTGTAGCTATCACGATTCTGCGAATGCTATGGTTAAGCTCGTCTGCCACATAGAGACTACCCGCCCCATCGAGAGCTAAGCCGCGTGGTGAGGTAAACCGTGCGACGTTAGCGGCACCATCCACAAATCCAGCTGTCCCACCTCCTGCCAAGGTAGTTACTGCTCCTGTAGCTATCACGATTCTGCGGATGCGGCGATTACTATCATCTCCCACATAGAGATTACCCGCCTCGTCAGAGATGACAGCAATAGGATTATTAAACTGTGCAGCGACACCTGTGGCATCCAAAAAGCCAGCCGTCCCATCGCCTGCCAAGGTAGTTACTGCGCCTGTAGCTATCACGATTTTGCGAATGGTATGACCAAAAAAGTCTGCCACATAGAGATTGCCAGCCCCATCAGAACAGATGCCAAAAGGGCGGTTAAATCTTGCAGCAGTGCCGATACCATCCAAAGAGGCTTGTACGCCATCTCCTGCCAAGGTAGTTACTACCCCTGTAGCTATCACAATTTTGCGAATGCGATGCGTCAAAAACTCTGCTACATAGAGATTGCCTGTTCCATCGAGAGCAACACCATTAGGGTTTGTAAAACTTGCGCCCGTACCTGTGCCATCTACGTTAGCAGCTGTGCCATTCCCTGCCAAGGTCGTTACTTTTTGTGCTTGTGTATCGGAAAATATGCCTAAAAAAATAAGGCTGAAAAGGTAAAATATCTTTTTCATTTTTCTGAAAGTTTAAATTAATTAATTTGCTTTAGTGAGTTCTACTCTGTACGTAGTTGTTACCTTGCCTGGGATAGTTACGTCCCATTCGAGGACTATTTTGGTAGGGGTGCGGCTTTTTGTGATTTCTCTCACGTTTACGCTTACATCAAAAATGAGCGTGCCTGCACTTCCCTCTTTCCATACGCCCGAAGGCAGCAGGGCGGGAAAGATAGCACCATCAGGATTCGTAGTAATGTAGGCAGTGCCACTTTTGAACTCTACTAAAAAGCGGTCGTACATACCACTTGGGGCATCCTCTGAGCCAAATTTGGCATAAGAAACTTTCCATTTTCCGCCGTTAGCGGTCAGGAGGGAGGTAAGGCTTGCCGATACCTCCGCCGTAAGGGTGCATGCTGCTAAAAAGCAAGAAAGCACAAATACAAACAATAGTGTGTGTTTTTTCATGTGTTAAATTAATTATTAAGTTGCGAGTTGTTGCTAATTGCGAACGAAACGATTGTTAAAACGCCACAAAATTAGGAGTAAAATTGTATATTTGGAAATTTAAAGTTAAAAAAACAGATTTAAACGATTGCTAAGGTGCGAAAAAATGCATCCTTGCCAATGTTGGACACCATTTCGTGCTATCAGTTCCTCAGAACTGACTGAAACTTAGGTTTGAGAACCTAATGGCACGAGAAACTTAGGTTTGAGAACCTAATGACACGAAACAAAAAAAGTCCATAACCCCAAAAAGGCTACGGACTTCCAAATATAATTCTAATGATTTCCTTATGATAATTTTCTTTAAACCAACATTCTTAGCGGGTCTTCGAGCAAGCCTTTGAGGGTTTGCAAGAAAGCCGCTACACTTGCCCCGTCCACTACTCTGTGGTCGCTGGAAAGCGTAACTTTCATGATGTTACCTACTTTCATTTCTCCGTTCTTTACTACTACGGTTTCTTTGATGCCTCCTACTGCCAAAATGCACGCATCGGGCGGGTTGATGATGGCGGTGAACTCATCTACGCCAAACATTCCCAAGTTCGATATCGTAAAGGTATTTCCTTCCCAGTCAGCAGGCTGTAGTTTTTTGTCTTTTGCTTTTCCTGCCAAATCTTTTGCCTCGCCTGCTATCTGCGAGAGCGATTTGCTGTCTGCAAAGCGAATCACAGGGACAAGCAAGCCATCGAGAACGGCAACTGCCATGCCTATATGTATGTGCTGATTCTGACGAATTTTGTCGCCAAGCCAAGAAGAATTGATAACGGGGTGCTTTCTGAGAGCTACCGCTGCCGCCTTGATGACCAAATCGTTAAATGAAATCTTCACAGGCGAAATTTCGTTCATGCTTGTGCGCGCCGCCATTGCCTTGTCCATGATTATCTCCATCGTAACGTAGAAATGCGGGGCCGTAAACATACTTTCGGAGAGTCGGCGGGCAACTGTCTTTCGCATTTGGGTAATAGGCGTTTCGGTGAAGCCCTCTTGCCCAAAGGCTTGTACGGCAGGTTTGCTTGTTTTTTCTACAGCAGCAGGCGTAGCGGTAGGTTTGGCAGCAGGAACAAAAGTTTCCACGTCTTTTTTGGTAACTCTTCCATTTTCGCCAGAGCCTTTTATCTGTGCAAGGTCAAACCCTTTGTCTTGTGCCATTTTCTTTGCCAAAGGAGATGCAAAAATGCGTCCGCCCGCACTTACAACCGTTTCTGTTACTATTGGTTGCGAGGCTGTTGGGTTCGAAACAGCAGGTTTTTCAGCGACTTCCGTAGCTTTGCTTTCCACCTTTGCGGGAGCAGAAGTTGCGGGTTTGAGTAGCTGCGTATAGTCCGCACCCGCCTCGCCTATGATGGCGATAATGCCATCTACGGGGACAGATTCGCCCTTTACAACACCTATGTAGAGCAGCGTACCCGATTCATAGCTTTCCAACTCCATCGTAGCCTTGTCTGTTTCTACTTCGGCTATGATGTCGCCCGCTTTGAGTTTGTCGCCCACTTTCACCAACCAGTTCGCAATTACGCCATCTGTCATCGTATCACTCATTTTTGGCATACGGACGACTGTTGCGTTTACAGCAACGGCTTTTTCGGCAGTAGCTTGCTGAACGGGCGGCGGCGGTGTAGCTGCTTCCTCTTTTGGTGCGGGTACGGCACTATTTCCGCCACTCAAAAGAGCTTGATAGTTTTCGCCTTCCTTGCCAATAACGGCGATAATGCCATCAACGGGAACAGCTTTTCCTTTCTCTACGCCAATGTATAAAATGATGCCATCAGCATAACATTCCAACTCCATCGTTGCTTTGTCTGTTTCTACTTCGGCTATAATATCGCCAGATTTTACCTTATCACCCACTTTCACTAACCAATTAGCAATCACGCCTTCGGTCATTGTATCGCTCATTTTGGGCATTTGAACTACTTCTGCCATATATATATCTGTGTTAAACTTTTCTTAATTTTTCAAAATTAATGTATAAAAGACTAAAATGGAAAAGATTTGTCTAAAATTTAAAGTTTTTCGAAACGAAACCCTTGCTTGCTAAAATAGGAGAGGTAGCGGGGCAGGGCATAGTATAGATTTTTTTTTGCTTTTTGGCTATCATGGAATACGACAATAGAGCCATTTTGAGTATATCTGATGGCTTTTTCCAAGCAAATATGTTCGTTCAAACGTTGGTCGAAATCTCCCGAAAGCACGTCCCACATTACTATCCGATAATCCGTTTTCAATGCCCTGCTTTGCGAAGCGGAAATTTGCCCATACGGAGGTCTGAAAAGTTTGCGAGGGCTGTCTTTTGTCTTTGGCAAATGAGCAAAATAATCCTCACATCTGTCTATATTTCCCAAATATTGTTTTTTGGGCGTTTTCCACCCGCTTAGGTGATTAAAAGTATGATTGCCAACACTATGCCCTTTGGCAATCACTTCCTCAAAAACAGAAAAATGCTTGCGTATATTATCGCCAACACAGAAAAAAGTCGCTTTTGCCTCGTATTTACCCAGCTCCGCAAGTACCCAAGGCGTAACTTCGGGAATAGGCCCGTCATCAAAGGTTAGAAAAATAACCTTTTCGGCAGTAGGTACTCGCCAAGTAAAGTGAGGAAATAGACGGTGAATAAAAGGATTGGTGAAATGTAAATACATGATTTAAAGTATTATCTTTGCTTTTTCTTGGTAACTTAGCGACTGGCAGGGTCTTCGACCACTAACAGCGACAGAGTGCTATTTTGAATGACAAAATTAATATAATTTTTTTACGTTTTGGCAAAAGTTTTAGACATCACACAGTTTTTAGCATTGCAAACGCCCATGATTGATGTGCGTTCCCCTGCGGAGTTTGCACAAGGGCATATCCCGCTTGCAGTCAATTTACCCATTTTTTCCAATGAAGAAAGGGCTGTAGTTGGGACGCTGTACAAGCAAAAAGGCAAGGAAGAAGCCATCATCAAAGGCTTGGAATTTGTTGGGGTAAAAATGGCAGATTTTGTGCGAAAGGCAAAACAAATCGCTCCTGAAAAACAATTATTGGTACATTGCTGGAGAGGGGGCATGAGAAGCGGCAGCATGGCTTGGCTCTTCGAAACAGTTGGTTTTCAGACTTTCACTTTGGAAAAAGGCTACAAAAATTACCGACAGCACGTTCTTTCTTACTTCGAGCAAGCATTTCCGAATTTGCTTATTTTGGGCGGCATGACGGGCAGTGGCAAAACAGATATTTTAAAGCAAATCATAGCACAAGGGCAACAGGGAATAGATTTGGAAGGACTTGCTCATCACAAAGGCTCCTCTTTTGGGAGCATCGGGCAGGCTCCTCAGCCCACTTCTGAGCAGTTTGAGAATGAATTGCACTTGGCACTTCTTAGGACTATCAGTTCTTTGACTTCCCCATTTTCGCACCTTTGGTTAGAAGATGAGAGCAGAAATATTGGCAAGACTTTCCTTCCTAATAACTTATGGCAGCAGATGCAGCGTAGCCCTGTCATTTATATACAAATATCCAAAAACTTAAGAATAGAAAGATTGGTAAAGGAATATGCTTTTTGCGATAAGGAACTCTTGGAAAGTGCGATTTTGAGAATAGCAAAACGCATCGGGTCAAACCATGCCAAAGATGCACTCGAAGCACTTGCCAATGACGACTTTGCCAAAGTAGCAGATATTACCTTAGTTTATTACGACAAGGCATACACCCACGACAACCAGCGAAGAAAGCCCGAAAGTATCTACTACCTACCTGTAGAGGTGGATAACCCCACAGAAACGGCTCAGAAAGCGATTGAATTAGCGAAAACCCTAATTTAGAAATTTGAGTTATAAATCTACCGTACAGCCAATAAGCAAAATATCATCTATTTGCCTTTCGTTTGCCTCGGCTATCCATTGGAGGAGCGTACTTTCTAAAATAGCTTTTTGAGCGGGCATCTCTTGCTTGTGTATTTCCAAGAATAGTTCTTTCATTTTGGGGAGCATCAACTTTCGGTCGTCTTTTCCGCCAAACTGGTCTTGATAGCCATCGGAGAATAGATAAAAAGTAGTGCGGACAGAAATATCTATAGTATGCTTGTTAAATAGCTTTGCTTTCTCACGTACCTCGCCACCTATAGTTATCTTATCGCCTTTGATGTGGTGCATCTGCCCATTTTGAATGTAAATAATTGGGTTTTTTGCCCCTGCAAAATCCATTGTTTTCTTCTCCTTATCTATCACAACGAGCGACACGTCCATGCCTTCCCTATTGCCCGTTTCGTCTTGCTTCATCGTTTTCCTGATAGCACTTTGGAGCATATTCAGGATTTGGTCTGCCTCTGTAATTTGCTTGTTTTCAATAATATCAGATAAGAGCTGATTGCCAATAATGGTCATAAAAGCCCCCGGTACGCCATGCCCTGTGCAGTCTGCCGCTACAATAATTATTTTTGAGTCTTTTGCCAAAAACCAATAAAAATCACCACTTACAATATCTCTGGGCATAAAAAGCACAAAAGATTCGGGCAGTACCGCCTGAATAGCTGCGGGCTGCGGGAGAATAGTTTGCTGTATGCGCTGGGCATAGTTGAGGCTGGAGGTAATTTCTACATTTTTGTCTGATAGCTCGCTTCTTTGCAGGTTTACCACCTCCAAATTTTGGTGAAGTTCCTCCAAGGTCTGGTTAAGTTCTTGGTTGGTCGTATTGAGTTCGTCTGTTCTTTCTTTTACTTTTTCTTCCAAATTGGCGTTTATTTTTGCCAACTCATCACCCAAGTTTTCTATATTTTTAAATGCTTTTGAAAATAGCGAGGAAAGCAGGAGGGTTTGTGAAAAAATGAACAAAAGTAAGCCCAGAGGAGCAGCCACAAAAGTATTAATCGTTTCGTTGGCGTGGAGAATATCGTTGATAGAAGCAATAACTATGGCAAGCACTCCCGCAGAAAAAATAATACTGCCTTCGCGTTTTTTCCAAAGAATTACGCCAATCATATAGAATATATACAAAATCACACAGAGGGTAAATACCTGAAAACTACCGAGTAAGAGAGAGAAAAATGATAACTTGGTAAACAAAACAATAATAGAAGAAACTGCTCCAATGAATGCCACAAAGTTTCTTATTTTTTTCGAGAAATCTTGATGATAAACGGCGTGAAAAAAATGACAGATAAACACAACGCCCAAATAGAAAGAAATATAAGATACCTTGCTCGATAGCTGATGCGACATATCCGTATAATAGTCTGTAATGACGTGCTCGTCAGTTACCAACATACGAGCAAAGATGATAATACACAGCAAGCCAAAGTACAAGGCGGCTCTGTTTTTATGCCGAAAAAAGAACAAACTGAGGTGATACAAACCCATGACAAGCAAAATACCCATAATAAAAAAGGTAAAATTGATTTTGGTTTGATACCTATGCCTTATTTGCTCCTCCGTACCTACAAAAATATTTCCTACTACTCCGCCAAAGCGATCTTGATAATTAGCCACCTGTATCGTTAGCTCGATGGTATCTTTGAGTACATCAAAGGCATAGATAGAAGGATTTATCTTGGGGACATAGTCTTTCTCTTTGGTTGCTACCTTGCCTATGCTATCTACCTTTTGCCCATTGATAAAAATGATACAAGAGCTATTAATATAATTTGTTTTAAAAGCCAAACGCTTGTTTTTGTGCTGATTACCCATCACTATTTTCAGGTGGTAAGTGCCATAGCCGTATGCAGATAGGGGTTGGTTATGCCAAAGAACATTGTTCCACATTCCTGAAACTTCGTGGTAAACGAAGTCCGTATCGGGTAATATGGTCGTATGCAGTTGCTCCCAATAAAATCGCCATTTGCCCTGCATATTCACGATGCCCTGCTCCTCAAAATGCCATTTTTGCATATCCAAAACGCCATTTACCACTTGGGGCTTGTGCTGTGAATAGCATGCCAAGTTAGGAATGAGCCAACTTAGTAGATAAATAGACAATTTGACTATCCTTTTGAGCATACGATTTTGGGAAGAAGTATTTTTTGCGTACTTTTTTAGATAAAATCCTAATTTACAAATATAATATTTTCTAAAATTACTTACTTTGCACTAAGAAAACAAAAACATGATGAAAAAATTACTTTTTATAGCTATCGGCATAGCGCTATTTGCCTGCCAAGATAAGAAAAATGATGCCCTCATTTCGGGAAAAATTACCAACCCGCAAGACAAAAAAGCAATTTATCTGATGAAGATAGAAGATAATCAGTATGTAGCCATCGATTCTACATTTGCAGACAAGGAAGGCAATTTTTCGTTTAATCCCATTATCAAAGAAGTCGATTTTTACCTGCTCGACATCTATGGCGAGCAGCAAAAGCAGATAATCCTGACGGGTACGCCTTTTTCTATTACTGCCGAAGGAAAGCCAAACGGCTCATTCCAAATAGCAAACTCCGAAGAGAATACACTCTTAGATAATTTCCAAACCATGCGCGAAGGATACAATACAAAATTGGATGCTTTGCAGCTAGCATCGGATCCTACCTCTGATAGTGTGGGTGCCGCCAAAAACGCAGCACAGTACGAACTGCTCGTCCAAGAATACTTGAGCAAATTTAAGGAGATGGTAGGCAAGGCAGAAAACTCATTTGCGGCAATAGCCATGCTCGAAGGCTTAGACCCCGACAAAGACATTGCCATTTTGGACAAAATTTATACAAATCTGAATACGAAATATCCGAATAATAGCAAAGTAAAAACATTGGGTGATGAGCTATCAAGACTCAAGAAAATAGGAATAGGGCAGGCAGCCCCCGCTATCGAGTACAAAGATGAAAAAGGTAATGCCGTTTCTTTGGCAAGTTTCAAGGGGAAATATTTGCTTATAGACTTTTGGGCTTCGTGGTGCCAACCCTGCCGCATGGAAAACCCCAACGTAGTGAAAATGTATGATAAGTTCAAGGGCAAAGGCTTTGAAATTTTGAGTGTATCGCTCGACCAAGACGAAAGTGCATGGAAAAAAGCCATCAAAGATGATGGACTTGTTTGGAATCATGTTACAGACCTTGCCTACAGCCAGCAAACGCTTGCTACTGCCTATAATGTTCAGGCTATCCCGATGACCTATCTCTTAGACCAAAACGGGGTCATTATAGCCAAAAACCTCAGAGGCAAAGAATTAGAGGACAAATTGGCTGAACTTTTATCCATGTAAATATCATAATGCTACAGTCTTTTTTAATAGATTTTTTAGCGGAACTAAAAGCAAACAATAATAGGGAATGGTTTGCCGATAACAAAGCAAAATATACGCAAGCAAAGGAAAACTTTGAGGCTTTTATTACGCAACTTATCCCCCAACTTTGGGCTTTGGACGATACATTCGTACACATAAAAACCCAAGACACGCTTTTCCGTATATATAGGGACGTACGCTTTTCGCCGAACAAAGACCCCTACAAAACGCAGTTTAGTGCCTATTTTTGCAAGGGAGGCAAAAACTCGCAGTTAGCGGGCTATTATTTGCACATAGAGCCGTCCAACTCATTTGTTGGCGGCGGTGCGTATATGCCTGCTGCCGATTTGCTGAAAAAAATTCGCCAAGAGATAGACTATAACGGCGAAGAATTTTTGCAAATCATCGAAAACAAAGAATTTAAAAATAGGTTTGGAGAAATAGAAGGCGAAAAACTCAAAACACTCCCGAAGGGATATACTGCCGACAATCCGACTATTAATTTCTTGAAAATGAAAGGTTTTGTAGCTACTTGTAAATTCTCTGATGAGCAAGTGCTGTCAGAAAATTTCGACAAACAGATAGCAACATCATTTTTTACCATGCAGCCCTTGATTGATTTTCTGAATCGGGCTATGAAAGAGTAAATTAATCTTATAGCTAATTAATATTATATTCTTTTGGCTGAATGTTATATTTTTTATAAATTATTACAATAATATGTAGAAAATATTTTAAATTGCTAAGTAATGTAGCTTAGTTTTCTAAAAAACTATTATTCAGTGAGTTGTGCTATTTCTGTTTTTTTATTCTATAAAGGCACAAATGAAGAGAAATTGGTAATTGTTAGCTAATTGTCTCCATTTTAGTAACTATTTTATTTAAAGCATACATAAGTTTTTATACTCATACTTGATATTTATAATTTTGACTAAATCCTTTTTGGAAACTCATGAATAGTAAATCATTCATCTTCGTCATTTTTACCGCCTTAAGCTATATGCTGTATAGTGGAGAATTGCTTGCGCAGGGTAGCAAAGTAAAACCTAAGCCAAACCCTGAAAGCCATAAAGCGAATGTAGATGTAGAGGCGGCGAGCAGAGGCAAGCGTGCAGACGTACTGATTTTGGAATATGAGAAGTTGGTAAAAGAAAATCCAAGAGATTTTGAGGCGATGTACGGAAAAGCCTCTTGTGAGTTTATGCTCAAACGACCTAAATCAGCTTTATTTTCACTCCAGCAGACTGTAAAGGTGCAGCCTGACTATGCCCCCGCGTATGCTTTGATGGGCAGAATACTAAAGATGACCAATAAAATAGATAGTGCCGCTATTTGTTATGAGCTTGCCGCTCAGTATGAGCAAGATAATAATAAAAAAGTGGAGTACAAGGGCTTTATAATACTGAAGCTCATCAAAGAAAAGAAAATGGAGGAAGCCTATAAGAAGGTGAAAGAGATATACCCCATTGCGCCTACCAACAAGCAAGTAGCTTACTTTTATGCACGCATGAGTAACCAATATAGCCAATACGAAGAAGCTAAAAATAGTGTGAAGAAAATAGAAGCAGATTTAGCGGGCATGGATATTCGCGAAAGTGGGAAATACTACTATGAGTTAGGTTATGCACTCTACCAGCTTCAGCAATACGAAGCCGCCAAGCCAGTCTTGCAGAAAATACATTTTGGACCTTTTAAGCACAAAGTAGATAAATTGACTGCTCCATATTTCTATCATTTGGGAAGTTTGTACTCCAAGTTTCATGAGGATGGAGTTGCTGCTACGCACTTAGACCAAGCCTTGCTTATTGATAAGGACTTCACCAAAGCACACCTGCTGAAGGCACAACTCTCCAAGCGCGGGCAAGACATAAATGCTACGGCAGGACACATGCAAGATGCTATCAAGAATCAGCCTGACCCTTTGAAGAAATTATTACTTTACGACAAATTAGCCGAAGTGCAGCTGGATGCAGGAGATTATGAAGGAAGTTTGAATACACTCAATCAGGCACTTAAGCTGAAGTTGGGCAAGACAGCAAGTTCCAAAGATAGGATAGACCCTGATACTTGGTTTCTGATGTGTTTGGCACAGTACAAAATTGGCAACCATAAGGAAGCTATAGTGGATATTGATGAGTTTTTGAATAAAAAAGTGCTTGCTCCCGCTTCTGTGATGGGTAGTTTTTATATTTTGAAAGGATTGGCTGCCAAAAATGTGAATGACTATCGAGTATCTGCTGAGGCTTTTAAATTGGCGATGAAAACCCCGATGAGAGATATAGCAGAAGTAGAAATAAACATATTGAGGCAGATGAAAAAAATGGAGAAAGACGACCTCGAAGACGATGACAGCGACACAGAATAGTTATCTGTTTTATTTTGTCTTAAAATAATAAATTGATTACCCCCTTATGCAATTATTTTCGACCTATCCAAAGGATTCATTGTTCTTTGGATTTTTTTTCTTTTTTTGTACTTTTCTGGTGCAGTTTCCATTTTATTGTCCCGTTTTTTCCCAATCTGTTTCCCCGATAAGTAAAGATTATTTGGTAGAATTACAAAAAAATAAGAAGGCAAATATCACAGTTCATTTGGTAGATAACCCAAACAAAAAGATAGAGAACAAACATACTTTTCTTAAAGTGAATTATAAAAGTGCGCTCACTTTTGACTTCTCTCCCATGAAAATAAAGAGAGAATCGCAAAAAAAACTGTATGGAAACTATGTAAAGGCTGGAATAGGAAATTTTCAAAACTCATACGCAGAGGCTTTTTTCAATACCCGCCGAAGTGAAAAACAAAGCTATGGAGTTTACTTAAAGCATACTAACTTAAGGGAGGGGGCAATAGATGCACGAAACTCGGCAGATGCACAAAATAAATTAGTTTTTAGCTTCCAATCTTTCTCAAAAAAGGGTGTTTTTACGGGGAAAGTAGGTTTGCAGCAACAACAATGGCATTTTTACGGATACCAACGCACCGACCCGATACCAGCAGCCAAAGATATTCAACAAGATTTTATTACTTTCGAAGGGCAAATAGGCTACACTAATAAACTTGAGGCATCCAAAAACTACCACGACATTGGATTATTTTATCATTATTGGGCTGACCGTTATGCAGCAAAGGAGCAAGAAATAGGCGGTGAATTTAGCAAAAAAATTAACTTCAATGTTAATAACAAGCTGTTTTTCAAGGCAAATGTGTCTTCCTCTATGAGAAGTGACGAAGTAGGTAGTATTCAGCGTAATTTACTCAACACAGAGCTGTATCACCAAATAAACTACAGCAAACTTTACCTACAAATAGGCTTACGTGCAGCCCTGCATAATGACACACTCAAGGAGATGGAAAAGGCATTTTTATATCCAAAATTGTATCTCTCTTTCAGCCTGTTCAAAAACAAACTTGATGTATTTTTGCAGTTAGACGGAGGAATGCAGAAAAGACTAATGCGGGATATGGTGTCGGAAAATCCTTATTTGGTAGCAAACACCCCCTTGCTACATACAAATAAAACATGGGAAAGCTCTTTGGGTTTCCGCACAAAGCTCGCTAATGGCATTAATTGGCAAGCAAGCGCAAGTTATGGCTTTTATCAATATCTGTATTTTTTCATGAATTCTTCAACCTTTCCCTCCAAATTCTTTGTGCAATACGAAACAGCAATCACCCCTGTAAGTACGTTTATAAGTGAGTTTAGTGCAAGTTTCGGAAAATTTAGGGCTAAGTTATGCACAGAACTACAGAAATATGAGCTAAAAACACTTCAAAGTGCTTGGCATAGACCATTGGTAAAAAATACACTTTCCGTAGGCTATAGTATTGAAAAATTTGCAATTAATGTCGATATCTATCATTTGGAAGGGATAAAAGCGTTTGATGTGATTTCTTCACAACAAAAAGATTTACAACCTATTACAGACGTCAATATGAAGATAGATTACCAATTTTCGCCTATGTGGTCTGTTTTTGCCAAAGGTAGCAATTTGCTTTCGCAACAGTACCAGCGTTTCTTGTACTATGACGCAAGGACGGCACAGGTGATGGCTGGAGCAAGTCTGACCTTTTAAAAATCTAACTAATTGTTTTTGAATTTAATAAGAAAGTCCGTAACATTGTATATAATTTTTTTTGGCAAATGCCCTTATGCCCATAAATTAACCTGAAATTACCTATATTCATGATAGAAAAATATATTAATGAACTCCTCCTTTTGCAAGATAGAGTCATCGTCCCTAACTTGGGCGTATTTAGCTCTACTTTGGCACCCACATCCTTGAGTGCAGATGGCAGCACAATTATTCCCCCACGAAAAGTGGTAAGTTTTAGCATCTATATAAAGGAAGAAGACAAAAATGATGACCTGATGAAAGCGGTCATGCGGGGTGAAAACATAAGTTTTTATGATTTTAATGAGCAGCTATTGGCTTTTGTGCAGCAAGTTCAGCAATCAATCATTGCCACGAATAGCTATGCTATTTCGGGATTAGGCACTTTGATAAAAGACGGAAGTAACAAAATAATATTGTTGCAAGATGAAGATGCAGCCCTATTAGGGGATAGCTTTGGATTGCCTCGGATTGATACCACTACGGACATCTCAGAAACACCATTTGATGAGGTGAAAAATATTCCAAATGTTGTTGGAGAAAGCGAAAAACCGACAGCAAGTATAAAAACTGAAGAAGTTAATAATACGGGCAGAAATGAGCCTATGGAAGAGGTTGTCAAAGTGAATACGACACCAACGGCTACAGACAAGTCAGAGGAAAATGACAAGGGCAATAAGAAAAATGAGCTTGCTTGGTGGTTGGCGGTTGTGCCTTTGGTTTTTCTCCTTACCTTTATTGTTTATCTATTTATTTCGCCCGAAGCCATGCAAAACTTCAAGGGGCTTTTTGGTACTAAACAAGTAAGTGCTGATATGAATACGAAGCCCGCAGAAGATGAGGAAGAAATCAACCCGATTGAGAATGTAGTTGAGGATACAGCACGATTTGCCGAAGATGAAATCACAAGAAATCAGCAGCCTACTGTAGAAAATACCGAGCCTGCCCCAAAAGAGGAAACAATTCCAGCAAAGAATACGGATGCAGTAGCAGGCGAAGACAAGCTAAGTGCAGGTCGGTTTTATTTGGTGTATGGCAGTTTTGGCACGAAGGCTATAGCCCAAAAAGTAAGCAAGCCATTAGAAGCACAAGGATTAACCATCAAAATTATTCCTCTGCCTTCTAAGGGATTATTTAGGGTGGTAATTGGTGACTTTGACTCGCACGCAGACGCTACAAGCAAAAAAACTGAATTAGGAAGTGCATTTGGGCAAACTTGGGTGCTTCAAGCCCAATAAGCATTAACAAGTATTACAGATTCAAAGCCTGTCTGAGCAGTGGAATAGACTGCTGATAGGCTTTTTCTATTTGGTCTAACTGAGAAGCCATCTCTGTAAAGTCATTTGCCTTTAGCCGCTTATAGAAAGAGTCTGTGTCTTGGTAGAGCTTGAGCATACCTATTGTGCCAGATAAACCCTTGATAGTGTGTATGCTCACTGTTATTTTTGTAGTGTCATCATTTTCTATTGCCTTATGACTCTCCTCGATGAGGTTGCTCATGTCGTCCGTCAGAGAAGAAAATAGACCCGCCAAGTAAGTTACATTTCCTTTTGCCATTACTTTTATTCGCTCTATAGCTTCTATCTGTATAATCATTTCTTGCTTGGCTACCGTTTCTGCTGTTTCGGTTTTCTGCTTTGTGTTTTCCAACTGATTTACAATTTTTTCGGGCAACCACTTTGCTATTTTTTTTGATAGTTTATAAGGGTCTATGGGTTTAGCAAGGTAGTCGTCCATGCCTTGTTTTATGTATATGTCGCTATCTTCCTCCGTTGCATTTGCACTCAGCCCGATAATTGGCGGGTGCTTATCTATCTCTTGCTTTATTTTTTGTGTGGCAGTAATACCGTCCATGATAGGCATAAAAATATCCATCAAAATCAGGTCGTAAGTGCCTTCTTTGGCTGCATTGAATCCTTCTAACCCGTTTTCTGCCAATGCTACTGAGCAGCCAAGATTTTCAAGCATCATCCGTACTACTTCTTGGTTTATTTTTCTGTCTTCTACCACAAGCACACAAAGTTGGTCAAACTTAAACAGAGGTTGGTCGGCTTCTTGGTCTGTGTCTGCTATCAATATATCGTCAGTTTTTTTGACGGGGATAGTAAACCAAAAAGTGCTGCCTTCATCTACCTTGCTTTCCACACCAATATCTCCTCCCCACAGCGATACAATTCCCTTACAAATAGAAAGCCCCAAGCCTGTACCTTCTATGCTTTTTGTATTTACTCCCTCTTCTACCTGATAAAACTTATCAAAAAGTTGGTGTTTATTTACCTCGCTAATGCCTCTGCCTGTATCTGTAATGTGAATTTTGAGCATATAATCTGTTTCTTCCTTGTGGGCTAACACTTCTACTTTTAGTGTGATACTCCCTTTTTCTGTAAACTTTATCGCATTACTGAGCAGATTGGTAAGGACTTGCTGTAGCTTAGTTTCATCGGCTATGATGTAGCGGGGGGTAGCTGGGGCTATTTGAACAAATAGGTTTAGTTCCTTCTGAATTACTAAGGGTGCAAAAAGTTGGCGGAGGTTGGCAACCATGTTATGAAATCCAAAACTTTGGAGCTTTAGGCTCATCTTATCCGCGTCCAATTTGGCAAGTGTAAGTATGTCATTGAGGATAGTGAGCATATTTTTACTGCTCTTATGGATAGTTTTTACATAGATGCCTTGTTGGGGAGTGAGGGGCGTGTCCAATAGCAAATGTGCCACGCCAATGATACCGTTCATCGGCGTACGAATTTCATGGCTCATGCTGGCTAAGAAATCGGATTTCATCTGTAGGGAACGCTCGGCAAGTTCTTTGCCTTTTACTGCTTGAGCTATTTTTTTTCGCTCTGTAATATCCCTAATTACGAGTTGCATCAGTTTGTTATTTTCATGTGTAGAAAAAGTAATAACTATCTCGGCAGGAATTTCCGCACCTGACTTGCTCATCAAAATACTTTCGTAGCTCAAAAATTTATCTCTCTCCAATATAGCTATTCGCTCTTTGAATTTATCTTGGTTCATGCCTTTTTCCACCATTTCAAACTTTATGTCTGAGGACAGAAGTTCCTCATTGGTGTAACCGAGCATCTTACTTGCAATTTTGTTTACTTCTGAGAGTTTCAAATATCCATTTTCTTTCATCTCAAAGATAAAAATAGCATCATAGCCACTATTAAAAAGCTCTCTGAATTTTGCCTCCGAAGACCGCAGGGAAATTTCAGCCAACACTTGGTCTGTAGTATCCCGCGAGGAAGTTTGCCAGCTAATCACATCTCCGTCTTCATCATAAATATATTTGAGAATGCTACCAAACCATCTGTAATTTCCTTCTTTGGTTTGGAAACGATGTGTGATGGTAATGCCTTTTTGGTCTTCTGCTGGAGCGTGCTGTAGTTTTTCTCGTAGCAAAGCAGCATCTTCGGGGTGAAAGAAATCCACAAAGTTCTGATTGTAGAGTTCTTTTCTGCCATAACCTGTTAGCTTTTCTGTAGATGGGCTTAGGTACATCATGTTTCCATCGGAGTCGCACAGGGTAATCATCTCCACAGAATTATCGGCAAGCAAGCGTAGCCTTTTCTCATTTTCGGCTAACTCGTCCTTGCTTTTCATGAGTTGCTTGAACAAATTTTGAGATTCATTGGCTGTTTTCCGAAGTTCTATTTCCCTCTCAAACTGCTCTGTAATATCTCTACCTACACTTACGGTCATATTTACTTTTCCTGACTCATTTACTATAGGTGATTTTACAGTTTGGAATATACGCTCTTTGTTAGTAGTATCTTTGGCTACTTCTGTAATTTTTATGGTTTGCCCCGTTTCAAAAATATACTTATCTTGTTCTTTATACCTATTTTCAAATTCAGAGTCGTCAAAAATAGCCTCTGAAAACTTAGCGAATGTGTCCAAACTCATTTGGTAAAAATTATGGAAAGCCTGATTTGCCCATACATATTTTGAGCCTTCTTTTTTTACTAAAATATGGTCTTCAACGGCATCAAGAATTTGGCGATACATTTCTTCTGAATTGCGCAGCTTGTCTTCGGCTAATTTTTCTTTGGTAATATCCGTGATTGTTAAGGCTACAGCCCAAATTGTACCTGTATCACCATAGATAGGTATATAGCTGTATATATTCCATTTTCCTTTTTCTGTGGACTCTCTAATCGTCTTTATTCGCTCACCCAATAAAGCCTTTTTAAAATTGTATTTGAATCCTCTATCTATGATGAAATTATCAAAGAAAATTTCTTTTTCAGGATATTTCCCAATGGTAGCATAGGCAATATTTGCTGCTACTTTATTAAAAATAATAACTTTTCTCTCTGGGGAAAGAATAATAATACCATCTTGGCTACTATCCAAAAAGGCTTTGAGGTTTCGCTCAGATTTTTTAAGTACCTGACTCTGTTGTTCCAAAAACGACTTACTCTCCTGCAAACTGCCAAGTGTAGAAGTAAATTTGTAAATAATAACCAACCCTATCATCTCCAATATGAGCAAGGCGAAAAGAAAAGGGAAAGGGTGCTTGTCGGGGCAGTCGCACAAAAAAGCATCTACGGAAACAGCGGTAAAAAAGAAGATAGAAAAAAAAATAGCAGAGCGAAACCTGTCAAAAACCAATAGGGAAGCTACAAAACCGATAAGGCACTGTAGCTTATAAGGGTAGAGAAATTGATTGTAGTGCAGCGAACCTACAAAGAAAGAGGTATATGAAGCCAAATAAATGCCCGCAAGGTATGGCAAATAGGGCATCATGTACTTCTCTAAGATTGATTTTTGGAAAGAAGCAAATAATAATACAATGGTGTAGAATGAATACAGGAGGTATATCCAATAAAGAGATACCGTATTGACGTTACTAATAGAGATAGCATAGCCACCAATACTCACTGAAAGGAGGGCTACTACCGAAAATAATTGCCAATAAAATATATTGTTTTCTGTCCTGCCTGCTGTATTCATAGCTATCAATTAATTTATTAACCAGTTGGCTATCATCTGTTTGCCAAATTCTGTAATATAAGATTCGGGGTGAAACTGTACGCCTCTTACATTGTATTCTTTGTGCCGCAATGCCATGATGTTGCCATACTCGTCTGTGGCAGTAACTTGCAGACATTCAGGCAAATCGTGCTTGTTTACTATCCAAGAATGGTAGCGACAAGTAGCAATCTTATCGGGAATTTGGTCAAAAAGATTTTCCTCACGGTCTAAAATGGTAATGTTGGTGGCAACACCGTGAAATACATCTTCCATATTGCTGATGCTGCCCCCAAAAGCCTCGCCAATAGCCTGATGCCCAAGGCAAACGCCCAAAATACTCTTTGTTGCTCCGTATTTTTTCAGAAGTTCGGGCATAATTCCTGCCTCCGCAGGCACACCCGGGCCGGGGGAAAGCAAAATTTTATCATAATTTGCTACTTCTTCAACTGTGATTTTATCATTTCTGACGACCGTAGGCTCCTGCCCTAAGTCTTTTAAAAGATGTACTAAGTTATAAGTAAAAGAATCGTAATTGTCTAAGACTAAAATTTTCATCGAACTCATGGGTTTGTTTGTAAATAAAAAAAGGCTTACTGTTGGTGTGAACAGCAAGCCTTTCCTGACTTTTATAGGTTTACCTCATACGATAGAGCCTCGTTCACACAGCTAATTTAGGGTGCCAAGAAAGCCAATTATCGTATGAAGTTGTTTTAATCATTATATTTTTTAAAGATATTTTATAACACTTTTTTAAAAGGCTAACAAATAAAACAAATTTTATAAAGTTTTACAAGTTTTTTACGATATTTTTACCGTACAAATAGTTTTATAAACCTTCAAGGGAGAAAAATAGTTATAGAAACAATATTTGCTAATTTTTTCAATAACAATAAATCATACTTTAACACAAAGCAATGTTAGGAATATCCGCAAATGACAGTAACATAGACGATAAAATCTATAAACAAAAATTAAGCTCATCAGAGGTATTGCTTACACCAAGAGCCGCCAAAGTATTGGTTTTTTGGCTTTTGGGTTTCTTTTTGCTTTTTCTCATCACGCTTTTTCTGCCTTGGCAGCAGAATATTCAAGCTACGGGGGATGTAACGGCACTGCGCCCCCAAGACCGACCGCAAACCGTAGAGTCTGCCATCGCGGGCAGGATTATTCGGTGGGGAGTGGCAGAGGGGCAGTTTGTTCATAAGGGAGATACGATTTTGCAGTTGGCAGAAATTAAAGACAAATTTTTTGACCCAGAGTTACTCACCCGATTAGAGGAGCAGTTGCAAGCCAAAAAATCGGGCTTAGTAGCCTACAACTCAAAAACAGTAGCCCTGAACAGTCAAATAGCAGCCCTAACGCAAGGACTACAGTTGAGCTTGGCAAAGGCTCGCAACAAATTGCAACAAAACCAATACAAACTCATCAGCGATAGTACGGATTTCGAGGCAGAGAAAATAAACTATAAAGTTGCTACCGACCAGCTAAAACGCCAAGAGGAATTATACAAGAAAGGTTTAGTGCCGCTAACAGCCTTAGAAACTCGTAGGCTAAAATTTCAAGAAGTAAGTGCAAAAATCACTTCTTCTGAAAATAAGGTATTAGCCGCTCGGAATGAGGTGCTTAATGCCATGATAGAGTTAAATTCTTTGCGTGCTGAATATACTGACAAAATCTCCAAATCACAGTCAGACCTTAGTTCGGCATTTGGTTCGGTAGCAGAAGGGCAGGGCGACCTCTCCAAACTGACCAATGAATATGCGAATATGAAAATCCGAAATGAGCAGTATTTCATCATAGCTCCCCAAGATGGGTATATAGTGAAAGCGATGAAAACGGGCATCGGCGAAACCATCAAAGAAGGGGAAGCCGTAGTGATGATTATGCCTAATAATCCTCGTGTGGCGGTTGCTCTGTACGTAAAAGCAATGGACGTGCCTTTGCTTTCCATAGGGCGAAAGGTCAGATTGCAGTTTGAAGGTTGGCCTGCTTTGCAGTTTTCGGGCTGGCCAAGTGTGTCAGTTGGTACTTTTGGCGGCAGAGTAGAAGTGATAGATGCGGTAAATAGCAAAGACGGCAAATACCGAATCTTAGTTAGCCCAGACCCCGAAGATGAGCCGTGGCCTATGCAAATTAGGCAAGGTTCTGGCGCGCTCGGCTGGACGATGCTCGACGATGTGCCTATTTGGTTTGAGATTTGGCGACAGCTAAATGGCTTCCCGCCAAGCCTTAAAGACAAGCCCGATGACCTCATCTATGGCGATAAGGGTAGCGGCAAAGGCGAATACTAATTTTTGTTCTTTTTTCTAAATCAATTAATTTCAGCATATATTTGCAAAAAAACATTTTATATTTTATAATTCATCACTTATAATTCTCAAAATGAGCTTATTAACGATTGGAACGGTAGCTTTTGATGCTATAGAAACGCCCTTTGGAAAGACAGATAAGATAGTAGGCGGGGCAGCTCCCTATATTGCTTTGGCAGCTTCCTACTTTACAAATAAAATAAATTTGGTGTCTGTAGTCGGTGACGATTTTCCACAGAATTTCATCAATTTGTTGGAAAAGCATGGCACAAATACTGAAGGCTTGCAAATCAAAAAAGGAGAAAAATCTTTCTTTTGGTCAGGGAAATACCATGACGATATGAACTCACGCGATACACTTGCTACAGAACTAAACGTATTGGCTGATTTTGACCCTGTTATCCCAAAAAGCTATCAAGACTGCAAGGTGCTAATGCTCGGCAATCTTACCCCTACTATTCAGCAAACCGTTATCAAAAGATTGGAGCGCAAGCCACAACTTATAGTGATGGACACGATGAATTTTTGGATGAATATAGCCTTAGATGAACTCTTGGAAACACTCAAATTGGTAGATGTGCTTTGCATCAACGACTCCGAAGCTCGCCAACTAAGTGGAGAATATTCTTTGAAAAAAGCGGCTAACAAAATTTTAGCCATGGGTCCTCGCTATCTCATTATCAAGAAGGGAGAGCATGGTGCTTTGCTTTTTGGTGAAGACCAAGTGTTTTATGCTCCAGCTTTGCCCTTAGAAGAAGTTTTTGACCCAACAGGGGCAGGCGATACTTTTGCAGGAGGCTTTTCGGGCTATCTTGCTCATTCAGAAATTATTAATTTTGGTGCTATGAAACGTGCTATTATTTATGGCTCGGCATTGGCATCTTTTTGCGTAGAAAAATTTGGTACAGAGGGCATTATTGGACTTTCGCAAGAAGCCATAGAAGCAAGAGCCAGACAATTTACCGAAATGGTTACTATTTAATCTTTTGCTTTCGAAGCCAATACTACTATCATAGCCGTCAGGATAGCGATAAGCCCTAATGCGATTCTCAGAGAGAGCAGTTCAGCCAAAAAGCCAATGATGGGAGGACCTAAAAGGAATCCTGTGGAGCCAATGGTTGTTACTGCCGCTAATGCTACTCCTGCCGACATGGTTTTAGACCTGCCTGCCAAGCTATATACCAAAGGCACGCCTGTAGAAAGCCCTAAGCCTACCAGAGAAAAACCTATAATAATGACTACGGGATAGGGGAAAATAAGAGCGAGCAACATTCCTACGCAGGCTGTAGTACCGTTTATTTCCAACAAGCGAATAGCTCCGAAACGTACTGTGAGCCAATCTCCTCCAAATCTTCCCATCGCCATCGCAAAGGAAAAAGCCGTAAAGCCCGCAGTGCTTAAGCCCGACGCACTCGTAAGGACTTGTTTCAAATAAACCGAACTCCAATCTGCCATTGCCCCCTCGCCTACCATCACACAGAAGGCAATCATGCCCAAGCCCATCAGGGTAGCATCGGGCTTGGCAAAAAGCGGATGCCCTTCTTGCTGTGCCAAATCTTTCCGCAATAGATGACGATAGTAAAACAAGGCTAAAAGGCTAAGAAACGCCCAAACACTGCTAAAATGTACAAAAAGAGAAATTTGGAACTCTTCCATGATTCCGCCTATAGCCGCCCCTACCATCGCTCCTAAGCTAAACATACCATGAAAAGCCGACATAATTGGTCGCTTATATTCTATCTCCACAGCTATTGCCTGAGTATTCACGCTAATATTGAGCAAGTCGTTGGCAAAGCCAAAAAAAAACAACACGACACCCAAAATAAACGGGCTTGGGGAAAAAGCAATGAGCGGCAAAATAGCACAAGATAGCAAAACGGAAAAAATAACTAAGTACCTGCTTTTGAAGCGCGTGGTGAGCCAGCCTGCAATAGGCAATGTAAGCAAAGAACCCAAAGGCATTGCAAGCAAGACCGTACCAAGAATGGCGTGATTTATTTGCAATTTTTCTTGAATAAGCGGAATACGTGATGCCCAGCTTGCGATGGCTACGCCACAGATAAAAAACATCATAGCAATGGCTATTCTATTGATTTTCATAATGAATCTTTTTTCTGTATTTCTTGCTGAAGTTGGGATTCTCTTTGCTTTTGCATAAGATAAAGTGTATATTCGGGTGATTTTTTGTACTCTTCAAACTCTATTTTTCGGACTACTCGCCTAATATCCATCTGGATTTGTGCGTTTTCTCTGTCCATCATCAAGGCACGTTGGTAGTGCTTTAGGGCATCTGTAAGTCTTTTGAGGTGATATTCGTAAATAGCCCCAAGCAGGTAATGTCCTCTTTCTACATCAGGTTTTTCTATTAAAACTTTGGTAAGGTACTGTTCTGCCCTTACGTAGTTTTGCTTGTTTATGCAGTATATAGCAACTTGGTAGCCCGCCTGCCAAATCTTATTGTCCAAGTCAAAAGCCTGACTGTAACGCACTATGGCAGAATCATAGCTTTTTAATGCCCACAGAGAACGCCCGTAGGCAAAGTATAAGGAGGCATCTTTTCCACAATTTTGTATCGCTTTTTGGGTATAGCGAATAGAGGTTTTATAAGCTCCATAGTTGTTATAAAGATTAGAAAGTGCTGTATAAGCATCCTTATAATCTTTTTTCAGAACAATGGCTTGGTTTAGGTACTCTATAGCGTGTGCAGTATCTTTGGCTTGAAAATATGTAACGCCTCTGTAGTATTTTAGTTCGGGGAGTTCGGGTAGCACCTCTTGGACTTTATCGAGGTAAAAAGCGGCTTTCTGATAATCTTTGGCATAATAGCTCATTTTGCCCATCAGCATATCGGCATCTACCTGCCTAAAACCCTTGTTTTCAGCTTTTTTGCCCGCTTTCAGTGCCTCCTCATACTCTTGTTTGATTTCATGTATTTGGGCTTTTACAAAATAATATATCGCCTTTGAGGAGTCGAGCAAGATGGCTTGTTCTATGTCTTTTTGAGCCAAATTTTCTTTTTCTGCTTCCAAGTTCAGACTTGCTCGCCTAAAATAATAATCTGCTACATTTGGATATTCTTTGATGACATCATTCATGTAGCTAATTTTTTTTGTCAAAGTAATGTCATTCTGCTTTGGTAAAGGGGCAGTTTTTTCTTGTATCTGCTCTTGGCAAGAGGCAAATAGTAGCAAAAGTCCACTGAAAAAGAATATGATATTTTTGAGATTCACTTCGGCATCTATATTTTTACAAAGTTACCAATTTGCCACACTTTTGTTGAAAATATCCAAAATAATCTGATTCAAAATCGTAGGAATTAAACTTTGCTCTACTTGGATAAGTGTCTGATTTTGGTCAAAATCGGCAAAAAAAGCAAATTCTTGGTCAAAATCTTGGCTTTCGTCAAAGCTATTGATATAGTTTACCTTTACAGTTATGGTAAGTCGTTGCCTTGAAGCAAGCAACTGAAGGTCGCCCGTTTGCTGCCCTGAAGGTGCTACAGGAGTAACCTCATACTTTGTGATAGTACCCGAAAAACTCAGATGCCCGTTGCTCGAAACCAAGCCTAAGCGCGTATTGCGTTGGAAATATTCTCGCAGTCTTTCTGTAAAGTTCAAACCTAAATTGGCGGGACCGTTGGCTATTTCCACATCAAAATTATCAATATTCATCGTCTGCACGCGTGGGTCTAAGTTCGTGCCTTGGAACGACAAAGAGGGAGCCGCCGCACAGCTCGAAAGGAAAAATAGCGTTGCAAAAAGCAAATATTGAAGCCTGCAAAGGAGTGTCGTATGCCTGATAGGAGATTGATATTTCATTTGATTTTTATTTTTTTACAAAACTATCTTGAAAAATATTCTTTATCCCGATTTGGTAGCAAATAATTGTGAATGAGTTGGTTAAAAATGGTTAATTGAGGAAATATAGCTATTTTTTGCGATTTCTAAAAAAAATTACCATTGGTATTTTTTCCATATTTTTAGCAACTCTATTGGTACTTTTAGTAAATCTTTCAACTTGATTTTGCTCTCTCCTTGCTCCTCCCATTGATGAAGCGGAAGTTCGTAAATAGATTGGGCTGCATCGGTATGCGTTTTCAAAATTCTGAAAATTACTTCTACATCAAAAAGCCAAGGAGAAATGAATGCCTCTTTGAAAACCTGCGATGCCACATTTGCTTTGAGTAATTTTGCACCACATTGAGTATCGTAAAATGGTAATTTTAGCATTTGACTTACTATGGTAGCGAAAATACGCCCAAAATAATGTCTGAACCAATAACGCTTTATTTGCGCCCCCATTCTGCTAATGCGTGAGCCTGCAACCAATACCAAATCGGGAAACTGCTCAATAATTTTGATAAAATTGGGAATTTCTGATAGAGGAGTTGCGAGGTCGGCATCCAAGTAGCCAATATAAGCAAACTCGTTGGATACACTCAGTATTCCCTGCCTTACTGCTTCTGCTTTCCCCTGATTTTTAACAAGTTGTAGGTATCTTACTTGCCCAGCATTTTGTTCTGAAAGATGTTTCAGTAAACTCGCTGTATCATCTTTGCTTCCATCATCAACAAAGCAAAAGCTAATGAGGGGGTAATTTTGAAAAAAATGTAAAAAACTATCGATTTTTAGCCTATTAGCTTCGTTGTAACAAGGGACAATAAAAATTACTCTTTGTTTGCTATCCAAGACGTGATTGATTTGGTTTTATAAAATAAGATAAAACTAAGTTTAGCATATAGCAAGCCAAAATTGTTAGATAGGGGTAGGCAGTGATAAAATACCTGTATTCTATTCGCCGCAGTACCAAAGGGCACAAGGTAACGATATACAAAGGAATGAGCAGCATGAGCCAATAGGCAAGGGGCATTTGCCTGAAATGGAAAAGAGCATAAAAAGCAAAAGAAAAACCAATAAGTAAGACAAAATAGTATAGAGCTGAATATGAGATTTTTATGAATTTTTGAAACAAGTTTTGTTTGGCAAAAGGCGTGTTACTAATGTTGTAAGAACCGCTATGAAGCAAAAATTTGGGCAGTAACCTCAGAGGAGCTACCACTCGAAAATAAAAGGGCTTTTCTTCCATAAAGCTATTTCTGTACCTTCTGAGCATCTGAGTAACTTCTAAGTCTGCAATCATTTTTTCTTTTGCACTAACGGCAGGGTCGTCAGCCATAGCATAAAGTAATTTTATTTTTTGCAAAGAATCTGTGTTGTAGGCAGGGGTAAAAATATAGGCAGGTAAATCTTCAAACGATTTATATTTAGTAGGTAAATGATTGATTTGTGGTACTTTGTAAAACAGCGTGATTTCTGCTTCGGGATTCCAGCCAACCATATCGCCACCCCAAGCCTGCACAAACTCCATCAATGCCAAAAACTTGCCCTCTTTCAAGCCCGCATGCACATCTGTTACTACAGGAATAAATTTATTAAAATGAACATAATTTCTCGCTGTCCAGATGACTTCATTTATCAAAAATATACTATTGAAACTTACCAATATTTTTAGAACATTAAACAAACTCTTTTTTTGCTGATAAAAATGAGTGTAAAATAAGTACAAGCAAAACAACACCAACAAAGGCAAAATATAGGGACGCATCAGGATAGCCCAAGTGAGAAATGCCCCAGAAAAAATATAATACCAATGATTTTTGCCTGCAATAAAGAGGTAAATACCAATAATGAGTGCGGAAACACAAAAACTCTCTGTAAGAATGAATAAATCGTAGAAAGTTATAAATGAGTTAATAGCGTAAATAAAGAAAGTAAGGTAAAAAAATCTTGCCGAATGAAAAATCAGATATGCCGTTTTAGCCAAAAAATAGGTTGAAATCGCCGATAAAATAATTTGTAAAATATAAGCAAGGTTTTTGACCCAAAAATCGTCAAAAAATAAAAATAATGGTGCAAGAACTACATCATAACCGGGCATACGACCTGCGTAGGGATGCACTTTGCCATCTGCAAGCCTGCCAAAAGTGCCTGTATTAGCCAAATTTTGTGCCGTATGCAGATAATCAGGGCAATCCCCATTGCAGATACCTAACAGTCCATCATTTTGGAGTAAGTCAAGGTTATACATGAGCAATAAGACAACTAAACTCTTGATAAGCAAAGAGATAGCTATCCAAAAAAAATAACGCTCAATGATATTGTTACTTTTTTGGTTCAAAATTTTGGCTGATGATTAGTCTTTTATGCTTTTCTGAAGGTGATTTTAAAAATAAGAGCGGATAGTATTCTCCTCTTTCCCAATAATCGACCATGCTATCATAAAAATGGCTGCCAGCATTGCCCGACTGCCCACCGGGATAGACTCCGTATCCTTTTACGCCATCTTTGTCCATTTCTACTATCATGCGCCAAGAGGGACCGTTTTTGCTACTTGTAGCATTGACAATACCTTCATTCCCACCATTGAGCGCGATTCTATCAAAAGGTTTGATTTGGCTCAAGTGTGCAATGGTTGTATTTTTGAAATAAGCCCACTGAAGAGGCTTGCCCGTATTTGCTTTTTTCCAATTTGCAACGCTATCAATTGCTTGTTTGAACGCTATTTGGATTACCTCTTTTGCCGTTTCTTTTTCAGGCGTACTTTTCATATCCATAAATTCAAAAGTAGGCTTTTCTTTCAACAATTTGATGGTATTGAAGTTGCTCGGCATATCCAAAGCAATATCTTTCTTTTGCATTTCGTCCCAAAGTACTGGTTTAATTTTTCGCCACCAAGCCTCATAATACACTGGGGCAGAAAGCATTGGGTCATTATAAAAGTTCCACTCCGAAAGAAGTTTGTAGGCTTCTTTGCCTTCGGGCGTAAGTGCTGTTTGGTTGAGCTGGGCTAAAAAATAAGGTAAACTTTCCGATGCTTGCAAATTATAATTGTCGTTTTGCAGGCGTTTCATGTCCTCTATAGTAATGCCCTTCATGCTATCCAATACTCTATTAATGCGGCGATTGCGATAGTATTCATAGTTTGCATTTACGTAGTACGGATAGGTGCTGTCAGCGGGGTGCTGGTTGGCAGAGCTTACAAAACCACGCGCAGGCTGATAAGTATGCACATTTTGGCGTTGTGGAATAAAGTCCTGCCAACGCTGCGAAGACTGTGTACCGTCCAGAGGGAATTTCCCTTGTCCTTTCCATTTCACAGGGTATTTGCCCTGAACCCACATGGCAACCTCACCTTTTACCGAAGCAAAAGCATAGTTTTGGGCGGGACAGCTATAATATTGTAAGGCATCTACATAGTCATTATAATTTTTTGCTCGGTTTAGTTTGTATGAAGTCATTAGCTCTGCCGAAGGGTCATGTGCTACCCAACGCATAGAAAACGGTATTTTTTGATTTTTTGAGCCAAATTTATCATCATAAGTTACAGGACCCCAAATAGTATAGCTCACTGTATCCAAATAATTTTTGCCGCCTCTGACTTTTATTTCCTCTACTACTTTTTTTGTTTTTACGTACTTATTGTCAAGCAAATACTCATTTTTAGAGTCGTCTTTAAATTTGATTTGATACCAATCTACTACATCTCGTTGAGCATTAGTAACTCCCCACGCAATAGAATCTGTAAAACCAATAATGATGCATGGCGCACCAGGTAGGCTTACGCCGTAAACATTCATGCTTGGCGTTTGCATCTGCATTTCGAACCAAATAGAGGGTAAACTCAATGCCAAATGTGGGTCATCGCACAGGATAGCATTCCCCGATGCTGTTTTACTCCCCGCTATAGCCCAGTTATTGCTCCCTACCCCATCTTCAGTGCGCGAGTTATATCTTTGCTGAATGTACTCACCAATAATATTAGGACTTAAGGAAGGTGCGTTTACTTGGATAGGAGAAAAATTCCATTGCTTTGGCTGATTGACGATTGGGTCTTGCTCTGGCAAAATATCTGGATAAAGCACATCTAAAAAATCTTTCCCAAAAAGACGTAGCGCATTTGCCATCTCAAAATCAGCCTCGCCTAAACTTAACGTTTTTGCCATATATTTCAAAAATAAGGCACATTTGAGCGAAGTCCACTCCTCTGGGGCGTAGTCCAAAATCTTGTATTCCAACGGATAATTCTTATAGTCCAATGTTTCTATGTACGCATTTACACCTCTCGTATAGGCATCTACAGTAGCTTTGCCTTCGGGAATGGAGTCAAAAACTTTGGAAGCATTCTTCGCTCCATAGACCATACCTATTCTTCTTTGCTCTCTGTCAAAAGGAATTGCTCGCTCACCTACTATTTCGCTGATACGTCCTGCGGCTGCGTGCGTTTGAAACTCCATTTGCCAAAGGCGGTGCTGTGCGGTAACATAGCCCTGCAAAAAGTAAATGTCATCATCATTTTCAGCAAAAATATGCGGCACTAACTTGTCGTCATAAACAACAGTTGCTCTGCCTTTCAAGCCCTCAATTTGTACATTTTGGGCATAATTTGGCTTTTTTACTTCTGAATTATTCCAAAAACCTGCAAAAGGGTCTAATAATTTGCCAAGTGGGGGAATAGGAGCGGGTACTTTCTCTATTTCCCAACGATGGTCAAGCCCGTAAATCAAAGCTATAGTGAGGGTCGAAACAAGTAAAAAACGGATAAATTTCATGGAGTATCTATATTATTTGTCTTTGTAAATCAAAATCTTACGTGAAGTTAGTATTTACTATCAAAAGCAAAAAGAAAAAGCATATTTTTTTATTATATATTTACTTTATAGGGTTTGTGAAAAGTAGCAGATTTTTGCAAATTTTACTACTTTTGCATATAACAATTCCTAATTTTAAGAAATTGAACTATTTAGACCAATTAAATGAACCTCAGAGAGAGGCAGTTACGCATACAGAAGGTGCATTAATGATTATAGCGGGAGCAGGCTCTGGCAAAACTCGTGTGCTTACTTACCGTATTGCCTACCTACTAGAAATGGGCGTTGAGCCTTTCAATATTCTTTCGCTTACTTTTACCAACAAGGCAGCAAGGGAGATGAGGCAGCGCATAGAAAAAGTAGTTGGCAACGAAGCACGTAACCTTTGGATGGGAACTTTTCACTCCGTTTTTTCTAAGATTTTGCGGATTGAAGCCGAAAAATTAGGCTATACCAGCAATTTTACAATTTATGATACAGACGACTCTAAGTCTTTGATTAAGCAAATTTTGAAGGAGCTAAATCTTGACGACAAGGTTTACAAGCCTTCTACCGTACTCAATCGGATTTCGGGGGCAAAAAATAGGCTTATTTCTTGGCAGGCGTACCTCAGTAATCCTAATTTTCAGGCAGAGGACATGGCAGAAATGAAACCCGAAATGGGTAGAATTTACAAAACCTACTGCGAACGCTGTTTTCAGGCAAATGCGATGGATTTTGACGATTTGCTTTTTAATACAAATGTCCTTTTTCGCAATCATCTTGATGTGCTGCACAAATATCAGCACAAATTCCGCTATGTATTGGTAGATGAGTTTCAAGATACTAACCTTTCCCAGTACCTGATAACCAAAAAGTTAGCCGCAGTAAACCAAAATATTTGTGTGGTAGGTGATGACGCACAAAGTATTTATGCTTTTCGAGGAGCTGACATTCAAAATATATTAAATTTTTCCAAAGATTATCCCGACCTCAAAACAGTAAAATTGGAGCAGAACTATCGCTCTACAAAAACCATTGTCCATGTAGCCAATAAGGTCATAGAAAACAATAAAGAACAACTACAAAAATCTGTTTGGACTGATAATGAGCAAGGTAACTATATAGAAGTGTTAAAAGCAGCTACTGATAATGACGAAGGGCGTTTGGTAGCATATTCTATTTTTGAGGAAAAAATGCAGAATCATTTTCACAACAAAGATTTTGCTATTTTATACAGAACTAACTATCAATCAAGGGCTTTCGAGGAGGCACTTCGGCGGCAAGGTATCAAATACAAGGTGTACGGCGGTTTGTCGTTTTACCAGAGAAAGGAGATAAAAGACCTTTTGGCATACTTGCGTTTTGTGATTAACCCGAAAGACGAGGAGGCTTTTCGCCGAATCATCAATCAGCCTAAGCGGGGAATTGGCGATACTACGGTGCAAAAAATGGTCGTATCGGCACACGAAAATAATATTTCACTTTGGGAAGTTGTCTGCGAGGCAAGCAAATACATGGGCAAGGCGAGGGGCATTTCGCTCATCGATGACTTTGCGCTGATGATAAAAGAATTTCAGGTCGTTGTGTCCAAAAAAGATGCCTTTGAAGCTACTTCTCATATTGCCAAAAGTTCGGGGCTTTTGCGAGAACTGTTTGAAGATAAAACAGTGGAAGGGCGAGCAAGATATGAAAATGTGCAAGAATTGCTCAATGCGGTGAAGGAGTTTGTAGATAATCCTGAACGTGAGGAAAAAGACTTGGCAACTTTCCTGCAAGAAGTCGCTCTTATTACTACGGCAGACGAAAACGAAGGCAAAGACGGAGATGATGATTACGTTTCTATGATGACGATTCACTCTGCCAAAGGGCTGGAATTCAAGATAGTATATATCGTAGGCGTAGAAGAAGACCTGTTTCCTTCGCAAATGATGCTCTCAAGCAGGGCTGATTTGGAAGAAGAACGCCGCCTATTTTATGTAGCTATCACGCGTGCCGAGAAAAAACTGTATCTTTCGTATGCCCTCCAACGCTACCGTTTTGGTAATTTGCGTATGTGTGAATCGAGTCGTTTTTTAGATGAAATAGATAATAAGTTTGTCGTTTCGAATACGGGACGAGCAAAAAGTATGCGTGGCGAAGATACTTTTACAAGTTTCGGGAAGCCTTTGGTACGCAAAACTGAAGAATTTAGCCGACCATCGCAGCCTATAGTAAAAACCTATCCGCTTCAGAATCAGAAAAAACCGCTTGGTGAGCATAAGGCATCGCCCAATTTTGTTGCTTCCAATCCCGCAAAGTTGCGTGAGGGAATGAAAGTAGAGCATCAGAAATTTGGCTTTGGCAGAATCTTAAAAATAGACATAGAGGGAATGGACAAGCGGGCAAAGATTTTATTTGAGGGTGCAGGGGAAAAAACATTATTGCTGACTTTTGCGAAGTTGATGATAGTGGAGTAGGGCAGTTCATTTTTATACAGAGAAAATTGTTCGTTTTTTATTTTTTATGTATATTTGCTTTACACAAAATAGATGAAATGATGAAAACAAAGAAAAGAGTTTGGCTTTCTTATGATTTAGGTATTATGGGCGACTATGAAACCCTTTATCAATGGCTCGATGAGCAAAATGCCAAGGAATGTGGTTTGAATATAGCTACCTTTGAGGTTGAAATTGAGGAAGAAAATATCGTTGATTATCTGCGAGAGAGCATTGGACAAAGAGTAAAAATAGAAAAAAATAGTAGAATTTATGTAGTTTACCTCCAACTTAGTACCACAAAAGTAAAAGGCGAATTTTTATTTGGTAACCGTAAGCGTGCTATGTGGCAAGGTTATGCAGTTTCGGAATCAGAGGAAATTGATGCGTAGAGTATGCAACATATTTTGACTGACACAGGGTTTTGGTTTGCACTTTTTGATAAAAAAGACCAATACCACAAAAAAGCCTTAGAAATTGCAAACACAATAGACATACAACACTATTTTGTACTGCCTTTTCCCTCTTTGTATGAAACCTTGAATACCACATTTATCAAGAATCATAGAGATGCATTTGATGTTTTTTTAAAGACCCATCATATCATCACAATTTACGATGCCAAATATGCCAATCAAGCTTTAAATGCTTGAAACCTCTTAACTACCAGTATAGCTTGGTAGATATGGTCATGAGAATGATGGTATTAGATGTAAATTTATCTATTCACGCCCTCATCACATTTAACGAAAAGGACTTTGAAGATGTCTGCCAGCAGCGTGGTATTATGATTCTCCATTAGTCTAACTTCTTCAAATTAGACTAATAAAGGCAGTAAAATTAGATTTTTTTACTCACTCATTGCCACCCTAAACCCAAAAAAGCCATCTTTTTCAGTGGGCAAATTGCCAATACGAACAGTAATCCTGTTGTCCTCGAAGTAGTTAATCCATGAGCCACTACGCTGCACACGCAAATTTGCTTTGGCAGGTCCCTGTGGGTTCAATTCAGGGCTTTTCATATAATAATCATGTAAAAACCAGTCGTTGCACCATTCCCATACGTTGCCCGTCATATCATACAAACCAAGTTCGTTGGGTGCTTTTGTGCCTATTATTTGTGCTTGTTGCGTTGCGTTCTTATCATACCAAGCTACATCATCTATTTTGGCACTGCCTGCGTACTTAGTGCTTTTACTTTTCTTGCCGCCTCTCGCCGCAAACTCCCATTCTGCTTCGGTAGGGAGGCGATATTTCTTTCCTGTTTTTTTGGCGAGCCATGCACAGTAGGCATCGGCATCCACCCAAGTTACATTGACGATGGGGTGCTTGTCGTTCCATCCCCACTTCGGAGCAGTAGGCATCTGTCGCTTTGTAGCAGTACAAAACGCTTTATATTGGGCGACAGTAACCTCATGTTTGGCGATGTAGTAGTTACCTACCGTAACTTTGTGTACGGGTTTTTCCTCATCTTCTGCTGTCTTTGCCCCGTTCCCCATCATAAAAGTTCCCCCTTCTACCAATACCATTTCTGGAAGGTCAGCCTGAGCAAAAGTATTCACTGAGAGTAAACAAAAAATAGCAATCAAATAGCTAATAATTAGTATGCTGCGGTTCATATTGGATTAAAATTTTTTCAAAGATAAAAATTTATGAATTATAAATCAAGACATTGTTTTATCTGTGATGCGAGTAAATTCAAGTTTTTTACAGAAATTAGTAGCAAATACTTTTCCAACTGTTCTATGCAAAACACAAACCAATTTATATATGTTTGAAACCCGTTCTAATAAAGCCGAACTTATGGACGATTTGACGCTCGCCAATGATGCTCTACGGAAAAATTTGGACGAGTTGGAGTTAGTGAATAAATATCTGGGAGGCAATAAGGTAGTGATAGAAGCCTTAGAAAAATTGCGAATAAAGAAAGTAATTACCTCGCAAGAAACTGTCAAAATTGCAGATTTAGGCTGCGGAGGCGGCGATACTTTGCGGGCGATTGCGGTTTGGGCAGGCAAAAATGGTATGCGTGTGGAACTTATCGGTGTGGATGCCAACCAATTTATGCTCGACTATGCAAGCGAAAAAGCAAGAGATAAAAAAGCTACAATTACATTTAAAAAAATAGATATTTTCTCCAAAGATTTTGAAAAAGAAGAGTACGACGTTACCATTTGCAGTTTGTTTTGCCATCATTTTACCGACGAGGAACTCATAAGCCTTTTTTTACAAATCAAAAAACAAACAAAACGTGCTTTTATTATCAATGACTTGCACCGACATTGGTTTGCCTACTATAGCATAAAGTATATTACAAAACTATTAAATGGCTCTTATTTGGTTCAAAATGATGCCCCGCTTTCTGTTTTGCGTGCTTTCACGCGTAGTGAATTGGAGAAATTGCTCCAGCTTTCCGACATAAAAAGCTATGAACTTCGCTGGCGTTGGGCTTTCCGCTATCAATTAATTGCCTATTTTAAAAAAAAATAATAAAAGGCTTGTAAAAACCAAAAAAAGATAAGACCTTTGCCCCACTCAAAACAAATGACTTATACAAACTTTTATCTGTATAAGCCCAGGTGGCGGAATAGGTAGACGCGCTGGTCTCAAAAACCAGTGAGAGCAATCTCATATCGGTTCGATTCCGATCCTGGGTATCTAAAACAAGAAACTTCCAAATGTAAAATTTTGGAAGTTTTTTTTATGAAATTTTGCTTTACATTTGTCATATTTTTCTCATTATTCACTATCTAAGTTCAAAATGAAACATTGGTGGAAAATTTTGGCAGTCGTACTGCTCATTTATACTGTTATAGGCGGTTTGCTTTTTGACGTGCCTCGCCTCAATATTCTCAATGAAACTGTCAGAAATCTGCATTTTCACGTACCTATGTGGTTTGGGATGCAGATATTGCTTACTGTTTCTGTGGTATTTTCGGTGCGATATCTTCGTAATCCTACACTCAGAAATGACTTTTGGGCGGTGGAATCTGCCAATACAGCCCTGATGTTTGGAGTGCTTGGCATCATTACGGGTATGATTTGGGCTAATTTTACTTGGGGAAGTCCATGGAGTGGCGACCCGAAACAAAATGCGGCTGCTATTGCTATCCTGATGTATTTTGCTTATTTGCTACTGCGAAATTCCTTCGAAGACCGACAGCAAAAAGGGCGAATTAGTGCGGTGTATAACATTTTTGCCTTCGCTACTTACGTGCCGCTTATCTATATTTTACCGAGACTGACTGACTCCTTGCACCCCGGAAATGGTGGAAACCCCGGTTTTAATGCGTATGATATGGATTCGAAGCTGCGAGTGGTTTTTTACATTGCCGTTATTGGCTGGACGCTTTTGGGCGTGTGGATAACTACGCTTAGAATACGGATGAAAGTAGTGGAAGAAAAAATGATGGAAAAACAAATGCAAAAAATAGAAAATAAATAAAATGTTAGATAAAAATGGTATTGCTAAAAGAATAGCCAAAGAACTCAAAGATGGCTATTATGTAAATTTGGGCATTGGTATCCCTACTTTGGTGGCTAACTATATCCCTGAAGGCATGAATGTAGTGCTACAGTCTGAAAATGGCTTGCTCGGCATCGGGGCGTTCCCTACCGAAGACGAGGTCGACCCTGACCTGATAAATGCAGGCAAGCAAACAATAACTATGACTAAAGGGTCAAGTTTATTTAGCTCGGCAGATAGCTTCGCCATGATTAGGGGTGGGCATATCAACCTTACTATTTTGGGGGCGATGGAAGTTTCGGAAAATGGGGATATAGCGAATTGGAAAGTGCCTAATAAGATGGTAAAAGGCATGGGCGGGGCGATGGATTTGGTAGCATCTGCCAAAAATATCATTGTGGCTATGCAGCACAAAAGCAAAGATGGGCAATCTAAACTCTTGAAAAAGTGTAGCTTACCCATTACAGGGCTAAACTGTGTAAAAAAAATAGTAACTGACATGGCTGTATTGGAGGTGTTGCCCGAAGGCGGTTTCAAACTCTTAGAGCGAGCCAAAGGAATTTCGGTACAAGAGATTATAGATTCCACCGAAGGAAAATTAATTGTTGAAGGCGAAATTCCAGAGATAGAATAATTAAAATTTTACCAATAATTGCTTTCTGTGTGCGTCTAATTTTACCATGATGAATAGTAGGATAGTGAATGCCCACAGAGATGAACCGCCGTAGCTAAAAAATGGCAAAGGAATCCCTATGACAGGGAAAAGCCCGATAGTCATGCCTATATTGATGGTAAAGTGAAAAAAGATGACCGCCATCGCACAATAGCCATATACCCGCGAGAAACGTGATTTTTGTCGCTCTGCCAAGATAATGAGTCTATTCAGAAAGGCGATGAATAAGCCTATCATTACTAAGCTACCTATCCAGCCATGCTCCTCGCCAACGGTGCAGAAAATAAAATCTGTACTTTGCTTTGGCACATAGTCAAATTTGGTTTGCGTGCCTTCCAAAAAGCCCTTACCCATGAACCCACCTGCACCAATAGCAATTTTTGATTGTACGGTTTGGTAGCCAATGCCTCGCTTTTCTGCTTTAGAAAGTTCGGGATTGACCAATAGCTTTACCCTTGCCCGCTGATGCTCTGCCAATACTTCATTCACAAAATAATTTGTTCCCCATACCAAGCCTACCGAAAGCCCTGTGATGGCTAAAGTAAGGGTAATTTTTTTCCATTTTTTCTCTCCTAACAAAATAGCAATAATACCCACAGAAGCAATGCAAAGGAGCAGTTCTACCAGATATTTGTCTTGAAAAACTAAGGTAAGTACAAACAAACTCACTACCCAAATGCCAATGACCATGATGAATTGGGGTAGCCCTTCACGATAAAAAACAATAAGAAAAGCAGCAAAGACCATAGCAGAGCCTGTATCGCCTTGCTCGTTAATGAGGACGGCAGGAATGGCTATGATGATAAAGGGTATGATAAATTGCTTTAATTTGGTAGTTTTTACACTTGTTTCGTTCATAAATCTCGCTATAGCCAGAGCAGTAGCAAACTTGGCAAACTCGGCAGGCTGAATGCTAAAACTGCCTATCCTAAACCAAGATTTTGAGCCGTAAATCTCCGTCCCTACAAATAATACTGCCAACAGAGAAAGCACACTTGCCCCGTAGATGAAATAAGCAAGGGTATTGTATAGCTTAAAATCAACCAAGACAAGTACAAAAATAAGTATGAGCGAAAGTCCAATCCAAAGTAATTGCTTCCCAGAGTTAATAGAAAGGGAAAAGATACTTTTGTGCGTAAGCGGGTCGGGGTCATACACTGCCGCATAAATATTGAGCCAGCCCATCAGCACCAATAAAAAATACATTCCTACTATCAACCAATCAACCTGCTTGAGCAAGCCTTTCCCGATTCTTTCCATGATTTAACTTATTTTACACTTCCCTTTGCACCAATATAACAACAAAAGTCCTAATTTTGTACCAGATATAAAAATATTTCTTGCTGATTGAACTGTTATGGTGAAATTTTTTAATACAAATATCGGGCATTTGAAAAAATATAGGCTTTTCTTGCTTCTTTCATTACCTGTTTTTTTTTCTACAGGCTGCGAAGACTGCACCTTTACGAGCCGCAATTCCACACTCATCAAAGTCCGCTTTTATAAGCTGGGAGCAAGCAGGCTCACCAAATTTGACATAGACTCGGTAAGAACGCCAAGCGGAACGGTTTACAGAAAAAGAACTGTAGCAGGCATAGATACGCTTTCGCTACCTATTAACCCAACTGACCAAAACAATGCCTATTATGTGTTCTTTAGGAAAGTAAACCCGAATGACCTCGTACAGCGAAAAGATACGCTACGAGTTGCCTACAATCGTATATTTTCCGTGATTTCGCCTAACTGCGGCTACGACCAAAAGGTAGATAACCTCACCGTAACGCTGCAAGGAACAACAGTAGGCACAGAGGTTTTTAAAAATAGTTTGACCATTTCAGATACGCTAAATATCAGAATTTCTTTTTGAAATGTATGGAAAACATAAAATTACCTACCAGCATGAGATTAAAAATAGCTACATATAGATTCATGTTTTTGATAGCCGCAAGTTTTTTAGCCTTCAATACGGTATATGCACAAAACAAAAAAATAAGCCCAGATTCTTTGAAAAAACAGTTGGCTGATAGTTTGAATACGATAAAAAAAGCTAAAAAACCTTTTAAATTTACCGTTGATGGCGTAAGAGCAGGTTTTGACCTTTCCTATCCAATTACCGATAATCTATTTTCCCCTTTCCAAAACAGTATCCCTATTCCTAATGCCACGCCTGTTGCCCCTTCTTATAAGTATCGATATGAAGGAACGGTAGATGTTGGCTTTGCCCAAAATAGATTTTTTGCAGTTTTTGATTACGGATATTCCAGAGTGGAGCGAAGCCGTACAGGGCTAAACTATACAGGTTTTTCTTATGATTCGCAGGGTTCGTACTTTCGCTTGGGAGCTGATTATAATTTTATGCACCGCACCTTCAAAGACGAAGTCATGTTTGTAGGCTTTCGCTATGCCGCTGCCTCTTTCAAACACAACTTTACTTACTACGGGGCAAGCGAGGCATGGGGCTATCGGGTGCCGAGATTGATAGAAAGTACGGCTACCATAGTAGATGACCGCTTTGTAGGGACTATCACTGAATCGGGGCTTTCGGCTAATTGGCTTGAGATAGTGCTGGGGCTGAAAGTAAATGTATGGAAACAGTTTTTTATGGGCTACACGGCGAGGTTTATGCTCCTCTCAAAAGTAAAAGGAGAAAACCAACTCATTGCCAATGACTTACCCGGCTTTGGAAGTACCAACAAGCAAGGAAGGGTAGTTTTGAATTATTATATTTCCTACAGAATAGCTTTCAAAACAAAAGCTAAAATACCTTTACTAAAAAAGTCGGTGGAAGGGAAAACTGATAAGTAGAAATATTTACTAAGAAAAAAAAATCATAGCGAAAAAGGTCAGGGTACTAATATTAGCAAAAAAGTTAATACCTTCGTATTGCCATCTTTTAAAGTAAACTACTGTTATGAAAATTGAAAAAATAAGAATCAAAAATTTTAAAGTTTTTCAAGAGGTAGAAATACGCGATTTACCCAATATGTGTGTTTTTTTGGGTGCAAATGGGGTAGGCAAGACTACTCTTTTTGGTGTATTCGGTTTTTTGAGTAGTGCCTTGCGAAATAATGTAAAATATGCGCTTAATCAACTTGGCGGGTTCAAAGAGGTTTTTTCACGTGATAGTATAGGCGATATAGAGTTTGAAATAAAGTTTAGAGATGAGCAAAGTTCACCGTTGGTTACTTATGAGCTTTCAATAGGTTTAAATGAACAAAATCAACCTATAATTACCAAAGAAATTTTGAGCTATAGACGTGGCAATAGAGGCAGACCTTATCGCTTTTTAGACTTTTCAAATGGGCGTGGAACGGCGATAGTGAACGAAGATGAATTTGCGAAAGCAAAACAAGAATTTAAAGACAAAAGAGAAGAGCAAACGCTTGATTCGCCTGATATTTTAGCCATAAAAGGCTTGGGACAATTTCAAAAATTCAAGGCAATTAGCACTTTTCGCAGATTATTAGAAAATTGGTTTGTTTCTAATTTTCAAATACAAGCGGCGCAAACTCTTGAAGAAACAGGCATAAGTGAGCATCTTTCTACGAATGGCAATAATTTAGCACAAGTTACCAAATATATTTATGAAAATCATCAAGATATTTTTCAAAATATTTTAGAGAAAATGAAAAGGCGTGTGCCAGGAGTTTCGCAAGTCGAGGCTACAGAAACGATTGACGGACGCATTGTGTTGCACTTCAAAGATGGTAGTTTTAAAGACCCTTTTATTTCTCGTTATGTGTCTGATGGCACTATCAAAATGTTTGCTTATCTCATTTTATTGAATGACCCTACTCCCCATCCCTTACTTTGTGTGGAAGAGCCTGAAAACTATTTACACCCAGATTTATTAGCAGAATTGGCAGAGGAATTTAGAGAATATGCCAAAAAGGGCGGACAAGTGTTTATTTCTACTCACTCTCCCGATTTTGTGAGTCAATTAAAAATAGAGGAACTTTTTTGGTTGAATAAACAGAAAGGTTATACTAGTATTCAAAGAGCTAAAGATGATGAGATTGTAAGAAAATTAGTAAAAGAGGGAGATTCCTTAGGCTATTTGTGGACACAAGGATACTTGGAAGGCAGTGGAATCAAGAGCAAAAATAAGAATTATGGCAAGAATAGAAATTCTAACTGAAGAACAATCTATGTGTGATGTCTTAAAGATTATTTTACCCAAAATATTGCCTGAAAAATGGATTTTAGAGCAAAATTATTTCATAAGACCACATAACGGAAAATCAGACTTGCAAAGGTCTATCCCAAAAAAAATCAAAGTGTTTTCAAATTATCATGAACCTGCTGGAGTTGTAATTGTGCATGACCAAGATAGTCATGATTGTAAGGAATTGAAAAATAAACTATTGGCACTTTGCAAAACTAATGTAGAAGAACCTTGTCCTATTTTGATAAGAATAGCTTGCAGAGAATTGGAGGCTTGGTATTTAGGTGATATGCACGCCATACAGTCTGCCTACCCGAAATTTAAAGCAGAAAAGTACGCTAAAAAAAAGACATTTCGCAACCCCGATAATCTCAATAATGCGACAGAAGAATTAGAGAAAATATTGCCAGATTTTCAAAAAGGTGCTTCAGCGAGGGCGATTGCACCTTATTTAGATACAAATATCGAAAATAATGAATCAGAAAGCTACCGACAATTCATCAATGGAATCGTAGCATTTTTTCAAAAATTTGAAAAACCTTACGCTATTATCAGCTAAAACCCTTTCAGCATAGCAATAAATAACAAGCAACAAACTTTAACAAATTTACCGCTTCAGGTGTTGGAATCCTAAGTGGAATACTTGTCAAAGTTTGATTGTGTAAGCAGCTTTTTTCTACTTCTTAATCACCAACACAGGAACGCCTGCATAGCTTGCTATGTTATTACTCACGCTTTTGTGGAACAGACTCTCCAAAAAGCTACGCTTGCGAGGCATCACTGCCGCCAAATCTATTGCATTTTCCTTGATGTATCGTGCCAAGCCCGACTTTGTGCTTTCGCTTTTCATAAGTTCGAACTTTATTTTGTTGTAGGGCGTAAACCAATAAGTGTCTTCTAAAATTTCTTTTTCTAATCTATCGGAGGGGATTTGTTCCTCGTCCATATTGACGTGTAGGCAGGTTACTTTTGCATCAAAATAGCCCGCAAACTCCAGCAAATCGTCAATCACGGGTACATCATCTTCTTCGTAGTCCATTCCAAAAAGGATATGCTTTATCCCACGCAAAACAGCCCCTTTCGGTACGGCAAGTACGGGACATTTTACGTCGCTGTCTTCTATGATATTGGCGGTGATAGAGCCAAAAATGAGGCGATCTAAGCCCGTAGCCCCCTTTGTTCCCATCACTATCAGTTGAAAATTATGCTCCTTTGCTACCTTTGCAATGTCTTCGGAGGGCAAGCCGAGCTTTACGATACTATCTATTTTGATTTTACCACTTCCGTCATCATATTCCTCATTTTCATAATTTTTTAAAAACTCTCTCGTTTGCTCCTCATATCGTTTTTGCTCTTGTTCTATGGCAGTATTGATGTAAGAAGCGAGTGTACTGTACTCTGGTGCTGTGGTAAAGTAAAAGCTATGGAATACGGTAACAGTAGCATTAATTTTTTTTGCAAGGACGATGGCATATTCTAAGGCATTTTTAGAATAGTTAGAAAAGTCTATTGGCACAAGTATTTTTTTCATGGTGTTTATCACGCTTAAGGTTTTAAATTTCTGTATTTACAAATATCACAGTAAAGATAGTTAGTTTTTACCTGTTTTTCTATGATTTTTATCAATCCGAAGCATGATTTTTATCATGTTTTTTACCATAAATTGTGTTTAATTTTACGTTCCAAATAAAAGCGTTCTTTTTGATTAAAGTTCAAATAAAAAGCCAATTCAATAACCAAAACTAAGATGAAAAAAATATTAATCCCGACCGATTTCTCTAATAACGCAGCAAAAGCAGTAAAATTTGCTATGCGTCTTGGGCATAACAGTGCCAGCCTTCATCTTGTCTTTTTTCATGCTACCCAAACAATTATTCCTACCCAAACGCCCAGTCGCTTATATGCTGAAATAAGAGAAAATGATATTGAAGAAGGTTTAGCAAAGCTAAAAAAAGAAATACACCAACACTTGAAAGAATTGGATATATTGCCAGAGGAGATAAGTAGTGAGTTAGTAGTGGTGCAGGGAGATTTCAAAGAACACATAAACAATGAGGTAAAAAGACTTGGGGCTACCCTTATCATAATGGGTACGTGCGGGGCGAGCGGCTTGCAAAAAGTGCTATTTGGAAGTAATACTGTAGATGTAATGGAAAAGGTAGATTGCCCCGTATTGGCAATTCCTGACAATTATAAATACCATGCCGTCAAGCATATAGCCTATGCTGCCGATTTTCTCTCTATAGAGGAAGGTTTTGAAAAGGTAGTTAATTTGGCTAAAATGTTTGAGGCATCCTTGGAAATATTCCATGTAGATTCTGTACTGCCGCATCGCATTGACCACCAAACTTTCGACAAAACGCATTTTGTTGATAATTTGAAAAGAAAATTTGGCTATGAGTCAATGAGTTTGGAATTTGTAGAGATGGAAGAAGAAGATAGTGATGATGCGCTTGCGGGCATTTATGCCTATATTGCCAGAAGGCATCCTTCTATTTTGGCGATGGCTACATACGACCGCATTTGGATAGAAAAAATTATCAGCCCAAGTGTTACAAAAGAGATGATGTTTCAGACGGAAATCCCACTTTTTGCGTTTAGGAAAAAAGGTAATCAAGGTTAAAAATAATAGAGGAAAAGATATTGGAGGCACTCCTTCTTCACAAACCCATCTATGTTCTGAAGAATTTATCAGTTTATGAGTGCTTCCATTTTCTTTTGTACCTCCGCTACTAAGTCTTCCCTAATTTGCAGCGTGATTTGGCATTGGTTGTCAAAGTGTTGGCTAAGTATTTTTAACCCATATTCTTTGATAAGTTTCATCACCTCATTCATCTGTAGGTACTCAAAATAGAAGGTGATGGACTGCACAAGTATTTTTTCTACGATAGTTGCTTGGGCAAGTGCTTCGGCTGCGGCGGTTTTGTAGGCACTCACAAGTCCGCTTGCCCCCAGTTTTGTGCCACCAAAATAGCGAACTACTACTACCAAGACATTGGTAATATTTTTGGACTTTAGCTGCCCCAAAATAGGCAAACCTGCCGTTCCGCTTGGCTCTCCGTCATCATTTGCCCGAAAATCTTTTTTGTCTTTGCCCAACATATAGGCGTAACAATGATGAGAGGCATCGTAATATTTTTTGCGAACCAACTCCAACCTATCTCTGATTTCTTGTTCATTCTCTACAGGGTAGGCAAAGGCAATAAATTTGCTTCCTTTCTCTTTGAAAAGAGCCTCAGTAGGCTGTGCTATGGAAAAATAAGTGTCCAATGCCATATTTATTCTACTTCTGCCGAGTGCAACCTCTTGTTGCGAACAAAGTTATATTTACTTCTCAGGTCTAAGATTTTAATAGAGCAGTTTTGGTCTTTTGCTCACTCCCTCCTCAATTATTTGTAGGACTCTTGCCCTCTCTTCTCCTTCGAGTGTAAGGCGGGGTGCGCGCACGTATTCAGTGCCTAAGCCTACTACCGACTCTGCCAATTTGATGTATTGGACAAGTTTGGGGTGAATATCCAACTCCAACAAGGGCAAAAACCAACGGTAAATTTTCAATGCTTCTGCTATTTTTCCTTCCTTTGCCAAACGATAGAGCAATACGGTTTCTTGGGGAAAAGCACATACCAAGCCCGCTACTAAGCCATCAGCACCTAAAAGCAAACTTTCCAAAGTCAAAGTGTCCACGCCACACATAATTTTGAACCTATCTCCAAAGCGATTAATCATGCGGGTAACATTTGATACATCTCTGGTCGATTCTTTGACGGCAGTAATGTTCTCGCAGCCAACTAATTCTTCAAACATATCTAAGGTAACTTCGATTTTGTAATCTATCGGATTGTTGTAAATCATAATAGGCAAATCGGTGGACTGTGCTACAGCTTTGAAGTAAGTTACGGTTTCCCTATGGTCAGATTTGTAGCGCATTGGCGGCAGGAGCATAAGCCCGCTTGCACCCAAGTCTTTCGCATTTTGTGCTACTTGTATGGCACTGTGCGTAGCTCCTTCGGCGATATTGAGGATGACAGGCACTTTGCCATTTACCTTTTCTACCGCAAATCTCACTAAGCTGTTTTTTTCTTCTGCTGTGAGTGTACTTGCTTCGCCAAGAGTCCCACCCAATATGATGCCTTCCACGCCCGCATTTAGCTGTGCCTGAAGGTTTTTTTCAAATGCTGCCAAGTCCAATGTATCATTGGCGGTAAACTTTGTAGTCAGTGCGGGGAATACGCCCTTCCATGTAAATTTCATAAAATCTGTTGTTTGGATATTTTGGTGTAAACTTAAAAAACAACTACCTTTGCCCTCGTCAAAAGAATAAAAGTAAGTCAAAAGTAGCAAACTTTTCAAAAATTTGTTATTTGTAACGCAAACTTTTAAGGCTAAAATTTGTAATAACTATAAAATCATAAAAAGATGAAATTCAAAGCAGAAATAGATGTCATGCCACTCCAAGAACTCCTTGATCCTCAGGGCAAAGCGGTCATGTTAGGATTAAAAAACCTAGACGTACACAGCACTGATGTCCGCATTGGCAAGCACATAAGCATCGAAATAGAGGCGGGCAGCAAAGAAGAAGCCGATACCAAAATACAAGCAGCTTGCCAGAAATTGCTTGCTAACCCTATCATGGAAGGTTTTTCATACCAACTTAGCGAACTTTCTTAAAGTTAAGACTGTCCCAAGTGCTGCTTGATGACTGCTTCAGCTTCTTCCAAAATCTGTTCGGGTGTTTTTCCTTCGCGCGAGATTGTTGGCAATACGGTCGCACTTATTTTCATGCCAAACGGTACGGGCATTGCATTGTACCGCATGATTTCCCAAGCACCATCTATAGCAACGGGTACTACTACGGCATTGGGGGCAGCCCGCAGAAGCATCATTAAGCCTTTGGGCTTGAAGGGCTTTACTTCGCCTGTGCGTGAGCGTGTTCCTTCTGGAAAAATACACCCCGCACGATTGGTTTTCTCCAAATACTCCCCAAAAGATTTGAGAGCCATGAGTGCTTGCTTGGTGTCTTTTCTATCTATGATGGCAGAACCTCCATGCCGAATATTAAAGGAAATACTTGGAATCCCACTTGCTAACTCCCTCTTTGTTACATATTTGGGGTGATGCTCATCAAGCAAGTAACCAATAATAGGTATGTCAAACATACTTTGATGATTACTGATAATGATAAGCGGTTTATCTTTGGGTAGTGGCTGGCTCGCATCAAATCTGTAGCGTACCCCCATCAGATAAAGGCTGTAAACCAGTGAATAAATCATATAATCTACACTTCTTTTGTGTGCCTGATACCCAAAAAACCGAAAAGCAATGTATTGGATTGGGTGAAAAAAACAGAGAATAGTAAAGAAAATAATGACATAAAAAGGAGATATTACCCAGCCAAGTATTTTGCGCCACATGACAAAAAATTTAAGTTTGTTAATAGAAACCCAAAAATAACAACATTTTTTCTATTTTTGTGCCAAAATTCAGGATTGAATTTTATAGACTCTAAATTAATTACATCATCATTGATTTATAAAAATCAAATTTATGGCAACGAACAGAACTTTTACTATGGTAAAGCCAGATGCTTACGAAGCGGGCAATAGTGGTGCAATCATCAAAATGATAGAGGAGGCAGGTTTCAGAATTGTGGCGGCAAAGCTCACTAAATTGAGTGCAGAGCGCGCAGGACAGTTCTATGCAGTGCATAAAGATAGACCTTTTTACCACGACCTTTGCAATTATATGTCTTCGGGAAATATCATGGCTATCATTTTGGAAAAAGAAAATGCTGTAGCTGATTTCCGCAAGCTAATAGGTGCTACAAACCCTGCCAATGCAGAAGCAGGCACTATTCGCAAGGTTTTCGCACAATCTATCGAGAAAAATGCAGTACATGGCTCTGACTCTGATGAGAACGCTGCCATCGAAGGTGCTTTCTTTTTTGCAGGAACTGAGCAGTTCTAAAGAATAAAACCTATAAAGCCTGCAAGACTTTATAGGTTTTATGAAAATTTTATTTCAAAGTTCCAAACTATATCGCGGTTTGGAACTTTTTTTATTTTTGAACTACAAATCGCTTTTGATAATTGTTTGTCCCTGTACTGATATGTAGGATATATGTTCCTTCGGAAAGGATTACCGAATCTATTTTTTCCTCATATCTGCCCGAAACACTTTGAATTTCCTTGCCAAATACTTTCTGTCCAAGTGTATTAAAGATTTGAATATTTGCATTTTTGCTTGTTTTTTCCTCAAACAACAACACAAAATTTCCTGTATTTGGGTTCGGATAAAGCGCAAAGTTCAAGTTTGCCAAGTCTGCCTCCTCAGTTCCTAAAATGATAGAAGGTCGGGCTGTTGCAGGATTCGAGAAATCGCTTGTACGTCGCAAAGCATCGGTTGCCAATACCCTGAAAACATAGGCAACTCCGTTTTCTAATCCCGTTACCGTAAACTTTTCTTGATCTGTCGTTCCTACTAATCTTTGAGGTTGGTTAGGAGAAAAAAGATAAATCTCATAAATTACGCTCACCCCTGCTACTACTACAGGCTCCCATGTAAGGAAAACTTGCTGGCTTCCCGCTTTTGCTTTTAGGTTAATTGGTGGGTAAATTCCCGTTGTCCCTACCACAATATTGGCACGCGCGGTAGCTAATGAAAAGAGTGCGCCATCAGATGCACTCCATTCAAAAGAGTCATTCCCTTCATAATTTTTGTTGGGAGTGTAAACTAAAGCTATACCTGCCGAGGCAATTACTTGCCCAACCGTAACAAGAACGCCATTTTGGGCTAATGTCCCATTGCTTGGCAATGATGTAATGCGAACACTTCCCATTGCATCATTTTCAAAATCAGAATAATTTTCCAAGAAAACGTCATTATTTAATTGCAAATTGGCGTTTACACCCGTTCTGCGTGTAAAATTACTAACGAAAGGAGCATCATTAACAGGTAGTACATTTACGGCTTGAGTACCTGTATTACTATTCATCAGTCCATCATTTACACTGATGCTTATAGTTCTTCGCAATCCACTTGGGTTTTGGCTGCTATTAAAATAAGTAACACTTCTTATCGCCGTTTGATAGTTAGCTACTGAAGCCGCACCGCTCAACGCAAGTGTTCCGCTTGCTGCGTTCCATGTGCCTATGATGCCCAAGCCTGTATTTCCGAGTGCCAATACATCTTGGTCTGCAAAGTAACTACCTATGATTTGTACTGTAGCACTTGCCAGATTTGAATTGTCCACGTCTTGTACCGTAAAGTTTGTTGGATTTGGGAAAATGACTTTTGCCGTTTCATTTTCAGTATAATTTTGTACATCAACGGCATTAGTAACTACAGGAGCGTCATTGACAGGGGTTATGCTAATTTGCCTCGTAATTGCCGCACTATTTAGGTTTGTAGGTGCTATAGCACTTCCGTCATTGACCACAAAAGAAACTGTACGAACCGTAATATTTGGGTTTCTACTTGTATTATTATAGGTTACATTGCGTAGCGCTGCTTGGTACTGTGCCAAAGTAGCCGTTCCATTCAAGGTAAGTACGCCACCCGCATATCCTCCTGAAACAATAGGATTGCCAACAATAGCTGTATAGGCTAAGACATCTTCTGCAAAACCACCACTGATAGAAATAGTAGCACTTGCTGAAGTCGTATTATCTACATCATCAACTGTAATGGTATTGGTAATTTGCTTGGCTGCTTCAAACTCAGTATAAGCCAAATTTAGTGTTTCAATGGCTGCTAATTCAGGTCTATCATTGACTGGTGTTACGGTTACATTTCTCGTAAGAATATTAGTCAAATTATTTGCTCCTTGTCCATCATTCACTTGGAAAGAAACAGTGCGTGTGAGAGCTGTATTCGGGTTTCTGCTTGTATTGCGGTATCTGATGCTTTGCAAGGCAGTCTGGTAGTTAGCAATGGTTGCGCCCCCACTCAAAGTAAGCGTTCCTGTGAGTACATTCCAAGAAGCAGTGATGCCTGCAACCGCAGGAGAATATTCTAATATATCTTCAGCATTGCGATAGTTAGTAGTGATTTGAGCCGTTGCACTTGACATATTTGTATTGTCCAAATCTGCAATGGCTACTGTATTATCTACTAAGGCTGTACCCAAGAGGGTTTGCTCTATGTAAGTAAGAGTAGTAGCTCCTATAGTTGCCAAAGTAGGTGCGTCATTCACAGGAACAACATTCACAATAATATTACACGCAACCGTAGTTTTTACAGGCTGTGTAGTGGCAAAACCATTATCAGAAAAGGTAACAGCTACAGTACGGTTGCCTCCTGTCGGGTTTTCTATATTTGTATTCCTATACTTTATGTTTTGCATAATCGCTTGGTAATTCGCTATAGTGTTTACCCCTGTAATTAAGAGGATGCCTGTAGCTGCATTAAAACCTGTCGAGGCAAAAGGTGCGCCTAATACGCCATCATAGAAAAGCTCATCTTGTCCGTTAGTATAGCCTGAAGTAAATTTGAATTCCACTTGTGAAAGGTCTGTATCATCAGCATCTGTAACAGTAGGGTCAGCAGGGAATAAACTCACTGATGATGGCAACGGTAACATATTTTCAGTAAAAGTGCGTGCTGTGGCTGGACAACCTGCTGCCAGAATCGGGGCGACGTTCAAACTTGCATCAATATTAATGACTACCTGCGGATTTACAGCGTTAGTTAAAACAGCTAAAGTAGCACCAGAGCCGTTATCAGTAACTTGAAAATCTACGGTGCGTGTAGCAGGAGCGGGTGTAGCACTTATATTTCTATAAGTGAGGCTTGCCAATAGAGTAGCATAAGTAGTCCTTGAGGCAGTGCCAGTAAAAGTAATCGTTCCCGCAGTTGCAATTCCAGCACCATTTACCTGTGCAGAAGTAATGCCCGCAGGCAAGGGAATGGCAAACTTAAATTCGTCTTGGAGGGCTGTAAAATTTGTAATGGTAAGAACTGCCTGCGTAAGATTCGCATCATCAAGGTCTGCAACTGCTATGGCAGGTGCTACAGAAATTGCAGTGGCTAACTTTTGGTAAGTAAGCGGCGTAGCTGTGCCACTAATCACAGGTCGGTCATTTATAGAGGTAACTGCTATATCTCTCGTGCGAGTATTACTTGATAATGCACCATTAAAGGCTGTAAAAGTTACTGTACGAGTATTAGCAGTTGGAATATCTGTATCATGACGATAGGTAACTGCTTGTAATATAGTTTGATACTGCGCCGCAGTTCCTGTACCTGTAATAGTAAGTGTACTACCACTAAAAGAAGCAGTAATACCAGCAGGGAGCGCGCCCACAGTAGCCAATACATCTCCAGCCTGAAAATTTGTCGTGATTTGCACTGTAGCACTTGTGATATTCGTACCCGTTACGGTGATAGTACTTGCTACTGTAGATGTTGGGTTATTGGTAAAATCCCCTGTGGCAGCTTCTGAATAAGCAAGTGCAGCACCTAAGCCTCCTGCTGGACCCAAAACAGGCACAGGTATAGCCCCATAAATAAACTCTTGCTGATTTCTCGGCGTTGCGGCAGCCAAATCCATAGTAAGACCTGCTACACTGTGCGTAGTTGCAGCAGCTACTCCCGTAGCATCATAAGTAAAAGCACCACCATCATTGCGTAGTCTTCGTGCTACTGCAAGTGCAAGAGGAGCAGTTGATGGGTTAGGAGGATTGGGCAGTGTTGCTGTTCCGCCGTGATTATAAGTTGCAGTATAAGTAATATTATCTGTTCCAGTAAAAACGCCAAAATACTGTGTATCTATATTTCCCATCTGTGTGGGAACTGTAACATCATTAGGAGAGGCTGCTACCCTATAAACGTGCAGCACAGGCGTATTTGCTGTGGCTGTAACTTGAAAATTTCCAGTGCTATAAGCTATATTTGTGGTATTCCCTCCATAGACAAAGGCACTTGCATCGCCTACAGGTGCGCCAGAAAGTATCCTACTTGCACCAGTCAAATATCCTGCGGCATTTGTACCAATATTATCTGTAGCATTGCCCGCAGCTTCATCGAAGCCATAATTGATAATAAAAAAACCGGGGTCAGCAGTTCTCTTACTGCACATAAAAGGTTGTAATTCGGTTGTTTGGTCTATGGGCTTATTCCAAATACGCACCTCATCTATCTGCCCAATAAGTTGGGCATCTCCAGCGGCTGCAAAATTACCCTGTGGTCTTCTTCCTATGAAGGCTCTTATACCTACATCACCAGGATTGAGATAATTTGCTCCATCTTTGATTCGCCTCGGTACGATACCTGTGGCAGTCAGGGGAAAGGCATTTGTCAGATTAGTTACTGCTCCAGTGGTATAATTACCAGAAGACACAAATGTTCTTGGTGTTCTAAAGGCGTTTCCCGCAGTTAGTTGTATTCCATTCACAAAAAGCCGACCTGTAGTGTTGCCACCTGCTATGGACAAAGTACCTACCACATGATACCAAGTATTTTGCTGTGGCGTAAATGGAAATGAAAAGTCAATAAAATCACCGCTAAAGGCATCTCTATCGCCACCATAATTGGCGGCGGGGTCATTATTACTTCTAAAGCCAATTACAAAACTATTATCTGCTGTGGGGTCAATGACTCCTGCCCCATTCCAATACAGATAAGACCAGCTCAAAAATAGTGGTGTATTTGCGAGTGCTATAGCTCCCGTTCCAGCATTGCCTCCTGTTACTGCTCCTGAAGTTTGGTCGGAGTTCGCCAAATCAACTAACCAAGCGTTATTAGCGAGTGGGTCTCTTTCAAACTTTACCCAGCACTCAAGAGTACGCTCAGTACTGGAAAATTCCGTATTAAACTGCCCAGATGCATCCGAGTTTACGTATTGCCCGTCAGCTGTAAATCTCATCGCATTACCCGACCCTTGCCCAAATGATAAAATAGAACAATAAACAAAGAGAAATGTGAAAAAAAGTGAATAATGTAAGAATTTGTTTTTCATAAAAAAATAAGTTGAGTCCTATAAATAGAGATAATAGTTTACCATACAAAATTATTTCAGAAACTTAGAAATATAAATTTTCCTCAAAAGTATAGTATTTTTTTGAGATTGATACAAGAAATACGAAAAAACAAAGACAATATTGTGCTGAAACAACATATTAAAAAAATGTAACTGTGAGGAACTATATTTTATGAATAGAACATTATTGCATCTTTATTGTTATCATAGAGGAAAAAAATAGTTTAGCGAAATATTGAGGGAAATAAAAAAGTAAATCAAATGAATATTGTGATTATCTCTGGAAGCACACGCACAGGAAGGTTATCTCATCAAGCTACTGTGGAACTGCATAGGCGTATGGCTTTGCAGGGTATTAGTGCAGAAATTATCGATTTGGCAGAATATAACTTGCCCATGCTCGAAGATACGGCAAGTAAGCATAAAAACCCGCCACCTCTATTAGCCACTTTTGCCCAAAAATTGGATGCCGCTGATGCTATGGTTTTTGTTTCTCCCGAATACCACGGAAGTTATTCTGGCGCACTCAAAAACGCCCTCGATTACGTTTGGAAAGAGTTCAGCAAAAAGCCAATTGGGGTAGTAACAGCTACTACGGGCAAGTTTGGCGGAATAAACGCCTCTACCCAGATGCAACTGCTGATTTTATCGTTAGGTGCTTTCCCTATGCCCTATAAACTACTCGTCCCTGACGTAGATAAGGCTTTTGACGCAAGCGGTACACTTACTAATGAAACTACTGCTAAAAGTTTTGAAAAATTCATCAGCGAGTTTATGTGGTTTGCCAAAGCCATCGTAGCACCAAAAAAACAAAATAGATGAGTCCGTTATTTTCTATCGTGATTCCTACTTACAATAGAGCGCATCTTATTGTTCCCACTTTGCAGTCCGTTCTCCATCAGACCTTCAGAGATTTCGAGATATTGGTCATTGATGACGGCAGCACTGACGAAACAGAAGACGTAGTAGAAATTAATTTCCCTAATCAAAGTAAAATTAAATATATACGCAAAAAAAACGAAGAGCGGTCTGTAGCGCGCAATACAGGTTTTCATCTGGCAAAGGGAGAATATGTTGTTTTTTTTGATTCTGACGACATCATGCTCCCCCACTACCTCCATACGCTACACAAAGCAATAGAAGAACACCCAAATTGTAACTTTTTTGCTACCAAATACCAAATAGATACTGACAGTGTTATTTCTACCAATGAAATAGCCTCTCTCAAAGAAGGTTTTTACGATTACCAACTCTTGCTCAAGGGAAATATTTTCGGGACAATGGTGGCAGCAAAAAAGCAAAACGCCAATTTTTACCCTTTCCCACCCACCTTTAGCATGTGCGAAGACTGGATTTTTAATATGCTCAATCTAAAAAATGACAAAATATACCTCATCGATACCATAGGTATTACCATCATAAACCACCAGACTCGCTCAATGGCAAATAACGACAAAGCCATCAAAGGCAGAATCGAAGCGATGAAATTTATCAAAAAAAATATAACTTTTAAGCCCAAAGAAAACAGATTATTAGAAGGATATACTTACCAATTTTGTGCTATTCATAGCTACATAGACGAAAAACAAATGGATGCCTTTGTTTTCTTGCTAAAAGCAGTCTTCAGATTAGGAATTAGCATAGCTGTATTAGCTTTATTGGCAAAAATTATTTTAGGAAAAAATATCATTAGCAGGCTCAGGCAGAGTTACGGATAATTCGGTAAATGCAGCTATAGTACAGTGTTTTTACTTTATGCAGGAAAAAAATATTGTGATTACTTGGAAAATATAAGGGCTTTCTATTGGTTTTTCATTCACCAAAACGAAAGCCCTGAAGTTAGAACGGAAGAAATATAAAAAATCCTAATGTGTGAGCATATATTGTAACAAATAAGCACCCGCCCCTGCAAAATAGCCCAAAGCAGCCAACAAGCCTATTTTTTTCATGTACCAACCAAACTCTATTCTTTCCATACCCATCACCGCTACGCCCGCTGCCGAGCCTATGATGAGGATACTGCCGCCTGTGCCAGCACAATACGCCATAAACTCCCACAACTTGTGGTCAGTAGGGTAAGAAGCCAAATCGTACATACCAATAGATGCCGCTACCAAAGGTACGTTATCTATAACCGCCGAAGCTACGCCAATCGCAAGCACTATCAAGTCCTGATGCCCAATATTGGTGTCTAACCACTTGGCAAGTTCGGTAAGCACTCCTGTAACTTGCAGAGAACCAATAGCAAGCAAAATACCTAAGAAGAACAAAATACTTGCAGTATCTATGCGGGCAAGGGCGGCTACAGGAGAAAGTTTTTTCTTCAGTAGCTCATCAGCCTTGCTATCTATAATTTCTGAAACTGTCCAGAGAACGCCCAAGCCGAGCAAAATGCCCATGTAAGGAGGGAGATGCGTAATGGTTTTGAAGACAGGTACAAATATAAGTGCGCCTACACCCACCAAAAGCATAATCATGCCGCCTTTGGGGATTTCCTCTTCGTGTGCGGTAATTTTAGCTTTTTCTATGTCGCCTTTCATGCTAAAAGAAAGAAAAATGAGGGGAACAATAATGCAAATAAGACTTGGTATGAAGGTGCTTGTAATGATAGCTGAAGCCGTGATTCTGTCTTCAATCCAAAGCATCGTAGTTGTTACATCACCTATTGGCGACCACGCCCCGCCAGCGTTGGCAGCTATAATGACCATGCCCGCAAAAAACTTGCGTTCATTTTCGTTATGCACCAACTTTCTGAGCAAAGAAATCATAACGATAGCGGTAGTGAGGTTGTCCAAAATAGCAGAAAGGAAAAAGGTAACGAGAGAAAGAATCCAAAGCAAGCCAACTTTATTTTGGGCTTTGATGCGGTCGGTAATGAACCTAAAGCCATGATGGGCATCTATGAGTTCTACTATTGTCATTGCACCTATCAGGAAGAAAAGAATTTCGGCAACCTCGCCCAAATGCTCGCGGAGGTGATGCGTAACTTCATGGTAATCAGATGAATTTACGGCATAGACCGTCCAGCAAAAGACAGCCGCAAGCATCGCGGGGGCAGTCTTGTTGAGGTTCAGCGGATGCTCAAATGCGATAGCAACATAGCCGATAATAAATATAAGAATCATTAAAGTTGTCATGGTCAATTTTTTTTCAGATTAGTTTTTTCCTTAATAGTTTTTCAATGCTAAACAAATTTGTGAATTATTCAAAATAAATGCAAAGGAATTATAGAAGTTTTTATTTTTTCTTAGAAAATTAACATAAAAAGGAAATAAATAGATAAACGAAGGCAAAAAAATTATACTTTTATATATAGATATAAAAATATATTGTTATTTTCGCGACTCGAAAGCGGTGTTTAAATAGTCTGTAGCGTTACGGCTTGTATTTTGTAAAAAATTAGTAAAAGTAGTTTTGTATTTTATTAAGTTCCCTTTGCTAAACCTTTTTCAGAAAACAACGTAAATACACTCAAAACATCGAAACCCCACTTACTTCCAAATGATTATTTTTTATAATAAAACCTATAAATGAGGTTCAAACTTGATATTTTCATGTCTGACTTAACATTTAAAAACCAAAAGCACTTATGAAGTCATCAACAACAGGAGAAAAGGTTCGCTACTCTGAATCGGAGTTAAGTGAATTTGAAGAATTATTGACTGCCAAGCTAAAAGAATCAAAGGAAAAGTTTGCTCATCTAAAAGACTCTTTGACAAGACGTTCGTCTGGAGAAGATGCTAACATGAATAGTGTAAAATCCTTAGAAGATGGGGCTGACTCTTTGGAAAAGGAACAACTTAACCAGCTTGCTGCAAGAACGCAAAAGTACATTACGCAATTAGAAAATGCACTCGTAAGACTCAAAAACGGCACTTATGGCATCTGTGCAACTACAGGTAAACTCATTCCCAAAGAAAGATTGCGAGCCGTACCGCACACTCAGTACTCTATCGAAGCTAAGAAAACAAGCTAAATATAGTGCAAAAACACATCACAAAATTCCAAATCAATCAAGGATTTGGAATTTTTTTTATTTTTGCACCAGTCATCAATCCTTATTAAGAAGCGAGAGAAATGGAAAAAGATATTTTATACATGAATCGGGCATTGGAACTTGCGCTTTCAGGCAGAGGGCTTGTGAGTCCGAACCCGATGGTAGGGTGCGTGATTGTGCATGAGGACAAAATCATTGGGGAAGGCTATCATAAGCGTTTTGGTGAGCCACACGCAGAAGTAAACGCCATCAATGCAGTGGCAGACAAAGAACTGCTCAAAGAAGCTACCTTGTATGTAAACTTGGAGCCATGCTCGCACTTTGGCAAAACGCCCCCTTGTGCAGATTTTATTATTAGGCATCAGCTAAAAAAGGTAGTCGTTGCTAACTTAGATACAAACCCCCTCGTGGCAGGAAAAGGAATTCAAAAACTTAGGAATGCGGGCATAGAAGTACAAGTAGGCGTGCAAGAAAAGGAAGGGAAAAATCTGAACAAACGGTTTTTTACTTTTGTGCAAAGAATGCGACCCTTTATCGTGCTGAAATGGGCTGAAACCGCAGATGGTTTTGTTGCCCATGAAAACTACGACTCTAAGTGGATAAGCAATTCCCTTTCAAGAAAATTGGTGCATAAATGGCGAAGCGAGGAAGATGCCGTAATGATAGGTACGAATACCGCCTTCTATGATAATCCTATCCTCAACGTCAGAGATTGGGTAGGCAGAAATCCTGTAAGAGTAGTAATAGACAAGGACTTACGCCTGCCTATTACCCTACATTTATTTGACCACTCCCAGCCAACTATTTGCTATAATACCCTCAAAGACAATGTAACCCCGAATTTGGAGTATATCAAAATCAAAGATGGCAAAAGCGAAAGTTATCGTTTTTTGCCCCAAGTGATAGAAAATTTGCACGCCAAGCGATTTCAGTCGGTAATGGTCGAGGGGGGAAGTGGCATCATCAATTCATTGTTAGCAGACGACCTTTGGGACGAGATTCGAGTATTTCGAAGTGCTATTTGCTTTGGGAAAGGCATCAAAGCCCCACAAATCAGAGGCGTACTGTTCGACAAGGAGCATTTGCAAGGAGATGATTTGCTCATCTATAGGCGCGAAGATAGTTTGTAAAAATAACTAAGATACATTTATTCTGTCTTGGTACTTGTTATTTTACAATTAGGCAAAAGATTTTTGAGGTTTTCCCATTCAGAAAAAAGATATTTTATTAAATTTAATAAGATATTTTTCTTTATATTTACCGCGTTAAAAACGTATCTATCAACCTCGTCATTATAATTGGTCTTCCTCTTTTTTTTACTTTAAATTTTGAATTTCATGGCACAATATCAATTATCGATTAACAAAAAATCTTACACTGTAGATGTAGATCCTCAGATGCCCTTACTGTGGGTCATCAGAGATGTGCTTGACATGACAGGCACTAAGTTTGGCTGCGGCATGGCACAGTGCGGGGCGTGTACGGTACACTTAGACGGTGTAGCCACCAAAACTTGCGTGCTGCCCGTTTCGGCGGCTGTAGGCAAGCAAGTTACTACGATAGAAGGACTTTCTGCGGAAAAACTGCACCCTATCCAAAAAGCATGGATTGATGAGCAAGTTCCCCAATGTGGCTACTGCCAATCGGGGCAAATCATGGCGGCTTCGGCTTTCTTAACAAAGCACCCAAACCCAACTGACATAGAAATAGATACGGCAATGCAGGGAAATATCTGCCGCTGCGGTACTTATCAGCGTGTGCGTAAGGCTATACACTCAGCAGCAGACATGATGAAAAAGGAAGGCTCTGGACAAGGCGGGAAATAATGTTTTAAAATACAAGTTTGAAATGGTTTGAAAACAGTTTGAGGTTTGAAAACGGTTTGAAGTAGTTTTTAACAACATAAAACAAATTCAAACAACATCAAACCATGTATTTAACAATAAAAAATTAAAAAAAATGACAACGATACAAAAAAATATAAATCGCCGCAACTTCCTCAAACTCTCTGGAGCTACAGGGGCAGTGCTGGCATTGGGCTTTTATCTCCCCGCACTTCGGGGAAAATCACGCTGATAAATCCTCGCCCTGATATGGGGCAAGGCACTTTTCACTCTATTCCCTTGCTCGTAGCTGAAGAATTGGAAGTGGATATGACCAAAATCACTATCAGAGCCTCCAATGGTGATAAAAAATACGGAGGACAGCTTTCAGGCGGAAGCGGTAGCGTAGCGGCTTCTTGGTTGCCTATGCGCAAGGCAGGTGCTGCGGCAAAGGAAATGCTCATCAAAGCGGCAGCAAATAAATGGAAAGTTGCTGAAAATGAGTGCTATGCAAGTGATGGAAAAGTTTTTAATAAGAAAAATAATACGAGTCTTTCTTATGGCGAGTTGGTAGAAGAAGCCTCAAAATTGGAAGTGCCGAAAGAGCCAAAACTCAAGGAAAAAAAGGACTTTAAGTTTTTAGGAAAGAAACTGAATAGGGTGGATATTCCCTCAAAAGTAGATGGTTCTGCTATTTTTGGTATGGATTTGAAAGTGCCAAACATGGTCTATGCAGTCATAGAGCATTGCCCCGCTATCTGGGGGAAAGTAGTGGCTATTGACGACAGCGAAACTCGCAAAGTGGCGGGTGTAAAAGACGTTATCAAAATTACTCGCCCTATTTTTATGAAGCAGCCCGAATGTGTAGCTGTAATTGCAAACAGTAGCTACGCCGCTATGCAAGGCAGAAAAGCCCTCAAAGTTACGTGGGAAAGTGCCGAAGCCGAAAAGTTTAACTCGGCAGACTACTTCAAAAAAATGCGTGAGTTGGCTAAAACCGAAGGCAATGTAAAAGAGGAAGAAGGCAACGTAGAAGAAGCATTGGCAAAAGCTAAACATATCATTTTGGCAGAGTACGAAACGCCTTTTGCGGCTCATGCACCGATGGAAACAGAGGCGTGTGTGGTAGATGTGCGAGCAGATAGTTGTGAAATTTGGGCACCTATCCAAAGTCCTGACGGCATTATTGGGCAGTTGGCGCAGGTAGTAGGCATGAAACCTGAGCAACTTAAAATAAACGTTGTTTTTATGGGTGGCGCATTTGGTAGAAAGGCTTTTTATGATTTTGTCATGCAAGCAGCGATGCTCTCTAAGCAACTAAAAGCACCTGTAAAGGTAATATGGACAAGAGAAGATGACGTAACCCAAGGTCCCTTCCGCCCCGCAATGCTCAATGCGATGAAAGGTGGAATTGATGAAAAAGGCAATGTCGTAGCTTTTTGGCATACGATTATCGGCGGCTCTATTCAAAGTCAGTGGGGCGGTATGGCAAATAAAAAAGTAGATGATTGGGCTGTAGAAGCTGTAGATAAAGAAAATAGTCCTTATCAAATCCCCAATATGCGCTTGGACTATCATCATGCCGAGCCTTCTGTGCCTTTGCTTTGGTGGCGTTCGGTGTATTCCTCTACCAATGGTTTTGGGCATGAAAGCTTTGTAGATGAGCTGGCACACGCTGCTGGAAAAGACCCGATGGATTTCAGAATCAGCCTGTTAGACAAATCGCCAAGATTTAAAAAAGTCTTGGAAATACTGAAAGAAAAATCCAAATGGACGGAAAAACTGCCCAAAGACAAGGCAAAAGGCGTAGCGATAATTCGTTCTTTCGGAACTATCTGCGCCCACGTAGTAACCGTAGCCCGAAGAGAGAGAGAAGTAATAGTAGAAAAAGTAGTAACTGTGATAGACTGCGGCATGACGATAAGCCCCGACAACGTAAAAGCGCAAACCGAAGGCAATATCGTGATGGGCTTGACTGCGGCAGTAAAAGACGGCATTACCTTCGTAAACGGAAAGGCAGAGCAAAGCAACTTCCACAATTACAAGATGATACGTATCCAAGAAACGCCAATCATGGAAATACACATAGTAGAAAATGACGAGCAGCCAAGCGGCGTAGGCGAACCCGGACTTCCTCCGCTTGCTCCCGCCTTAGCAAATGCTTTTTTTGCACTCACAGGCAAGAGAGAAAGGAAATTACCGTTCAGGCTGAGAGGGTAAAATCTTGAGTTTGATATGCTTTAAAGTCCTTTTAGGTCATGCCTGAAAGGACTTTATTTAGCTATACTGAGTTTAAATCTAAGCAAATCTTTTGCATACTTTGCAAAATTGGGAATAAAAAATTGACAATTAATTAGATAATCACAATTCTATGAAAACAGTAATTTTATTATTTTTATTGGTTTTAACACATACCATAGTATTCTCACAAGAAATAGTCCCAACAATCAAGGGAGATACAGCACTGATAAAAAAATATAAAATCAAGTCTGTTTCTATACATTATAAAAATCTTTCCACCAGAGAGTCCTTGGATAATAAGGAGTTAGTCAAAATTGATTACAATAAATCAGGTAATATCACTTTTGAAAAGTATTACAGCATTTTTGATGTCATTTACTACTCAAATGAGTACTTTTATAAATATAATAGAAAAGGGAGATTAATTGAAAAATCAGAGATACAAAAAGAGTATCCGCAAAATGAGAAAGACTCTCTTATGCTTAAATTTACCCGCAAACTAACAAAACAAAACAGCACCAATAAGACATGGCATTACTTTTATGATAAAAATGGAAATATAATAAAAGAGGAGGGATATGATAATAATGAGGAGAGTAAACTACCAATTTTGGAAGCTATATATCAATATGATAGTAAAAATAGGAAGATAAAAGTAATATTTACTCATATAAATAATCCTAAAAGCAGACAAAATAAGCTAGAAACGTATGAATATGACAATTCAAATAGGTTAATTAAGATGTCAGAAAAGCAAATAGCTTTCAAATTAGAAACAATAGAACTATATGAATATGATGAGCAAAATAGGCTTATAAAAACAAATAGAGATAGTGGTTATAATAGTATAACTATCTATACCAAGAAATATGATTCAAAAAATAAATTAATTGAGGAAGGAATGTACAATCAAGGTTTTGAAAGGTGGAGCAGAGTCGATACATTGATTTATGAAAATAATAATTTGGTAAAAAAAATCACAAAGGGTGATAAGGGGCAAGAATGGCAAGAAACTTATCAATCCTATCCCAATGGACTTACAAAAGAGGAAGTACACTATGATGGTGAAACTCAAAAACCTATATATTCTTTTATTACTACTTATACATATTGGTAGTAAAATTTTACCACTTTCCCCTATTTGGTATCCCAACAATTATACTTAACTTCGTTTGTTGAGAACACCAAACGAGGTTAAGTATTTAACAAAAGCAAAAAAATTTGTTGGTCAGAAACGCTAATTAACGGTAGAATATTTTCTCAATTACTGTTATTTTTTTATCATTTTTGACTTATTTAGCCTTTGTTGGTGTTTTTTCACCAACAACTATGCTACAAAGAACGATATTTACAGACAAATTTATTATTTATTTTGAAAAAAGTAGTTCAGAAAGTATTTTAGCTGCTTGATAATGAAATCATTTTAGAATAACGGGAGGAGTTAATTTTTTAAAACTTCTTGCTACTATCTTGGCGAGTATCAAAAAAATTGAGCAGGGTGATATTTTCTACTTTGACTTTCAAGCGATAAAATAGACGAGTCTGCTTAGTAATCAAAAATCCTCTAATATTTTTACTTTTGACTTCTACACTCCCCATTTGAGGAAATTCCGCAAGCAATTCTAAGGTATGATAAACCTTTTGAGCAAATTCGCTTGCTGTATTTGCGTCATATTCTTTTTGCAGATAGTCAAGTATATTTTCAAAAGAAGCAAGTGCTTTTTTTGTCCAAACTATTTTGTAAGCCATTGTGCGTGTCTGCGTTTTGCTTCTTCGTGAGTAATTATATTTGCTTCATCTTCGCTTTCTTCATAGCTTTCCAAGACTTCATTTTGTTGGGAAGCAGAAAGTGTATGCCAAAGTTGCCCTTCTTCTGCTTTGCTAAACCAAAGCAAGGCATTATGAAATTGTTGTAAAATAATTTCATCTTCTATCTTTGCCAGAAGCAGTTGGATATTATTGCGAACTATTGTTAAGTCTGTCATAGTCTATTTTTTGATAGTCAAAGTTAAAAAAATTACATTTACGTCTGTTACTAACTCCTTTTTCATGATTCTGACAAGAAAGATAAGTGTTGCTTTTTGTGCTGTTCCCATGCTTGCTTGCGTGCTTGTTGCCACAGTTGGTCATAATCTAAGCCTGCTTCTTGCATAGACTGATGTATTTCCCACGCCAACAGACGCAGTTTTTCCCACTCCAAAAAGGTCTGCATTTTTCGCAAGATAGCATCCTTACCAATTTGTGCTACCAAATCATCTTGAACTTCTAATTGTATAGTCATTCGCTTGTCTTTTAATATTCTCAAAGATACAAACTTTTCCATTGCTAATAAATTATTTTATTGATTTTTCTCACAAAAACCCTAATTTTAGTTACCCCGTTTTGCTTAGCCACCCAGAAACCCGTTTCAATACGTAAAAATAACGTATCTTGCCGTACTGTACCAAAAAAGTTTCACTTAACTCATGGTAGCTT